>PLOR01000097.1 GCA_003142185.1 Bryobacterales bacterium
TTTCTGAGGCTCCCGCGTCTGGAACGTCGCGCTAGCGACGACAAGCGCTGACGTGGGAGTTCAACTCGGAAGGGACTGTCGCGGCTCGCGCAACCGCCCTGGCTACCTCCCCCGAGATTTGCCAGGATGGCTGCGCTTGCCGCCTGATGGGTCTTATTGTTTGTATCGCGAGCGGCGCCTGCCGCGCTAGCGGGAATTGGGCGCGGGAAGTCCTTTTCAACAAGTTTCTTGGGCAAGCGGATGTTGCAGTTACCCGGCGCGGCATGTGGCAAAGTTGTGTATAAAACGCGCCGTATCGAAATGTTTCTGCAAGCCGGACGAAGCGCACGCGCGGCGCGCGCGGCGTTTCAGGCCATCACTTTCAGGAAGGCAGCTTTGAATTTCGCCATTTCCTCGGCCGTGCCCACCGTCACGCGCACGTGCGTGGGCCAGCTTGGCCAGACCCGCCCGATGTAGACTTTTTCTTTGCGCATCGCCATGACGATGTCCAAGCCCGGCTGACCGACATCGACCATGAAACAGTTGGAGACCGAAGGCACGAATGGGAACTTGTGCTGGGCGAGAAACGAGAAGACGTCGGAACGCACGTCGCCGATCTTCTTGCGCCGCTCCGGCACGACAGTTTTGGATTCGAGGCTGGCCGAGGCCGCCACCATTCCGGTGATCGGCATCATCCCGGCGCTGAACCCCGCCAGCTTTTCGATCAGGTCCGGCCGCGCCAGCGCCGCGCCGGCGCGCAAACCAGCCATGCCGTAGATCTTGGAAAACGTGCGCAGCACGATCAAGTCTTTATCCGCCGCCACCAGGTCCGTGTTGAACGGCGCGCCGGCGATGTGGGTATACGCTTCATCGACCATCACCACGGCGCCACTCGGCTTGTTCGCGACCAGCCACTCGATGTCCGCCTTCGGCGTCAGCGTTCCGGTCGGATTATTGGGATTGCAGACGTAGATGAGGCCGGCATCGGCGACCGCCGCCATGGCCTTCACGTCGTGCGCATAGTCCTTGGTCAGCGGAACGCGCGCCACCTTGGCGCCGATGAAATGGGCCGCGCGTTCGCCGGCTTCGTAACCAGGATCCGCGGTGACGAACGCTTTGTTTGGCGAGGTGAACGCGAGCACGGCCTGGTGCAGGGGCGCGCTCGATCCGGCGTAGATCCGCACGTAGCTCGGCTTCAGTTGTTCCTGTTGGGCGAGAATTGCCGCCAGCCGATCGGTTTCGCCGTATAAATAACGGCCGCCTTGCGAGATGATGTTGGCTACCGCCTCGCGGGCTTCCGGGCAAGGGCCGAGAGGATTCTCGTTGGCGTTGATCATCACCGCATCCGTCGGCGCGTTCTCGATTTTGGAGAACTGCGCCAGCGCCGGTTCGTTATAGAACGGAAGGCTGGACCCGGCTGCCAACAGAGTGGCCAGGCGCCCAAAACTCCGGCGCGAAAACCCGCGCTCCTCAAATTGCCTTTTTTCGAGTTTGGTCAGTTGCACGTCGGACCTCCTTTTTGCGAGATGGCCGGGGCCAGGAAAGTTTGAGACGCAGCCAAGCGGCAAGTCCACCGCCGCCCCCGGTGGCCCAGCAGCTCCCGTGGCGAACGAGATGTTTTGTTATGATACCGCGCCGCGACCGTCCGGCGTCATTGTAAAAGAGGTGCGAACCGGCAGGCAACGCGCTCGAAAACAATAGCGCGAGAAGGAGGAGGTTCCAGCGGAGTGCGCAGAAAAGGAATGAGGGCGGTCACGCGCGAAGCATGAAACTGGGAAATCGCTGATGCCGGTCATCATTATGCGCTTCTGGCGCTGCGCCGAAAACCATCTGGCTCGGCTTGTTCCGACCGTTCAGAACTTCCCGCACTACCGTTCATGCACCGCGAATGAGGCCGCCCTCACCGTAGTCCGGTTCTATTATTGGCACCTCCCGCCAGCCCGCGAGGGCTGACTCCCTAGACGGCGTCGAAATCAACAAACCGGCGTGATTCCATCTACATAATCACTCCAGTTGGTATTCTTGTCAATAGCTATCGCGGTACTGCGCGTTTGGAATTTACACCTAGCCCGATGTGGCGAATAGGACTATTTTCGAAAAAGCCGGCGCCTCTCCATGGTGTGCCCGCGACGCGGCGCGTGAAGCGCTACGCAGCCGACAGCGGCTACGTGTACGAATACTTCTATGAAGGCCACCGCCAGTGGTGCGACGGGCAGAGCCGCGGTCTGGAGTTCGAGTTTCGCGTGTCGTCGGGCCGCGCGCAATGGCTGCCGGCGGCGGTGGTGATAGCCGACGACGCGTTGGCAGCCTGGCAAGCGGCCCACGGCTTTGCGCTGACTTCCACCGAGCGATACGCCATCGCAAAGCTGGCGCTGTTCCAAACTTTCGACGGCCTGGCCGCGCCGCCGGAGAGAGCCGTGGAGGTTCGCGTATCCACCGCCGACGCCGAAGCGTTCGCCGATCGATTGGACCTGTAGCCGCGCGCAGTCCTACTGACCCACACTGCACCACACTGGTGGACGGCGCGTACAATGGGAATATGACGACACGAACGAAGACGGCGCGCGCCCTCAAGCCGAAGAGCGTGCGCCAAAGCGTCACCATCCCCGCACCGCTGGCCGCTGCAGTGCGCCGCGTGGCGAAACAGCGTCACCTCACCATGAGCCGCGCTCTGGTATCCCTGGCCGAACGTGGCGCCCGCGCCGAGCTCGATGCCAAAGAGAATCTCAAGGCCGCCTACAAGCGGTTCATGGACGAGGAGGAGCCCGCTCGCAAGAATGAGGCCGGGAAGGATCTTGTTCGCGCGGTCTTTGGGAAGGACGCGATTGCCGAAAATACGGTTTTCTGACCTCCCTCACGGTCTCTGGCAACATCTGCTCGATCGGGTCCAGGAGCGCGAGATCACGCTCGGCGATCTGAAACGGCTGCAAGAGTGGGTCAAGTCCGAACCGTTCGCGCCTGATGGCGACTGGCACAAGGACTTCGGCTCGTTCAAACTGTGCGGCTCAGGCGAGTATCCGAAAACGACCCTCACGAAGGGCATGGCAGCGTTCGGGAAACGGGTCGAGTAGCGGCGCGATCCGCCGGTGCGGCACCAACGCCGGGCGCTCCGGCCTCCTCACGGTATAATTGCAGCTAGCTTCCGCGGATGTGGCGAAATTGGCAGACGCGCTGGATTTAGGTTCCAGTTCCCGCAAGGGAGTGTAGGTTCAAGTCCTATCATCCGCACCACGAGAATCGCGAGTATTACCACACCCAAATTGATCGGGGCCTTCGGCCTCCTGGTTTCCGCGACGCTGTGCCAGGTTCCGGCGACGTTGGTTGTTCACGGCGTCGGCGGCACCAGCGCGACGCTCTCCGTTGCCGACCTTTCGAAGATGCCGCAGCAGACCGTGAAGGTCGCGGATCACGGAACCCCGGCCACGTTTGAGGGCGTCGTGCTAACGGACGTGCTTGCCAAAGTCGATCTGCCGACGGGCGAGAAGTTTCACCGCACAGCGGCGTCCTACTACCTGCTGGTGGAAGCCAAGGACGGCTACCGCGCGACATTCGCATGGCCGGAACTGGATGCGATCTTCATGGACAAATCGGTGTATGTGGTCACCATGCGGGACGGCAAGCCGCTTTCGGAGATGGAAGGACCGTTTCGTTTGGTGGCGCCGGGTGAGAAGAGGGCCGCCAGGTGGGTCCGGCAGGTGACGGCGCTCAGCATCCGGCAAGCGAATTGAGGCGCTCTCAACCCGAAATGTCTCTCCCGCGAGTGCAGAGGCATACTCGAAGGGCTATGATGAGATCGAATGGGCCTCGATGACACATTGCTCGGGGAAATCGTACGTCGCGTTCTGAGCGTTGCGCGACCCGATACAATCATTCTGTTCGGCTCCGCAGCTACCGGGCAGATGACGAAAGACAGCGATATCGACCTGTTGATCGTTGAGCCATCGCCGGATAATACCCATGAGCGAAGCGTTCAGATTCGGCGAGCGCTCGGGGACATTGGTTACCCGATCGACGTGCTGGTGATGCGCACGGAGCGGTTCGAGCGAACCAAAGGCATTGTCGGCGGCATTGCCTATCCTGCAGCCAAGTACGGCCGTGTGCTTTATGCAGCCGCCTGATCCGGACACCTTATTGGTGTTGCGCGAGTGGATCGAGAGAGCCGACGCCGATTTGCACGTTGCAGAGCAGTTAGCAGCCGAGGCTGCGCGCGATCTCAGGGTTCGCGAAATCGTCGGATTCCATTGTCAGCAGGCCGCTGAAAAGTATCTCAAAGCTCTCCTCACCCGCTACCAGATCGAGTTTCCGAAAACCCACGACCTCCGGGTTCTGCTCGACCTCACAGATGGGATCGATCCGCGCTGGGCGGTTGCGATGCGTGAGGCGGATTGGCTGAGCCCATTCGGCGTCAAAGTCCGCTATCCGGGCGACACGCCTGAAATGCTCCTGGGAGACGAGCAGAAGGCCCTCGATCTCGCGCGCACGGTTAAGCGCGGTGTGTCCTCAATTCTCGACGCTTCCTTTGGGCCGTAAATGACATGACTTGCGAGCGCCGAACTGCCGGCTGCCATAGGTGCGAACTCGCCGAATCTCAGGATTCGGAAGATCGCTGGCTTCATCGATTCCATTCTGCTGGCCGGACGATACAATAGTGGATGAATGAGCGCCAGTCAGCGCATAAGGGAGCATCGCGACGAAATCCTGCGGGTGGCCGCGCGGCACGGCGCGGGCAATGTCCGGCTTTTCGGCTCGGTGGCTCGCGGGGAGGACACGCCCGAAAGCGATGTGGATCTCCTCGTCGACGTGACCGGCGATACAACACCGTGGTTTCCGGGTAGCCTGGTCGCCGACCTCGAAGAACTTCTGGGACAGCCAGTGCAGGTGGTAATTCGCCGCTCGCTGAGCCCCTTAATCCGCGACGCCGTTCTTCGGGAAGCCGTGCCGTTGTGAAAGCCCAGCGCGCGTATGTCGAGCATGTCATCGAGTGCATTCGCAGAATCAGGGAGGATTCCGGACAGGGCCGGGACGCTGTCTTTCTCTCGCATACGCTTCAGGACGCAATTGTTCGCAACCTTCAGGTTCTTTGCGAGTCGACGCAGCGGATTGACTCCGCGCACAAGGAGAGGCATCCCCGAGATCAATTGGATGTCAATAGCTGGCATGCGAAATGTTCTGGTCCACGACTACTTTGAAGTGGACTTTGAGACGGTCTGGCTAGTCGTCGCCCGCGATCTCCCACCGCTCGAGACGGCGATGCGCGCGATCCTGGTGGCTTTGGATCAACTGGGTTGAGCGCAATGCTGGTCGCTTTAATGGTGCCCAGAAAAAGCCGAGATGACTCTCGGCTCAGCAGGCCGGACGGCCCGCGCCACGACGCTATTCCTGCATCGGCATCTGGTGCTCGATGTCGCGCCAGGCGCTGATTTTGAGACGGCGGCAAACCCAACACAGCGGCTCGTCGGAGCCATCGGCGGTCTCAGCCCCGCAGACGGAGCATTTCCCGGCCAGCTTCTTCAGGCTGTCCACGGATACGGCTTGGCGGGCCAGCTCCAGCAATTCCGCGGGAACCACCTGGTCGGATTTTGGGGTCACTTTACGTCGCATGGCGTCCCCGTGCTGATCCCACTATGGCAGAAACCGCCCAGAGGGACAAGCTGATTCTCGGCTAGCTCGTACTAAGCGGCCTAATAGCCAATCTTTTCAAGCAGCTTCCGGAATCTGCACAATCACCGCAACCTCCAGCGAAGATTGGCAACGCGGGCAGCGCTCGCCCGCCACGACCCGGGCGCGTTTGCCTCGCAAATCAAGCTCAGCCGGAACCGTATGGGTGCAAATCGGGCAGAAGACCTGCCCTGACGTGTGGCTTTCAACAAGTGCTTTCATGACGAATTCCCCTCAATCCATCGGACGCACCGGACGGGCCGAAGGTTCGGAAACATTCGTTAAGATTCTTAAATCCCCTCCCGCAGGACGAGTGCTACGCTGAAAAGACGATGACTCCAGCGCCTCCTAAGATTCAATTGATTCAGTCGCCCGAATACCGCGAGAACTACGCCAACAGTGTCCAGGTACGGGTGAACCTGTGGGACTTTTTTCTGCTGTTCGGCCGCGTCAGCCAAACGTCGCCGGACAACGTGGCCATACACAATTTTCAAGGCATCTACGTCAGCCCGCAGCAGGCCAAGGCGGTGCTCAATGTCCTGCAGCAGAACGTCACCCAGTATGAAAGCGCGTTCGGTGAAATCAAGCTCGAGCCGCAGGCTGGCGCCGGCGTGGTGCAGTAGCGCATCTGAGGCGGCTTGTTGAAGTGAGTTCCGAACGCGACATCCTCGAATCACTGGACCAGGCGGCGCGCGCGCCGCGGGCGGCGACGTTCTTGTCCGCCTTGGTGGAAGACGTCGCCTCCGTCCTCAAGCGCGATCCCGCCACACGGCTGGCATGGCGCACCGTGCCGCTAGATATCTACGCACCGCTTCCCGCTGGCATCGCTTCCAGTTGGGTCTTCGTCCTCCGCGCCCGTAGTTCCTCAGGCGCCGAACGGCATCCCAATAGCATTCAGCGCGTCATGTCATACCAGGGCTGGGCAGACATGCGGACGTGGAGCGGCGAACGCTGGGTTTCAAACCACTTGCGCAGCGATCCCGACGAGAAAGTGGAAAATCGATGGCTATCGATTCCGGCCAATAGGTGGCACCGGCCGGCGATGGCGGATGCGGATTGGGCCGTAGTCTCCTTTCATACCGCATCAGACGCCGAGTTGATCGAGGAACTGCCGCTCGACGATGAGCACCCGGACCGAGGCTGCCGCGCCGCCGAAGTCTATGCCGGCCGTCAGGCGCGCTAGCCCCGGGGTGCCGCGGCCGCGGCCCTTCAGAAATCCTAAACGGAATGTTTAACACCTTAATCGGTCTGCTTATCCGTAATCTTGATACCATGTTGCTTCCGGAGAAGTGTAGTGTTTGTCATCACCCATAGGAAACAATTCGGCCCAGCGACATTTTTGTGGGAAGTAGCGGCCCCCGACGTGGCGCGGGCGGCGCGGCCGGGCCACTTCATCATGGCCCGCATCGACCAGCACGGTGAGCGTATCCCATTGACGGTAGCGGACTTCGATGCCGCGCGCGGCACCGTCACGGTGGTCATCCAGGCGGTCGGCAAGACCACCTTTGAGATGATGACGCTGCGCGAGGGAGACACGATTCTGGATTTCATCGGGCCGCTCGGGCTGCCCAGCCAGATCCGCAAACTGCCGGGCACGGTGGTGCTGGTGGGCGGCGGCCTGGGCGTAGCGCCGGTTTATCCGCAACTGCGCGCGTACAAGCAGATGGGCAACCGCACGGTCTCCATCGTGGGGTTCCGCAACCGCGACCTGGTGTTTTGGGAAGACGAGTTCCGCGCGGTGAGCGATGAGCTGATCGTCACCACCGACGACGGCAGCTATGGGCGCAAGGGCTTCGTCACCCACGCGTTGGCCGACGTGCTGTCGCGCGTGACGGATGCGAGCGAAGTGGTGGCCATCGGCCCGATTCCGATGATGAAGGCCTGCTCGGAGACCACGCGGCCGTTCGGCGTGCCCACCATAGTCAGCCTGAATTCGATCATGGTGGATGGCACCGGGATGTGCGGATCGTGCCGCGTGACGGTGGGCGGCAAAATGAAATTCGCCTGCGTGGACGGCGCCGATTTCGACGGCCATCTGGTGAATTTCGACGAGCTGTCGCTGCGCCAGAAGCGTTTCGAGCGCGAGGAGAAGGCCGCGCTGGAACGGTTCCGCGGCGAATCCGCCAAGCTGGCCAGCCTGCGCGCGCATGTCGAAACGGTCGGCGCGGTGGTTTCGACTTGCGAGCTGCCGGAACCCGAAGCCGCTCCGCCGGTGCCGCTGGGGCCGAAGAACCTCAAGACCATTCCGCACGAGCGGGCGCCCATGCCGCACCAGCCGGCCGAACTCCGCATCCTCAATTTCGACGAAGTGGCGCTGGGGCTATCGCTCGAAGGCGCGTTGCACGAAGCCGAGCGCTGTCTGCGCTGCAAGAAACCGCGTTGCGTGCCGGGCTGCCCCGTGGGTATCGATATTCCAGGCTTCATCGCGGCGCTGCAACGCAAGGACATCAAGCGTTCTTACCAGATTCTGAAGGCGTCCAACACGCTGCCGGCGGTGTGCGGGCGCGTCTGCCCGCAGGAATCGCAGTGCGAGGTGACCTGCGTGGTGGGCGCCAAGTTCCAACCGGTAGCGATCGGGCGGCTGGAGCGGTTCGTCGCCGATATGGCGATGGGGCGCGGCTGGGACGAGCCGCCGTTGCAGATCTCTACCGGAACCGCGCAGAAGCGCGCGGCGATTGTCGGATCGGGACCTGCCGGCCTGGCGTGCGCCGGCGACCTGGCGCGCCACGGCGTCGCGGTCACCGTCTTCGAAGCGCTGCACGTAGCCGGCGGCGTGCTGAAATACGGCATCCCCGAATTCCGCCTGCCGGACGTGATCATCGACGCCGAAATCGAAAACATGAAGAAGATGGGGGTCGAAATCCGGCTCGACACCATCATCGGCAAGCTGTTCACCATCCCGCAGCTTCTCGGCGAGATGGGCTACGATTGCGCGTTCGTCGGCACCGGCGCGGGTTCGCCCAAATTCGCCGGGATACCGGGCGAGGCGCTCAACGGCGTGTTCTCCGCCAACGAATTCCTGACGCGCGTCAACCTGATGCGCGGCCACAAGCAGCCGCTCTACGATACGCCGGTCGGGTTGGGCCAGCGCGTCGCGGTGGTGGGCGCGGGCAACACGGCGATGGATGCGTTGCGCGTCTCGAAACGGATGGGCGCTCAAAGCGTGACGTGCGTTTACCGGCGGTCTCGCCGCGAATCGCCGGCGCGCGTGGAGGAGCTCGAGCACGCCATGGAAGAGGGCATCGACTTCCTGTGGCTGACGGCGCCGGTCGAAATCGTCGGCAATGCGGCCGGGTGGGTCACCGGCATGCGCTGCCAGAAGATGGAACTGGGCGAGCCGGATGCTTCCGGCCGGCGCTCGCCGATTCCGGTGGCCGGGTCGGAATTCCTGCTCGATGTGGACACGGTAATCTACGCGCTGGGAACCAGCGCCAACCCGATCATCGCCCAGACCTCACCGGGCCTCAAGGTCAACAAGTGGGGATACATTCAGGTGGACGAGCGCACCGCGATGACCTCGATTCCGGGGCTGTTCGCGGGCGGCGACATCGTCACCGGAGCGGCCACCGTGATTCTGGCGATGGGCGCCGGCCGGCGCGCCGCGCAGGGCATGCTGGAATACATGGGCCTGGCCGAGCCGCGCGCGGCCGAACCGGCGCCGGCGGAGGTTCACTAACATGCCATCTTCCTGTCCGAAGTGCCACCGCGTTCTCGATGAGGACGAAATCTGCTGCGCGCAGGTGCGCTACACCTGGCGCTGCAAGAGCTGCCTGAAACTGACCACGGGATTCGCCGTGCCGTATGGAAAATGTTTTATGTGCGGCGGCCCGCTGGAGGTGATCGAAGGGCGCGAGCTGGGCGATTCGATGCGCTTCCGCGCCATTCGCGAGGCGGTCGAGTTTGAGCTGAACTCGTTCCACTTTTATAAGCTGGCGCGCGAGCGGGCCCAATCGCCCGAGCAGCGCGCGGTGCTCGAGCGGCTCTACGAAGCCGAGCTCGATCATCTGCATGAGCTCGAAGAGAAATACCACGCGCACCTCGACCGGGAGACCGTGGAACTCTCCGCCGACCAGGACAAGCTGCTAGCGAACTGGCTGTTTCACGGGCTAGTGCTCGACCAGGAGACGGGCGTGAAGGATTTGTACGAGGTTGCGCTCGAAATGGAGCGCCGCACCCGCGATCACTTCCGCAAGCTGGCCGGCGATTTGCCCGCCGGTCTCGAGAAAGATCTCTGCGGCGAGCTGGCCGCCGAAGAAGAAGAGCACGTGGCGCTGCTCGAAGGCGAGCTGGAAGGGTTGGGGTAGCCTTCAAAACCCCACGGCGCGGACCAGCCATCCGGCCAGCGCGGCGCCGGCCAGCGGGCCGAGAATCGGGACCGGCGCGTAGCTCCAATTGGAACCGCCTTTGCCGGCGATGGGCAGCAGGGCGTGCGCCAGGCGCGGGCCCAGGTCGCGCGCTGGGTTAATGGCGTAACCGGTGGTGCCGCCGAGCGACAGTCCGATCGCCCACACCAGGCAGCCCACCAGGTACGGGCCGAGGCCCGGCGCGGTCCCGGTCGCGGACACGGCTTTCGAGCCCAGCGCCGCCGCCACCAGCACCAGCACGAAGGTGCCGATTGCCTCGCTCGCCAGATTGGCCGCGCGGTTCGGGATAGCCGGCGACGTGGCAAAGACGCCCAGCTTCGTCTCCGGATCTTCGGTTACTTTCCAATGCGGAAAGAAGTGCAGCCACACCAGCGCCGCGCCGGTGAACGCGCCCAGCAACTGCGCGCTGGCGTAAGGCAGGAGCTTGGCGAAATCGCCGGTTTTGATTGCCACAGCCAGCGTGATGGCGGGGCTCAGATGCGCGTCGCGCGAACCGCAGGCGATGGCGGTGAAGACGCCGGCGAAGACAGCCAGTCCCCAGCCGGTGGCGACCACCATCCAGCCCGCGCCTTCGGCTTTCGACCGCTTCAGCAGCACGTTGGCGCAAACGCCATTGCCCAAGAGAATGAGGATGAGCGTCCCCATGAACTCGCCGAACCACGGTGACGGCATCAGCCGTTCTCCTTGCCGTCAACCCAGTCGAAGGACCGCTGCACGGCCTTTTTCCAATGGCGATAAAGCCGCGCGCGCCGCGCTTCCTCCATGGCGGGTTGCCAGGTGCGATCCGCTTCCCAGTTGGCGCGCAGATCGGCCTGGTCCGCGAAGTAGCCCACTGCCAGGCCCGCCGCGTATGCCGCGCCCAGGGCGGTGGTCTCACGCATCACGGGCCGCACCACGGGGCGGTTCAGAATGTCGGCCTGGAACTGCATCAGCAGCTCATTGGCCACCATGCCGCCATCGGCGCGGAGGGTCGCCAGGTGGATGCCCGAATCGCGCTCCATGGCGTCAAGCACCTCGCGCGTCTGGAAGGCCGTCGCTTCGAGCACCGCCCGCGCCAGGTGGCCTTTGTTGGCGTAGCGCGTCAGGCCGGCGATCACGCCGCGCGCCGAATCCTTCCAATAGGGCGCATAGAGGCCGGAAAACGCGGGCACGAAGTAGACGCCACCGTTATCCTCCACGGTGCGCGCCAGCGCTTCGACACCGTCGCTCGAGGCAATCAGGCCAAGGTTGTCGCGCAGCCACTGCACCAGCGCGCCGGCCAGCGCGACGCTGCCTTCGAGAGCGTAGTGCGCCGGCTGGCCGCTCAAACGGTAGGCCACGGTGGTGAGCAGGCCGCAGGTGGAAGCGACCGGGCGCCTGCCGGTGTTCATCAGCAGAAAACATCCGGTGCCATACGTGTTCTTGGCCTCGCCCGGCTCGAAGCAGGCTTGCCCGACCAGCGCTGCCTGCTGGTCGCCGAGAATGCCGGCTATCGGCACGCCCTTCACCGCGTCCCAGACGGCGTGCCCGTAGACTTCGCTGCTGGAGCGGATCTCGGGCAGCATGGCGCGCGGGATCGAGAACGCGCGCAGCATTTCGTCATCCCAATCGAGCGTGTCCAGGTTCATCAACTGCGTGCGGCTGGCGTTGGTGACGTCGGTGACGTGAATGCCGCCGCTGGCGCCGCCGGTCAGATGCCATGCCAGGTAGGTATCGATGTTGCCGAACGCGAGCGAGCCCGCTTCGGCGCGCCGCCGCGCTCCGGCCACGTTGTCGAGAATCCAGCGGATCTTGGCGGCGCTGAAGTAGGTGGCCAGCGGCAGGCCGGTCCGCGCGCGGAAACGGTCCTGCCCGCCCTCGCGGGCCAACTCAGCCACCATCTCCGCCACGCGCGTATCCTGCCAGACCAGCGCGTTGTAGACGGGCTCGCCGGTTTTGCGGTCCCAGACCACGGTGGTTTCGCGCTGGTTGGTGATGCCGATGGCCGCCAGTTCGGCGGGCGCGAGGCCGCGGCGCTCCATGGCTTCCGCGACCACCTCGCGCGTCCGGCTGACGATTTCCAGCGGATCGTGTTCCACCCATCCCGGTTTGGGATAGATCTGGCGATGCTCCTTTTGCGCCACCGCGACCGCCGCGCCCTTGCGGTCAAAGACCATGAACCGCGTGCTGGATGTCCCCTGATCGATGGCTGCGATGTACTTCGGCATGGGCGCGCCCCCAAGTACTCTGTGCTAACACAAAAGCGAAGTCGGGTGGTGGCGGGATGAGGCTTGGGAGGCGTTACCTACTTGGCTGGCGGCACGGTCATCCTGGCCTGGGCGGTTTCGCCGAACCACGCCAAGTGGAAACCGTCTTTGCGGGAGTGCCCGGAGGGTTTGGGGAAGTAGAGATAACCCGCAACCGGCTGCGTGATCCGACCCGTGGGCAGTCGCTTGGCGGCGAGCGAGCGCTCGATTTGATCGCGCGTGAGGTCCTTGGAGGCGGTATTTGGCGGCGGCTGCGGCGATTGGTCCGGATAGTTGCTGACGGCGACTCCCTGGGTGGTGTAGACGCCGCCCTGCCGGCCGTATCCGCCCGATGCATACCCGATGTCGGTTTCAGTGCTGACGTGCACCTTGCCGGGCGCGTCAGGTAGGTGGATGGCCGGATAGGGAACCACGGCGGCTGCCACCACGTCCGGCTCGGCCGCGCGCATGGAGCTGCCGTCCGCACCCAGGCTGAGCGTGAAGTCGCCCAACGACACGGTGATTTCGCTGCCCGGTTCCGGATACAGCGCCACTTCGAATACCAGGTACCCGGCTTGATCGATTCCGGCGCCGAGTATCTTTTTCGCCTGATCCGCTGAAATGGCGGCAGCCGCAACCGTGAGTTGTCCCGCGTTTGCGTGCGCAGGGTAGTCCGACGGGCCGCCGCGCGGCGTAAGCCCACTGCCGGCCATTGCCAGTGCCGCCACCAGAGACGTCGACAGAATCCGCTTCATCGTTCGGCCTCCGCTCTTCGAGTCTCTCGAATTCAGCAACCGAAAGCAAACGCCATTGCCGCTTGATTACAAGCCGAAAAATAATCGCCCGCAAGCGGGCGTTGGCAAGCTAAAAGCGTGCCCCACCAAGGCGTGGTTACCGCGCATCCGCCGGATTCCAGCCGTCGGCGCCGCGGAGGAAAACCTCGGGGCGGAACTCGCGGGCTTCGGCGGCGGTGAGGGGCTTCGCCCACTTCACGCGGGCGGCCGCGTTGGCGCCGGGACCATCGGAGGCGTATTCGGCAAACCACGAACTCTGTTCGGCGGCTTCTTTGTTCCAGTTGTTCCAACCCTCGGGGCGGATGTGGTCGCCCATCCAGCATTCCAGATACACCACGCGCGAATAGTTGCGCCAGGGGCGGCCCAGGAATACGTCGTGCACGCCGGCATCGGCCGTCAGCCGGCAGTGGGTGAACACGAAGCCCTGCGCGCCATCGGCCATGGTGCGGCTTTCGGCGGCCACGTAGCCCGTGCCGCGGCTGTGGATCTGGCAATGATCGAACACCGCGGCGGCGTTGCCGAAAATGAAATCGACGTGGCCGGCGATGTAGCTATCGACGTAATATTGGCGGCCGCTCGCGGCGTAGAGCGTGTCCTGCATTCCCAGAAACCGGCAGTTGCGGAACACGGCGCGGTCGGAGTGTACAGAAATCGCCACCGCCTGCGTGCCGGTGCCGTAGGAGTTTTCGAAGGTGATGTTTTGCGCCTCGAACTCGTCGGCGTTGATGTCGACGGTTGCGCTGAAGAAGGTGCCGCCGAAGTCCTTGGCGCCCACGCCATAAGTGATGATGGTCGATTGCGCATCCTGGCCGAGGAAAGTGACGCCCGGCCGGTCGTGCGGCACGCGCACACGCTCGTGATAGATGCCGGGGCGGATCTCGATGATCAGCCGCGCCGTGGTCGGAGCCAGCACCCGGTCGAAGGCGTGGTCCACGGCGTTCTGCACGGTGGGGTAATCGCCGCTGCCATCCTTTGCCACTACTACGCGGATGGGCGCCGGCGCTGCGGCATGGAGACAAGCCAGGGCGGCGAGGGTCAGAACCGAGATCTTCATAGAGATTGGGCCTCGTTGGGATTCAGCGTACCAGCCGGCGGCCCGAGGCGGGCGAAAAAAGAACTCGCCCGCAAGCGGGCGTTGGCAGGTTGAAACCTGCCCCACCTGGCGTTGGCAAGCTAAAGCATGCCCTACCTGCTTATTATCGCGCGCCTCGCGAAATTGCTTGTAAGAACCCCCCGCCAGCAGCGACTATCTGAAGTGTGGGAGATCCGAGCCAGGACGAACGATATCACCAGGCGGCGGCCGAGTATGGCGCGGCGCTGGAACGGCTGGCGCGCGCGTACGAGTTCGATACGGACCGCCGGCGCGATTTGTTGCAGGAGATCCACCTGGCCCTTTGGCGCAGCTTCGCGCTGTTTGACGGCCGCTGCTCGCCGCGCACCTGGGTCTACCGGGTGGCGCACAATACGGCGGTGAGCTACGGAATCGGCCGGCGGCGCTCCGGCGACCGCAACCTGGTCAGCCTGGAAGAAGTCGAGCTCACGCTGGGCGACCGCGATGGCGATCGGGCGGCAGGACGCCGCCAGGTGCTGGCGCGACTGACGGAGATGATTCAAAGTTTGAAGCCGCTCGACCGGCAGGTGATTCTCTCTTACTTGGAGGGAATGGACGCCGCCGCCATCGGCGAAATCACCGGACTCGCCGCGGGCAACGTGGCCACCAAGATTCATCGCATCAAAACCGTGCTGGCGAGGCGGTTCTCTCAGGGGGTGCAGCATGCCTAATCAACTTCCTCCGAATGAACTTCCGCAGGACGAACTTTGTAATGCCTGGCAAAAGCAGCCAGTGGAGAATATCACTATGCCGCTCGAAGAAATCCGGCGCAGAGCCGGCAAGTTTCAACACCGCATCTGGTGGCGCAACGCGCGCGAATACGCAGCCATCGTGGTTGTGGTTATCGTGTTCGGGTATTACTTCAAGTTGGTTCCCGGCCTCGTTGCCCGCGCGGGCGCGGTGATGACCATCGCCGGGGCGCTGTTTGTGGCGTACCAGCTCCACCGGCGCGCTTCGTCTGAGACTGCGCCCGCCGCAACCGAATTCGAGCAATGCCTGGGATTCCATCGCCGCGGGCTGGAACGCCAGCGCGACGCTCTGGAAAACGTCTGGAGCTGGTACCTGGGCCCGCTGATTCCCGGCCTCGCAGTGTTTATCGCCGGAACGGCGATCACGGTACCCATCCCGATCCGCTATCGCGTTCTCACGGCCGCCCTTTCGTTCGCCTTCGTTGGCGGTGTCTTCTGGCTCGTGGCGAAATTGAACCAAATTGGGGCGCGCAGTCTGCAAACCAAGATCGACGAGTTGAAAGCACTGGAGCAATAAGTATGTTCTGGCGAATCGCTCTACCGCTGTTGTTAGCGGCCGCCGCCGCGCGGGCCCAATCCCCCGTTCCGCCGGATGCCGAGATCCGCCGCATCCTGGCCGAACGCGTGGACCAGCGTCACAACGCGGTGGGAACGGTAGTTGCGGTCATCGAGCCCTCGGGCACGCGAATCGTTGTGTATGGCAAGCCAGCCAAGGACGATGCGCGGCCGCTCAACGGCGACACCGTTTTCGAGATTGGTTCCATTACCAAGGTATTCACCGCGCTGCTGCTGGCCGATATGGCGCAGCACGGCGAGGTGAAACTGGACGACCCAATTGCGAAGTACCTGCCCGAAGGCGTGAAGGCGCCGCAGCGGAACGGCAAGGAGATCACGCTCGAGGAACTCGCCACTCACACTTCCGGCCTGCCGCGGCTGCCCAACAACCTGTCGCCGAAGGATGCCGCGAACCCTTATGCGGACTATTCGGCGGACAAGCTCTACGCGTTTCTCAATAGCTACCAACTATCGCGCGATCCCGGCGAGAAATGGGAATACTCGAACCTGGCAACCGGCCTGCTGGGCCATCTCCTTTCACTGCGGGCGGGTAAGGACTACGAGACGCTGGTGGTTTCCCGCATTGCCACGCCGCTCGGCATGGAGAGCACGCGTATCACGCTCACGCCGGAAATGAAGGAGCGGATGGCGGCGGGCTACAACGCCTCGCTGGAGCCGGCGCGACTCTGGGATTTTCAGGTGCTGGCGGGCGCCGGAGCGCTGCGTTCCACTGCCAACGACCTCATCACGTTCCTGGCCGCCAACCTGGGCTACAAGAAATCGCCGCTCCAACCGGCCATGGCGGCGATGCTGGAAGTGCGTCTTCCGGGCCCGGCGCTCAATTTCCAACAGGTGCTCGGCTGGCACATCCTGCAACGTAACGGCCGCGATCTGTTTTGGAAGGATGGCGGCACTTACGGCTTCGCCAGCTTCATCAGCTTCGATGCAAAAGCCAAAGTGGGAGTCGTGGTTCTGGCAAACTCGTTCTCCCTGACGAGCGGCGTCGCCGACGAAGTCGGGCTGCACCTGCTCGATCCATCAATCCCTCTCGCCGGCGCACCCGTCAAGGAACGCACGGCAATCGCGGTCGATCCCAAGATCCTGGAACGCTACGTAGGCCGGTACCAACTTGCGCCCACGTTCTTCATCGCCATCACCAGTGAAGACGACCGGCTCTACGAGCAAGTCACCGGCCAGTCGAAGGTACAGATCTTCGCCGAGAGCGAAAAGGAGTTTTTCCTGAAAGTGGTGGAGGCGCAGATCACGTTCAAGACCGATGCGCAAGGCCGCGCCACCGAGCTCATCCTGCATCAAAACGGCCTGGACCAGCGCGCGGCGCGGATGGAATAGACCCAAGGCAGGTCGGGGACCTGCCCCACCCCGCCAATAGCTCAAAAGGGCTATCCCAAGGACCCTCCGCGGAGGCTTCCCAGTGGCGCGAAATCGTTTAAAATACTAGGTATATCATCCAACTTTGGCGCCGTAGCGCGCCGCGTACTGGAAGCCTGCAGCTCTCATGTGGATCGTAAGACTCGCTCTTAAACGTCCGTACACTTTCGTGGTGATGTCGATCCTGATCGCCATCCTCGGCGTATCCGCCATCATCACCATGCCGGTGGATATTTTCCCCTACATCGACATTCCGGTGGTCAGCATTGTGTGGAGCTACACCGGCCTTCCTCCGCAGGAAATGGAAAAGCGCATGGTGCTGATCTTCGAGCGCTCCATGACGACCACCGTCAACGACATCGAGCACATCGAATCGCAATCCTACTCCGGTGTTTCCGTCACGCGCGTGTATTTCCAGCCCAACGCCAAAGTGGAGGTGGCGCTCTCGCAGGTGACGGCCATTGCGCAGACGCTGCTGAGGATCTTTCCGCCCGGCACCACGCCGCCCAGTATCATTAAATACGACGCTTCGAGCGTGCCCATCCTGCAACTGGGGCTGGAGAGCAAAACGCTGAGCGAGCAGGATCTGTTTGACCTGGGCTCGAACTTCATTCGCACTCAGCTTGCCACGATTCCGGGAGCCGCCGTGCCGCTGCCGTATGGCGGCAAGTATCGCGAGGTGATGGTGGACCTGATTCCGGAGCAGATGTTCGCCAAGAACCTGTCGCCCGCCGAGGTGTCCACCGCCTTGGGCAACCAGAATCTGATTCTGCCGGCGGGCGATATCAAGATCGGCGACAAGGATTACCAGGTCAAGCTCAATTCCAGCCCACGCATCCTGAGCGAGATGAACGCGTTGCCGCTGAAGGTGGTGAATGGAGCCACGATCAGGCTGGGCGATGTGGCCCAGGTGCGCGACGGGTACGCCGTGCAAACCAACATCGTGCGCGCCAACGGCACGCGCGGGGCGCTGCTCACCGTGATGCGCAATGGCAAGGCTTCCACTCTGGCGGTGGTGAACAACGTCAAGGCGGCGCTGCCGAAAATTCTGGCCGGGCTGAATCCGGCGCTCCACGTGAGGCAGTTGTTCGACCAGTCGGTGTTCGTGCGCGCGGCCATCAACGGCGTGGTGCGCGAAGCCGTCACTGCCGCGTTCCTCACCGGCCTGATGATCCTGGTGTTTCTGGGAAGCTGGCGCAGCACGGTGATCGTCTGTATATCGATTCCGCTTTCGATTCTGGTTTCGCTGATCGTGCTCAACGCGCTGGGCCACACTATCAACGTGATGACGCTGGGCGGCATGGCGCTGGCGGTGGGCATCCTGGTGGACGACGCCACGGTGGAAATCGAAAACACGCATCGCAACATGGCCATGAAGAAGCCGCTGGTGCGCGCGGTGCTCGATGGGGCGCAGCAGATCGCCGCGCCGGCCTTCGTTTCCACGCTTTCCATCTGCATCGTTTTCGTGCCCGTGCTGCTCCTCACCGGCGCGGCCAAGTACCTGTTCACCCCGCTCGCCATGGCGGTGGTTTTCGCCATGCTGGCCTCTTACCTGCTTTCCCGCACCCTGATTCCGAACATGGTGCATTACATGCTCCGGCCGGAAACCAAGCTCTACGCGCAGGGATCTCACGGCGAAACCGCCGGCGGCACGGGCCCCATCTGGAAAACGCACTACGTGTTCAACCGGCGTTTTGAGCGAATGCGCAGTTCCTACCGGGCGCTGCTCGATTGGTGCCTGGAGCATCGCTCCCCGGTGCTGGCGGGCTTTGCCGTCTTCATCGTTGCGTCGCTGCTGCTGGCTCCGCTGATTGGCCGCGATTTCTTCCCGACCGTGGACTCGGGGCAGATGCGGCTGCACGCCCGCGCGCCCTCGGGAACGCGCATCGAGCGGACCGAGGCCATCTTCGCCTCCATCGAACGCGAGATCCGCCGGGAGATTCCGGCGCGCGAGATCGACACCATCATCGATAACATCGGCCTTCCCAACAGCGGCTTCAACCTGGCCTTTAGCGACAATCCCACCCTCGGCGTGGCCGATGGCGACATCCTGATTTCGCTCAAGCCCGAGGACCACGGCCCCACCGAGGAATACGTGGGCCGCTTGCGCAGCCGCTTGCACGACAAGTTTCCCGACATGGTGTTCTTCTTCGAAGCCGCCAACATCACCAACCAGATTTTGAATTTCGGGCTGCCGGCTCCCATCGACGTGCAAGTGGTGGGACGCAACGCGGACGCCAATTATAAGATCGCGCAAAACCTGGAAACCGCCATCGCCCGTATACCAGGCGTGGCGGACCCGCACATTCACCAGGTGGTGGACTGGCCCGAAATCGATATCAATGTGGACCGCGATAAGGCTGGTCTGGTGGGCCTCACCCAGGCCGACGTCGGCAACAGCATGCTGATATCTCTGGCTTCGAGCAGTCAGATCGCGCCCACCCAGTGGCTCGACTGGCGCAACGGCGTGAGCTACTTCGTGGCCATGCAGACGCCCCAATACCGCATGAACAGCATGTCCGCGCTGATGAACACCCCCATCGCGCCGCTGGCGTCGGCCTTCAACTCCAACACGCCGAATTCTATGGCCGGCACCGCTAATGGGAACAACTCGGCCACCGGCGCCAGTCCCAGCCAGAACTCGACCGCCTACGGCAACCCGGGCGCCACCGCCGGCGGCCCGCAACTGCTCTCCAACCTGGCCGGCGTGACGCGCGGCGTGGCTCCGGAAATCGTCAACCATTACAACGTGACGCCGGTGTTCGACATTTACGCCAACGTCTACCGCCAGGATTTGGGCTCGGTGGGATCGGCCGTGGACCGGATTGTGGACAAAGCGTCCGCCCATCTGCCGCGCGGCACCAGCATCGACGTGCGCGGCCAGTATTCCATGATGCAAAGCTCGTTCTATCGCCTCGGGCTGGGCATGGCGTTCGCGGTGGTGCTGGTCTACCTGCTGATGGCGGTCAACTTCCAGTCGTGGCTGGACCCGTTCATCATTCTGATGGCGCTGCCCGGCGCACTGGCCGGAATTGTGTGGATCCTGTTTCTCACGCAAACCACTTTCAGCGTGCCCTCGTTGATGGGGTCCATCATGTGCATCGGCGTGGCCACCTCGAATAGCATCCTGATGGTGGTGTTCGCGAACGATCAGCGCGAGGAAGACATGGACGCCCGTTCCGCCGCGCTCTCCGCCGGCCACACGCGCATACGCCCGGTCATCATGACGGCGGCCGCGATGATCATCGGTATGCTGCCGATGGCGCTGGGGATGGGCGAAGGCGGCGAGCAGAACGCGCCGCTCGGCCGTGCCGTGATTGGCGGCCTCATCCTGGCCACCATCACCACGCTGTTTGTGGTTCCATTAATGTACAGCCTGCTGCGGACCAAACCGCCGGTGGATCACGAACGCCTCATTGTCGAGGAAGAACATCAATACTTGGACGAAATGACGCTCCGTGAGGGTGCCGAATGAACCAACTCAATACCAGCGAAGAACAGTTGCGCGCCGAGGTCGAAGATCTCAAGCGGCAGTTGGAACAGCAGAAACAAGAGCTGGCGGAGGGCCGCGGCGGGGCTGCCGCCGGACCTTCCGGGCGGACGCTGATGGTCGTCGTGCTCCTGTTGGTGGCGCTGGCGGTGGCCGGATACTTCCTCGGGTATGCGCCGCGCCAGCACCGCGAACAAGTGTTGGCGGCCGAATCGCGCACCTCATCCCAGAGCCTGCTCGAGGTGAACGTCGCGGAGGTCAAGCGCTCCGGCTTGCAGACCAGCCTGGTGCTGCCCGGCAGCATCGAGGCCGTCACCGAGGCTCCCGTGCTGGCGCGCGCCTCCGGCTACATTCGCAAACGTCTGGTCGATATCGGCGACCGCGTTGCCGCCGGCCAGGTGCTGGCGGAAATCGAGGCGCCGGAAATCGAGCAACAGATCGTCCAGGCCAAGGCCCAGGACGACCAGGCCGCTTCCGCCATCCAGCAGGCGCAGGCCAACCTGGTGCAGGGCCAGGCCAACCTGCAACTGGCCGAAGTCACCAAAGACCGCTGGCAAAAGCTGTTCGACAAAGGCGTGGTCTCGCGCCAGGAAAACGACACCTACCGGGCCCAATGGGCCGCCCAGCAAGCCAACGTGGACGCGCTCGAAAAAGCGATTGCCGCGGCGCGCAGCAATCTGGGCGCGGCCCAGGCCAACCTGGCGCGCTTGAACGATCTTCAGAATTACCAGACCGTGCGCGCCCCCTTTGCCGGCGTCATCACGTTGCGTAACGTGGATACCGGGGTTCTGGTCACCGAGGGCGCGACGCTGCTCTTCCGCATCGCCCAGACCGGCCGGCTGCGCATTTACTTGAACGTGCCGCAAGCCGACGCCGATTCGGTGCGGCCCGGCCAGAAGGCCACGCTGGTGATTCCGGATCTCGCCGGCCGGAAATTCCCCGCCGTCGTCACCCGCTCCGCCAATGCGCTCGACCCATCCAGCCGCACGCTGCTGGTCGAGGTTCAGGCCTCGAACTCGGACGGCCTGCTGATGCCCGGAATGTACGCCCAGGTAGACCTGGCCGTCCCCCGCAAGGAGCCGCCGCTGATGATTCCCGGCGATACCCTGGTGGTGCGCGACAATGTCACGCAGGTAGCTGTGGTCTCCGCCGACGGCACGGTTCACTTTGCGCGTATCCAGTTGGGACGCGATCTCGGCGACCGGCTGGAAGTGCTCTCCGGACTCGAACAAGGCCAGTGGCTGACGGTCAACCCCAGCGATTCGGTTCGCGAAGGCGTGAGGGTGAAACCGCTGCGCGCCGAGAAGTCCGCAGCCCCGTAGGGGCCGGGCCTGCCCGGACAAGTGCTGGAATCGCCCATGCATGAAACTCCCATGATGTTGAAACCATTTCTCAGCCTTTTGCTCTCCTTCCTGTTGTGCGCCGGCCTTGGCTCCGGTGCGCCCCAGCCTCCCGCGCAGGACCAGCCGCCCGCCCCGCAACTGCCCGGCTTGGGCCGCCCGGTGAGCTTCGACGATTCACTGCGCATCCACGACCTGGTCCGCGCCGGCAGTTTGTATCTGGGGCTCCAGGATGCGCTCGCGCTGGCCATCGAAAACAATCTGGACGTGGAGCTCGAGCGCTTCTCCATTCCGCAGGGCGATACCGAACTGCGGCGCGCCCAGGGCGGTGGCACCAACCGCGGCCTCACTTACACGTTGCAGGAAGCGCCGGTGGGCGTGGGTGGTCCACTCAGCCCGCTGGTGGTCGCGCCGGCTTCGACCAACGGCCCCAACGGAACGTCGGTTCCCACCAACGCGCTCGAACTCGGCGTGCTCGGCGAACCCGTCGATAACTACTCCATGCAGGGCGGCGTCGCGCAATCCTCCGGCACTCCGGTTCCCACTTACGATCCCTCCGTGTTCGGCCAGTTGAACTGGTCGCATCAATCCACGCTTGAAACCGATCCCGCTGCTTACGGCACCAGCAACCTGGTGCAACAGGGGTTCATCGCCAACGCGGGCATCCAGCAGGGATTTTCCACCGGCGCGCAGGCGGCATTCAATTTCGATAATCTTCACCAGTCGTCGAACGCGCTCAACAACGCCTACAATCCCATCAGCGGCACAAGCCTTGGTTTCACCATTACGCAGCCGCTGCTGCGCGGCTTTGGCCGCGGCCTCAACCGCCGCTTCATCCGCATCGCCGGCAATGAGCGCAAGATCACCAGCTTGCTCTTTCAACAGCAGCTCATCCTCACGGTCTACGGCGTGATCCGGCTGTACACCGACTTCGTCGCGTTGTATGAAGATGTCAAGGTGAAGGAGGAAACTCTGCGCTACGCCAGCAAGCTGCTGGCCGATACCCAGGTGCAGGTGGATGAAGGCACGCTGGCGCCGGTGGAACTGACCCGCTCCAAGGCGCAGGT
The DNA here is from genome assembly GCA_003142185.1 of Bryobacterales bacterium. Taxonomy (GTDB): domain Bacteria; phylum Acidobacteriota; class Terriglobia; order Bryobacterales; family Bryobacteraceae; genus Bog-375. The sequence continues at coordinate 22,701 of PLOR01000097.1, forward strand.
GTTCTCCACCGAACAGGACTTGATCAACGCGCGCGGCCTGCTTGAAGAACAGGAAATCATTCTGAAAAGCGTGCTGACTCGCAATGCCGGCGCCGGGTTGCGCGGCATCCGCATCGTACCCACCGACACGCTGGCCATACCGGACAAAGACGAGGTACGGCCGTTGCAGGACCAGGTGGCCGAAGCGGTCGCCCGCCGCCCCGATCTGGGGCAAGCGCGGCTGCAAGTGGAAAACTCGATGATTGGCCTTGAAGGCGCCCGCAACGCCACCAAGCCGGAAGTCGACTTAGTCGGAACCATGCAGAACAATGGGCTCGCCGGGGCCGCTACCGCTTATTCCGCCGGCACAACGAATCTGCCACTTATCGGCGGTTATGGCAGCGCGCTCGGCCAGGCGCTGGCTCGCGACTACCCGACTTATGGCATCGGCCTGCAAGTTACTCTGCCCATCCGTAACCGCATCGCCGAGGCCGACCTGGCGCGCGACGAGTTACAGGTCAAGCAATCCCAGATTCGCGTGCAGCAGTTACAGAACCAGGCCAGCCTCGAAGTGGAGGATGCGCTGATCGCCATGCGCCGCTCGCGCGCTTCCTGGGAAGCCGCCGTCCAGGCGCGCAAGTTCCAGCAGGAATCGCTCGAAGCCGAGCAAACCCGCTTCGAGGTTGGCGCCTCCACCGCTTTCTTCGTCATCCAGTACGAAAGCCTGCTGGCGCAGGCGCGTTCCACCGAGGTCGCCGCCAAGAGCTCCTACGTCAAGGCCCGCGCCGCCCTGGATCGCGCGACTGGCTCCATTCTCGAAGCCCACAACATCTCCGTCGACGCCGCGGTCAAGGGGCAAGCCAGATAAGGCCGGTCACTTGGCGCACGCACTCGTGCGCCGCACTCGTGCGTGCCGTGTCGAGACTCTACCCGATACCGTTGGCGCATGGAGAGCCGGGCGTCGGCACGAGTGCCGACGCGGCACGCATGAGTGCGTGCGCCACATCGGGACGTCAAGGTTATTTCCTAACGAGCCCTAAGATCGATGACTCCGGTCCCGCGCCACTCACTTCCCGTTTTTCGCGGGTCCGGGTGCGGTGTTGTCGGGTGGGGCGTCAATCGTCGTCGAGTTGCCGCTGAGCCGCCGGTGCAGCACGGGGCCGTCCCCTTGGCCCCTGGGTATTTCAAGATCTTCCAGCCGCGCCAGGCGGCTGCGGATATTCTCGAATTCGGAAGTGTCCACCACGTACTCGGGTCGCGGCTCCAGCCGGCGTTGGATCATTCGCTGCGCGGCCCTGATGCGGCCGGCGGTCATGGGATGCGTCGAAAACACGCGGGCGACTAAGCCGGGCCTGGCTTTTTCGAGTGTCGCGACGCGCTCGAAAAAGTCGACGAACGCCAGCGGATCGTAACCCGACCGGTAGAGGTATTCCAGGCCGAGCGCATCCGCCTGCTTCTCCATGCCGCGTGTAAACTGCATGAACCCCATCGGCACGGCGATACCCACCAATTGGCGAACGGCGTAACCCACCCAGCCGCCGGCAAACACCAGCGGCATGCTGAGATAGTTGGCCACCTCCTGGCGCGTGGCCTGCTTGGTGGCGTGCCGGGCGGCCACGTGAGCGATCTCATGCGCCAGCACGCCGGCGAGTTCGGCCTCGCTCTGGGTGCGCAGGAGCAGGCCGGCGTTGACGAACAGAAAACCTCCCGGCAGCGCGAAGGCGTTCACCTCATTCGAATCGATCACTTTGACCGTGAAGGGCACCCGCGCGTCCGAGTTGCGCACCAGGTTTTGCGACAGGCGGTTCACGTATTCCGCCACCACCGGGTCGTCGAGCATCCGCGCCTGCCGCTCGACCTCGGTCGCCATCTGCCGGCCCAGTTCAACTTCCCGCTGGAGAGAGTAGATGTTGACGCCCCTGCCGGGATTGTCATCGTCGCCCGAGGCGTGAGCTTGCGGGTCCTTCGCCGCCGCGGCGCAAGCCAGCAACACTCCGGCCGCCAAAATAACCCACGCGCGTTTCACGGGACACCTATCTGGTTCCAGGTTACACCGTTCGGCGGCGGATGCCTATGGGCCAGGCGGATTACTCTCTGTATCCGATCGCCGTATTCGGGTAATAGTAATTCAGAATCACCCGATGATTGGCGCCGGAAGCCGCCATCGCGCCGGCGCCGCGTTGGCAGAGACCGATGCCATGCCCTGCGCCACGGCCGTGCACCACGATGTGGCCGTCCTCGCGCCTTACCTGGTAGTTGTATCCCGGGATCACATTCCAACCGAGAACCCGCCCCAATTCGATCCGATTGGCCTCGGAACGGTTCTCGAGTAGCGTGGCGTAGTTCGCGGGAAACGAGCTCTCCCAGTCCGGCGCGCTGGTCTGGCAGGATGGGCACTCGATCGAGTAGTACGGGTATCCTTGCACTGCCATACCCGCTTCGGCCAGGGTTCGGGTCCGGCCGCCGCAACTGGCGGAATAGAGCGCCGCCAACACAGCGCCCGCGTGGACCAGCACCAAGCCCTTGGTCTCGGCAGCGGCTACGCTCGCCGCGCCGGTTTGCTCCGGCGGTTCTCTTAGGAATTGGCAGTGGGTGGTATCGCAGAACTGAAAATCCCGATGCCGTGCGGGAGATGCCAGGTAGAAAGAGCGGGCTGCGATGGCCTGGGCCTCGATCGCTTCGAGAGGCGCGCCGGGAACGCTCTCAGCGGCAACCGCCGACGCGACCGCCGTCTCGAGATCGGTGATGACAATCGGAACCAATTCGCCGCCGCGGACCCGCACCTCGAGAGATGCCACGAACCGCCGCTCGATCTTCCCTGGCACACTCAGGAAGAATTCCGTCCTGCCGCGCGAACCGGTTGCCAGAACCACCGCGGAACTGCCCGCGCGGTTCCCGGCCGTGCACAGAACACCCGAGCGGCCCACGCGCAAGCGGGCCGTTCGCGAGCCCTCCAGATTCCACACGGCCCCCGCCACGTCGACCCGCAGCGCACGGCCGGACGCCGCCCGCAAGATCAGTTCAGACGGATGAAACAGACCGAAGACACCGATGCGAAGGTCTTTGCCGCTCGCGGCTGCGTGCAGCGCCAACAGCAGGAGTACGATCCGGCTCATGTTACCGCGCTCCCACAAGAACGGGCAGGAGGCGCGCCGCGGTTTCTGCCGCCTGTCTGCCGACCACTCCGTGCACCTGCACGAGGAGAACGTAGCGCGGACTGTCGCCGGGGTACACCACCACGGCGTAGCCATCGCCCGCCGCTCGTGGCGAATGGGAGCAGGGAGCGGTGCCCGTTTTGGCCAGCGCCGGACCAGGCAGCGCCGATCGAAGCGCGGCGGCCGTACCGACGCTGGCGCTCAGCCGCATTCCCTCGATCACCTCTGCGACCCCAGGCTCGGCCCTGCGCGAGGCCAATTCGGCATACGCGCGCGCGACCTCCAGCGGAGACAGGCGCCAAGCGCTTCCCATACCGAATAACGTATCCCTGTCGCAATCCGCCGACGGCCCGCGCAGGCCGAACCGGTCCACCACTGCCCAGACGTCCGCGGGAGACACGTCCGCGGCGAGTTGACGGAAGTAGGAATTGCAGGAGTGCGCAATGGCGGCGGCCAGTCCGATGCGCCCGTGGCCCGTTTTCAGCCAGCAGTTTTCGCCAGTACACTCGTAAACGGGAAAGCGCATGCGGTGCCGCTGGCCGTAAGTAATCGCAGTAAATGGTTTGACCAGCGAACCGACCGGAACGGGCACGTCTGGCGCGCGCCAGTCGATCGCGATCACGGTTTTGCGAGTTGCGTCCAACAGAAGATAGGACGTCTGGGCGTTTGCTGCGAAAACGGCTACGGCGCAGACGACCGCGAACCGAGTCATCGCGCGAGCTCATAGGTGACGGTCTGCTTCATCGTCTCGCCCTGTTCGGTTGCCGTGATCGTCGCCGATCTGACCTGCGGGAGCGTATCGCTCAAGCTGACGAGGTTCTGCGAAAGAAATTGCGGCGGCGCGGCAGCGGACGGATTCACCGGCGCGCGGACGTTATCGAGCTGCCGCATCCAGACGCCGAAATTGCGGCCCTCGCGGTCGTGCCGAAAGCCAGCCGCATAGATGCCGATGTTCGGTGGAAGCGGCGCGTTGGTCCGCAACAGCATGCGCTCAATCAATGGCTGCGAGTTGGCCACGATCAACCGGTTCCCCTCGACCGCGACTGCCAGCGGGACAAGGCCGTCCAGCAGGAAGTATCGCAGGCCTTCGCGATTCACTTCGGTCCATTCGACGCCGAGGCGCATGGTGGTCAACATGCCTTCGATGGCCGAAGCGATGGCCTCCCGGACCGCTGCCGCATCCCAGGCCGATTGACGGACGACGACCAGCGCCCGGTTGGTGCCGATGAAGACGGCGTCCGCTGCCGGGCGCGTCTCTTCCACCTGGACGGCTGCCGTCAGCTTGTCGGCGTTCAGCAGATGCTGGAGAGCCTCCGGAAGAAGTTGGCCGCTATCATCAGGAAACTCCGGCTCATCGATGCGGATATCCAGATCCGCCTCGCTGCCAGCGGCAGTGGCACCACTCGGGGCGGACGGCGCCAGATCGGGCGAGCGTTCGGCGCGCGCTACGGCGGGATTGAGCAGCTTGGCCGTCAACAGGGCCAACGTTTCGCCCGGTTCGGGGCCAGCCCATCCCCGGTAGAAACCGGCGTCATCGGGAACCAGCCGCAGGGCTTCGGCCAGCGGCTGGCTATCCGCGGAAGATTCCGTGGAGGGGGCAGCCGCGTGGAAGAGCAGCCGTTCTTCCCGAATCGCCCCGGCGCTCAGGAATAAATCCGAAATACCGGATGTGTACTGCCGGACCAGCGAGACGTTGCGCTGAATCCAATGCGAGCGGAAATGCGGGCTTCTTCCGAGCGCCGCGAAGTCCATCACCAGCCGCAGGTCGCCCGCGCCGCCAGCCGCCCGGCTGGGCCGGGCGAACCAGCCTTCATCGCTCATCTTGTTGCGCGCTCCGTGCGCCATCAGCTCCAGCGCGCCGGCGATCAGATCTTCACGCGTGGCGAGCAGTAACACGTCATCGGTTGAAGCGAAGGCCACCACGCGGCCCGAAGCATCCGTGCGAACGTAGAAGTCCACACCGCCGGCCTTGCGAGGCGTGAAGTTCGCTCGCGAGCGCCACAGCACGGTCTCCACCGCTTTGGCCGAGGGCAGGCGAGTCATGTATAGAAACTCGAGCTTGCCGATGTCGTAGAGCGCCAACGCGGACTCGGAGCCCGCGATGCTCTGAAGCATCGAAGTGTCCGGTGCGAAGCCGGCCGCGCCGGCGTAGTCCTTGTAGACCTCGTCGAGCCGCATGAAGAGATGCGACTGCGAGAAAGCGCTATAGTCGGCGCTCGAGAGCCAGTGCTCGCGAACCTGCGAAGCGCGCCAGTTCGACAGAAGCGACGCGAAGTCCTTGGCCTCGAGGTATAGCACAGGCCCAGCCGGCACAAACTCGCTGAGCTTTGGCGGCGCCGGCTGGCCGACCTGGGAGAGGAGGACCGCTACGCATACGCCTCCCAGGCCGATTCCGGCTCGCAGCAGATTCTTCTTCATAAAGTCCCCCGTTTCCCAGCAGCCAGCATCGGCCGGACGATCGCCGGTTGTTCCACATTCAAACCGACCACGGGTCGCCGCAGCGTGTTTTCGCGGCGGCGGCCGATCTCCGCGTTCACCTCGGCCAGTCGCGCATCGAGGCGCGGACTTGGGTCGATTTCCCTGGCGACCCGAAGCAGATGCCCAGCCATCGTCAGGTCTCCCGCGCGCACGAATGCATCGGCCAGCCGTTGCGCGACAGCGGTACGTTCCGCTTTGGCGAGCCCCTCCGCAGAGAGGAACGATCGGGCCGCCGCCAGCGCCCACCGCCCTTGCTCGCTTTCAAATTCTTCATTGCGGCCCCACCAGCGTGGAAGAATCGAATCTGCGGCGGCAATCGCGGTTCGGTCGCGGCCGGCATCGAGCGCGGCTCGCACCAGGGCCACACGCACCGCCTCCGGTGCCGGATCGATCGCCACCGCTCCCAGAAGCAGCCGCAGGCGGGTGGCGGGATCTTTGGCGGCGGTGGCCGCGCGAACGCGCGCTTCGAAATAGAGCGGCTTTTCGGCGGCGGTTGGATCGACGCTGCCGGCGGCCAGCAGGTTGAGCTCTCCGCTGCCGATCTGGACGACCGGCCGCACCGCCGACAGCGCGTCAGCGGCCCGGACCCGCATTTCGTAAGAAGCCTCCGCATCGGCGGACACCGCGGCCAGCGTTTCCGTGCTGTGCCGAATCGCGGCCAGGCGCAGACGAGCGCCTTCATCCCATGGCGCAGCGCGTTCGCGCGTCGCCAGGAATTCCACCGCCTCGGACTGGTGCCCGGTTCTTTCCAACAGGTCCGCCGCGGCCATCAGATTCTCGAACGGCTCGACTGAGACCAGGTTCATGCGGCGCAGCAATGCCATCGCGGCGTCGACATCACCGGTTTCAAGCCGTATGCCGGCCAATCCCAGGAAATTGGTTGGGCTCAAATCGCGATCGTCCAACGCGCGCGTGTACAGGTAATCCAAAACCGCTCGCGCCGATATACGATCGCCCTGGTTGGTTAACTGAGTAGCGGCGCTTTGCAGGGATTCCGTGGTTGGCGCCTTGGCTCGATCCTGGCGATAGCGATCGAGCCGCGCGGCCAACTCGCCGGATTGCGCGGCGATCACGATTTCAAGATCTCCCGGCGGATTCTGGATAAGGGCCAGCAACGCGCGGGCGCCTTCGGTGCGGCGGTGCTGGACCAGGTACTGCAACAGCTCAATGCGGCGCTGATTCAGCTCCGACTGCGCGAAAGTGCGGGCCTCGCCGGCGGCCTGAGCCATCTGGGCGTCCGCGAGTTCGACTATCCGGCGAAGGACCGGCTCTCGCTGCTCCTCGGGGATTGCGGAAGATACGATTTGCGCCAGGAAGTTGGCGGAATCGGCGGGCGTCCGCGCTGCGCGCGAAAGATCGAGAATCCAGCTCACGCCGGCTTCCGGTCTGCCGGCCGCGGCCATCACGCCTCGCAACAACGGTTCCACCTGATAGGCGCCGTTCATGCGGATGTAATCATGAAGAAGCCGGTCGGCTTGGGCTCGCACATCGGGGAGAATCTTGTGCTGCCAGGGGAGAGTATTGCGCTGCCCGATGGCAGTGAGAGTGTGCTCCGCCTGGTGCCAGAATTCGGGCGGCACGCGGCCGGAGTTCTCCTGGCGCCGGAACGCTTCGAGCGCCAGCTTCGTTTGCGCGATGGCGTCATCCTGTTTGCCCTGCTTCCATAGAATATCTGCGATGGCCTGGCGCGCATTTCCGGCGTTGGGATCGAACTGAAGACCGTCTTCGTACTCCGCAATCGCGCGGTCGTGCCGCCCCAGTTCTTCGTAAGATTGCGCGAGCGCGAAGTAACCGGCGGCTTGCGCGGGCGCCGCTTCCAGCGTGGCTGGCAGGTAGTCTTCCGAACCGTCACGGTTGGTTAGCCCCAGGTATTCGCCATAGCGCGAGCCAAAATAGAACCACATCGCGCCGGCCAACTGCTGGTTGCGATCCACCGGCTTGCCGAGGCGCTCTCCGATAGTGCCGCCGCCGAGCAATCCGGCGAATGCCTGATTCACTTCGGGGGCAGGATCTCGGTAATACAGCCCAACCAGGCTCAGGTAAGCCCGCGCCCACACCGGCGTCTCCGTGTTCCCGCCCCGCGATACCGCGGCTCGCGCGAATGCACCGTCGCCGGCCTCGATGGCGATTTGCAATCCAGCGTGGCTGCTGGCCGCCAGCTTCAGCCGGCGATCCGGATCGCGCGTGCGCAACAGTTCCAAGTAGCGTTGAAGATCGATGCCGCCCTCGTCCTGCGACAACACGCGGAACTCGCTTTCGGCGTCCCCCGCGATGGCGTAGGCCTGCGCTGCCTGGCCGAGCACCTGCTGACTGAAGCCGGGCGGTCGGTCGCGTTTCGCACGCCAGTACCGCTCCAGCAGAGAACCGAGCTCGGCGAATTGCATCCTGGACTTCTGCAACTCGACGATCCGCGATAGGTGCGCCTGGGCGGACGGCGCATCCGGCTCCGCCAGCAGCAGGTCGCTTCGCCAGCGAACCTCGCGCTCTTTCAGCCCCGCGAACTGCGCCAGTTGCAGCAGGCTGTCATTCCAGGTTGTCGTGTTGCTCGCAGTCGCCCTCGCCTTTTCGAGGAATGCGGCCAGGGAGACCTTTTCTTCGGGGGTGAAGTAAGTGTTGGCGGTCTGACCGATCTGACGCAGCGCGAGATCGGCTAACTGCGGAACGGCTTCGCGCTGCGGCAACTGCATGCCGGCCTGCTGAGCGGCGTAGAGGCGCCGATAAGCCTCTTCGTGCTTGCGCAGCCGCGTCATCACCCGCGCGTATAGTTCAGCGCCTTCGCCCTGGTCAATCAGCAGCCGTGGGCCGGCGAGATCGCAACCGCGGCCGGCGAATGTCGCGGCCTCCTGCAATAAGCCCCACTTCTCCAGGGTCGCCGCCGCGTTGAAGAACAGATCGGGTTTCGCGGGCCGGCCTTCGATCATCGCGGCTTCGACGGCTTTCACCGCTTCCGCGGGCCGCCGCTCGCGCGCCAGAAGCTCGGCGACTTTCAGCAGCCATTGCGGATCGCGATAACTCAGCGCGTAAAGATTCTTGTACGCTTCGATCGCCTGATCGAAGCGCGTCAGTTTCTCTTCCAACTGTGCCTGCGCGATCCGCAGGTCCAGCCGATCCGGACGAACCGCAATGGCGCGATCATAAGCCGAAACGGCCGCCGGGTAATCCTCGAACTGCGTTTCGAGGCGCGCCAGCGCGATGTGCAGCCGCACGTCTTTGGGAGATTCGGCGGATGCCTTGGTGTAATAACCGGCCAGCCTCGGCTGAAGCCCGTGCCGTGCCGCGAACAGAGCCGCATCTTTGACCAGATCCTCATCTTCCGGGTATCGGTTGACGATTTCGATATACTGATCGACCGCCGCGGCATACTCCTTCAGTTGCTCCAGCGCCGGGATGATGCCGCGCCGCAAACCGGCCACGCGCTCGTTGCGCTCGACGATAGGAATGGCCGCGTGGCTCATGTCCGCAATCTTGGCAGCATAGAAATCGCGGAGCTGCTGATACTCGCCTGCGCGCGCATACGTATCCGCCATGGCTGCCAGGTAATCCGCGTTGAACGGTTCGCCCGCCAATAATTCGGCAAGCAGGTCTCGCGCACGGCCGTACTTGGCCGACTCGGCGGCTTTTTGGGCAGCTTCGAAAGTGAACTGTTTCTTGAAAACCGCATTCGACGAGCGCGCCGCAGCCGCAAGCGTATCCACCGCCTGCTCGGGCAGATGGTTGCGCCAATAGAAGTCCGTGGCGGCGCGCACCACGCCGAGGATGGCGGGGTTCGCGCGCAGTACGTCTTCGATGACCGTGCGGGCCGCCGCGACATCCGGCTTGCTCTCGTAATAACGGGCCAGCGCCAGCCGAAGGCGTATGCGCTCCACATCGTCGGTCGCGAGCGCGATCTGCCGCTCGAGCACCGATTCGCGCACGTTCTCGAAACCGAGGCGGGCGGCTGCAGCGCCCAGATCCTCCAGCAACTCCGGCGAACTGGTGCTGCGCGTCAAGGAAAGTAGGAACGCGGCCGCATCGTCTCTGCGGTTCTGCTGCTCGAGGATTGCCAACCGCAGCGCCACAGCAGCGCGATTTGGATTGCCGCTCGTTACAAGCGCGACTGTCCGAGTTTCGATCATCGGCCGCAACGCAGGCCGGCGGGCGAGTTGGAGCAGGCGCGAGCGCGCGGGAGAAGCGCCTTCGGTTCCAGCCCCGCCGGTTTCGAGCGCGCCCTTGATGTACTCCTCGACTGCGCGATCATCGTCGCCCTTGTTCTCATAAATCGCGCCAGCCTGATAGGCATAAAGGGTGGGATCGGAGAGTTTCTGGCGTCCCTCCGCCAGCAAGCGGAGCGCGTCGTCAAACTGGAAGTAGTCCCAAAACACGGTGGCGGCTTCGAGATACCCGTCCGCATTTCCCGGTTCGATTTGGGGGATGCGGTTCCAAAACGGGCGCGCCTGCGAAAAGCGTTCCCGATCCGCGTAGATCTCGCCGGCCTCGGTCAGCGCCGCGCGGTCGCCGGGAGCGTACTTTACGACGTTCTCGACCAGAGCTACCGCTTTCGCCGCGTACTCCGGCCGATACGCCGCCAACGAGCGATCGACCGCCGCGGCGCGCAGGACGATCGATCGATCGCCGGGATACTGCGCGGCCAGCGCGTCGAAGACCGGTGCGGCTTCTTCGAAATGCGATTTCCAGGCCGCCATCTCGGCAACCAGCTTCGCTCCCCAGGGGTTGGCGGAGGCTAATTTCGACGTATCGCCCGCCTGCGCGCGAAGCGCATCGGCCTCCCGCTGTTCTTCGTCTCCATAGGTGGAAAGGAATAACTGCCGGAGGTGATCGTCATAGAACCAATACTGGCGGAGTAGCTCACGGTAGGCGCGACGATCGAGGGTCTCTTTGCGTGAGTACGCGTCGAGTAAGTTGCGGACAAACTGCAAGTTGTTCGGGAAGCGCTGATGAGCGTATAGGTTGACCTGCCGGTAGGCGGCTGGGCCGACTGCGGAGGAATTGACCAATTCATGGAAGTACATTTCCAGGTCGGTGCCGGAGAATATTTTGACCACGTCGACTGTGAGCTTCTCAAACTCCGCGCGGCGCTGGCGGCGCAGATACCAGCGAGCCAGTTTGTGCGTCCAGGAGGCGTCTGGGAAGCGTTCCATAGCTTTGCGATAAACGGCTTCCACTTGCCCGCCCAGCTTGTTCTCATCCAGAAATGCGGCCAGGCGTTCATAGAGTCCCGGATCGTCCGGATTGCGGTCAATCTCGCCGCGGCAGACCGCCAGCGCATCCATCACCCGGTCCAGCGAAACCAGGCGCGAGATATAGCGGTCCAGCACGCGTGCATACTCGGGCGAGCGTGCGCCGCTGGCGGTGTCGGTTTTTTGCGCGGCCTGGCCGGCTTGCTCGCCGTCGGCTGCCACCGGCACCGCGTAGACTTGTCCGCCCCCCGTGAACTCCCCGAACTGGGATCGCGCCCCCTCCGCGGGCACCGGCGCTGACGGCACGGCTGCCCCGCCCAGCGGCACGCCGTCCGCCTTGGCGGCCAACTCCTTCAATAATGCGTCGTAGAGGGCGAACTCTTCGCGCGGCTGCGCCTTGCGCGCATACGCGTCCGCCATATCCAAGGCCACCGTCGCGCGCTGCGGAGCGGACGGAAATGCAGTCAGAAAGTCACGGCCATGGCGAATCACGCCGTCGCTCTCGCCATAAATGGCGTAGGCTTCTATCAAGCGCGCATGCAACGCGGGCCGCTCCGCCGACTGCGGAAACTGGCGGTCGATCATGCCGATTAACTCGAAAGCGCGCGCGCGATGGAAATAAGCCGTCGCACCCTTTTCCTGATCGGCCAGGCTGGTGCGCGGCGATTCTGAATTCAGCAGCAGCGAGAGGATCCCGTTGAGGTACCCCGGATAAGGGTCTATGGTGGCGATGTCGCGATACAACGAAAGGTCGCCAGACCCGAAGCGAATGGGCTCTTCGGGCGACGTCAGCAGCACATTCGCGATTCCGGCGAGGGCCTGCTCGCGCGATGCCGCGGGTGCGCCCGGCAGGCTGTACAGCGCGTAGTAATGACGGATGGATTCGTTCGGGTCCTGCGCCTGGTCGAACAGAAGAGCGAGGGTGGTGAGCTCGTCGGCGGTCCACGTTTGGTGGCGAGCTTCCTTATTCAGCCGGAATTCGACCAGGGCGCGCCGCGCGGCAGGCTGGTTGCCCAGTTTGCGCAGGCCAAAAAACAGCTTGGCGACCGCTCGCAGATCCTGGGGATTTTTCTGGACCGTGGCGCGGGATTCGGCGAGAAACAGGCGAAGCCGCCCCGCTTTTTCGAGCATGTCGAGATACGACTCGATAAGGCTGGACGGCCAGAGAGGTTGGAATTCGCGCTCATAGAGCGCGAGCGCCTGGGCCGCGTTTCCGCGACGCAATTCCAAGTCGGCTCGGGCGGTGAACGGGTAGATCCGGTCATCCGGAAACGCTTTCTGGTAAGCGGCGATCTGCCGCTCTGCGGCGTCGAACTGGCGGTGGTCGCGCAGGTAATCGAAATACCGAGTGTACGGCTCCGTTTCCTGCGGGTAGCGCGCCATCCAGTCGCGGTAAGTTTGGTCGACTAAGTCGGCCGGCAACTGCTGGGTCCGAATTAACTCGATCATTTGCCCGAAGGTGCGCCAGCTACGCTGCCTGGCGGCGGGAGTAAGCCTTTCCGCCGGCGCGGACGGGGCCAGCGCAGCGGCCCGCAGGGCCTTCATCTCATCGGCAGGCTGCAAGCGCCGGTGATAGAACTGCGCCAGCGCAAGCTGCCCTTCGGCCGAATCCGGCACGGTCTGCGCGTACTCCTGCCAATCGGCCTCGGCAGCCGCGAAATCCAATTGCAATTCCGCTTCACCCGCGCGCAGACGGTATAACTCGGCGTTGGCAGGCGATGCGGCAATCAAGTTAGTCAAGGCGGGCCGCGTCTCGCTCGGCGGCCTGCGCACGCGAACCGCGCCGTTGGGCCACGCAACACTGCGGAAGAAAGCGTCCTGGATCGAATTGGCTTCGAGATACTTCAGCCAGTCGCTCATCTCCGCGCGCAACTGCGGATTGGCAACGGCCAGGATAACCGCTCCGCCGAACAGCCCGGAGCAAACCAGCAGGCGGGAACTATGGCACCACTTCAAGGGGCACCTCCTCGGTTCCGATGTTGTGCGCGAAATCTTCCGCCGTCACAGTTAGGTTGTACTTACCGGCTGGTAGAAACGATGGGACCACGATCTTACCCGTGTTAGTCTCCTCACCGGGATTCCAATAAAGGTGAACCGGAGCTGCGCCATACAAACGCGCCATCACGGTGCGCGTGGCGCGGGACGCACTTACGCGCATCTCGACGGTTTCCCCAGGCCGGTAACGTGCCCTGGCTAGGTTGACGCGCACCACCGGCGGTTTGCTCGCGATCACGAACGTCTTCGCCTCGCGATAGATGTGGCCGTCGCGGTCGCGCAGAACCAGTCTCACCTGGTAAGAGCCATCGGACATGTCGGCCGGCGCGAGAAAGCGCGTCTGCCAGATATCCTCTTCCTTCAAGAACCGCAGCTCCTTGACCAAGCCGAACGGAAACAGCGCGACCACGGAGACAATGTCGGGATCGGTCTTCACGCGCAGCACCGGATCGCCGGGGCGGATTACGCGAGGCCTCAACAGGGATCGCGGCGCGGCCAGGAACGACGTGTAGGGCGTGACGAACTTGTATTGGCGCGCCAGGCGGATGATTTCGTCGACGCTGGCGCGGTCCTCGCCGTCGCGCTCGATCTTGGCGAGCAGCGCGTCCACGCGCGCCTTGGCCCACGTGCGCGGCAGGTCCGCATGCTCCAGGCTCTGTTCCGGCAGATCGGTCGTGACGCTCATGCGAAGAGGCCTGCCCTGATCGAATCCCGCGGCGGAGAACACGGCGCGCCGTGCAGGCTTTTGATACTCGCCGACCCACGAGGCCAGTGCGCCTCCGAACCAGCTCTCTTCGAGAGGGTAGACGAAGTCGAGGTTTGCCTTCGGCTCGGCAGCCAGCCGCAGGCCCTCCACCGGACGCCTCCCCAGCTTGGAGAGGAATGCGCCAAGCTTGAACTCGATCGGCTCGGTGGAACGCACCAGTTCCCAAACGCCATCGTTGCTCGCCAGCATTTTGAGAAGCGGCATATTGGCGTCGTCGCCAATGCCAAGCACGAAAGTGCGAGGCCGCTGGCGCTCGGGAATCTTTTTCCAGGCGGCTGCATAAATCGCCGCCAGCTTTCCGTTTTGCAGGGCGCCACGCGTGGCGCCGCCATCCGACAGCAGGACCAGGTACGACTCTCGTTGCGCCGGTGCGGCGGCGACGTGGACGCCCTGCGCCAGGCCGGCCTTCAGCGCCTCCTCAAGGTTGGTCGCGCCGCGCAACGAGCTCTGGCGAACGAATGCGAGCGCCTTCTCGACGGCGTCGGGGCTGGCAGCCACCGGGGCCGGAGCGAACGAGACAGTCTGAGTGTTGAAGAGGAGCACGTTGAACGAGTCCGCCGGTTTGAGCGCGTGCAGCAAGCCTTCGAGCGCCTGAAACTCACGATCCAGCTTCTCCCACTGCATGGAAAGCGACGCGTCGAAGAGCGCGATCACAGTCTTGGGTCTACTCGAGGCCTCGGAAGCGGCGGCTGCGGGGGCCAGCAGCGCCGACGCCTGGAAAAAACCGGGCTGAGGGCCGGCGGCGCGCGCGGTGGCATCCGCGGGGGATGGCGAGGGCGGCGCGGGATTCCGGTAGGTGATGACTGCGAGCGTGTTGGTGCGGCTGCTATCGAGAGCGTAGTCGACCGCAAAGTCCTGGTCCATTTTGAGATTGGCGGCGGTGAAGCTGCCGCGTACCAGGTGCGCGGTGCGCTCGGCAATATGCAGCGGGTAGAGCTTACCGGCGATTTGAAAGTCTTTCAGCGCATGCTGCGATTTCAGTTCGAACGAGATCTTGAGCTTGCCCGCCTGCTGGGCCTCGTACGCATCCGGACGCAGCGGGATGGCGAAATGAGACGTCAGATTTTCGACCGGGATGCGCTCGTGGTATTCGATTTCGAGCCGCTTGGTCCCGTTCGGGGGAATCGGTACGATGCGGGCGCGGAATTCGGTAGCGCGGCGCGCCTCGTCGGCGCCTCCGTCTCCGACCTGCAGGAGGCCGGGATCGATCGCCTGCCACTTCAGATCGTTATAGACGTCGCCGGCACGGCGCCGCTCCATGATCACACCGGGAATGCGCGTGACGTCATCCCAAACGGCGAAATCGGAGACGATCGCGCGCACCGGCAGCGCGAAAACATAAGTCCCCTCGGAAATCAGAGGCGTGTGGTTGGCGAAGATCTGCCGGATGCTGACGCGGGCGTCGCCGTTATCGATGCGAACGTCGATCTCCATCTCCGCCAGCGAGAGAACCTTACTGTCGGGCCGGTCCTTCCCGCCCGCAATCAGCACGCCGGCATCGCCTCGCGCCAGCGCGCAAGCCGTCATCAGTGGCACGCACAGCTTCAAAAGGGCTCTCATCGGTTCTCCAGATTCTGTTCCAAAATGCGCACCAGGCCGTTATCGGTACCTATATATATGTAGCCGCCGCGCGCGGCAAGCGCCGTTACGTTGCGGGAGGGCAAACCGGCGGTGATGGCCGTCCACCGGCCTATGCGGCGATCATAGGCGTAGAGGCCGCGGTCGAGCGTTCCGGCGTAGACGCGGCTTTCGGTGACCAGCATGGCGTTGGGGTTGACGACGAACGCATCGCTCGCTTCCGGGAAGCTGCGCCATTGTCCCATCCCGTCCAGCCGCAGCACGCCGGCGCCGTATGTGCCGGCGAACCAATCGTCGCCAACCCGGCCGAGCGCGGTGATCCAGTGGTGCTTCAGCCGCGAATTGGAAGTGGTGTAGGAAGCTTTGACCACGCCGTCTTCGAGAACCGACAGACCGCCGAGCGTGCCCGCTAGAATCGTCCGCCCCTCGGATGCGATGGCGTACACGTGGTTGTTGACCAGTCCGTGAAACGCGTTCAGGCTGCGGGTTCCGGCGGCATCGACAATGGTGAGCCCGGCTGGTGTGGCGATCAGCATGCCATCCGCCTGGAGTTCCACGTCGGTAACATGGTTGGCAATCAGGCCATCCTGGCGCGTCAGCGTCTGGCGCTGCCGGGCCGCCGAATCGAACATGACCAGACCGTTGGCGGTGGCGACAGCGGTGCGCCGCCCATGGGGATCGACCGCGATCCGGTTGACGCAAAAGACGGCGTCGTTCTCGATATGAGTGGCTCGGGCGAAACCGGAATCGATCACATCGAGTCCCCTATCGAAGTAGCCGACCCACAACCTTCCGGCGGCATCTGCCGCCAGTGCGGAAATGTGACCGTCGGCCAAAAGGGCGGCTTCCGATTGCAGAATGGATTGCCACGAGTTTCCATCCGAGCCAAGTGAGTAAACGCCATCGCGCGCGACGGCGTATAGATTCGCGTCCATCCGGAAGATATGTTCGATCCGCGCTGCCGGCATCTGTGGCTGGCGGACCAACGGGCGCGCGGCCGCAGTCCGCAAGGGAACCGGCACCACGCCCTGCTCCAAAGTGCCGATCAGGAGCGTGTCGCTATGAACGAACAGGGCGCGGGCGAAAGTGCCGGGCGCCAAGGTTCGCGCGAACTTTCCGCCATCGAACTCAGCCACGCCGGCGGGAGTGCCGGCGAAGGCGCGATCGGCATCCACCGCGATGGAGAGCACTTGGGGATCGGGCAGCCCCTCGCTGGTTCCGAAACTGTCCACCTGGCCGGCATGAAAGTGTAGCAGCCCCCGATCGATGGTGCCCACCCAGAGGTTCGCGTAATCGCCGGCCAGCGAAGTGACGCTCAATTTCGCGAGCGACGGATGGAATGCTTTGATCTGCTTGCCGTCGTAGACGATTACGCCGTCCTTCTCGGTGCCCAGCAGCACCTGGCCGGTGGAGAGCGGCAAAACGGAGGTGAGCTTTCGGTATGCGGGCTCAACCGGCCGGATCTGACGGAACCCGCCATCGCCGAGGATGACCAGCCCTTCGCCTGCGGTTGTGATATACAACTCCGGCTGGCCGCCGGCGGTGCCCACCGCCAGAGTCCCCAACGGCGCGGCAGGCAGTTCCAAGCCCGGCCGGAAGCGGCGCTTGAGGATGCCCTGTGAATCGTATTCGAAGAGCCCGGCCGGACCGCAGAGGTACAGCCGGTCGTGAAAGGAAACCGCGTCGGCGAACACGGCAGGAGCCGAGAACCACTCGAAACCGCCGTCCGGTGGATGATCGAGCCGCGCCGTGGTGAATCGGATTTCCGAAGCCGCCTGCAGCTCGCGGGCAGATTCGGTGGTGGCGCGCGACGCCCGCCACAAGACGCCGGCCGAGTATGCCGCAATTGCCAGCACGCCAACCGCGCCGCCAATCAGAAGAATTCTGTTCCTTCCGGGCCTCATAATCTGAAGACTCTCCATTATCCTCAAAACAGAGTGCGGCGGGTCGCTCATGCCGTTACCGCTGGTAGGGCATGCTTTGGCTTGCCCCTTGTTTTCCCGAGCCTGCGCTACTCAGAGGCGATACAGCAAGTGGCGCGCCACACCGGAATCAGCCTTTTTTCTTGGGTTCGGTCGAGCGCGGGAGTGTCAGCCGAGACACCCGTATCGTGCGCGACACAAGGCGGCACCGTCCAGCGCTTCGGCTCCTCAAGTCACTCGAAAATCAGTTAGTGTAGAAGTTGGCCGTCAACGTGAAGACGGCCCTAAATTCTATGCCGACAAAACTTAGCAACGAAATCATCACCGCCGCCATTGAAGGCTTCGAGTCCCAAAAGGCGCAAATAGACGCTCAGATCGCCGAGCTTCGTCAGATGCTCTCCGGCCGCCCGGCCGAGACCGCCGTCGCACCGGAACCCGCAAAACGCAAACGGCGCGGCATGAGTGCGGCTGGCCGTGCCCGGATCGCCGAGGCACAGCGAAAAAGGTGGGCTGAATCGAAGAAACCGCAAGCCGCACCGGCGGCGGCAAAGCCGAAACGGAAGCTTTCGGCGGCCGGCAGGCGGGCAATCGTTGCCGCCGCCAAGAAGCGCTGGGCTGCGAAGCGAGCGGAAGCCACGAAATAAACGGGTGCTCGATCATAATTGAAAGTTTCGCGGCACAGAGCATGCCACGAAAGGAACCACAACAATGAAACTCCCTACCCCTGCTTGGCGGGCAATGGCACTGTGCTTCGTCCTCTGCCTGAGCGCGTTGCCGGCTGTTTGCCAGACGCCACGAATCGAACGCATCCGCAACGGCGTTCAACTGACCTCCGGCGATTTGAACGTTAGGGTGCAGTTCTATTCGGAGGGTACGGTTCGCGTGGTGAAATGGCCGGCCGGCGGCACGTCCGAAAAGGTCAGCCTCTCGGTGATTCAGAAGGATGTGCCCGAGCTGAGCGTACAGTTTGAGGAGAGCGCCGCGGCCATCACACTGAGTTCGGGACAGGTCAAAGTTCAGTTGAGCAAGAGCGATGGGGCGATTCAGTATCTCGACAATGACAACCACTCACTTCTGAAAGAGCAAGGGCGGCCCGTCTTCACTCCCTGTCAGATCGAGAAGGAAAAGGCCGCGTTCAGCGTTCAGCAGAACTTCACTCTGACCCCGGATGAAGGCGTGTACGGCCTTGGGCAGCATCAGTCCGGTTACATGAACTATCGGGGACGGACTGTGAAGCTGGTGCAATCCAACACCGATGCGGTCACACCCATGCTGGTTTCCACCGCGGGATACGGGATTCTCTGGGACAACTATTCCAAGACGATCTTCGCCGACAATCTCGGTGCGACGTCCTTCTGGTCAGAGGTGGCGGATAACATCGACTACTACTTCTTTGTCGGCCCGACCATCGACCAGGCCATCGCCGGATACCGGCAGCTCACGGGCCAGGCTCCGATGTACGGTAAGTGGGCTTATGGCTACTGGCAGAGCAAGGAGCACTACGCGACCCGCGACGAACTGCTTGGCATCGCGCAGGAATACCGCAAGCGGCGGATTCCCATCGATAACATCGTGCAGGACTGGAACTACTGGGGCGGAAACGACACGTGGGGCGGTATGTACTTCGACGAAACCAAGTACCCACGGCCGAAGGAAATGATCGATCTGCTGCACCAGCAGAATTTCCACCTGATGATTTCCATCTGGGGCGGGCTCGGACCTGCGTCGCCAATCTACAAGGACATGGAACGCCACGGCTATCTATACTCGCCGGTGGGCTGGGCCGGCTTCCGGTACTTCGATGCGTACAATCCGGCGGCCAACGATTTGTACTGGAAATACGCGAGCAATGGACTCTTTTCCAAAGGAGTCGACGCCTGGTGGATGGACTCGACCGAACCCGACATCGTCAACGCGCTCACCAAGGAGTCGGAAGAGTATGAGATGAAGAGAGTCGAGAACAATCATCTCGGCTCATTCGCCCGGTATCTCAATCCTTATTCACTCGTCATCACGGAAGGCGTCTACCAGAACCAGCGGAAGGAGACGGACCAGAAGCGCGTTTACATTCTCACGCGGTCGACATTCGCCGGCCAGCAAAGGGCCGCGGCAACCACCTGGTCGGGAGACATCGGCGCGAACTGGGACGTTTACCGGAAACAGATCTCGGCCGGGATCAATCACAGCATGGCCGGCATTCCTTACTGGACCTTCGATATCGGCGCGTACTCGCTCGGGTGCCAGGGGGGAGTATTTTCGAACGGCGGCAAGGACCCTGCGTATCAGGAGCTCTATGCACGCATGTTTCAGTTGGGGGCTTTCTCGCCCATCTTCCGGTCGCACGGCTCGGAGACTCCACGCGAGATATGGGAGTTTGGCGATTACACCGACTCACTCGTCAAGTTCGACAACCTGCGATACCGGCTGCTGCCTTATATCTATTCGCTGGGCTGGCGGGTCACCCACGACGGTTATTCCATCATGCGCGGCCTGCCGATGGACTTCGCGCAAGACCGGAAGACCTATTCGATCGACGACCAGTTTATGTTCGGCCCCGCCATCATGGTCTCTCCGGTGACCGAGTACATGGACCATCGCCCGCCCGAGCAGACCGTTCCCATGCCGCCCGAGGTCTTTAAAACGAAGGACGGCAAACCGGGCCTGACCGCCAGATACTATTGCGATGCGGACTTTAAGAAGCTGTGTCACGAAGCCGTGGAGCCAGGGGTCGATTTGTATTGGTACACGGGCTGGCCGAGCTTCATAAAAGACCCCAGATTCTCGATGCGCTGGGAAGGCAAGCTGGTCCCCACCGAAACCGGGAAATACCGGTTCAACATGAAGAGTTTCGGGCCGAAGCGAGTGTATCTGGATGGCAAGGAGGTGGCGCATAACTACGACTCCATGGAGTCCCACACCGTGCCTGTCGAGTTAGTGGCTGGAAAGGAATATGACTTTGCGTTCGAGACCTCGAACGCGGTGCTCGGCGCGTTCCGTGCCCAGATGTTCTGGAAGACTCCGGAGATTTTCGCTCGTGAGGCGAAGCCGGCCGAGCCAAGACAGAAGACACGGACCGTTTATCTGCCGGCTGGGAATCAGTGGATCGATTTCTGGACGGGAGAGGTGCTGGCCGGTGGCAAGAGCGTGGCTGCGGATGCTCCCATTGACAAGATTCCGCTGATGGTCAGGTCAGGGTCCATCATACCGATGGGTCCATTCGTTCAATACTCCACGGAAAAGCCGGCCGACCCCATTGAGTTACGCATCTATCCCGGAGCCAACGGCAGCTTCACGCTGTATGAGGACGAAAACGATAACTATAACTACGAAAAAGGCGTCTATTCGACGATTGATTTCAACTGGGATGACGCGCAGCACCAGCTCAGGATCGATGCCAGGAAGGGAAGTTTCCCGGGCATGTTGAACACGCGGACTTTCCATGTTGTCGTCGTGCGGAAGGGCCATGGCACAGGGGTGGAGGTTACAGGCACACCGGACAAGGTGATTGCGTACCAGGGAGAGCAAGAAACCGTTCCAATACGCTTCTGACCGCCTGACCTGCAGCTCAGCCCACCACCGGGGTGCGGACTGTCAACCCTGGCTTGACAGCCTGCGCCACGACTGAGATGAACAGTATTCGGCCTAGGCCCAAGTGGAACAAATCGGTGCCAGGCGGGATGTTCCGGGGCTGCGTGCGCTCGGATGGTTCTACGTTACGCTTGGTCTTGAACGGCAACCAACGCCCGCGAGCGGGGGCTGCGGATTATCGGACCCCGCCTCCTCGAGCGGGCCGTTCACGATGGGCTGGCAGTGCGAGTTGAACGATCCGTGCCACGCGGCGGACACGACGGTGGAGCGGACGGTGCGGCGGCTGATCGAACCGCCGCGTAGCGGCCGGCTTGCGCCCGGGTTGGCCGGTCGGGGGCCGGTCCCACGGATGGCCTAAAATCGAAGCTTGAAGCTGGCACTCATCGGGTACGGGAACGTGGGGCGGGCGCTCGGGCGGCTGATCGCGAACCAGCGACGCGAGTTCCCTTTCAGCATCACGGGCATCCACACGCTGCGGCATGGAACGGCGGCGGACCCGAACGGGCTCGGCAGCGAGCCTGAGTTTGGACCGCGTGCCGGCTCCATCGAAGAATTTCTGGATGCGGCCGGGGCGGAGGTTGCGGTGGAGCTGACCACGCTCGATCCCACCAGCGGAGAGCCGGCCATTTCGCACATCCGCGCGGCGTTCGCCCGTGGCATGCACGTGGTCACCGCCAACAAAGGGCCGATCACCCACGCGTACGCCGATTTGCGGGACGTGGCGGCGCGCGCCGGGGTTGTCTTTCGATTCGAATCGGCGGTGATGGATGGCGCGCCGGTCTTCAACTTGTGGCGCCACACGATGCCGGGAGTTAGGGTGCTGGGGTTCGTGGGCGCGCTCAATTCGACGTCTAAAGTGGTGGTGGAAACGATGGAGCGGGGTGGGTCGTTCGAAGACGGCCTGGCGGCGGCGCGCGCGATGGGGATCACCGAAGCCGGCGGCGCCTTCGACGTGGAGGGATGGGACTCCGCCGCCAAGACCGCGGCGCTGGCCAACGTGCTTTTGGACGCGCGCACCACGCCGCAGCAGGTTTCGACGCGCGGGATCGCGCGGCTGACGCCGGAGCGGCTGGCGGCGATCAACCGCCAGGGCAAGACGGTGCGGTTGATCAGCCGCGCGCGGCGCACCGGCTCGGGCGTCTCCGCGCGCGTACGCGCCGAAGTGCTGGACCGCGCCGACATTTTGGCGGCGCCGCAGGGCACCTCCAACATTCTGCTGTTCCACACCGACCTGATGGGCACATTCGGCACGGTTTCGATCGATCCCGGCGTGGAGCAGACCGCCTATGGCGTGTTCAGCGACCTGGTGAGCTGTGGGGCTGACGGCGACGCCGCTACGCCAGGTTGAGAACTTGTTTTACCGTACCGCTCTGGTCCTGGATCTTTTTCTGCAACATGAGCAGCGCGTAAATCAACTGCTCCGGACGCGGCGGGCATCCGGGCACGAAAACGTCGATTGGGATCACCTGGTTGACCGGGATCAGGGCGTAGTTGTGGAACACCCCGGTGGAAGTGGCGCAAGCGCCCATCGAGATGGCCCATTTCGGCTCCGGCATCTGTTGATACAAATGGCGGATCACCGGCGCCATCTTGTTCGAGACCCGGCCGGCAATGATCATCAGGTCGGATTGCCGCGGCGAGCCGCGAAACACCTCCGCGCCGAAGCGGGCGATGTCGAAGCGCGAGGCGCTCATCGACATCATCTCGATGGCGCAGCATGCCAGGCCGAACGACATGGGCCAGATGGAGTTCTTGCGCGCCCAGTTCACTGCCTTGTCGAGCGAGGTGAGGAGGATGCCCTCGGAGGCCGCGGCGGCGCTATTCGAGAATGTGTAGTCGTCGAGCCGCGCGAACAGGTCCGCGGGGCCGCTGGCTAAGGGCTTTTCCATGCCTCCATTTTCGCATGGCCGGCGGCGCTCTTGTAGAATCGAAGGGTACCCTCCCGATGCCGTCTGAAACCTTCGAACAACTGCTGGACCGAGCCGCATCCCTGTATGGTGTCGAACCGTACTTTTGGGATATTTGGGGCCACAAGCACGAAATCACGCTGGAAGCCAAGCAGGCCCTGCTGCGCGCGCGGGGCGTCGCCGCCGGCAGCGCGGCCGAATTAGAGCAATCGCTAGCCCGCCGCGCCCGTGCCGAATGGGAACGCCTGCTGCCGCCCGCCGTGGTAGTCACCGTCGCCGCTGAAACGGAGCTGCCGCTCAATGTTCCGGCCGATTGCCCGCACCCGGTGGCGCGCGTGGCCATCCATCGGGAAGACGGTACCCAGTCAGTGTATGAGATCCAATTGGCGGACCTCCCCGTATCCGCTTCCATCGCAATCGATGGGCGAACCTGGGTCCGCAAGGTGGCGCACCTGCAGGTGGCGCTGCCGCTTGGTTACCACCGCGTCCAAGTGACCGTCGGCGCGGCCAGCGCCGAAGCCCGCTACATCGTGACCCCCGAACGCGCCTGGAACGATCACCTGCCCACGCGCGGCCGGCGCGCGGCCGGAGTTGCCGTCAGCCTGTACGGCGTCCGCTCCGGACGCAACTGGGGATGCGGCGATTTCCGCGACCTGCTGGGCGTCATCGATTGGGTGGCGGACGATCTGGAAGCCAGCTTCGTCAGTCTCAACCCGCTGCACGCCATCCACAATCGCCGCCCCTTCAACACCAGCCCCTACCTGCCGAATTGCATCTTCTATCAGAATTTCATTTACCTCGATGTCGAAGGGATGGAGGATTTCCCACGCTCCGCCCGCGCCCGGCGGCTGCGCGCCTCCGCCCCGGTCGAAGCCGAAATTCGCCGGCTTCGCGAAACCCCGTTCGTCGAATACGAAGGGGTGGCCGCGCTCAAACTGCGGTTCCTCAAGCTCCTGTTCGTTCAGTTTCTGCGCGAATGGCGCGTCGGCTCGAAGCGCGCCGCGGCATTCCAGGAATTCCGCGAGCAGGAAGGCGATCTGCTCGAAAAATTCGCCCTCTACTGCGCCCTCGACGAGTGGCTGCACCGCCGCGATCCCAAGCTGTGGATCTGGCCCGATTGGCCGCCCGAATATCGCGACCCCGATTCGGCTGGCACCCGCGCGTTCCGCCAAAAACACTGGCGCTCGGTCATGTTCTACCAGTACCTGCAATGGCAAATCGGACTGCAATTGCAGCGCGCGCAGCGGAGAGCGCGCGATCACAAGATGTCGATCGGCCTCTACCACGACCTGGCGCTCGCCACCGACCGCTTCGGCTCCGATCTGTGGGCCCACCGCCCCTTCTTCGTCGCCGGCTGCCGGGTCGGCTCGCCGCCCGACGATTTCGCCCTCGGGGGCCAGGACTGGGGCTTTCCGCCGCCCAACTCCGAAGTCCACCGCGCCGACGGTTACCGCCTTTTCGCCGAAACCATCCGCCGTAATGCGCGCTACGGCGGCGCGCTGCGCATGGATCACGTGATGCGGCTGTTTCGCCTGTACTGGATCCCCGATGGCTGCGACGCGGCGCACGGCGCCTACGTCAAGGAAGTCTCACTCGATTTCCTGCGCATTCTGGCGCTCGAGAGCGTGCGCAACCGCGTGGTCATCGTCGGCGAGGATCTGGGCACGGTGGAACAGGGTATCCGCGAAACGCTCGAGCAATTCGGCGTACTCAGCTACCGCCTGTTCTATTTCGAAAAGCGCGCCGGCGGCGAGTTTCGCCGGCACCGGGAATACCCGCGGCAGGCGCTGGTTTCTTCCACCACCCACGACTTGCCGACGCTGGCCGGCTTCTGGATCGGGGCCGACCTCTACGCCCGCCGCGCCGCCGGCATGTTGGACCAGGCCGGATTCGAAGCGCAATCCCGCGCGCGCCTCGACGAGAAGCAGAAGATGCTCGACATGCTCTTCGAACTCGAACTAATGCCGCCTTTCCTGTCCCGCCGCGCCCAGGACTACCCAGCGCTCTCGGGCGAATTGCATAACGCCATTGTCGGTTTCCTGGCGCTGACGCCATCCCAACTGCTGGCCATCAACCAGGAGGATCTGACCAAGGAAACCGAGCAGCAAAACCTGCCGGGCACCACCTGGCAATACCCCAACTGGAGCCGCAAAATGCGGTTCTCGATCGAGCAACTGCGCGACGATAACGAAGCCCGCGGCTACACCGCCATGTTCCGCAATTGGATCGTCAACTCCGGCCGCAAGAACGATCCGCCGGAATAAGCGCGGACGGCGCGAGGGTGCCGCCAGAACGCACACGAGGTCTCCGATGTCCGCGCGGGTTTGGCCGATGGGCTGATATCCTGACCGTTCATGGTTTTTCAGAACATGAAGCTGTTGTTGCAATCGTTGGCGCAGCCGGCGGCGGCGATGAGCGGCATTTTGGATCGAGGCAGCCTGCTCTTCGCAAGCCTGGCGGTGCTGGCGGTATCGCTGCTGTTCGAGTTCACTGTGACCCCACCCGTTCCACAGGCGTCCGTCGTGGTCACACAGACGGGCCCGGAGCGGGGCGAAGCACCGGTACCCATGCACGTGCAGCCGCAGTGGTCGTTCAGCTTCTACACACCTCTTCTGGTTCTGGCGGCGATTTACGTTCCGGGAACGCTGCTCGTGACCAATTGGATCGGCCGGCTCGGAACGCTGGGCATGGTTTTTCAGCGCGACTACTCGTCGCTGCTCACGTGCACTTCGATGGCCTGGACGGCGGCGCAGATCCCGGTGCTGTTGGCGGGTTGGGTGGCGCCAACTCCGGCGCTGGGCGTGGTGGCGGCGCTGGCGTTTCTCTATTTTGCGGTGCTGATGTTCTTTGCGATCCGAACCGTGTTTGGGGTGGAAAACCGGGTCGCGGTCTGTGCGGTCTGCCTCTCGTGGGTTCCGGTTGCCGCCGCGGTGGTGTTCTGGGGACCGCTGCGATTCCTTTTCGGGTGGCTGGCGTCCCCATTCTTTCTCTTCTTCGCGTTTTACTACCTGCGCAGCGAGTTTGCGAATGTGGGCGCGGGCCTGCGAAGCCGGCAGAACTTTCGCCGGATGCTGGAAGCGGCGGCAATCAATCCGCACGATGCCGAGGCGCAGTACCAGCTCGGGTTGATCTACCAACAGCGGCGGCAGACGACCGAGGCGATTCAGCGGTTTCAGAAAGCCGTTGCCATTGACCCGACAGAAACGGACGCTCATTTTCAGTTGGGACGCATCGCACGCGAGCAGGGCCGGCTCAAGGATGCGCTCTCGCACTTTCAAACGGTTGTGGATCAGGATGAAAAGTTCAACCTGAGCGAGATTCTCCGCGAACTGAGCGCGGTCTATCTGGCGAACCGGCAATACGACGACGCACGCAATGAGCTGGCCGTGTACGTGGAGCGGCGGCCGTACGACACAGAGGGTCTGTTCTACTACGGGCAGGCGCTGGAGGGAGTGGGAGACACTGGCGCGGCGCGCGAAATGTATGCGCGAGCGGTTGAATCCGCCAGAACGGCACCGAGGTATCGGCGACGGTACATCGCGAAGTGGAGCCGCCTCGCACAGAAGCAGTTGGGGAAACTCGGGTAGAGCAGGGAGTCCAAAGGGAAGGGCTGATCGTTGCAAGCCTTATAGAACCGGACGGGTTCTAGGAAGGGCGCCGGTTTCGGCGGGCAAAGGCGCTCCCCATCGTTCCAAGGCACTGGTGGCGTTGGCCCGCTCGTAATTTCGGACATGCGCGGCCATCATGCGGTCCGTGAGGGTGATATGGTCCCGCAGCCATCCTTCCAGGAATTCCAAAAGGAGTTCCGCGGCCTCGTATTCGCCACTCTCGACGAGAGGAGCGAACAGCTTTAGGCGCCTTCGGGCAGTATTGTGTTGTTGTAAGTGCCAACCATAGGAGGAATACCGAACCGACTGCATCAGCCACTCTTCATGCGAAAAATGCTCTTCCGCATGAGCAATGAAGGCGTGCAGGTGCTGCTTCACAGCGGTCGCAGCTTTGTCGGCGACGGCTTGCTGCAGTCCATCGGCAATCCGAAACAGCTCACGATGCTCTGCATCGATCTGGGCCAGGAAAACCTCGTTCTCCTCGCTCCATTTGAAATGCCGCATATCGCATTTTAGCGTATTTTAAGACTTTAAATACTGTTTTGTAAGATTTCGAAATACCGGATGGCCGTCGCTGCGCCGAAGTCGCGCTCTCGACCGCCCTCGCCGTGGCGGCCCGGCACAGCGATTCCCAGCGTCCGTCCAGGTCCCTCGTATGTAATTTACGTGACCCAAAGTGTTGTCTGCGGCTATAATCCTTGGAGCGACGCAAATATCCGGTGACTCTATGTTTCCGCTGATCCTCGCAGTTGTGGCGAAGGGCGACGGCGAGCTTATGGTCCGCCTGCAACGGCGCGATCCACAGGCCTTGGCAGAGCTCTACGACCGCTATGGCCAAGTGGTGTTCCGGCTGATTCTGCGCATGGTCCGGGACACCGGCGTTGCCGAAGATCTGGTGCAGGAGACTTTCCTGCGCGTCTGGAACCGCGTCGGCGGCTTCGATTCCGATCGCGGTGCGGTAGGCCCATGGCTGCTCGCGGTGGCGCGCAACCGCGCCATCGATCATCTCCGCTCGCGGGGCCACCGAACCGAAAGCACCGTCGAACTCAATGAAACCGAACATCCGGAACTATTTGCGGACATTTCCACCGACGTGTTGAATTTCGATCTCATCCGGCAAGTGAAGCGAGCGCTCGATCAGCTCGATTCCCAGCAGCGCCAAGCCATCGAGCTGGCCTATTTCGAGGGGATGTCGCAGACCGAGATCGCCGAACGCATGGGCCAGCCCTTGGGCACCATCAAAACCTGGACGCGCCGGGCCATTCAGCAGATGCGAACGGCGTTGGGAGGGGCGGTACCCGCATGACTTGCGACGAACTGCGCCCCGATTATCTGCTCTATGCGCTGGGTGTGCTGGAGGAGCCCGAGCGAAGCGAGGTGCGCACTCACCTTGGGCGCGGCTGCGCAGCCTGCACGGCGGGCCTGCGCGAGGCGCGCGCCCTGGCGTTCGCCATGGGAACCTCTTTCGACGGCCCCAACCCTTCGCGTCAATTGCGTGGACGGATTCTGGCATCGGCCGGTGGAGTTCCGCAACCACGGTGGAACTGGTTCACCGCATGGGTAGCCGCGGCCGTCACGGCGCTGGCGGCCGCCGGTTTGATGCTCTACCAGACGCGCGGTTTTCGCGCGGAGCTGGCGGAGGCGCGGATGGAAATCGAGCGCAGCGGCGCGGCGGCCGCCGCCATGCGCCAGGCTTTCGACCTCATCCAGGCCCCCGAAACGCGCGAGGTCACCTTCGGCCAGGGCCAGCCCGCGCCGCCTCGCGGAAGGGTGTTTTTCCATCCATCGGGTGTGCTGCTCATCGCTTCCCACCTGCCCGCGCCGCCGCCCGGCAAGACGTATGAAATGTGGATTATTCGCGGCGGTAAGCCGGCGCCCGCCGGTCTGTTCAGCTCCAATCCGCGGGGCAACGCCATCCACCTCTATCGCCCATCCGCGCCACTAATGGAGAGCGATGTGGTAGCGGTCACACTCGAAGCTGCCGGCGGCGTCGACGCACCCACCTCCACGCCGATTATCGTCGCCCCGCTATAATTCTCGTCCGCCGCGAATCCGATTCGATCTCCCGCCTCGTAGTTAAGCGAAGAAGCTCATTCCACTTGAGGGAGAGATACTCGATGACAATTCGAAGAACATTTTTGCGCCCCGCGCTCACCGCGGCCCTGGCTGCCCTGCTGGCTCAAACGTCCGCCAGCTTCGCTGCCAGCCATCGGGAAGCGCCCATCACCGCCTTGGATCAAAAGGCCGACATCACCGACTGGTTTGCTTTTGTGAGTCCGGAGCATCCGGACAAGGTGATCCTGATCCTCAACGTCGATCCATTCCTCGAGCCCTCGAACGGGCCGAATTACTTCCCGTTCGATCCGGGCATCCTGTACGAAATGAAGATCGACAACAACCTCGACGGAATCCCCGACCTTACCTTTCAATTCCGTTTCAAGACGCAATACACGAACCCCGGCGTGTTCACTGGCTATGTCGGCGGACTGCTCGGAATTCCGCCCATCACTGCGCTGACGGGCCCCGGCTCGCAGGGCTTGAACCTGATTCAGACCTACGAGGTGACTATGATTACCGGCAGGCAGCGCGAAGATCTCAACAACGGCCAGACGCTCTACGCCGTTCCGACCAACGTGGGGCCGCGCACCATGCCCAACTACGCACAACTGCGCCAACAGGGCGTTTACACGCTCTCCAACGGCATCCGGGTTTTCGCCGGCACCGTGGCCGATCCTTTCTTTGTGGACCTCGGGGCCGCTTTCGATTCGCTGAACTTCCGGATGGCGGCCGGCGGCGGTGTGCTCAGCGCAGCCGTGGACGCCGACGACACGCATAACTACGCGCCCAACTCTCTGGCGGGTTTCAACGTGAACTCCATGATTCTGGAGATCCCCATCAACATGCTCACTTCCGGTGGTCAAGCCTACGTCGCCAGCAACAAGCTGGCCGTCATCGGCACCTACGGCACCACCTCGCGGCAGAAGCTGAACGTTCTGCGAGACCACGCAAGCGAAGACAACTGGGCGCAAGTCCAGCGGCTCGGCAATCCGCTCATCAACGAGCTGATCATCGGCACCGGGTCGAAGGACCGCTTCAGCATGGACGATCCCACCAACGATGTTCAGTTCGCCAGTTTCTTTCTCAATCCGCTGTTGGCCCAGATCTTTTCGAGCATCGGCATCCCCGTGCCGCCGGCGCCACGCACCGATCTGCTGCCGCTGGTGCAATACATGGCCCCGATATGCACTGGGTGCGGCCCAGGCGACGCCGGCCCCATCGCCGACCTGCTGAGGCTCAACACCGGGATCCCGCCAACTCCATTCGGCTTTCAGAGGCGGCTGGGCCTCCTGGCCGGAGATGGCGCGGGCTGGCCCAACGGCCGCCGGCCGGTCGACGATGTCATCGATATCGCCGCGCGCGCGGTGGGAGGCATTCTGGCCGATAGCACGAAGTACGGCACGCCGATTGGCGACGGCGTCAACACTTCCAGTTCCCAACTCACGGGGACGTTCCCATTCCTGGCTCCGGCTTATGACGGCAGGGACAGCGTTCACGCCGGTCCCGGCCAGGCGGGCTGCACCAACCAGCCGGGCGGAATCTGTCCCGTCAACTAGAAACCAATGACGTTGGCGGGGCAGTCGCTGTTCGTCCGCCCCGCCAACTCGACTACATAAGGAGAACGAATATGAAAAAACGAGTGATTGCCGCCCTGTTTTCGATGCTGCCGGCCTTTGCCGCCACGCCGGCTGAAACCGCCATCCGTAAAGCGCAGGAAGAGGTTGCCAAACGGCCGGATTACGGCCCATCCTACAACGCTCTCGCGATGGCCTATGCGCGCCGCGCGCGCGAGACTTCCGACGTCGCGTTCTATGGCAAGGCGGAAGAGACGCTGAAACAATCCTTCGCCATGGCTCCCGACAACTACGAAGGTCTCAAGGTCCGGACGTGGCTGCTGCTGGGCCGCCACGAATTTGGCAAGGCCCGCGAGGTCGCAAGCAAGCTCAATCGCCAGACACCCGATGACGTCACCGTCTACGGCTACCTGGCTGACTCGAACGCCGAGCTCGGTAATTACCAGGAGGCCGTTGACGCGGTCCAGTGGATGCTCAATCTGCGCCCGGGCAACGTTCCGGGCCTTACCCGCGCCGCCTATCTGCGCGAACTGCACGGCGACATCGAAGGAGCCATCGACCTGATGCAGCGGGCATACGATTCCACTCCGTATCAGGAACTCGAAGACCGCGCCTGGCTTCTCACTCAGATGTCCCACTTGCACCTGGCCGCCGGCCGCCTTCCCGAAGCCGAGAAGTTTTCGACCGGCGCGCTGGGCGTTTTCGCCGATTACCACTACGCGCTAGGCACGCTGGGCCAGATCCGTCTGGCGCAAAAGCGCTACGACGAGGCTGTTTCCCTGTTCCAGAAGCGCTACGCGGTTGCCCCACACGCGGAAAACCTCTTCGCGGTGGCCGAAGCGCTGGAGCGCGCCGGCCGGCACGAGGAATCTGCCCAAGCATTCGCGGATTTCGAGCGGCAGGCGTTGCAGGAATCGGGTCAGGCCGACAACGCCAATCACGAGCTGGTGGCCTATTACACCGACTACGCCCATCAAGCCGAAAAGGGGCGCCGCATCGCGGAATCGGAAATCGCGCGCCGCCACGATGCTTTCACGCTGGACGCCTATGCCTGGTCCTTGGCCGCCGCCGGAGACTACCAGCGCGCCAACTCCGAAATGCAAAAGGCCCTTTCCTTCGGTCTCAAAGACCCCAAGGTGCTCGGTCACGCGCACATGATCGCGGAAAAGTGTGGGGTAGACTGCCAGACTGTGGCGGCGGCGCTTGGCCAGCGTTGAGTGAGCCACCGTTATCGCGCGGAACCGTGTTACCGTGCGGGGTACATACGAATTTAACATACGTGCTACGCGGGACCCCATCGCTGCCATGATTACACTTCGCTTCAACATGCGTTGCCTAGCGGCGATGGCGCTGCTCTTGCACACGGCGCTGCTCGCCGCCGACGGCAGCGTAGCGGGTCAGGTGACCGATCCGCAGGGCAACCTGGTTCCGGGCGCCACCCTGCGGCTGAGCGGCGGCGCCGGCACGGCGCAAATCAGCGCCACCAGTGACACCGATGGCAGGTTCGTTTTTCGCGAGTTGGCGCCGGGGATGTACACGCTCGGCGCCAGCGCCGGCAATTTCGAGCCTGCCACCCAGACCTTTCCCCTGGCCGAAGCCGAATCGCTTACCGTGGACGTGCGGTTCGGCCGCATGGCTTCCCGTCACGACGCGATCACGGTCACCGCGGAGGCTGGCGAAGCAGACCTCGATCATCCCGACCCGTCGCAGAGCGTCAACGTTCACGACGAGATCCTCGACGCCAATCCCGGCCGCCCCGGAGCGCCGGTTTCCATCCCCGGCCTGCCGGTCGAATCCGCTTCCGGCGGCATCAAGGCGCCGCAGTACTTCGCCCCTGGCGTGGCGGGAGACCACGGCGAGCCGATCGCCCAATACCTCGCTGTCGGCAGCTTCCTGGTTTCCAACAATCTCAGCGCCAATGCGCACGGCAACGGCTACGCGGATCCCAACATCATGATCCCCGAGGTCATCGAAGCTGTCGTGACTGATGGCGGCGCGTTTAACGTCCGCGAAGGTAACCACTCCGTCGATATGGCTGCGGTATACGGCCTTCGCCCCCGGCTGGAGCCCTTTGCCACCGTCACTGGCGATTACCGGGATATCGACCTCGCTGCCGGTTGGAGCCCCGCCGATCCCGCCACCAAGGCGTGGCTCGCCATGCAGGCCTCTTACGGCAACGGATTCCTCGACAGGCTGGAACATCGCCAGCAGTACAAGTTCAATGGCGAACGCGTGTTCGACATCGGCCGTCACCAGGTCACGCTCTTCGGCATCGGATACTACGGCAGATCCATGGTGCCGGGATTGGTGCCCATCGACGTGCCCAACCTCGGTGACACCATCGATCCGCGCCAGCGCGACCAAACCCACACCGCCGAAGCCGCGCTCAACGATGTATGGCGTCTGACGGAATCGAGCGAACTCCATCTCTCGGCCTTCTTTCGCACTTACAACCTGGCGCTCTTTTCCAATTTCGGCGACGGCCTCATCCGGCAGAGCGAATTTCGCACCGTGACCGGCAGCAGCGCCCACTACGCGCATACGGTGAACCAATATCTCGCCATTCTGATCGGTACGGACTACCAGCGCGATGCCCCGCGCCGGGACGACCTGGACCACTCCGATTCCGATAACCCCGCCGTGTACGGCCCGTTCGAAAAGGTCACCGCCAACAACGTGACGCTGGACGATCTGGCGCCTTACGTTGCAGTGGATGGCAAGCTCGCCTCCTGGCTGCACTACGATGCCGGCTGGCGCCGCGACGAAATCGGTATCGCCAACACGGACCTGCTCGATCCCGCCAATTCCTACAGCAGATCGGTGGGCGTGAACTCGCCAAAAGCCACGTTAGGTCTCATCGCCCCGGAGCGGCTGCCGCTGCCCTCTGTGTCCTTCAGCTTCGGCCAGACCTTTTTCACCAACGATCCACGCATCGGCACCAGCACTACCCAGGGAACTCCGGTCAGCCGCGCGCACGCTTATCAGATGGTGGCGCACAAGGCCGCCGGCGCTACCGATTTTCGCGTGACGCTCGGCCGCATCACGCAGGAACAATCGCTGGCCAAGATCGACCCGGATACCGGCCTTCAGTTCGACGAGGGGCCCAGCCGCAATCGCTACATCACGGCCGCCGCGCGCCACTTCTTTCACGGCGGGTTCCTGGAGGCATCCGTGTCGAAGGCCGATGCGCGCGATCTCTCCGATGGCGCTCCGGTGCCCGAAGCGCCGCGCCTCATCGCCGATGTTCTGGGGACGCTCGATCGCCTGCCGTTCGGTCTGCGCGCCCGCGCCGAGTTCGAGACCGTGGGCCGCAAGCCGTTGGGCGATGGCTTTGTCAGCGTTCCGGTTCGCGAGTTTCGCGGCGCGCTTGCCCGCCAGTTCGGCAGCCGACTGGAAGCCGGCGTCAACTTCCTGATTGCCAGTGGCTTCACCGGCCAAACCACGGAGGTCCTGGCCCTGCCGGACGAACCCGCCCCGTTCGAGCGGGTGGTGGGCGTCCGCCTGCCCTGCTACGCCACGCTTTCGCTCAGCTACCGCTTTGGCCGCATCCCGCGCTAATGACCCAGCCAAAGCGGCCAGGCGCGCGCTCGTGTAATACTCAGTCCCATGGCGAGGTATCCACGCTTTCCCGGTTAGGATTTTCCGGACAGAGGTGTCGATACTGAGTTTGGCCGGGATCTCAAAATGGAAATCCCAGCTAAGACCACGGAGTCCGGAGGCGCTTGTGAGATGTTTGATCTTAGTTAGTCTGCTCATGACCACGGCATTCGCGCAGCAACACCCAGCCGATTACGGCAATCTAACCGAGGGCCAAACCATCGGCGGCTTCAAAGCCGTGGCGGTTTACCTCGACGATTCGGACCGCGCCATCGGCGCGCGTTTCCAACACCTGCGCAGCGGGTTCACGCTCGACTTGCTACAGATTCAGACCGTGCCGCAAGCGTTCATCTGGGCCACCACCTATCCCACTTCCGACATGGGCGAACCGCACACGCAGGAGCACTTGCTGCTCGGCAAGGGAAACAAAGGACGGGAGCTGGCCAGTCTGGAGTCCATGTCGCTGATCAACTCCAGCGCGTTCACCATGCAGTGGCGAACCTGTTACTTCTTCTACGCGCCGGCCGGACCCGCGTCGTTTTTCCAGCACTTCGAACACACGCTCGACGCGCTACTGCACCCCGACTATTCCGACGACGAGATCCGCCGCGAGGTGCGCAACTGGGGCGTTAGCGCGAATCCCCAGGACGGTACGCTGCGCCTGGAGGAAAAGGGCACGGTGTACAACGAGATGGTCACCTCCATGGACCAGGCCGGCAGCCGGTTGTACCACGCGGCGGGGCTGACGGTCTACGGCCCGGATCATCCGCTCTCATTCAATTCCGGCGGATTGCCGGCGGCGCTGCGCATCCTCCAGCCGGCGGACATCCGGAAGTTCCACGCGGAGCACTACTTCCTGGGCAACATGGGAGCCATTTCCTCGCTGCCGAAGGACGTGGATCTGCCGGCTGCGCTGGCGCGCTTCGACGCC
Organism: Bryobacterales bacterium; assembly: GCA_003142185.1. Classification (GTDB taxonomy): domain Bacteria; phylum Acidobacteriota; class Terriglobia; order Bryobacterales; family Bryobacteraceae; genus Bog-375. The sequence goes on from PLOR01000097.1 coordinate 57,014, forward strand.
GAGCTCAACCGCTTGGAACCGCGCATGCCCAGTTACCCCGTGGTGACCGAAGCCAAGCTGCCGGCCTTTCGTCCGGCCTCGGCGGGGCGCATCGAGTACGTGGAATATCCGTTTCGCAACGAACAGCAGCCCGGTACAGTCATGCTGCCCTGGCCGGCTGACCGGAAGCTGACGAACCGCGAGCGCACCTTGCTCTCGCTGTTTCTGGACAACGTGGCGGGCGGAGCCGACACGAATCTTTACAAGCGGTTCATCGATAGCCGAGGCCCGGACGCCGCCTTCGGCGCCAAGGGCGTGAACGCGTTCGTGGACGCCGATTTGGGCAATGCGGTCTATGTCACGTTCCGGGACGTGCCACCGGCGCATATGAACGACCATGATCTCGCCGGCCTGCGCGCCAAGACCTTGGACGAGTTCGCCAGAATTGCCGCCTACCCGGACGGATCGCCGGAGCTTAAGGAATTCAACCAGCGACTGAAGAGCCGGATTCTGGAGGAACGGCGCGACCTTTCGAAATTCGTGAACTCGCCCCCGGGGTTCGGCTTCCGTAACACCAGCGCGGAATGGATGGAACACCTGCTCCAGCTCAACAAAGAACCCGGATTCCGGAAATCGCTCACCGAGAAGGAGGACCTGGCCGCGATCGAGACGCTGATTGCGAGCGATCGCAACATCTGGCGCGACTATCTGACCGAGTGGAAGATCGCCGGTGTGACGCCTTACGTGGAGGCGTCCAAGCCGAACCCCGAGTTGATCCACCAAGAGCAGAAGGAGCGCGAGGAACGTGCGGCGGCCGAGACGGCCACGCTCCAGACGGCGTACCACGCGGCAACCGCCCAGGAGGCCTTACAGCGCTATCGCGACGAGTATGACGCCACCACGGCCGCGCTCGAGAAGTCCGCCGCGAGCATGGCGCCGCCCAAGTTCATCGACAACCCGCCGCTGACGCTCGACGACCAGCTCGATTTCAAAACCCGCACGTTGGCGGGCGGCGTTACGTTGGTGGAATCGACCTTCGATAGCATGACCAGCGCCACCACCGGAATCGCGCTGCGCCTAAATGGCGTGCCCGAAAACCAGCTTGTCTACGTTTCTCTGCTGCCGCAACTGCTGACCCGCGTAGGCGTGATCGAAAACGGCAAGCCGGTCTCCTATGAGGAAATGACCGAGCGGCTGCGCAACGAGATTCTCAGCCTGAACGCCAGCTTCAGCCTCAACCCCGCCACCGACCGCTACGAACTGGTGGTCCGCGGCGCCGGCAACAGCGTCGCGGAATCGCGGCGGGCCATCGAGTGGATGAAGCTGGCGCTCTTCCATCCCGATTGGCGCGTCGAGAACCTGCCGCGTTTGCGGGACCTGGTGGACCAGGCTCTCGGCAGCCTCCGCGCCACCACGCAACGGAGCGAAGAGAGCTGGGTGAACGACCCGGCGCTGGCCTACCGCCGCCAGGATAATCCGCTGCTTCTCGCGACCGCCTCTTTTATGACGCGGACCCACAGCCTGTTCCGGCTGCGGTGGATGTTGAAGGAAGGCAGCTCGGCCACGTTCACCGGCTTCCTGGCAGACCTCGGGAAAGCGGTCGGCTCGCGCGCCGAGAGGAAGGCGATACTGGCCGCCATCCGCGACGGCAAGTACGCCGGAATGGAGAAGCTGACGGCAGCGGAACGCGCGATGGCGGTGGACGCGGCCCGCGATCTGGACACGACTCTTGCCGACATCCCCGATTCGAGCCTGGCGGCGGACTGGAGCGCGCTGTGCTCCGAGATGGCGGTTGGCCTCCAGTTCGGGCCGGCCAACGCGCTGGCAGCTCTCGATCGCGTGCGGCGCTCGCTGCTGGTAACGGGCGGCGCGCGCATGTTCGCGATCGGATCGGCGGAATCGCAACAGGCGATCGAGCCTGGCATTCGGGACCTGGCCGCGTCGCTCGATAGTGCGCCCGCGCAGAAGGCTATTTACGCCGCCACGCGGCGCGTCGACCAAAGACTGCGCGGCCGCGAGCCGGCAGCCGTCAAGCCGGTGTTCGTGGGGCTGCTGAATGCCAATTCGCAGGGCGGCGTCTTCCTGAACTCCGCGCCCGGGACCGGCTACCACGACACCAGCCGCGACAAGCTGTTGGATTATCTGGCGTCGAATCTCTACGCGGGCCACGGCGCGCACGGCATCTTCATGAAGACCTGGGCGGCGGGTCTGGCCTACAGCAACGGCATACGCCTAAGACTAGTGGACGGCCGGCTCAACTATTACGCCGAGCGCACGCCCGAGCTGCCCCAGACGCTCAAGTTCGTCATCGGCGAACTGAACAAGGTGCAGCCCGACGCCGCGCTGACGGACTACGCCATCGCGGGCGCCTTCGACGGCACGCGTTCCGCCTCGCCCTACGAAGAGCGCGGCGAATCCATGGCCAACGACTTGGCCGACGGACTGACCCCCGGCGTGATCTCGCGTTTCCACCAGGCGATTCTCGATCTGCGCAAGGACGCGGACCTCGGCGCCGAGTTGTTTCGCCGCATGAACGCGGTGTACGGCACGGTGCTGCCGGGCATGAACGTCAAAGCCAAGGACGTGGAAGGCGGCGTTTACTTCGTCATCGGACCGGAGCCGCAATTGGCGGCCTGGGAGGAGTATCTGAAGAAAGCCGATGCGCCCGACGCCCGCGTGTTCCGACTTTACCCAAGGGATTTCTGGATGTAGGGAAGCGGGCCGGGGAGGTACGAGCTACCAGGGGGTCGGGGCTTCGAGTCTCTGCGGGCGCGTGTGCCTCCGAACGGAGCCGCGACCATAGAGAGCGGTCCTGTCGATAGAACCGGATCTGCCGGTCGAAGACGTGAGAGAGCCACCCGGGCCAGGCAGGGCCGCAGTTAGTTAGCCAAGAGAAATACGGCTCGGTCAGAATGTTCTCAGAAACTGACGATACGCGCCGCTATTGAATGTGGTCCATGGTTCAAAGCCCCGCTCCGTGTAAAGCTGGTATGCGAAGTCGATGTTGGCTTTGCAGTCGAGCAGGCCTCGCAGATTGACTCCCGCGCGTTTCAAGTGCACCGTATTGATCTGGAAGTAGCCCCAATCGAGCGTGCCGTCGGAGTTGTAGTGATAGATCTCGCAGGCGCCGCGTGGGTTCTCGGCGCGCTGAACCGCCAACGCGATGCGGCATGCCGGCCCGAACTTGTTACAGGCGTATTGTTGATATGCCGTCAACCGGGCGCCAAATTGATCGCTTCGGGCCGCGCTTGCTTCCGCCGCCCAATCTCTCGGAGCAATTACCAGGGGCCACTGAAATCGGGCGCGCACTGGCGATTGTAGCGTGCATGTGTATTGAGACTGCACGACGACGGCGGCTACACCGATTCCCGCAGCCAAAAACAGAAGCAGTCCGACAAGCCTAGCTGAAATCCGTGGCGACTTCGATCGCCTGCTGCGTGCCCGCTTCGGAGCCGTCGGTTTCAGAGACATCGGATGGCACCCGCAGGCCGGAGGCAGGCTGGGCCGGAGATGTTTCGGAAGGATTGTCGATTGGATCGCACCGGAGAAAGACCTCGCTGACGCATTCTCCGATCAGGTTACTACGGTGCTTGGTGTCGCGGAGCTCCGAACCTCGCTCCGGCGCGGGCTTTTGCCTTCGCGGCCTCTTCTGCCCGATTCTTCGGCGGTGCATGCGCTTCAAGCGAACGGAGAAGACCGGCCGACACTCCTGCGATCTCATCGACTGCAGCGCGGAACGAGCCTTCGTTTGCCTTCGATGGTTTGTTGAATCCAGTGATCTTTCTCACGAACTGGAGTGAAGCCGCTCGAATTTCTTCGTCCGTGACGGGCGGATCGAAGTTGAAGAGGGTCTTGATATTCCTGCACATTCGATGCCTTCAAGGTATCAGAACACCCAAGGCGAGCGCTTGCAGAGTCGCTTCACAGTTGCGCGAGTGATCAGGTTGGATCGGTCTGCCGGGACGCCAGTCTCATCTCTCCGCCCCTGCCCTCGTTTCAGCATGCTATAGTCTGGCCATGATACCGGATCATTCCTTTTCCCGCCGTTCTTTTCTCGCCGCTACGGGGGTCGCCGGCCTGGCGTTCGGCGCGCCGGGCGTGTCCATCCCGGTCGGCCTGGAACTCTATTCGGTTCGCGATGAGCTGGCCAAGAACCGGACGCTAACTCTGCGCGAAGTGGCGCGCGACGGTTACCAGGTCGTCGAATTCTACGCGCCCTACTATAGCTGGACCACTGACGACGCCAAGCTGGTGCGCAAGCAGATGGACGATCTTGGCATCCGCTGCAACTCCACGCACAATGGCGGCGATTCGCTGGCTCCCGAAGGCATCGGCAAAGCGATCGAGCTCAACCAGATTCTGGGCTCGAAATATATCGTCTGGGCCAGCGCCGGCAAGCCGGATGGCCTGGACGGATGGAAAGCCGTCGCCCAGAAGCTGAGTTCGGCCGCCGAGAAGTTGAAGCCGCTCGGCATGGGTACCGGCTACCACAACCATCAACTGGAGTTCATTCCCGTCGAGGGCAAGCGCCCCATCGAAGTCATCGCCGCCAATACGCCCGCCGAGGTCATGCTACAGCTCGATGTCGGCACGTGCATTGAAGCCGGCTCCGACCCGGTGGCCTGGATTCAGGCCAACCCCGGCCGCATACGGTGCATCCATTGCAAGGACTGGGCGCCCGGCGAAGGCAAGGGCTATCAGGTGCTATTCGGCGAGGGCGTGGCGCCATGGCCCGCCATCTTCCAGGCGGCCGAAAACGGCGGCGGCGTCGAATACTATCTCATCGAGCAGGAAGGCAGCCGCTTCCCGGAGTTCGAAGGCGTCGAGCGCTGCATCGCCAATTGGAAGCACATCAAGGTGTGACGGGCAGTGGCGGTGCGTTTCCGATTTGGCGACTCTTCCTCCGAGTGGGTTCTCTCGCTACGCTAGGATAACAACTTCGTGAGCGATACTCCGACCATGATTCTACCGGAGCAACTCATCCGGATCGGCGATCCGGATCAACCTGTATACCGTATTTACCCGTTGTGGGGTTTGGAAGAAGCGCTGCGCCTACGACAGTTGGTCCTCGTTGCTCCGCGCCTCTGGGAAGACCCATTTGAAGTGATCGGTAACGGCATTGCCGTCGACCGGCCAAGAGGCGACCGGATTGAACAGGTCATCATCAACCAGTCGCTGCCCCCAGCTTATGCCCAGTGCTGGTCTGCGACTCCGGAGTCTGACACCCTGCTTCGCGCCTACTCGCGCGTGATCAAGGATCCGCATTTCGGACGGAATATCTGCCCACGCGACGAGGGTGTGCGGGTGCGAAGTACTCCGCGCAAGTTGCTTGAAGCGCTCCTGAAGGGGAAGCGAGCGGAGGATGGATCATGCTGCTTCATCGGATCAGTGCAGTACTTGGCAAGGAACGCTCTGCTTCAGGAGGTCGCGAACGCTATCGGCGCAGTTGGGCTCGGTGTCTTCGAGCATCCAGCGAACAGAGCCAAGCTACTTCTTCTGAAAAGGGAAGCATTCGCTCATGAAGCGGAGGTCCGGCTCATTCAGGTGCGCCATGGACCGGACTCACCGGACGCCTTGCTTCGGGTTCAAATCGACCCGAATACGGTCTTTGACGAAATATCATTTGAGCCGCGTCTAGCAGTGTTCGAACGTAAGGAAAGGGAGGAAGCGGTTAGAGATCTTGGGTACACCGGCCCTTTTTGCGAATCTGGACTCTACGATCGGGTACTTCTCCAGGTTTCCCTGAGCAGGCCGCCGGCGGAGGACTGATTCCGGGGCCATTCGCCCGCGCGGCCCCACGAATCGAGGGCAGTGCTGTCTATCGTTCCAGTTGAGCGGGCTACGCTGCGGTCAGAGCCCGCCGCACCGCGGCCGGCTGGTTCTTGATGACCAGCATATAAGCGCGCACGGCCGGTTCCGGTTTGCGTCTTCCCTGCTCCCATTCCTGAATGGCCCGCACTTGCAGCCCGTAGCGTTCCGCAAATTGTTCACGCGTGAGCCCTTGCCCTTCACGAATTGCACGTACATCCACATCCGGCACCACCCGCACCACCTTCATGGGTAGTTCGATTTCACTCCTCATGTGTTGCGCGATTTGTTTCGCCGATTCGACCAGTACGCGACCGAGCCTTGTGCTCCTGTTGTTTGATCGGCTTGAGGATTTTCGAAAGGGCTTGTTTTTCGGCGTCACTGAGATTCTCCTTCTCGTTCTTGGCATACACGGAGATGAAGTATACTGCCTCGGGCGCGGCAAAGTAGTAAATCACCCTTACACCACCGCGTTTCCCTGTCCCGCTCCGCGCCCACCGCGCCTTCCGCATGCCGCCTCCGCCCGCAATGCGCGGGTGACGTTCCGGGTCGTCGGCAATATGCCGCTCCATCTCGTCCTGGACCTTTGCATCGAGTAACCTCGCCGCCTCACGTTGATAGCGCGGGAGCAGGAAGAGGCGGCGCATATCTGGATTGTACTGCGGCAATGCCGCAGTTGCAACCCGCCACGCCATGACTCGCGCCGTACCACAACTATTCNNCGGGGTTTTCCGGCATCTTCCAGGCGGCCGAAAACGGCGTCGTCGTCGAATACTATCTCATCGAGCAGGAAGGCAGCCGCTTCCCGGAGCTCGAAGGCGTCGAACGCTGCCTGGCCAATTGGAAGCACATCAAGGGCTGAGACGCGGCAGCGGTGGGTCACCGTAGAACTGTGCTATTGGATACTCTCGCCGGTTCGATTTCCTGGGACCAGGTTGATGTTTTACTGAACCTTTAGGCTCGCAAACGCGTACCTCCTGATCGAACTCGTTCCGAGGCCTGTTCTCAGCTTTTCTCGGAGCGATGTGACCTCATCTCAAAGGAGCGTTCCACGTGACCAGAAGACTCGCTTTTTTGCTCGCCACTTTGTCTGCCGTCCCGGTTGCAGTACTCGCGCAAGCACCGGCATCGGCACCTGTACAACCTTCGCCGTCGGCACCCGCTAATCCCATTTCTGTCAGCCAAAACAAGATGTACACCATGCTCAGCGGCATCGTCATCGCTGCTGCCGAGAAAATGCCTGAAGCGAATTATTCGTTTAAGCCGACCCCGGATGTTCGGAGTTTCGGGCAACTGGTCGGCCACCTCGCCGATTCCCAGTACTTCTTTTGTTCGTCGGTTGTAAGCGAAACTGCGCCCGCTGGCGGGATCGAAAAAAACAAGACCAGCAAAGCGGACCTGGTCGCTGCGCTGAAGGAGGCGGTAGCCTATTGCAGTAAGACGTATGCCGGCATGACCGACGCCAAGGGCAGCGAGATGATGAAAATGATGAACTACGATTTCGCCAAGCTTACGGTGCTCTCGGCCAATACCGCACATGACTACGAACACTACGGGAACATGGTCACATACATGCGGCTGAAGGGAATCGTCCCCCCTACGAGCGAGAAAAGCGGCGCTGCAGCGGAGAAGTAAGTTCGCCGCGAAGAAAGGGCCTCGCTGCGCCCCAACGCAACACCGCGAGCCCCCCGATGAAGCAGAAGCCCCAGCCACGCATCTCGAGCAACGTTTGAAGCTCACGCGCCGCGTCAAATAGTGCGCTCATTACTCGCGGGGGGCCCCTTGAATTCGCGCGAACCACGCCTGCTGCTCGACCAGCCCCAAGGTTGACGAAGGCGCTGGAAGGGCTGGGCCGTCTCCTCCGAAAATCTGCCGGACAGCCTCTTCGGTGTCGACGGATTCGAGCTCAATTCGGCGAAGTAACGCCAGTTCCTCGCCCGCGCGACGCCACGTCTCCACCCATCGCCGGCGAAGGGAATCGTCCGGGCTGTCGTGTTGTGACATCGCGCTTTCAATCATAGCAAGACGATACAACGAACCTTCTATCGGCGCGACCGCCCGCGGCCAAAAATTCACAGTTTGTAGAGAACCCCGGCGGCGCAGTTGCGCCAGCCCCCGCATTCTCTTATCGTGGTTATTCCCCTTATGGCCAAAAAGACTCCCATCACGGTCGCTCACGGCGACGGCATCGGACCCGAAATCATGAACGTCACGCTCCAGATTCTGGAGGCGGCCGGCGCGGCTCTTGACATAGAGACCATCGAAATCGGCGAGAAGGTTTACCTGCGCGGCAACTCGACCGGCATTGAACCCAGCTCCTGGGAGTCCCTGCTGCGGACGAGAGTATTCCTGAAGGCGCCCATCACCACTCCGCAAGGCGGCGGCTTCAAGAGCCTCAACGTAACCACGCGCAAGACGCTGGGCCAATATGCCAACGTGCGGCCGTGCGTGTCCTACTTTCCGTTCGTCGACACCAAGCATCCCAACATGGACCTGGTGATCGTGCGCGAAAACGAAGAGGACCTCTACGCCGGCATCGAGTACCAGTTGACCCCGGAAGTAACCTCGTGCATCAAGCTGATTTCGCGACCGGGCAGCGAGAAGATCGTCCGCTACGCCTTCGAGTACGCGCGCCGCCACAACCGCAAGAAGGTCACCGTCTTCATGAAGGACAACATCATGAAGATGACCGACGGGCTGTTCCACAAGGTCTTCGACGAAATCGCCAAAGAGTATCCGGATATTCCGAACGAAGCCTGGATCGTGGATATCGGCGCCGCCAAGATGGCCGATGGGCCGGAGAATTTCGACGTGATCGTGATGCCGAACCTTTACGGCGATATTCTCTCCGACGTGGCCGCGCAGATCGCGGGTTCGGTTGGCTTGGCGGGCTCGGCCAATATCGGCGACAAGTGCGCCATGTTCGAAGCCATCCACGGCTCGGCGCCGCGGCGCGCCGGCCAGAACCTGGCCAATCCCTCGGGCCTGCTGCTGGGCGCGGTGCTGATGCTGGTGCATATCGACCAACCGGAGGTGGCCGAGCGCGTTCACAACGCCTGGCTGCGCACCATCGAGGATGGCATTCACACGTACGATATCTTCACCGAGGGAGTGAGCACGCAAAAAGTCGGGACCAAGGAATTCGCCGCCGCCGTGATCGCGCGCGTCGGCCAAAAACCGAACCGGCTGAAAGCGGTGACCTACGCGCGGCGTCCGGCAGCCAAGGCGGCACGCGCCGTGACGGACCTCTCGACCACGGTGGAGCTGAAAGGCATCGACGTCTTCGTCTACTGGCCTTCGCGCGATCCCGAGGCGCTTGCCGCCGTGGTGGGCAAACTGGCGGGCGATGGGCTCAGCCTGCAGATGATCGACAACCGCGGCGTGAAGGTGTGGCCGGCGGGGCGTGCGGAGACCTTCTGCACCGATAGCTTCCGCTGCCGCTACATTGCCGAAGGCGGCACGGACCAGGCGAAGTGCGTCAGCCTGCTCGCGCGCGTCGCGCAGGCTGGAATCGAGATTGCCGCCACGCAGGCGCTGCACACTTTCGACGGCCAGCCGGGCTTTTCGCTCGCCCAGGGGCAGTAGAATATGGCCATGGTCGAGACCGTGCCGTGGGTCGCCGTCATCATGGGCAGCAAATCGGACTGGGAAGTCATGCGCCAGGCCGATGAGACGCTCGCCCGCTTTGACGTTCCACACGAGTGCCGCGTGCTTTCGGCGCACCGCACGCCCGCGCAAACCGCGGAGTATATGAGCCAGGCCGAATCGCGCGGCATCGAAGTGGTGATTGCCGCGGCGGGCGGCGCCGCGCACCTGGCCGGCGTCTGCGCCGCGCACACGCTGCTTCCCGTATTGGGCGTGCCGATGGAAAGCGCGTCGCTGAAGGGCCTGGATTCGCTGCTTTCCACGGTGCAGATGCCGGCCGGCATTCCCGTGGGGACGCTCGGCATCGGCTCCGCCGGCGCACGCAATGCCGCGCTGCTGGCCATCGCCATCCTGTCTGCCAGCCGCCCCGCTTTGCGCGAAAAACTCCGCCGCTTCCGCCAGGAACAAAGCGAAAAGGTGTTGCGCGAAACCCTGCCGTAGGTGGGCATGCTCTGGCGGTTCCGTCAGTTTCTCGCGCAGAGCCGCTTTTTCCTTCCAGCAACGCCTTAGTGCTCGAAGGAGTACGACCGGTCGCGCCTCCATCTTGTTGTTCACACCTGTGGCTCGGCGGTCACAAGGCCGGCGTGCGGGGGGATGTGCGCGGCAGCACCGGGTTGAGGCAAAATAGTAGAGCGGCGTCGAAGGCAGGCGTTTGGCCGGACCCGTGCAGCGGGGTCTGGCGGCATCCGGATTCATCCTAAATCGGAACAAAGAGGAATACGTGAAGAAATCGGCCATGGTGTTGGTTTGTGTTTTGTTGTTGACGTGCTGGGCGCAGGCGCAGCCGTCGGACCCGGACGCTCCGGCAGGCGACACGAGCGCCACCCCGGCGAGCGCCACGAGCGCTGCGCCAGCGGAGCAACAGAGCGCGCCCGCAACCGCGCAACCGCCGGCCGATCAACAGAGCCCGCCGCCAGCCACGCAACCGGCGAGCCAGGCGCCGGCGCAGACCGGGCAGCCTAACATTTCAGCGCCGCCAGAGCTGCCCAAATACCCGGACGTGCGGATGCCCGGCGAAGCCGGGTTCTGGGTGGGCATCAGCGGATCCGAGCCCACCAATAGCCCGATTTTCGATAAGGGGCGGGCCTCCGGAATTACCACCAGTTCACTGATCACCTTCCAGGGCAGGCCGAAACTGGGAGAAAGCGCCGAAATCGGTTTCGCGATCGGTTTGCATAACGCGTTGGTGGTCTCCGGGTTTAACACGCGCGCCGCGGGCGATTTCACTTCGGCCACGACTCTTACCATGTGGAGCCAGGCCTATGACCCGGGCGTTCTGATTTCCACCAACTATCATTTGCAGGAGCTCAAGCTTTCGTTCGAATACCTGACGTGGCCGTATCCGGTGGAAAGCCGGCACTTCCGTTTGAAAACGCTATGGCAGGTGCAATATGTCAATGTCAACACCGGGTTTGATGCGCCGCTGTTGCCGGTCACCGGTCCCTCGGGCGGTCCCCTGATTGGCGCCAACGGCACGCCCGTGAGCTATCAGGTGAACGGGGCCCGCTGGTTTCTCACCCCCACCCTGGGCTTGGGAGCGACGGAGTATTTGTCGAAATTCGTGCGTCTGGAACTGAACGGTTCGGGCTTTGCGCTCCCACGGCGCTGGACGATCTGGGATACCGAGGGTTCCATCAACTTCCGTTTCGGACATTTCGAATTAGGCGGCGGCGCGCGCGCCTTCCATTTCAAGACTTCGACGAACGGCCCCTACTACATACGCGGGACCTTGATCGTGCCGCAGGTCTCGCTTCGCTGGTATTCGAAGTAGCGGGCCCGGGCGGGCGCACGCGCCCTCCGAGCGCACCGACTTCCTCTTCCGTCAGTCGCCGCCACTTGCCGATCGCGAGGTCCGCGATGCGGACCGGGCCGATCGCGGTGCGGACAAGTTTCAGCACGCGGCTGCCGGCGGCTTCGACCATGCGCCGCACCTGCCGGTTACGGCCTTCGGTGAGGATGATTTCGATAAACGTGTGCCTCGCGCCGTCGCGCAGCCGGCGCACCTCGGCCGGGCGGGTTGGGCCGTCGTTCAGTTCGATGCCGCGGCGCAGGCGCTCGATTTGCTCCTCGCTGAGCAGTGTCGCGGTTTTCGCCTGGTAGGTTTTGGGCACCAGGTGCGCGGGGCTGGTGACGTGGTCGGCGAAGGCGGTGTCGTTGGTCATCAGCAGCAGGCCGCTCGAGTCCAGATCGAGGCGGCCTACCGGGGCCAGCCAGGCGTCCAGATCCGCGATCAGATCGTAAACCGTGGGGCGATTCTCCGGGTCGCGATAGGTGGTCAGATAGCCCTTCGGCTTGTATAACAGGATGTAGATTCCGCGAGTGGTGGTGATTGGTTTGCCATCCAGGGTGACCTTATCGCGCGCGAGGTCGATCCACTGGTCGGGGCTGCGCGCGGTGACGCCGTTGACCGAGACGCGCCCTTCGCCGATCCAGCGCCGGGCCTCGGTGCGAGATCCCCTTCCGGCTTTCGAAAACACGCGTTCCAGCGTTTTGAGAACGCGATTATTCGGCTGCTGTGCAGATACCTTCAAGACTGATCCTTAGTACATCATTACGCAATGGCGCCATTCCGGTCTTCTGTCTTCTGACTCCTGTCTTCTGACTCCTGTTTTCCGTCGGCTGCTACAGTGAAGTCTGGGGGCGAAAACAAACGCGGGCCATATTGATTCGGGGCGCGCGCCAGCTTCTTACCATGCGCGGCCCAGCGGAGGCCCGCCGCGGATCTTTCCTGAAGGAGCCGGGACTGATACTCGACGGATCGGTGCTGATCCGCGATGGGCTGGTCGAGGAAGTAGGTCTGACGCGCCGGGTGGAGAACCTGAAGGCGGCGCGTGACGCGGTGGAGATCAGCGCGGCCGGGCGGGTGGTGATGCCGGGATTCGTGGACAGCCACACCCATTTGGCTTTTCCGCCGCCGGGCTGGGCGCACACTGATGCGGCGTCGGCGCTGAACGCGGTCAAGACATCGAGCGCTAGAAGCGTCGCCAACCAGATGCGGAAATATCTGCGGGCGATGGCGCGTCATGGCACCACCACGGTAGAGGTCAAGTCCGGGTGCGGGGGAGGGCCACGCGCCGAGCTGAAACTGTTGCGTGCGCTGTCCCTGGCTGGTCAGGACCCGATCGAGGTGGTAGCCACTTTCCTCCTGCGTCTGCCAGCGCCCGCGGAAGGGCCGGATCCGGCGGAGGCAGCCGTGGAGTGGGCGTGTGCGGAGTTCCTGCCGCTGCTCAATCGCCGGCGGCTGGCCCAGTTTGCCGATATCGTTTGGAGCCCCGTCGAGAGCCGGCAGCGGCTGATCCGGCGCTACCTGGAGACGGCTGCCCGGCTTGGCTTGGGCTGCCGGGTGCACGCCGATGGCGGTGGGTCGCGCGAAGCGGCGGCGCTGGCGTGCGATCTGCGGATCGCCGGCATCGACCATCTGGAGCAAATCGCGGTCGCGGAACTGGGAGGGCTGGCGGCATCGGGTCCGGTCATCACACTGCTGCCCGGTCTGGCCTTTCACACAGGCAGCCGCCCGGCCCCTGCGCGGGCTCTGCTCGAGGCTGGCGCCGCGGTGGCGCTGGGCAGCAATTTCAATCGTTCCGATAGTCCCATGCTCAACATGCAAACCGTCGTATCGCTGGCATGCCGGGAACTGGGAATGACACCGGCCGAAGCGCTGATTGCGGCCACCATCAATGGCGCGCATGCGCTGGGCCGCGCGGCCACCGCCGGGTCGATCGAACATGGCAAGCCGGCCGACCTGGTCGTTTTCAACGTCTCGGACTATCGGGAACTGGGATACCATTCCGGCATGAACCTGGTGCATCTCACCATGAAGCGCGGTGAATTCATTTACCAGGAAGGCGATGTGGCGCCGCTCGCGGCCGAACATCTGCGCCGCGCCTGGTAGATATCCCGGCGGGATGTGGAAGTCAGGAGTCAGAAGTCAGGAGTCAGAATTCTCATTGCAGCCCGCGTAACGGTCCAAAATCCCTTCATCAAAAGAAACCGGGCGGCTGGTTGGGCCGCCCGGCATGACTAGCGCGATCGGGGTCGCGGGTTACCTGACGAACACCGATATGCTGACGCTGACGTTCTGGCCTCCAGGTCCGTAAGCGGTCAGGGTATAGGTTTCATTGGTAATCGGGTTGTCGGTGAAGGAGCCGTTGACCGGCAGTGTCATCGGCTGAATATCGGCGCCGGTGAGCACCACCGAGGTGGCGTTCGAGGTAGTCCACGACAGCGTTACCGGGGCTCCGGCGACGGGCGAACTCACCGGGCTGGCCTGGAACGAAAGGATCTGGACCAGACCGACGTTGACCGTCAAGTTGCCCTGCACCGTGCCCACCGCGTTGGTGGCGGTCAGGGTGTAAGTGGTGGTGGCGCTCGGCGTAACGGTGGCGCAAGCGTTGGCATTGAGGTTGGTGCCGATGCCGGGCGCGATCGAGATGCTGGTCGCTCCGGTGACCTGCCAGCAGATCTGCGTCGAACCGCCCGGCGCGATGCTCTGCGGGGTAGCGACGAAGGTCACGATCTGCGGAATGGCGGATCCGCTCACGGTCACGGTTGTCACGGCGGTGACGGTCTTGCCGTCCGCGCCGGTGGCGCTGAGTGTGTAACTGGTGGTGGTGGCCGGCGAGACGGTTGTACTCCCGTTGGCGGACACAGTGCCGACGGTCGGCGAGATGGAGAGGGAGGTTGCGCCAGAGGTGCTCCAGCTCAACGTGGTCGACGCGCCGAGGCCGATGGTGCTCGGGCTCGCCGCGAAGCGGAGGATCTGAGCCGTCAGGGCGCCCACCGTGATCTGCACAGTAGCGGTGACAGTCTTGCCATCGGTACCGGTGGCAGTGAGCGTGTAGACGGTGGTAGCGGCCGGCGAGACAGGTGCACTCCCGTTGGCGGCCACAGTACCGATGCCCGGCGAGATAGACACGCTGGTGGCGTTGGACGTGCTCCAGCTTAACGTGGTTGACGCGCCGGTGGCGATGCTGCTCGGGTTTGCCGCGAAGCGGACAATCTGAGCCGTGACAGCGCCCACCGTGACCTGGGCGACAGCGGTGACGGTCTTGCCATCGGTGCCGGTGGCGCTGATCGTGTAAGTGGTGGTAGTGGCCGGCGAGACGGTTGTGCTCCCGTTGGCCGACACCGTGCCGACGGTCGGCGAGATGGAGATGGTGGTGGCACCGGAAGTGCTCCAGCTCAACGTGCTTTGCCCGCCGCTGGCGATGCTGTTCGGGCTTGCCGAGAAGCGGAGAATCTGAGCCGATGTGGCACCCACCGTGATCTGCACGGTCTGCGTGGTGGAGCCGTTGGGACCGGTCGCCGTGAGGGTATAGGTGGTGGTGGCCGTGGGCGACACCGCAACCGAACCGGTGGTGGCGCTGACGGTGCCCACGCCCGGCGAGATGCTGGCCGACGTGGCGTTCTGGATCACCCAGCTCAGCGTCGAGGTCTGGCCGGATGTGATCGCCGCCGGCTGCGCGGTGAACTGCACGATCTGCGCCTGTACCGGCGCAGCCGTGGTAACCAGGGTAGTGGCCTGCGCCGAGATGCCGTCGGTGTTGGTGACCTTGAGCAGGAATGTATAGCTCTGGCCGGCGGCAGCGGTGAACGTAGCCACCGCCTGGTTGGCGTTGTTAATCGTCACCGTAGGCCCGGAGATCTCCGACCAGGCATACGTGAGAGCTTCGCCCAGAGGATCGTACGATCCGCTTCCGTTGAGCGTGATAGTTCCGGCGGGAACTCCGATCTGGTTGGGACCGGCGTTGGCAATAGGCGGGCTGGTGCCGACGCGCCGCGTACCAAACTCGTAGCGGATGCGCGGGACGTCCATCGGCACTGGCGTCTTGATGCTGCCGTAATCCTTGGGATGGATGTAGGTGCCCATTTCCAGACCGACCATCACCTGGCCATTGCCGGTCGATCCGATGCCGGTCTGATTGTAGTCGAGGGCAGCCGTAAAGGCGACGCGCGAGCTCACTGGCTGCGTCAGCTTGATTTCACCGCCGACCGTCCGGCCGCCAGTCACCTGGCGCGTCAGCAGGCCGAGGTTGCCTTGCAGGTAGGCGTTGCCCCACACGCCGACCAAGGCATCGGCGCCGTACTGGTTGACCACCTTGGCGTAGGTCTGCAGGTAGGCGCCGGGCGCCAGGGTCACGCTGTTGACCACGGCGTAATTCTTGAAGCCCTGCGTGCCGAAGACGCCGATGCGGCCGCGGCCGAAAATATAATCGAGCAGGAAGGCTCCCTGGCCGAGCATCCCGCCGTTTTGATACTGCTTGTAGTCCAGATACTTGAAACTGCTGAATACGCCGGCCTGCACATTGCCCCAGCGGTTGACCAGGCCGATATCGAATTGGCCTTCCTGGGCCTGCGGGTTGTAAATGTACTCGCCTTGCGCCTGTACGGCGGCGGTGCCGTCACTGCCGAACGGCGAGAAGAAGCGGCCGTTGGCATCGAAGGTCGCATTGCCGCGGCTGGTCGAGCCGAAGGTCGGACCCACGTTGATCCCGAGCAGCGAAAACTTGTCGTTATGCTTCTTTGCCTGGTCGGGCGGGTTGACGGGCGGGGCCATCGGCGGTTCGATCACCGGCTTGGGCGGGTTCTCGATCCGGTCGCGCAGCGTGTTGATCTGGTTGCGCTGGTCGGCCAACTCGCCCTTGAGCGCCGCGTTTTCGCCCTGGAGGGCCTTGAGCGCCGCCAAAATGTCATCCAGTTTGTCGAGCCGTTTCAGAATGGCATCGCAGCATTCCTGCTGCTTCTTCCCCAACTGGTCCTGCATAGCCTGTATCACGTCACGGATGCCGCCATCCTTCACTAGTCTGCCTTGTCCATCCGTCACCCGGAGGGAGACGCGGCGGTTTATGAAGCGGCCTTCCTTGGACTTGTTGTCGACTTCCGGCTGGCGCTTGCCTTCGCCGGCTACCGTCACCTGATCGGCATTGGCGCCGTACTTGGTGAGAAACTGCTTTACCGTATTGGCGCGCTCGAGCGCCAGCTTCTCGTTGTAAGTGGCGGAACCGACGTAATCGGTGTTTCCGGTGACCGCCACCTTGTAATCGCGATGCTGACCTAACAGATCGGCGAGACGAAGCAGGCTGGGGTAGCCATCCGAAAGAACGGAAGAGTTGAACTCGAAGTTGATCTCTTCCCAGTCCTCTTTGGTCTGATTTGCAGGCGCATTCAGGCCTTGAGCAAAGAGTGCGGAGGCGATGACCCCGAGCGCGCTCAACGCTACGATTCTCTTCATTGTTTTCTTGATCTCCTCAACAGAAACAGGCCGGGCATATAGACCGAGTATGGAAGTCTTTCTTCCTTCCTCCAACGGGGCGAGCCAATGCCTTCCAAGCAGCGTCCGAACGGCAAGGCCGATTGCGGTATTGACTCGTTCCCACTCACCTGGGCCGATTACGATATATTCTACACCTGAAATGCGGCATATTCGCAACAATTGGATCAAGTTACTTTGAGTCGCGCGCGCTTCCGCCCAAGATCTGCGTGACATGAGATAATCGGATGCGGGAGCTGCCGGATGGGCAGTCGCCTCCGGAAACGGAGGAGGAAAGTCCGGTCTCCATAGAGCAGCGTGCCGGCTAACGGCCGGGGTCCCTACCGGGATACGGAAAGTGCCACAGAAAATATACCGCCTTGAATGGTGGTGGCAGGCTTCAGCCTGCCACGCCGGGCAGGCCGAAAGGCCTGCCCCACCATCAGAGGTAAGGGTGAAATGGTGCGGTAAGAGCGCACCGCGGCTGGAGCAATCCCGCCGGCAGGGTAAACCCCACGTGGAGCAAGACCAAATAGGGGAGAAGGGGCGGCTCGCCCCGCTTGACTCCCGGGTAGGTCGCTTGAGCCTGTCAGTAATGGCAGGCCTAGAGGAATGACTGTCGCCCTGGCGGGTACAGAAACCGGCTTACAGTCCGGCAGCTCCCTTATCTGATTGTGCGTTTGAGTACTATTTAAGCTCCGTATAGATGCGCACATTGATTCTGCATAATTGAAGTTAGCCGTGACTTATGTTGGGTTTCGGACGCGCCTGCCCGCGCATACGCTAGAATCGTAACTTCGAGTCACCATGAAGATTGCACGATTTCTCATTGCCGCGCTGCTGCTGGCGCCCGCCTGGGCAGCCTCGCTCGACGAACCGACCCGCAGACTATCGCGTGAGATCCTCCAGGAGCTGATCGAGATCAACACCACCGATTCGGTGGGCAGCACCACCGTGGCCGCCGAAGCCATGCGCAAACGTCTGCTCGCGGCGGGCTTTGCGGCCGAAGACGTGACGGTGCTGGGACCCAACGAGCGCAAGGGCAACCTGGTGGCGCGGCTGCGCGGCGCGCACGCGGGTGGGCCGAAGCCCATCCTCATCATCGCGCACCTGGATGTGGTGGAAGCCCGGCGCTCCGACTGGACCACCGATCCATTCCGCCTGGTGGAGCAGGACGGGTTCTTCTACGGCCGCGGCACGCAGGACATGAAGGGCGCCGACGCCATCATGGTGACCACGCTGATGCGGTTCAAGCGCGAAGGGTACCGGCCCGACCGCGACATCATCCTGGCGCTGACCGCCGACGAAGAGGGTGGCACCTTCAACGGTGTCGATTGGCTGCTGAAGCAGCATCGCGACCTGGTGGACGCGGATTTCGCGCTCAATCCGGATTCGGGCGGTGTGACCACTCAGCATGGCAAGGCGCTTGCCGTGGAGGTGGCGTCCGCCGAAAAGCTCTACGCGGATTTCGAGCTGAAGGCCACCAATCCCGGCGGGCACAGTTCGCTGCCGGTGGCGGACAATGCCATCTACCACGTGGCCGATGCGCTGGTGCGCCTGGAGCGCGCGGTGTTTCCGTTCGAGCTCAATGCCGTGACGCGCGCTTATTTCGAGAACTTGGCGAAAGTGGAATCCGAGCAGAACGCGGCGGACATGCGCGGCATGCTGGCGCAACCTCCGGATCCGGCAGCCATCGCGCGGCTGGGGCGTGTAGCCCAGTTCAACGCCCTGGTACGGACCACATGCGTGGCCACCCGTCTGGACGCCGGGCACGCCAATAATGCGTTGCCGCAGAGCGCGCGGGCGATCGTGAACTGCCGCATTCTACCAGGCCACTCGGCCGAAGAGGTGCGGGTGGAGCTGGTGCGGATTTTGGCCGATCCAGCGGTTTCGGTTCGGCATATCAGCGACTTGACCGGCGAGATCGCGGACCGCGCACCGCTCGACAAGCCATCGGCGCCGGTGACGCTGCGGACGGACGTGCTGGCGCCGCTCGAACGGCTGGCGGCGCAGTTCTGGCCGGGCGCGCCGGTGGTGACGGACATGGAAACCGGCGCTTCGGATAGCAAATACACCAACGCCGCGGGCATCCCCAGCTTTGGCTTCTCGGCGCTCGCCATCGATCGCGACGACGTGCGCGCACACGGCAAGGACGAGCGCCTGCGCGTAAGTTCCTACTATGACGGCGTGGATTTCTACTACCAGTATCTGAAGGCGTTAACCGGAGCAACCGCAAACTAGCCAAAGCCCGACTAGCGGATTCGGTTCTCAGGCTGCTGCGCGGGTCCGTATTGCTGGCGGCGCAGCAGGCGGTCGGCATCGGCGTAGACGCGGACGTAGTCGACCACCAGGCGCTGCGGAAACTCGGTGGTTCGGTCGGGCGGACCAGGCCAGTCCCCGCCCACGGCGAGATTCAGCAACAAATAGAAGGGATGGTCGTACACCCAGTGAGCGCCGGCCGGCAGGTTCGACGGCGTGACATGGAAGTACGGTTCGCCATCGAGCAGGAACTGAATGCTGTCTTCCTCCCAGATGACGCCGAAAACGTGGAAGTCATCGGCGACCTGGCGGCCGGTGGTGAGAGTTGCCGTGGCGCCGATGCCGCCCGCGCCGGAGTAGCCGGGCCCATGCACGGTGCCGTGGATGCTGAACGGTTCCTTGCCGATGTTCTCCATGATGTCGATCTCGCCGCAGGCGGGCCAGCCTTTGTCGGCGAAATCGGCGCCCATCATCCAGAACGCGGGCCACATTCCCTGGCCGTAGGGAATCTGCATGCGGGCTTCAATCTTGCCGTAGGTCACGCTGAACCGGTCCTGGGTCTTGAGGCGCGCGGAGGTATAGACGCCCTTCGGCTTGGCCAGCGCCATGATGACCAGGTGGCCGGCGCCATCGAGGGAGGCGTTTTCGGGGAGCTTGGTGTAGTGCTCCATCTCATGATTGCCCCAGCCGCGCGCGCCCGATTCGGCGACCCACAAAGTGGGGTCGGGCGGCGCGCCGGCCGGACCGTCGAACTCGTCATGCCAGATGAGGCGCCACTTTTCCTGGGCCGCCACGGGAGCGGCCAACACCGCAACCAAGGCCAGAAGGCCGAAAAACCGCATACCTCATTATGACCTTGGTGGGGCATGCTTTTAGCTTGCCCATGCCAGAAGGATTTGATTTGCGTAGTCGCCACCTTCAAGTCGCGCATGCCCGGTTTGTCGATAATGAGAGAGAGCGATTCTTATGCTGATTCTCTGTGTGTACGTGCACGTGAAGCCGGAAGCGGTGGAAGCTTTTCGGGAAGCCACGATGGAAAACGCCCGCAACAGCCGGCGCGAGCCGGGCGTGGCGCGTTTCGACCTGATGGAGCAGGCTGACGATCCGGCGCGCTTCATGCTCTACGAAGTGTATCGGGACGCCGCCGCGCAGGCGGCGCACAAGGAGACGGCGCACTACCGCGCCTGGGCCGCGAAGACGGCCGACATGTTCGTCGAGGCGCGCACGAGGCAGTTGTACCGCGCGATCGATCCGGCCGACGGCGAATGGTAGAGGCAGCGATTGGTAATGACAATGCCCTTCGAGTTCGCAACGGCGGGGCGAATTGTGTTTGGCGAAGGCGCCGCGAACGAAGCGGCTCCGGCGGCAGCCGCCATGGGCCGGCGTGCGCTGCTGGTGACGGGCGAAAGTGCAGAGCGGGCGGCGGGGCTCGCGCGGGCGCTCGAGGCTGTTGGACTGACGGTGGCGACGTTTCGGGTCTCCGGCGAACCGGCGATTGAAACGATTGCGGCCGGCGCCGCCTATGCACGCGGCGAAGGCTGCGACCTGGTGGTGGCGCTGGGCGGCGGCAGCGCGATCGACGCCGGCAAGGCGCTGGCCGCGATGTTGACCAACCCGGGCGAGCCGCTCGATTATCTGGAAGTGGTGGGGCGCGGCCAACCGCTGCGGCAGCCATCGGCTCCGTTCATCGCCGTTCCCACCACCGCCGGCACCGGCTCGGAGGTCACGCGCAACGCCGTGCTGGCCGCGCCCGAACGGGGCGTGAAAGCCAGTCTGCGCAGTCCGTACCTGTTGCCGCGCCTGGCGTTGGTGGACCCCGAGTTGACGCTGGATCTGCCGCCGGCGCTGACTGCATCGACCGGTCTCGATGCGCTGACGCAGCTCATCGAGCCCTATGTATCGATCCGCGCCAACGCGATGACGGACCTGTACGCGGTGGAAGGCTTGCGCACGGCGGGGGCGTCGTTGGCGCGCGCATGGGCCAACGGCGGCGACCGGGAAGCGCGCCGCGGCATGTGCTGGGCCAGCCTGCTGGGCGGACTGGCATTGGCCAACGCGGGGCTGGGCGCAGTGCACGGTTTCGCCGCGCCGGTCGGCGGCATGTTTCCCGCGCCGCACGGGGCGGTCTGCGCAGCGCTGCTGGCGCCGGCGATCACGATCAACGTGGAAGCCTTGCGGCAGCGCGCACCGGAGAGCCGGGCGCTCGGCCGGTACGATGAAGTGGCGCGGCTTTTGACAGCGAAGCCTCACGCGACCGCAGCGGATGGCATTGAATGGATAGCCGCATTGTGCCGGCGCTTCGAAATTCCTCCGCTCCGCGTCTACGGAGTGACCGCGGCCCACATCCCCGCTCTGGCCAGCCGCGCAGCCGAGGCCAACAGCATGAAAGGCAATCCGATCAAGCTGACGCATGAGGAGATCGAGGAGATTATTGGGCGCGCGATCTGAGGGCGAGGTAGGCCAGACGATCGTTTTTTGTCGTCTGTCAAGTTATCGCGCTTTGGCGAGGTGTGACAGACCACGAAAGGCGATGGTCTGTCCTACCTGCATCGGCATTCGTGTCGATGCTGTCTTTGAAACTCAGCTCGTAGGAGCCGGGCACGCCCGGCCCGCCCTCCGACGCGGGCGTGCTTAGCAATAGGAGCCAACGAAACATGGCGAACAAATTCGGTACCGATATTCTGATTCAAGCACAGGATCCAAAACTCGCGGCATCCTTCTATGTCCAGCAACTCGGCTTCGAGATCACCGACGCACAGCCCGACATGATCAGCCTTCACGGCAAGCACATCAACTTATTCATCGAACGCGGCCCGGCGCTGGGGCCGGTGTTGGAAGTGACGGTAGGCGACGTCGAAGAAGCCAAGCTGCGCCTCGTAAAGAATGGGTGCGTGATCGTCAAGGATGAGCCGGATTTTCCGCGATGCTACATCAAAGATCCCTACGGATTGATTTATAACTTGACGAGGTGATGAGCATGGCTACTCGTAGAGCGATCCTGATCCTGGGCGGTGTGCTCAGTGTTCTAACCCCTGGTTTCGGACAGCAAGCTCCATCCGGACCCAAGACAGTCGTTACACCCGAGCAGCCGGCCTTGCCGCAACAAGTGAAGCAGGCCGGAGCGGACCGCGGAAACCTGCGCAACGAGGGGCAACAAGCTTTCGACGCAGAGATGACACAGGAAAAGGCCGGCGACTGCCCTGACGCCCATAGCACCTACGCGTTCATTATGTGTTACGAGAAGGCACTCGCCGCCACGGACCAGCATCTGAAAACCTATGAAGAAATGATCCGCGATTTGCTCGGCCGGAGGGGGTCGGATGCCAGTGGCCAGCCAGCGCCGCCCGGACCTGGCGGGCCGTTGACATCAGCGCAGCTTGTGGCGGAATTCGACCATCTGGAACAGGTCTGGCGCCCCTATCTCGATGCGGCTTGCACCGCCGCTTTCCATCAGTTTGGGGGAGGCACCGGTGCCCCGACTGCATCGATGGAGTGTAGTCTTCGGCTCTTGCGCGGTCACATGAGAGACTTGGACAACGTCTATTACATGCTGCTGCACATGTGAATCTGGCTCTCGAACCGCAGGCCGCCCCGTTATAGCGCCAGCTTCGCCGCCTGCCTGGCCAGCCGTGTCCGCAACCGCACCTCGCGGCGGCGCAGCCCGGGGGAATCCTCAATCGCCAGCGCGGCACGCGTCATCTCCAGTGCCATGGCGTGATTGCGCTCGCGATGCTCATAGTGCTTGGCTAGCTCGGCCAGCGCCTGCGCGCGGTATGGATTGCGCCCGGCGGCGAGTTCCGTCATCGCTGCCAGTGCGGCTTCACCGTGGCCCAGGCGTTTTTCGAGAGCGGCCACATCCCACAGCGTGCGGAACAGCAGGTGATCCGGTAACCCAGCTTCCACCGCGCGGCGGAACAGGCCGAGCGCTTCTTCGCGACGCCCCGCCTGCTGCATCCAGCGCGCGAGGCCAATCCAATCCGCGCCATGCCGAAGCATCGCCGTGCCAGGCGACCGGAAGGCGAACGGCACAATCGCTGTCAGGCAGGCTAGCGAGAGAATGTCGATGGCGTTGTGGTGAAAGATGGGCACCAGTTTGAACGCCTGCGCGGTGCGCAAGTATTCGAAGTAGCAGTACGGGATCATCTCGCCCGGCAGATCGCCCTGGCGTTCCACGCCCAGAATCTGGTTCTCCAGTTCCACCAGGCGGCAGCTCTCCAGGCGCAGCTTCCAGAGGCGGCGTGCGCCGAAGAGCAGGTCCAGGTGCTCCATGCGGTCGAACGGGTGCGGCGGCGCGCCCTGCGAGCGGCACATGCGGAAGCGCGTTTCGAGCAGCGGCTGGTCGAACGCCTTGCCGTTGTAAGTCACCAGCACGTCGAACCGCGCCAGATGCTCGGCAAGCCGCCAGAGCAGCGAGGCTTCGTCGCCGTAATCGCGCATGAAGAACTGTCGCAGCCGGAAGCCGGCGGGTTCGATGGCGCCGACGCCGACCAGGAAAGCGCAGGTGCCCGTTCCGCCGGCCAGGCCGGTGGTTTCGGTATCGAGGAAGGCCCACCGCGCGGGCGCGCTCGCCGGAATGGCGCCGCCCGAAAGCGAATCGAGGAGGTCGGCGGGCAACTCGGCAAGGTCCGAAATGTCCATGCTGCCGTGGCGGCGGTGGCGCTCCCAGAGCTTTTCGGTTTCGAAGTGCTCGCCATGCGGCGTGCGCACCACTTCGCCAGAGATCAATTGCTCGATGGAGGAGCCTTCCGCCGGCGTTGCGCGCGGCGCGGCCGGTGGCGCGGCCGCATACTTGCGGTCGATGCGCGCCAACCGTTGGCGCAAGATGGCGAGTTGCTGTTGGAGATCCTCCACGCTTCGCTTTTTCTTTGCCTACTATAGCGATTCGGGCCGTGGCTTTCAAGTTTTAGATTCAACTCCCGAGTCCAACTCGCCGCCCTTGCCGCCGTCGATGTGGCGCACGTTCTCAACGTGCCGTGTCCGCACTCATGCGGACACGTTCTCGTGCGACGTAAACCAAGCGTCCCCAGGAGTGGGGACGCGGCACGCACGAGTGCGTGCGCCACGGGTCTATACTGCGAATTGACCTTGCGCCAATCGCGACTCTTCTGGTGGTTGCTTGCTGCCGCGCTGGTGGCCACCCGGATGTGCCACTCGGGGCTACTGTGGGAAGGCGACGCTTACCCGCTCGCCGGCGCGCAGCAGTTTCTGCACGGCAAAGCGCTTTACCGCGATATCTGGTTCGATAAGCCGCCGCTGCTGCCGCTCGCGTACCTGCTGTTCGGCGCATTGCCGGGTTGGCCGCTGCGCCTCGCCGGCGCGTGCTATGGCCTGCTGGCCTGCTGGATCGCTTACGCTTTCGGCCGCGAGCTGTGGAGCGAGCGCGAGGGCCGCTGGGCGGCGGCGCTCCTGGGCTTTTCGCTCTGCTTCGATTTCCCTTCCGCGGCGATCCCCGTGGCGTCGGACTTGTTGATGCTGGCGCCGCACTTGGCGGCGGTTTGGCTGGCCTCCCGTCGTCCGTTCTGGAGCGGCGTGTTGGCCGCCGCGGCGTTCTGGATCAATCCCAAAGGTGCGCTGGTTGCCCTGGTGTGCGTGCTGTGGAACCCGGCTGGCGTAGTGGCGATGGCCGCCGGCTTCGCCGCGGTGAGCGCCGCGATGTTGGCATGGTTGGCCGGCACCGGCGCGCTGGCGCCATATTGGGAGCAGGTGTGGCGCTGGGGGCGGCTGTATGCCGCGAGACCGTTCGAAGGTTCCCCGCTGCGCAACGGCCTGCTACGCACGCTCGGTTGGGCCGGCTTTCACGCCGCGATCGTGACCGCCGCGGCGTGGTGTTGGATCAAAGGGGGACTCGGCAACGACCGTTCCGTTGAAAGTCACGCCCGCGCGGCGGGAGGAAAAGCCGAGATGACTCTCGGCTCTGCAGGCCTGACGGCCCCGGATGGTGCACGGGCAAGCCGCGCCACGGTGCTCGGTTTCATTCCCTTGGGAAAGCCGGAGGCCCAGAGGGCACCCCGTGAGGGAGCGGTTGCTTGGGTCGTTGGAATAAGCCTCACCGCGCGCTGGCTAGCCTGGCTGTTGTTTTCGCTTGCCGGCGTGGCTGCGGGCATGCGCTTTTTCCCGCGCTATTATTTCCTGCTGTTGCCAGTGGTGGTGATGATGGCCGCGCGTGGCTTCGCGCTGCTCAAAGGTCGCGCACAATTCATCGTCTGCCTGCTGCTGCTGATTCCCGTGATTCGTTTCGCTCCAACGTACGTGGCCGCGGCGCGCAATGCCGATTGGCGCGACACCGCTATGGATCGCGACAGCCGCGCCGCCGCCGCGTTGGTCCGCGCCATGGCCAAGCCCGGCGATACGCTCTTCGTCTGGGGATACCGGCCGGAAGATTACGTCTACACGCGCTTGCCCGCGGCCACCATGTATCTCGATGCCCAACCTCTCACCGGCGTTCCAGCCGACCGGCATCTGACGCAATCCGCGCCGGTCGAAACCGAAGCGCCGCGCAACCGCCGCGCGGAATTGACGCGCTCCGCACCCAGCTTCATCCTCGATGGCCTGGGACTCTACAACCCGCGCCTGGCCATCGGCAACTATCCCGACCTGCACGCGTGGCTGGGGAATTATCGCGAAGTGGGACGAACGGGCGGGACGGTAATCTACAGGAGAGTGGCGGGGGCAGGCGCGGCTGCGCGATAAGTTCGGCGAAACGAACAGCACTCACTTCGCCGGCGCCTGCTGGCTCTGCTACTTACCCAGCCGAAAGTTGACCTCAACTGTAACCGCAACTTTGACCAGCGTGCCATCTTTCATGCCAGGCCGAAATTTCCATTTGCTGACCGCCTTGATCGCTTCTTGATCCAGGCCTGGGTCGAGCGAGCGAACTACCTTGAAGTTATGCGCCGCGCCGTCTGGCCAGACTTCCGCGGCGAGCACGACCCGTCCCGCGATGCGGGCGCGCGCCGCCGCCTTCGTGTATTTCGGCTCAACCTTGAAAAGGACGACCGGCGCACCGACTGGGCGCAGAGGCGCACCATCACCCAGACGCATGAGTGGAGCCTTGGTGAGCCTCGTCCAGTCAATCGATGTCTGAAATGCGAAATCGGTGGGCTGCACGACGCCCTTGCTGGTTTGGCTCAGCAGCGTGTAGATGCGAACGGCGGGCTCTGCGGGGGCGGCGCGATTGGCGCGCCTTCGATCCGGTACTGCCAGATGGTTTTCGTCACATCGTCGATCCAGAGCGTACGCAGTCCCGAACGGCCGGACCCGCCATAGTCTCCGCGCACCACGGCGCAATCGATCGACGTATCGCCGACATGCAGTTCCTCCCGGCCGGTGATAGCCGCGTCGTGCAGGTCTTCCGCCAGGCCAGACCATTCATTGAACGGATCTTCGCATGGGCCGATCCTTGCATCGTCGACGATCCAGAATTGTTTTGCGGCAGGTCGGTAGCCCGCCCAAACGGATCCATCGCACAGCTGGATGAGCGGCGCTGGAACGCCGGTGATTTCGATGCGCGCGCGCCGGCTGGGCACACGCTCTATCACAACGCGAAACGAGGCCTCAGTCTGCAGAGAGCCTTCATCGGCGGATTCCTGGATCACCAGTCGGCCCTCCGCTTCCCACGTGCCCGCGTTGCTTGCGGCTCGCGATACGGCTTCGATCAAAGAGGCAGCGCTATCGGCCGCCATCGCGTGTCTGCCAGTCGGCAGCGCAATGATCATCAACAGGGAAAGCGCGATCGCACGCATGTGATACCTTTCGGACACGGCGGTCTTGATTAAGGCCGCTTGCCGCTATTGTACCCGGCTCGGAAGAGGAGCTGTGCGACACCGCCGCCGCCCTGGACGATAATAGGAGCGATGGCCACGGAAACGGTTTGCGCCAAGTGCGGCGGCACGGGCTGGATCATCGTCGAGCACGCCAACGTCTCCGGCGCCGAGCCGTGTGCCTGCCGCAATGAGGGCCGCGCCAGCCGCCTCGAGGAGCGGGCGCAGATCCCGCCGCTTTACCGCAATGCATCGTTAGAGAATTTCAACGTGCCCGGTCCCGATAATCCCATCGCGCGCCGCGAATTGACCAACGTTTTGCTGGCGGTGAAAAACTTCGTTCGCGATTTTCCCAATGAGAACCGGCCGGGCCTGCTGCTGGTCGGCGATCCGGGCACCGGCAAAACCCACCTGGCAGTGGCCGCTATACGCCAGATCATGGCGAAGGGCTTCGAGTGTCTGTTCTGGGATTACCAGACTCTGCTGAACAGCATCCGCTCGGGCTACGATGCCAGCTCGAATTCGTCCAACCGCGAGGCCTACCGTGCCGCGCTCGATACCGAGGTGCTGCTGCTCGACGATCTGGGCGCGCAGCGCGTCACCGATTGGGTCGAGGACACCGTTACTTCCATCGTCACCCACCGCGCCAACCACCGCAAACCGCTGATCGCCACCACCAACCTGCCGGAACCGGACGCCGGCAGCTCCTTCATCCAGCGATCCGCTTTGGGGACGCCGGAGTACCGCAAAACGCTGGCGGACCACATCGGGCCGCGTGCGCGCTCCCGCCTGTTCGAAATGTGTACCGTGATCCGAATGCCCGGTGACGATTACCGCCTGCGCAAGGCGCGGACGCTCTGATGTTCGCTCGATTGCGCCTAGGCGCCGGCGCATGCCGGGTTTTCGGCGTGCTGGCCCTGCTGCTCTTCTCCTTTTCCGCCGCCGCGCCCGCCGGCAATCCCTCGCCGTCCGAGTATCTGCAAGCGGTCGAGTTCCCTTACTATCTGTACCCGCGCACGCTCTGGGAGCGCGAATTGGTGTGGCTGAAAAACATCGGTATTCGCAGCGTGGAATTCTCGATCCCCTGGAACTGGCACCAACTCGCGCCGGGCGATTTCGATTTCACCGGCCGCACCAGCCCGCGGCGCGATCTGCTCGGCTTAATCCGAATCCTGCGGCGGTTGGGCCTCAACGCCTGGGTGCGCAGTGCAGAGCCGGTCGATGGATGGCGGAATCTGGGGGTTCCGGATGTCGCCGACGCCGCCACCATGCGCGCCTGGTTGAAGCAGCTCAGCGACATTTTGGCGACGCAGACCGCCAGCCACGGCGGTCCGGTGGCTTGGGTGGAAGGCACCGCACTCGAGATCGACGCCGCCGCCCCGCCCGTCGCCGTGCGCATCTCCGCCGGCGATCCGACCGCGCTCGCGCTCAGCCGCCAGGCCTTCGCCACCGGCAAGAGCGTGCTGTGGACCGGCGTGGAAGATCAGCTCTACCCGGCCGGCTGGAAAAGCGACAGCGGAGCGATGCTGGTGGAGGGCGCGGTCGGGTTGAGTGGCGATGAGCGTCCCACCGCAGCGGCGCTGCTGCGCCAAGCCGCGCTGTTGCGCCATTGGGGCGACACCATCCCCGCCCTTCAACCGGCGGCCGCGCCGCAGCTTCCGTCCGGCAAGCTACCCGCCGGCGTCACCGCCATCGAGCTGGTTTCGCCGGGTGCATCGGCCGTCAACATTGTCAACCGCTCCGGCCAACCGTTCCGCGACGAGTTGCGCGTCTTCGAACCGGCTTCCAAGCGCACTATCACGATTCCCGCCGTGGTGCCCGCTGGCGAATCGGCGTGGCTGCCGCTGAGCGTTTCCCTCGCGCCCGACGGGCTCTGCCGCGAATGCTCCAACTTTTCCGCCGCCGAGCGGCTGGTATACGCAACCGCCGAGTTGCTCTCCATCGAATATGAGAACGGCATTCTGGCCATGGAATTCTTCGCGCCCGAAGATGGCGAAGCCGTGCTGCAACTGGAGCGCAAGCCGGTCGGCCCGCTGCTGGCGGCCGGCTCGCCAATGGATTATGACTGGGACGACCATGCCCTGCGCGCGCGCCTGCCGATTCCCGGTTCCGACGCGCCCGGCCACCGGGTGCGCATCGGCATCGCGATCGAAGTGGCGGAGACCGCGGCTTTCTTCACCGACGCCCGCCGGCTCATCATTGGCCAGAAGAACGCGATTTCGACCAATTATTCCTCGGCTAAGGTTGCCGCCCGCTCCCGCCTGCGGCTACCCGACGGCTTCACGGCGACCCCCAAGGCGAAATCGCCCGACGAGATCGAATATCAGGTCGACGTTCCCGCCGACGCGTTGCACGGCGACTTTGCGACCCTCGCGCTCGAAGCCGACGGCACCCTGATGGGCCGCGCGCGGCTGCAATTGTTCCGCCCGTTTTCCATTCGCCTGATGGAGGCGATCCAACTGCATTTCGGCCAGCACGCCGAATTGACGCCCGATCCACCCATCGCGCCCATCGACGCCAAAACCGGCAGCGACCTGGAGATTTCAATCCGCAACAACTGGCCAGGCATCCAGACCTACCGGTTGGAGGCCGATGGCGACGGCTTGGAATTCCTTCCCGCCAAAACCGAGATCAGCATCGGCGCGGCCGCCGAGCGCCGTGTCAGTATGCGCGTGTTCGCGGCCGAGGGGATGGCCGGGCTGCGCGACTGGCATCTGCGGGTGACCGGCGCCGGCGAGGCCGATCTGCCGATGCGAGTCCTGCTGCTGCCGCGGGGCCGCACCGCTGTATGGAGCGCGGATCTCGATGGCGGCGGCGCCGCCGAATGGATTCTCGAAACCGAGCGG
Source organism: Bryobacterales bacterium (assembly GCA_003142185.1). GTDB lineage: Bacteria > Acidobacteriota > Terriglobia > Bryobacterales > Bryobacteraceae > Bog-375. The sequence continues at coordinate 86,560 of PLOR01000097.1, forward strand.
GCGCGCGCCGTGTTCTCGGCCGAAGACGGTGGCCGCTGGATGGAGTTCACCGCCAAACAAGGCAACGCGAATTTCTTGCCTGAAGCCGGTGCGTACGCCGCGCAAGGCTCCGTCGCAGTACGGGCGCTGGAGGACGGCCTGGAGTTCACCGGCCCTGGCTGGCGCCGCACCGCGCGCATGGCCGGCGCCACATTGACCATCGAACAGGACACCCCGCTCCCCGCCGCGCCCGTCGAGCCCATCAAAATCGGCAACACCGCGCTGACTGTCGAGCGCACGTCCCCCACTCGCGTCGTGTACACGCTGCAGTGACGCCGCAGAAACCGGTCCCATAAGCCTCACCGGGCCACCACCAATAGTGACCAGGAGCGGGTCTTCATGATGTCCAGTTCACGCCCCATTGTTGCCGCAATTCGAGAGGTATAGCGAAGCTTGGCCGGTTTCCGCCGCGCGCAACGTACACGATGGAATCGATCACGGCCTGACCGGCTTTCTCGGCTATCGCGGACATGGTTTTTGAATCCTCGATCGCGCCGCTAAAGGTGAGTTCGCCGAGCCGCAGCGGCGCGGCCGCCAGATCCGCAAGAAAGCCGTCTTCCACTCCCAGCCATTGCGCCCATTGTTGGCCCAGGAAATATCGAATCATCAGCCTCGGCACGGGGTCGAATACATCGCCCGGGAGCATCTTGACGAGCATACCAATCAACGCACTGGTCAGATTCTGGCCATCTGTTGTCGGGCCGAACTGATGTGCCGCGATCGCCATGGCGAGGGCTTTCGCCTCGGCTGCGCTGATCGGCAGCAGGTCGTCACGGATGCCGAGAAGATGCCCCACGACGTTCCAGCAATGGACGTAGGCCTCGCGATCGTCGTCGGTCAACTCGACGCCAATCTTCTCAAGGCCATCCACGGCTATCCACGAGAACGCCAGCATCGTCCCTACCAGATCTTCCTGGTTCACAGGCAGTCCGAAGTCGTTTTTCCACGTGGGCGCGGTTGGCGCGAGTCTGCGAATCGTCGCGTGCATCAGGCGGACTTTCTGAATCGTCAGGCGTCCCCGCCCTCCATCGGCAGTCAGGCCGCCTTTTTGCATGACATCGACCACCATTTGCGCAGTTTCCACAATGCGCCGCGTCGGATTGCTCGAAAGCCGGTTGGTGAGAGCCAGAACCGGAACTCCGTTCCGGCCCAGATAACAGAACGGGAGCGAGTAGCAGATCAGCGTCAGAACCACCTGCGGGCCAAACCTCCAGAACAGGTCTTCACCGGCCGCTATCCGCGCCGAATCCGCCCATGGGGGCAGCACGGTCGCCTGCTCAAAGTAACGCTGGACGGGGACCGGCAAACCGGCGGGAACTGGATGCTCGTTTGCGACAAAAGACTGCATCAGGGAGTTCATCGCGGCGATTCCGCCGTCCGCGAACAACTCCGCGATGACGGCATCCGCAAGCGGATCACCCTGGGTTCGCAGGGGCTGAAGAATTTCTGCTGTCCAGGAACGGATTGGCGGACGGCTGGTGGCCATTCCCGACACTATATCGCACAAATGGGTTGCCGTAGCCGCAGCGCCGGCGGTCTTGCCGCTGGTGTTTTTTCTTTCTCCGATCGCGTACCTTGAGGATTACCCGGTCAGAACCGGCCTGGCGGCGTGTTCCGAAGAGTGCCCCTGGTCAAGTGCGTGCGAGACACAAGACACCGGCGGCAAGACCGCCGGCGCTACTGTATCCGCGGCTTACTGGCCGGAAACCGCCACCGTGACGCCGGCCTGCGATGGTATGGTGCCCACGGTCACCACTACCGCGGCGTTGCCGGCTGGCAGGCCGCTGGGGACTTGCGCGTTGATCTGCATCACCCCTTGCACGATGCCCGGCGCACCGCCGGCGTAGTTGGTGTTGGCAGGCTTGCCGCCGATGGTAACCGTGACCGGCTGCAGCACCGGCAGCGGGAGCACTCCCGCGGGCGGCACTAACGTAAACGCGCCATCCTGGCCGGGCGGGTCGGTCTGGCCGAAACCGGTGGCGTACAGCGATACGTACTGGCCCGAGTTGGCGGGATTGGCGGCGTTGTTGTAAGATCCGCTCTGATTGACGGCAGCCGCCTGCCCCGTGCCGGAGTTGTTAGCCGTAAACAATGCGGGCGCGGCTGGCGCCACCGAAACGGTGATCGGCGCGGAAGTCAGTCCCTGGTATGAGACATAGACCTGCGCGCTCGCACCGGTAAGTTCGAAAGGCACGATGGCAGCCACCTGCGTGGACGATGCATAGAGCACCGGTCCCGCGGAACCGTTGAAGTAGACGCTCGACCCGGCAACGCTTGGGGGGACGTCGCCGTTCTCCAGTTGGTAGGTCGCGAGGCTGGCCGGCCCCAGGCCAGAGCCGTAGAGCACGACCACCTCGCCCGGCGCGATGGCGCCAATCAAGTTGCTGGCGGCGTTGGTGACGGCGGAAAACTGCAAGTACAGCAGGCGAACCGCGTTGTTGCCGGAATCGGCAATGTACACGTTGCCATTGGAATCCACGGCGATTCCGGTTGGCCCGTTGAGCGACGCGCTGGTCGCCGGGCCCCCGTCGCCGGTGTAGCCGATCGAGCCATTGCCGGCGATGGTCGCAATCGTCCCGTTCCCGTAAACCTTGCGCACGCTGGCGCCGGCGTCCGCGAAGAATACGTCACCCCCGCTGTCCACCGCAATCCCGGCCGGGTAACTCAGTTGCGCCTGGCTGGCTGCGCCGCCATCGCCCGAATAGCCCGCCATGCCGTTGCCGGCAATCGTGGCGATGTTGCCGGCCGGCGATACCATGCGGACCCGATAGTTCAGCGTGTCCGTGATGTAAAGATTGCCGGCGGCATCCACGGCCACTCCTTGCGGATCGTTCAACTGAGCGCTCAGCGCCGGGCCGCCATCGCCCGCGTAGCCCTGCAGCCCATTGCCGGCGACGGTCGATATCGTTCCGTTAGTGACCTTGCGTACCGCGCTATTGTTGGTGTCGGCGATGTACAAGTTGCCTTTCGCATCGATCGCCAGCCCCACTGGCGAGTACAGGCTCGCGCTGGTGGCCGCGCCGCCATCGCCCGCGTAGCCCGGAGTTCCGCCACCGGCGACGGTGTCGATGGTGGCGCCGGACACTTCGCGCACCCGCGAATTGCCCGTGTCGGATATATAAACGTTGCCGGCGCTATCCACCGCCACGCCTTGCGGGCCGTTGAGCTGCGCGCCGGTGGCCGCGCCGGCATCGCCGCCGAATCCCGCTGTTCCGTTGCCCGCGAAAGTCGTGATGGTGCCGCCCGCGCTCACCTTGCGCACCACGTTATTGCCGGAGTCGGCGATGTAATAGTTGCCGGCGCGGTCCGCGGCGACGGCGTGCGGCGAGTTCATCTGCGCGCTGGTGGCCGGGCCGCCATCGCCGGAGTAGCTGTAGCCGCCGTTGCCGGCGAAGGTGCCGATGTTGCCGCCCGCTTGGGCCACGCGGATGCGGTTGTTCAGCGAATCGGCGATGTAGATATGACCCGACCCGTCGACCGCCACGCCGGTCGGACGGTTGAGCTCGGCTGCGGTCGCGGCGGCGCCGTCTCCGCTGAAGCCCAACGTACCGTTGCCCACAATCGTGTTGATGTCGATGTTAGCCTTGATCGTGCTGATCTCGCGGATGCGGCCATCGGTCGGCTCCGCGATGTATACGTTCCCCGACGAATCCACGGCTACCGCGAACGGCTCGACCAGGCCGCCTGCGTTCGCCAGACCTCCGTCGCCCGCATAGCCGATGGCACAAGTCTCGCCGGTGTTGGTGTCGGTGCTGGTGCTGGTAATGTTGCAGGCTCCGGCGATGAAATTGATGATGCCGGTGCTGGCGGTGATCTCGCGGATGGCGGCGTTACCGGTATCGGCGATGTATACGTTGTTGGAGCTATCCACGAAAACGTCTTCCGGTTGGAGCAGGACCGAACCCGTTGCCGGCAAGGTATCGCCGCCGAGGCCGCCAAAACCGTTGCCCGCTATGGTATTGATGATGCCGTTGGTGCCAACCTTGCGGATCGAGTTGTCGCCGGTATCGGCAATGTAAACATTTCCCGAGTGATCCACCGCCACGCCGCCGGGCAGGTTCAGGTTCGCCGCAGTGGCTAGGCCGGCATCGCCCAGAAACCGCGGCTTGCCCACTTGGCCGTTGCCGGCGAATGTATTGATGACGCCTTGCGGCGTCACCACCCGCACGCGGTTGTTCACCTGGTCGGCAATGTAGAGATTCCCCTGTGAATCGACCGCCAGGCCCTGCGGAGTGTTGAGCTGGGCCGCGGCCGCCGGCCCACCGTCGCCGGAAAAGCCCGGCCGCGAATTGCCCGCCACCAGCGTCAGCGTCCCACTCGAAGAAATCTTGAAAACAGCGTTACCGCTGCTGAAATACACATTGCCGCTCGCGTCCGTCGTCACGCGTTTCACCGTTCCAATAGCGGTGCTGGCGGCCGCCGCGGGCGTGGTGGGTGGCGCTCCGCCGGCGACGGTCGAGATCGAATAATCTTGCGCGAAGACGGCGGCGCCAAAGAACCATACCAATCCTGCGCCGCGCAGCTTCCCTAGCGGTTTCAACATGTATGCCTAGCCTTCTGACAGGGTGAATGTTCGAAGCTTTCAGTTTATCGCGACTCGGGCCACGGCTTCCGCCAGTGTTTCCACGGCCTGTGCGCATTCGGCACGGGTGACGTCATAGTGCGTCACGGCGCGCATGTGGCTATGGCCGATTCCGTTGATCAGCACGCCCCGCTGTTTCAGCCGCCGGCTCAATTCTCCCGAGGTCAGACCGGTGGCGCCGATATCGAATACCACGATGTTGGTGGCGACCTTCCGCGGATCCAACTCGACGCCGTGAATGCGGGCCACGCCTTCCGCGAAGAAACGCGCGTTCGCATGGTCCTCGCTCAGCCGGGTGCGTGTTTCTTCGAGCGCGATCAGGCCCGCCGCGGCCAGCACGCCCGCCTGCCGCATGCCGCCGCCCAGCCGTTTACGCAACAGGCGGCCCTTGTCGATCAGCGCGGCCGGTCCGGCCACCATCGAGCCGGCCGGCGCGCCCAGCGCCTTCGAGAGACAAAACATCACCGTGTCCACCGGCGCCACGATGTCTTCAACCGGCACGCGCAGCGCGGCCGCCGCGTTGAACACGCGCGCACCATCCATGTGCACTTTCACGCCAAGCTCATGCGCGCCGTTGGAGATTTCGCGAATCGCCGCCAGCGAATAAACCGTGCCCCCGCCCATGTTGTGCGTGTTTTCGATTTCGATCGCGCCCGTAGGCGCGTAGTGCGGATGTACCGGCTTCACCAGCGGGCGGATCTGGCTCCATTCGAGGATGCCGTCTTCGGTGGGAATGGCGCGAATCAGGCAGCCGGAGAACCACGCCGTCATCGACAGTTCGTAATCCAGAATATGAGCGCGCGAGTCGCAGATCACTTCCTGCCCGTGTTCGGTCAGCAGTTTCACCGCGATGGTGTTGCCCATGGTGCCGGTGGGCACGAACAGCGCCGCCTCCTTGCCGGTGATTTCGGCGGCCCGCTGTTCCAGCAGGTTGACGGTGGGGTCCTCACCGTAAACGTCGTCGCCCACTTCGGCTTCCGCCATCGCCCGCCGCATCTCGGGCGTAGGCTTAGTCACGGTGTCGCTGCGCAGATCGATCATGAGGTAAGAAACTCCGCGAATACTTCGTTTGAAACCAGCACGCCGCGGTTCGACAGGCGCAACACGCCGTCGGCCGCTTCGAGCAGGCCGGCCTCCAGAAACTTCCGGATCGCCGCGTCGTGGCGCTGCCACTCTTGCGCGTCGGGCCGGATGCCCTCCATCAACCGCAGGCTGACAAAAAAGCGCTCGTCACAGTGGGGCAGGTCCCCGACCTGCCGCGCTCCATTCAAATACTCATCCACCGTTTCCGCGTTCCTCGTCCGCATCCGCCCATCGAACGAATGGGCATCCGCGCCGAAACCCGCATACGGCTCCAGCTTCCAATACTTCAAATTGTGACGCGATTCCCAGCCGGGCCGCGCGAAATTGGAAATCTCGTAGCGGTTGAGGCCAAGCCCCGCCAGCCGCTCCACGGCGATTTCGTAGAACGCCGCGACCCGATCGTCGTCCGGTGCTTCCGCCGCTCCGTAGCGCGCGCCGCCGGCCAGCAGTTCCTTGCCCAGCCGGCTGGCTTCATCCACTTCCAGCATGTAGACCGAGACGTGCTCCGGCTCGAGGCGCTCGATCCAATCGAGCGATTCCCGCCAGCTCGATTCGATCTGCCCGGAAAGTCCGGCGATCAGGTCGATATTGATGCTGCCGATCGCGGCCTCGCGCAGCAGCCGTATTTCCCGAGCGACTATTTCCGCGGTGTGTTTGCGGCCCGTGCGGCGAATCTCTTTTTCGACGAACGATTGTACGCCGAGGCTGACACGGTTGATGCCGCATGCCGTCCAGTGGCGTGCCTGATCGCCCGAGATGGCGCCGGGCGCGGCCTCGATGGTGGCCTCCAGCCACGGCCGCCCGGGAATGGCCTTCAGCACCGCGTGCAGATCGTCGGGCGCCAAGTTGCCGGGCGTGCCGCCACCCAGATAAACCGTCTCCGGCCGCCACTCCCAAGCGTGAGCGCGAACTTCCGCCAGCAACGCTTCCAGGTAGCGCCGTTCCTGCGCGCGTGGAAACACGCCCGAGGCAAAGTTACAGTAAGTGCACTTTTGCGCGCAAAACGGATAGGCAATGTAAACGCCGGCCACTCGACTTGATTGTACCCGCCAGCGCCCCCGCGCGCCGGTTGGGATGCCCTCGGTTAGCCCCGCTTGCTCCCGCGGCTTCCGGGGATTGGTTATACTATTGTTTTCCCCTTTGTAATCAGGAGTTCTCTGACTCATGTTTGATCTGTTTCGCAGCCGAGAAAAATCGGTGCGCATCCTGTTGGGCGCGCTGCTGATGGTGGTCGCATTGTCGATGCTGACCTACCTGGTGCCCAACTACGGCACGGGCGCTCCCACGCCGGACACGGTGGTGGCGTCGGTGGGCAAGGACGACATCACATCGGGCGACGTTATGCGACTGATCCAGGCCACCATGCGTGGCCGGCAGCTTCCCCCCGATCTGATCGCCACCTACGTCCCGCAAATGGTGGACGGGATGGTGGGCGAGCGGGCGCTGGCGTACGAGGCCACCCGGTTGGGCTTCGAGGTCAGCGATAGCGACGTGCGCGCTGAGATCCAGCAGATGATCCCCAACCTGTTTCCCGACGGCAAGTTTGCCGGCAAGGAAGCCTACGCCGCGGTGCTGGGCGAGCAGCAGTTGACGATTCCGGAATTCGAGTCCAACCTGCGCCGCCAGATCCTCATCACCAAACTGCGCGAGGTGGCGGTGGAGGGCACGATCGTCTCCGAGCTGGAAATCGAGCACGCCTACCAGGAGCGCAACGAGAAAATCAAGATCCAGTACGTGAACGTATCCGGCGACAAGTACCGCGCGGAAGCGACCCCGAGCGCCAAGGACCTGGAGACGTACTTCCAGGTAAACCACGCGCGCTACACGGTGCCGGAGTCGAGGAACCTGGCGATTCTGATCGCCGACCAGGCCAAGATCGCCGAATCCCTCGTCCCGTCCGACGCCGACCTGTTGCGGATGTACAACCAGAACAAGGAGCAGTTTCGCACCAAGGAGCGCGTCCACGCGCAGCACATTCTGCTGAAGACCTCCGGCAAGCCGCCAGCCGAAGACGCCAAGATGAAGGCGCAGGCCGCGGACCTGCTGAAGCAGATCCAGGGCGGCGCCAACTTCGCGGAGCTGGCGAAGAAATATTCCGAAGATACCGGTTCGGCCGCCAAAGGCGGGGATCTCGACTGGATCGAGCGCGGGCAGACGCTGCCCGAGTTCGAGCGCACCGCGTTTTCGCTGCCGCCGGGCCAAACCAGCGGGATCGTCAAGACCGAAGTGGGTTATCACATCATCCGCGTGATTGCGCATGAAGACGCGCGCCTCGCCCCGTTCGACCAGGTGAAAGCGCAGCTAGCCGCCAACTGGAAGAACGATCAAGTGAACGACATCGTGCAGCAGATCTCGGACAAGGCGCAAGCGGCGTTGCAGAAGGATCCGCTTCATCCCGACGAGATCGCGGCCCGGTTTCACATGCAGGTGGTGCGCGCGGAAGGCGCGCGCCCCGGCCAGCCGCTGCCGGAAATCGGCACCAACTCCGATTTCGATCAATCCATCGTTGGGTTGAAGCAGGGCCAGGTTTCGCAGGCGGTGGCTCTGCCGGGGAACAAGCTGGCGCTGGCCGTGGTCACCGGTGTGATTCCCGCGCGGCCCAGCACGTTGGCCGAAGTCGAGAACCAGGTGCGCGAGACCATCGTGCAAAGCCGGCTGGCGGCGGCCGTGAAAGACCACGCCAAGGAACTTGCCGACAAGGCCAAGGCCAACGGCGGCGACCTGGCGGCGGCAGCCAAGTCGATGGGACTCGAAGTCAAGACCTCCGAGGACTTCAACCGTGCGGGCTCGGTCGAAGGCATCGGCCCGGCCAGTTACGTACACGAAGGATTCACGCTGCCGGATGGCGCGGTTTTCGGTCCCCTGGGCACGCCGCAGGGTTCGGTGGTGGCCAAGGTGATCGGGCATGTGCCGGCCGATATGGCGCAGTTGGCCCAGACGCGAACCGCCATCCGCGACGAGCTCAAGAGCCAGCGGGCGCGCGACCGCAACACGCTGTTTGAAACCGGCGTGCGCGAGGATTTGCGCCGGCAGGGGAAGCTCAAGTATCACCAGGACGTGATCCAGCGCCTGGTGGCGCAGTTCCACAGCTAGCCGCATGCTGCGCGATCTGTTCGACCTCTACCGGTCGCTCACCGACCCGCTTCGGCTAAGCCACCTGCTGCATACATTGCTCGCGGGCTGGGCCGGTTACGCGGCGCTGTTCGCCGTGGTGTATTCGGAAACCGGCCTGCTGGTCGGGTTCTTTCTGCCCGGCGATTCGTTCCTCTTCACTATCGGCGTGGTGGCGGGTTTCGGCGCGTTGGACATCCGGCAGGTGAATCTGTTGCTGATGCTGGCGGCGCTGATGGGGGATTCCACCGGCTACCTGCTGGGGCGCCAGACTGGACCCAAGATTTTCAGTCGCCCCGACTCGCGATTCTTCAAGCAGGCGTACGTCACGCGCACTCACCAATTCTATGAACGCTACGGCGGCAAAACCATTGTGCTGGCGCGTTTCGTGCCGATCGTCCGCACCTTTTCCGCCTTCATGGCCGGAGTCAGCCAGATGCCGTATCTGCGATTCCTGCCCTTTAGCGTGTGCGGCGGCATCGGCTGGGTCTTCCTGATGACCTCGCTTGGCTACCTGCTGGGCCAGGTGGCTTTCGTGCAGCGCAACTTCGACAAAGTGATCCTGGTCATCATTTTGCTTTCGCTGACGCCCACCTTCATCGAAGCGTGGCGAGCGCGGCGGAGGGCGTAAGGCGCCGACCGCTCCCTATGGTCGCGGCTCCGTTGTGTCAGGGCTGCGTCCGGCGCGTTCTCCGAACCGGCTCCGCGCTGAACAGGTTGAAACCGCCGCAGGCCGGGCAGCGGTAGCTCTCGACCGGTCCGAATTTGCGCCAGCCCGAAGCTTGTTCGCGGAGATACTCTTCGGAGTGGCCGGCGCCGCAGCGTACGCACACGTTCACCCAGGGATCGCGGGCCTCGCCTGGATCGGCGGCGCCGAAGTGGAATTCCCAGCCGTAGCGGCTCCAGCCGCTGCCGAAGACGCGGTCCACCGTCCGCAGCGACCAAAGAAGAACGGCCAGGAAGCGCTCGTCGCCTCTGGCGAACAGCAGAAGCTTCTTGGGCCCCCAACCGCGCACGTTATGGTTGTTGAGGAACGAGAGCGACGAGTAAAGGTCGCGGGTGGCGCGGTGGGAGAGGCCGGTCAGCCGCTCGATCGGCACGATGACCTCGGCCGGCTTGCGAAAAGGGTTGACGTGGCCGCCGCCCCGGCCGATCCAGCGGTAGATGCGGTCGGTCAAAGTACCGGCGTCGGGTACCGCTACGTACAGCCCTGCGCCCGGCCTAGCGACGCGGCCCATTTCGCGCACCACCGCTTCGAGTTCGACGAAATGCTCCAGGCTGTGGTTGCTGACCAGTAGATCGAAAACGCCATTCGCAAAGGGCAGGCGGGCGGCATCGCCGCGCACCAGGCAACCCGCCGCGCCGCCTGGGTCGAACTTCAGGTCGAGGCGCACCACCAACACGCCGGGCCGGACGTCGGGAAAACTCCCCGCCGCGGCCCCCAGGTCCAGCACGCGGGCGCCGGCGGGCAGTCGGCTCAATAGGTGGATCATGCTTGGCGCATCCTTCCTCATCGGCGCGCGGGCGCCTGCCGTCAGTTATATCAAGGGTTACACCCTCCCCGCGTTGGCCCTGGTGCCGGGACAATTGTCCGCCGAGCGAAACTAATCGCGTTCCGAGTCATAGTACCGTACCGGCTTGGGAGCCGGGTCCCAGTCCGAAATTCCCGCACCCTGGGTGCTTGCCGGCGCATCCAATTAACAAATAGGGCATTCAGGACCCGATTAAGTCCTTGCGTGCGATTGGGGAAACCAATTAAGATATCGAAGTAGGCTTACTCCGAATCTACCGGGGGCAGAATGATTTATTCTCGATCGTCGGAATACGCGATTCGCGCTTTCGTGCACCTGGCCCAGGTGCCCGATGGCCGATACGCCATGGTGAAGAACATTGCGGAGGCTGAGGACATCCCCGCGCACTTCCTGGCCAAGATCCTGCAGCAGCTCGCCCGCAAGGGACTTCTGCGGTCGAGCAAAGGTCCAACCGGCGGATTCGCGCTGCGGGTGGATGCCGAAGACATCCGGCTGCTCGATATTGTCGAGGCGCTGGACGGCTTGGCGCCCTACCAGCAGTGCGCCAGCGGGCTTGCCGAATGCAACGACGACATGCCCTGTTCCATGCACGATAGCTGGGTGGCCCTCCGTTCGCGTATCATGGATTATCTAGGCAAGAATTCGATCGCGGACCTGGCCAAGGCGCTGGAGTTGAAGAAGAAAACTCTGGCAGTCAGCAAAGCGCGCAAGACCAGGCGCGCGGCCGCGAAACGGGCATAGTCAGACCGCGGTCGAGCCGGAGCATCGCCGGTTCGGGATTGCGAATATGGATTCGGAGGCATAATGGGCCAGTCTGTCCTTGTCCCCATGGTGGTCGAACAGACCTCGCGGGGCGAACGCGCATACGACATTTACTCCCGGCTGTTGAAAGAGAACATCATCTTTCTGGGCACGCCGATTGACGATCAGGTGGCGAATCTGATCATCGCCCAGTTGCTGTTCCTCGAGGCTGAGGACCCGGAGAAGGATATTTCCATTTACATCAATTCTCCGGGCGGCTCCATCACGGCCGGCCTCGCCATTTTGGACACGATGGCTTTCATTCGTCCCGATATCGTGACGATCTGCGTGGGACAAGCGGCATCCATGGCGGCGGTGCTGCTGGCCAAAGGCACCAAGGGCAAGCGGTTCAGCCTGCCAAATTCACGGATCATGATCCACCAGCCGTCCATGCAGGGCCTGGCGGGGCAGGCGGCCGATATCGACATCTACGCCCGCGAAATCCTGCGGATGCGCGAGATCCTCAACAAGATGCTGTCCGATGCGACCGGCCAACCCGTGGAGCGCGTAGCCAAAGATGTGGACCGCGATTACATCATGGAGCCTGACGGAGCGGTCGAGTACGGCATGATCGACCGCGTGATCGCCAGCCGCGACACGGCGCCGGTACCGATCAAGAGCTAGTTGGCTTGCCGGCCGTGCTGATCGACATCGCTCCCGCACCGTCCAAGCGGCCCGAGTGGCTGCGCGCGCCCGCGCCGGCCGGTGAAAACTACCAGGACATCAAACAACTCGTCGGCCGCCTGCGCCTGCATACGGTTTGCGAAAGCGCCGCCTGCCCCAACGTGGGAGAGTGCTGGAACCACCGCACGGCCACGTTCATGATTCTGGGCAATGTGTGCACCCGCCGCTGCGGATTCTGCGCGGTGGAAAAGGGCGCGCCGCTGCCGGTGGATTACGATGAGCCGCGGCGCGTGGCCGAGGCTGTGGCGGCCATGGGCTTGCAGTTCGCGGTCATCACCAGCGTCAATCGCGACGACCGGGAAGACGGCGGCGCGGAGCTGTTCGCGCTGGTCATCGGCGCGATCCGCCGCCGCGTCGAGGGCTGTGGCGTCGAAGTGCTGGTGCCCGATTTTCAGGGCAGCCGCGCGGCCGTCGAAACCGTGCTCGAAGCCGCGCCGGACGTGTTCAATCACAACACCGAAACCGTGCCGCGCCTCTACCGCCGGGTGCGCCTGGGCGCGCGCTACGAACGATCTCTCGACGTGCTGGCGCATGCCAAGCGAACCGCGCCCGCGGTTCCCACCAAGTCCGGGTTGATGCTGGGACTGGGCGAAACCAACGCGGAAATCCTCCAGGTCATGCGCGACCTGCGGGCCAATCGGGTGGATATCCTCACCCTCGGGCAATACCTGCGGCCCTCGCCGAAGCACCTGCCCATCGTGCGCTACGCACCGCCGGAAGAATTCGCCGAGTTGCGGGTGGCTGCCCGCGAGATGGGCTTTGGCCACGTGGAGGCGGGCCCGCTGGTGCGCAGCTCGTATCACGCATCCGGGTTGGCGAACGGGACGAAATCCATTTCGAGCCACGGATGAACACCGATGAACACAGATAAAACTCTTGTCATCGATCCGGGTTCCTCTGTGTTTATCGGGAGCCCTGATTTTTTCACGGCTTCTGGCGCTCGCGGCGCCGGCCCGCGGCGATGACCGCTTCGCCGCTTCGCAACCGGCTGCTGCTGGTGGCGGCGGCGATTCTGTTTTCCACCGGCGGCGCGGCCATCAAAGCCGCGACCCTCACCGGTTGGCAAGTGGCTTGCTTTCGCGCGGGCGTAGCCGCCGTGGTTCTGCTGGCGGTGCTACCCGGGGCGCGCCGCGGCTGGAATTGGCGGATCGCTCCGGTGGCCGCGGCGTATGCCGCCACGTCGATCGCGTTCGCGATGGCGAACCGGCTCACCACCTCCGCGAACGCCATTTTCCTGCAATCCACCGCTCCGCTCTATCTGCTCCTGCTGGGCCCGCTGCTGCTCAAGGAACGCATCCACCGCGAGGGCCTGTTGTACATGCTGGCGGTTGCCGCGGGCATGGCGTTGTTCTTCGCCGGCGGCCAGCCGGCGCTGGCCACGGCGCCCGATCCGCCGCGCGGCAACATCGTCGCCCTGTTCTCGGGACTGGCGTTTGCGCTGTTGCTGGCCGGCTTGCGTTGGCTGGGCCGGCGCCCGGAACATGACGCGGGGCTGGCGGCGGTTGCCATGGGCAACGCGCTCGCCTGCTTGGCCACGCTGCCGATGGCGCTTCCGCTGCGGTCGCTTTCCTTTGCCGATGGCGCGGTGATCCTCTACCTCGGCGTATTCCAGATCGGCCTGGCCTATGTTTGTGTCACTCGCGCCGTGCGCCAGGTGACCGCCTTCGAGGCCAACACGGTGCTGCTGCTCGAACCGGCGCTGAATCCGGTTTGGGCGTGGATGGTTCACGGCGAGCGCCCGCCGGCGATGGCGTTGACTGGCGGCGCCATCATCCTTTCCGCCACGCTGGTGCACACGTGGCGCCAGCGGCGTGGCTGAAGCAGGTTCGTGGGAAGGTTCCGGGTTAGTCTTCCAGGATCAGGTGCGCCAGTCCGTACTCGGCGGTGTGGGTTAAGGACAGTGAGATATGGCGCACGCCGAGCTTCTCCGCAACCCGCGCCGCCACGCCGTGCAGCCGCAGCGTGGGTTTTCCCGAAGGCAGGTTGGCTACCTCGAAATCCTGCCAGGTTACCCCGTGTCTCCAGCCGGTGCCGATGGCTTTCATGCCCGCTTCCTTGGCCGCAAACCGCGCCGCAAAGCGCTCGAAGCGGTTCGCTTTGCGCTCCACGTAAGCGATCTCCGACGGCGTGTAGACGCGCTCGATGAAGCGCCGGCCATAGCGCTCGACCAGGTGGCGCACGCGCGGTACCTCTGCCAGATCCACTCCCGTGCCGACGATCATTTGATCTCCGCACCCGAGGTGGTCAGGGTGAGTCGGCCGTGCTTGACGCCTTTCGTGCTGATCAACGCGTCCGCCAGCGAGCGCACGCCCCCGGCACGACCGCGAATCACGATCACTTCCAGGCACAGGTCGTGATCCAGGTGCACATGCAGCGTCGAAAGAACCGAGCGGTGATACTCGTGCTGGATGCCGGTGAGTTTCTCTCCGAGCAGGCGCGCGTGGTGGTCGTAGACCAGCGTGACCGTCCCCACCACCTGGCTGTCCGGCGACTCCCAGGACTGTTCCACCAGTTCCTCGCGGATCATGTCGCGGAACGCCTCGCTGCGGTTGGTGTAGCCGTGTCCCGCGATCAAGCGGTCGAACCTCTCGAGCAAACCGGTGTCGATCGCCACTCCAATGCGGCTTAGTTCACTCATTGCTACACATCGTAGCATTTGGTCAAGCGGGTGGGGCACGCTATATAGCTTGCCCGGATCATATCCCGGTTGCGCTTCCGCAAAGCCATGGAGTAAGAGCCTGGCAGCCGGCTGGGCACGGATCGAGGTTCGCTTGAATTCCGGAGGGGAGAGCCTGTCAGGCCGGCTTGTTCTGCGCGGCGCGCTTGCGGTGCTCCGCCCAACGCTTTTTCTGCGCGGCCGCGATGCGTGCCCGCGCCCCCGCGCTAAGCACACGCCTGACCGCCGGCTTGGCCGGTGCAGCGGCAGCGGAAGAAAGAGGAACGCGCTTTCCCTTGAGTTGAGCCTCGATGCGGCGAATCTGATCTTCGATCTTTTGCTTCTCCACCTGATAACCCACCAGGGCCATTTGCAGCGTGGTTAAATCCTCTAAGCTTCTGCCTCTTGGCATAAATCTCTCCCGCATAAATATAACATACCAATTGCAGGCTTGTGTCAAGATTAGTTATGTCATCCTGGAGGAACGCTAAAAGGATATGCGGGCGCTAATTCAACGTGTAACAGAAGCTAAGGTTAGTGTTGATGAAAGTACTATTGGATCTATACGTAAGGGATTACTCGCTTTTGTGGGTATAAGCCGAACCGATACGACTCTTGATGCGGACTATGTGCTCGGAAAAGTGCTCGGCCTGCGTATCTTCCCGGACGACGACGGCAAGATGAACCGCAACGTCGAAGAAGCTGGCGGGGCGCTGTTGGTGGTGTCGCAGTTCACACTCTATGGAGATTGCCGTAAGGGGCGGCGCCCTAGTTTTGATAACGCCGCGCCGCCGGAACAGGCGCTTGCGCTGTATAACTACTTGGTCGAGTCAGCCAGGCGTGGACCAGTACGGGTTGAAACCGGAGTTTTCCAGGCACACATGCAAGTACACCTGATTAACGACGGCCCAGTCACCATCTGGATTGAGTCGGAACGTACTCCCAGCCGTGTCTGAGTCGCCAGCACCATCCCCTATTGCCGATTGAGGTACTTATCGTACAGTCGAGTCTGTTTGCTGCTAAGTTCGATTTCCTGGCCGCGGATGAACACATGTTTGACCTGGGTTTGGATCTCCAGCGGATCGCCCGTAGTCACCATCAGATCGGCGGACTTGTCTTTCTCGAGGGAGCCAAGCTGGTCGCCGGCGCCCCAAATCTGCGCCGGGTTGATGGTGATCGCCTTGAGCGCCTCTTCCTGAGGCAACCCGAAAGCCACCGCGGTCGCAGCCTGATAGGGCAAGTTTCTGACAAACTGATTGTCAAACGTGCCGAAAGCGAACTTAATTCCGGCCTTATAAGCTTCCCCCGGCAGCGTGAACGCCTGATCGTAGGGATCGTCTTGGCCGCGCGGCAGCGCGAGGACTCTCCCCAGAATCACTGGTATGTTCTTGGCTTTCAGTTCAGCGGCTGCACTTCCCAACTCGCGCGGCTGCATGATGACGATCTTTACGTTCTGCTTCTCGGCGAACTGAATGGCATCATGGATCGAGCGCGGCGTGGCAGCGGCGATCGCCACCGGGAGTTTGCCATCCAGCACCGGCAACATGGCCTCGTACTTAAGGTCGCGCACGAAGCCAGGCAAATTGGCGGCCTTGGCTTTCTGATACCGGCGGGCTTCATCGAAAAAGTCCGCCAGCTTCGCCACTTCCTGCTGGTACGTGCGCGTCATCTCGGTGAAAGTCACTGCGCCGGTCTCGCCCGCGAGTCCGGCAATGTTCTCCGGCACGGGACCGCCGCGTCCGCCGGGGGGGCCCAAAATCGGAAACCGGACCTGCACCGCGGCCGAACCGGAGACCGCCATATCTTCCCAGGTCCGGCCGAAAGTGTGGATAAGGGCGGCCTGCCCGGAGATGTATTGTGGCGGACGGCCGCGGCCGCCGCCGCCCTCGCCGCCGCCGGTGCCGGCCGGAAAGGTCATCACACTGGTAATGCCGGCGATCCGCACCACGGCGAAGTGTTCACTATCCGGATTCACCGCGGCCAGCGCGCGTAACTGCGGCATGAACTCGCCCAGTTCGCCGGTGTCCACGGTCTCGCGGATCATCTCTATCTCGGAGAGCCCCAATTCGGTCCCGGAGTCGATCATTCCCGGGTAAACGCGGAGCCCCTTGCCATCCACCACACGCACGCCCTTGGGCACCACGATCTTGGCGCCAATCTCGGCGATTTTTCCATCCAGCACCAGAATCGACACGCCTTTGACGGGCGCGCTCGTGACCGGATAGACATCCGCACCGCGAATCAGCACGCTGTTGTTCGAGGCCGCGCCGGCGGCCAGCCCGCAACCGATCAGAATCCCCAGCAGTTTCATTCGACTGGCCTCCTGCCGCCCGCCGGCTTGGGCTGGCTCTGCTTTTCCTTTTCGATCAACTTCTGTTTCTCCAGGGCCTTCGCCGGCCGGCCGCTGACGTCGCTGTCGCGGTCGAAATAGAGTTGGCCGTCGATCAGCACCTTCTGCACCTTGGCGTAGTCGGAGAGCGGATACTTATCGTAGATCGCCAGGTCGGCGTCCTTGCCCGCCTCGATCGAGCCAACCCGGCCGTCGATTCCCAGTTGCTTAGCCGGGTTGATCGTCACCATCGCCAGCGCGTCGGTTTCATTCATCCCGCCGTACTTCATCGCCTTGGCTGCCTCCGTGTTCAGGTGCCGCATCAGTTCCTCGTCGTCGCTGTTCAAGCTGACCACGATGCCCTTCTTCTGCATAAGGGCGGCATTGTACGGAATCGCGTCGTAAGCTTCAATCTTGTACGCCCACCAGTCGCTGAAAGTGGAAGCACCGGTGCCCGACGCGGCGATCTCCTCGGCCACCTTATAGCCTTCCAGGACGTGCTGTAGCGTGCGGATCTTGAATCCGTAATCGTCCGCCACCCGCAGCAGCATGAGGATCTCGTCCTCCCGGTAACAATGAGCGTGGACGTACCGCTTGCCTTCCAGCACCTCCTTGAGCGGCTCCAGCTTCAGGTCTTTGCGGGGAGGGATGGGATGCTCACCGCGCGCCACTTTAGCGCCGTACTCGTCCCATTCGGCCTTGTAATCCTTGGCTTCGTTCAGGGCTTCGCGGATGGTGTCTTCCACGCCCATGCGCGTCGCCGGATAGCGGGCCGCGGTTTGCGTGGCGCCCCGGCCGCCCTGCGGGTTGCCGGAACGCTTGGGGTTTTCGCCCAAGGCGAACTTGATGCCGGGCATCGCGCCTTCGAAGATCATGCCTTGGGCGTCTTTGCCCCAGCGCATTTTCAGTACAAGGGTTTGGCCGCCGATGGGATTGGCCGAGCCGTGCAGGATGTTGGCGGTGGTCACGCCGCCCGCCAGTGCGCGGTAGATGGCGATGTCTTCGGGGTTGATCACGTCCTTGATGTTCACCATCGACGAAACCGAGACGCTGCCCTCATTCACGTTGCCGTCCACCGCGATGTGTGAGTGGCAATCGATGATGCCGGGTATTACGTACTGGCCTCCCGCGTCGATCACGGTGGCGTTTTGCGGCATCATCACTTTCTCGCCGACCTCGGCGATTTTCCCGTCCTTGATCACCACCGACCCTTGCAGGGTGCCCTTGGTCACTGTCATGATGGTGGCGTTCTGGATCACGATGTTTTGGGCGTACAGAGGCGCCAGCGCGGCCAGCGCCACAATCCAGGATTTTCTCATTGGCTTACTCCGGGTTCTTCGGTCGCGCCGCGCCCGCCGCCCGCGGGGGGTTCGGGGGCAGGCTTGTACTGCTTGCCGTCGACGAAGATCATTTCGATCTGCGTGTGGTCGTCGAACAGGTCGCCCTTGGTGACCACCAGGTTGGCGATCTTGCCAGCCTCGATGCTGCCCATGCGGTCCGCCACACCGTAGATTTCGGCGGGTGAAAGGGTCAGCGCGCGAATCGCATCCTGGCGCGCCAGGCCGGCGTCAATCGCCTTCTTCACCGCGCGCTGCAGCTCCCGCGGCTGGTCCAGACCGTCGGAGTACAGCGCGAACGGAACTCCGGCCTTTTGCAGCAAGCCCGGCGCCGCCGGACCCTGGTCGATGTTTTCGAGCGAACGCATGGTCCGGTAGGCCTCCGGATCGGGATCGCGCGGCGCCTCGCTCCAGTGCATGCTCACCAGCACGGGCGAACCATATTTCTTGAGCAGCGGCGCCGCCTCGGGCCTGTAAGCTTCCCGCATGCCGTACAGAATCACCGGCTGTTGCAGCTCCGCGGCGAAACGCAGCATACGATCCATTTCCACCACCCGATTGGCCGGCAGCAAAATGCGCTTGGATTCGAGCACGCCCTCCAACGCCCGGTCATACGGCGGCCGCTCCATGCCGCGCGGCGAGTGCGCGTAAGCCTCTTTCAACAGCTTGTAATGCTCGGCATCCAGATAAATCTGGCGGATGTAGGCGATGTAGCCCATCAGCGCATTGGGAAAGCCCGCGCCGAAACCGCCGAACATCCCACCGCCGCGCGAAACGGCCAGGTACTGCCCCACCGCCGGGACCACCACCATTTCGCCAGCCCGCTCCGCCGAAGCCAGGTCTATGATCGACCCTTGCCCGCCGAATATGGCACGCGCGGGAAAGGTCACGGTGGTAGTGAAGCCGGCGCTGCGGACGGATTCGATGCGGTGGTCGGATGGATCGATCTCATTGGCTGCCAGAATCCAGCTCGTGGTGGCGGGACGGTCCTCCGGCCCCTTTGCCGGCGTCACCGGCGCGGCAGCAGTGGCCGGCGCGGTGGCGGGGGATGGCGGGGGCGCGGGCGTTGTCGTTGTTTGGCCGCGCCCGCCGCGCCCGGCCGGCGGCGGGGCAAGACTGGGAATGCCAACCGTACTCAAGCTGTCGATCAGCCCGGGGTAAACCGTCATGCCTTCGCCGTCGATGACCCAGGCGCCGGCGGGAACGGCCAGGTTCTCGCCGACCGCCTCGATCAGACCGTTCCGCACCACCACGGTGCCTTTGTCGATCACCGGCCCGCTCACCGTAACGATCTTGGCGTTGCGAATGGCCAGCGTGCGCGGATTCTCGGCAATGGCCCAGGCGCACAGCAGCAGTAGAGCTGGAACCAGTTTCCTCATAAACAAGACTGTAACCCGAATTGCGCCTTGCTTCAAAAGCCGGGCCGTTGACGGCGCAGCGAGCGGAGTACGGAAATGTCCGCAGTCCAGGCGTCAGGGCTTGCGGAACGTCAGGCAGTACTCGTTGCCCGCGCTAACCAGCCGCGTCTGAATCTCGCGCATTCCGGCGGGTACAAGGTCTGTGGGAGCGGAGGCCAATCTGTCCTCGCTGGCATAGTAACGCCGCGTAAAAGGATTCTCCCGATACTGCTGGCTCACCACCTTCTCGGTCTCGTCGATGATCACGATCTTCGTTCCCGGCTTGGCGACGCGAATCATCTCCGCGATGGCGCGCGCCTTGTCACTGAAGAAATTGATGCCGCCGACGTGATAAACGCAATCGAAGACCGCGTCGCGAAACGGCAGCCGCTCGCCTTCGCCATGAAACAGATTCGCGCTGCGATGCCACCGCTTCAGGTTGTGGCGGCATCGGCGCAGCATGCCCCACGACAAATCGAGGCCGAAGAACTCGATGTCCTCGCGAAGAAAGGGCAGGTTGCCACCGGTGCCCACCGATACTTCCAGGACGCGCGCGCCGGCCGGGACTTCCAGTTCCGGAATGAACCCCAGGCGGCGGTCCGGCTTACGCGAGATCCAGTAGAAGAGCCGCTCGGCGAGGTCATAGCCCGGCGCCAGGCGGTCATACATGGTCTGATACTTTCGGTTTCTCCCCGAAGCCTCCTGGAGAAACACGGCGATCCCCTCGCGGATCGGGTAACTCTGTCCGGATTTCGGGTTTATCAGACAGTTATCGCCCAACTCCAGAGGGTCATGCGTCTCCGGGTCGCTCAGCAACTCTAAGACTCGCGGGTCCAGGGTCATATCACACTAATACGGTCTTTTATGATGAATTGGTTCCCTGGATTTCATTCAACCATCTGACACCTGGGCCGCCGCTACCGCGCCAAACCCACCAGGCCGGCGGCGAACAGGCGGTCGTCTACGCGGGCCAGTCGGCGCGTCACTCGCGGCCCGATCAGCGGCGTATGGTGGATCGTCATGAGGTGTTCGGGGATCGCCCACACCTCTTCTTCGGACGTCATCCAATGGATGGAATCGAAGCGGTGTAAGTTGACCGGGCGCGAGTAATTGCGCAGCGTCTTTTCCCGCCGCAGATTGTAATAGTGCTCGAAGTAGGACATCGCCAGCTCACGCAGGCCGCGGTATACCGGTTCGCGGTAGCGCAGCCCGGAGTAATTCGATTTGGCGATAGCGCCCCAGCAGCCGTCCCGGCGGAAGATGGCGAGCACGTGATCGTCGTCCCGCACCGCTTCGAGATCCAGCAGCAGCGGCGGGTAGCCGAGCACGCGCAGCGCCGCGGCGCCAACGAGCGCCCCTTCCATGCAGTGCGCCGTGCGCTCGCGCAATACGCGCCGCGGCGAACCGCAGGTAGGTCCGTCGGGTTCTTTGTTGTATGCCACCTCGTGGTCCAGAAAATGCTGAATCTTCTCGGGCGTGTTGAGGCGGCGGAAAACGGCGCGCTCGGCGGCAAGAAACGAATTGCGGGGCATTGGGCTTAGAGTATCGTGATTCCGCGGCCCGCCGCTCCTTCCGGGTTACGCTTTCTTCCACCGGTAGAAGCCGATGATGGTTTTGGCGTCGTCGAGCTTGCCGGTTTCGATCATCCGTTCGACTTCGCGCGCGGGGAACCAGCGGGTTTCGATGCGCTCGTCGTCCATCGGTGTAGCTACTCCCGCGGTCAGGTCCTCGGCCAGGTAGATGGTCATGCGCTCATCCACGTAACCGGGGCTGACGAAGTACGACGCCAGTTTGGTCCAGCGCCGCGCGCGGTAGCCGGTCTCTTCGATCAACTCGCGCTTGGCGGCCTGGAGCGGCTTCTCGCCGGGATCGAGCCGGCCCGCCGGCAGCTCCCATATATAGCGGCCGGCCGGCAGCCGGTATTGCCGCACCAGCAGGATGCGCCGCCGGTCATCGACGGCCATCATCACTGCCGAGCCGGCATGGCGCACAACGGAACGCTTGATTTTGAAACCGGTCTTCGGATCGGAGGCGCGGTCCTCGGTTACTCGAAAGAGGCTGCACTTGTAGACTTCACGGGAAGATGTGATTTTCATGATCTTGTTTGGAGCGCGGCGGCGAACTCATCCGCCGCGAGCGTATTCATAATGTCGCTTTTCGCGAGCCAGCCGCGCCGCGCCATCAGCACGCCGTAGCGCATGCTGGCCAGGTGCTGGGGATGATGAGCGTCGGTGGAAATGGTGAAGCGCGCGCCCTTGGCTTTGGCGGTGCGGATGAGCGGCCCGTGCAGATCGAGCCGCTCGGGGCTCGCATTGATCTCAAGCCACACGCCGCGCGCGACGGCTGCCGCGACCACGCGCTCGAAATCGAACGGAAACGGATCTCGATGCAGCAGGATGCGGCCGGTAGGATGGCCGAGGATGCGCAGGTGCGGGCATTCGAGCGCGGCCAGCAGCCGGTCGGTCATCTCGGCGGACTCCTGGTTCATGTGGCTGTGCACGCTGCCGATCACCAGGTCGAGCTCAGCCAGCGCGTCGTTGGCCAGGTCCATCGCGCCATCGCGCAGGATGTCGCATTCGATGCCGGAGAAGATGCGGATGCCGAGGCCGTCGCGGTTGATCTGGCGCACCTGCCGCGCGAACTCGACCACGCGTTTTTCGTCCAGACCGTTGGCCATGGCCAGCGCTTTGGAATGGTCGGTGATGGCGATGTACTGGTAACCGCGGTCGCGCGCCGCGGCAGCCATTTCCTCGAGCGTGGCGCGGCCATCGGTCTCGACGGTGTGCATGTGCAGGTCGCCGCGGATATCTGCGAGATCGACCAATTGAGGCAGGCGGCCTTCCTCGGCGGCTTCGATTTCGCCCGCGTTTTCGCGCAGCTCCGGCGGAATCCAGGGCAAGCCGAGCGCTTCGTAAATGCCGGCTTCGGTTTCGCCGGCCACGCGCGCATCGCCTTCCGAACGGAACAGGCCGTACTCGCTGAGCTTCAGCCCCATCCGCACGGCGCGGGTGCGGAGGGACACGTTGTGATCCTTGCTCCCGGTGAAATATTGCAGCGCTGCGCCGAAGCTGGCGGGCGGCAGCGCGCGCACATCCACCTGCAACCCCTCGCGGCCCACCTTGGCGCTGGCCTTGTTCTCGCCGCGGCCCAGCACCTCCTCCACGCGTGAATAGGCGATGAAGCGGTCGAGCGCGGGGGTTGCGTCCGGGCCGGTGACCAGCAGGTCGAGATCGCCCACGGTTTCGCGGCCGCGCCGCAGGCTGCCGGCGGGAGTGATCCTATCGACGCCGGGGCCGCGCAGAATCCCGGCCAGCTCCTCGGCCATGGCCTCGGCATAGCTCAGCAGGTAGCGGCCGCTGCGCATGCGGTACTGCGCGATGGAGCGCAGCACCTTCTCTTCCAGCTTGGCGCCCATGCGAGGCAGCACGCGCAGCTTTTCCTCCTTCGCCAGCCGCTCCAGCTCATCCATGGTGCTGATGCGGTAATGCTCCAGGATGAGCGCGATGCTTTTGGGCCCGAGGCCCTGAATCTTCAGGAATTCGATCGTGGTGGGCGGGAATTTTTGCAGCAGCAGATCGCGGCGCTCGCAGGAGCCATGATCGACGATCTCGTGCAACACCACCGCCAGCCCTTTGCCGATGCCAGGGATGTCGGTGACTTTGCGGGCAGGGTCGGCGAGGATATCGGCGATACGCTCCGGATAGCCTTCCACCGCGGTGGCGCCGTTGCGATAGCTGCGGATGCGAAACCCATCCTCGGCGGCGATCTCCATCAGGTCCGCCGTCTCCCACAGCACGCGCGCGATTTCCTTGTTCTCCAATTCCGGCCGCCCTCAATACAATTGTAGAGTGGAGCGGGCGTGGGTGTATTCGCAAGCGGTGGTACGCTGCGGTTCGCGCCTGTTAGAATGTAGGTGAGGCTGGGAGTTCATGGACGAGCGAGATGCGGGCCACTCAGTAGCCGACAAATACACGCGCGCCGGTTACCCGTCAATCCAAGAACTCATCGCTGAACAGGGCACGAAGTTCCGTGCGGATCCGGTTGAGCTGTTAGGCGATTTCTGGCCGGAAGGCGAGTCCATTGAGGACTTTCTGAAGGCTGTTCACGAGTGGCGTGGGCACGACAGATCCGATCGCGCAGCATGACGCCCGCCGTCGTGGACACCGACGTTGTCTCGTTTCTTTTCAAGAACGATAGCAGGGCACAGCTTTACCTGCCCTTGCTGCGGAACCGCGATCTGTTGGTCTCCTTCATGACAGGGGCGGAACTGGAGCAATGGATACTGTTGGCCGCGTGGGGCGCAGATCGCGTGCGCCGTTTCCGCACCTTCATGACAGGTTTCGCTTCTGTTCCTTCTTCCCGCGGCTTGATCCGCCAGTGGGCCGAGGTGATGGTCGCGGCCAGAGCGAACGGTCGCCGCATTGAGGCCGCCGACTCCTGGATCGCCTCAACGGCGTTGCTCTACGGCGCCACGTTGATCACGCACAATCCGAAGGACTACCAGGGTGTGCCCAATCTTCCCCTTTTCTCCTGCTGCTGAGATTCGTCGCCGCCCTTCCTCAATGCCGCGTCTGGTGCGCTGCCGCTTCCCAACGTCCCGCCATCAGGTCGACGAAGCTGAGCCACGCGCTGTCGGGATGCTCGAGTTGGTGGTAGAGCGTCACGTATTCCGGCTTCTTCATCCCCATGCCGGCGAAAGCTAAGAAGTAGATGCCGTCGGTTTCGAATTCGGCGATCTGCTCCTTGTCCCATTTTTTCCGGTCGGCCAGATGAGGCGCCAGGTAGGCGACCACGGTCGCCAGCGTGGCGCCGCCCTTGCCCTGCACGCTCCACAGGTCCACGCCCTGCGCCTGGGCGATGCGGCAGGTAGTGGCCATCCCTTCGGCGTTGAATGCGGAATAAGCGAGCGAGCGGCTGCGCTCCTCTTCGCGCGGAGTGATCGCCTCGGCGCCAACCTGCCGCGGGAAGACGGAATCGCGATAGTAGTTGAACGCCATCTGCCCAGCGGCCTTGTCGTCCAGGAAGGTGGCGATGGCCGCCACCTGCGCGGTCCACCAGGAGGCGCGGAGGTTGCCACTAGTCTTCTCGTCGCTGCCGGTCTTGCTGTGCGTGAGCCAGCGCAGGTAGTCCTCGAACCATTTGTGCGTGGCGGCCGTTTCCTTGGCGTCCCACTGTCCGCTCTGCGCCAGGAATTCCATCCCCTGCACGGCGCGAACTAAAGCCCGGCCGTCGATCGAACCGCCTCTGGCCTCATTGACGCCGCGGATAGCCTGCGAGTATTCGAGACTCGGATTCATGCGCGTCTTGGGGTTGAGAAACCAAGCGTTGATCAGTTGTGCGGCGTGGCGGCCGTAGCGTGGATCGTCCAGAAAAAAGGACGCCGCGCCCAGCGTGAAGATGGAATCGCAGGTGGCGCTGAGGGCGGTTTTGTTGGCCACGAAACGGTCCGGGTTGACATGACCCTCCTTGCGGACCCAGGGGGCGGCTGGGTTCGCCGGGTCGGGCCACCAGAAAGGCGCTTCGCCGTAGTAGTCGTGCGCGTCCAGGTTCAAGCCCGCCGGACGGTCCGTGGTGACGCTCCAGGGGCCTTCGCGCAGGCGCTTGTCGGCTTCCGCGCGCAGGCGGCGGACCGCGTCCAGCGTCCACGGTTCCTTGCGGAGAATGGCGCTGTGAATAGGTTCGGCCTCATCCTCGGAGAGCAGCGTCATGGGGACGCTGGCAGCTCCCAGGCTGCACGAACACAATATGAGAAACCCCGCGATTCTCATTTCTCCGATTGTAGCCGATGGCGCGCCGTTCACCGCGCGCGCTCAGGTGGGGCATGCTTTAGCTTGCCCGTAAAAAGAAGGACAAACTGCGCCGTTCACCGCGCGCGGCGCTTTCGCTCGGCGGCGCGCACCTGCGCCTCGTTCATGCCGAAGTAGTGGGCAATCTCGTGCCATACCGTGCCGGCTACCATTTGCGCAAGCTGTTCCGGCGAATGCGCCAGGCGTTCGTGAGGGCCCTGGAAGATCACGATGCGGTCCGGCATGGCGAAAGACTCGAACACGCTGCGGAGGGTGAGCGGGCGCCCCTCGTAAAGCCCGAGCAGCGTACCCCCACGCGGCACCCGGCCGCGCGCCAGTTGCTCCGGCGTAGGCTCGGCCTCCACCATCAAGGCCACGTTCTTCATCCGCTTGCGAAACCGCGCCGGAATCCCCTTGAACGCCTCGGCCACCAAACCGTCGAATTCGTCCGCGCGCATGGAAATCGGCGCTCTCCCTGCGTCAAAGATCCGTCAAAGTGAACCTACTCACAAACCGAACTCGCGGAGTACTTCCTCGTGCGGTGTACCGGGACCCGATTCGCGGCGCGCCGCTTCGACTTCCGCTCGCTCCTCTTCGCTCTCCGGCTCGTCGTCAAACTGAGTGCGGCAATCGATAGTCTCACCGGATCCGCCACTGTCCAATTCTACTCGGCCTGGTGCGTCCCTGTTATTCTACTGGTTTGGGAAACAGCGATTCGCAACGCGTGGTGGTGGCCATCGACGGGCCCGCCGGAGCCGGCAAGAGCACCATTGCCCGCCGCCTGGCCGACCGGCTGGGATTCACTTACATCGATACCGGCGCCATGTACCGCGCGGTGGCGCTGTGGGCGCTCCGCCAGGGCGTCGATTTCGCCGATCACCATCGCATGGAGCAGTTGGCGCTGGCCTCGGAAATCGAGCTCTCCCCCGGCCGCATCCGTCTCAACGGCGAAGACGTCACCGAAGCCATCCGCACGCCCGAGGTATCGAATGGCGCATCCCGCGTGGCGGTGATCCCCGGCGTGCGCCGCGCCATGGTGGCTCAGCAGCGCGCCATCGGCGAAAAAGCCAGCGTCGTGATGGAAGGCCGCGATATCGGGACGGTCGTCTTCCCCAACGCCCAAGTCAAGATCTTCCTCGACGCGAAGCCGGGCGAACGCGTGCGCCGGCGGCTGGCCGAAGTGCGCGCCAAGGGCGATTCGGTCGCCGAAGAACAGTTGGCTGCCCAGATGAGCGAGCGCGACCAGCGCGACAGCACGCGCGCCGATGCGCCGCTGGCGCAGGCGCCGGATGCAATCTACCTGGATTCTACCCCGCTCAGCATCGAAGGCGTCGAGGAGGCCATTCTCAAGATTGTCCGCTCGCGCGTGACCAACGGGAAGGAATTCCATTGAGCGATCTCCTGGTAATGAAGTTCGGCGGCACCAGCGTCGGCTCGGCCGAGCGCATGCGCGTGGCCGCCGGTCTGGCCGCGGCCGAGCGCGCACGGCGCCCGGTGGTGGTGGTGGTCTCCGCCATGTCCAAGATCACCGACCTGCTGCTCGGCACCATGCGCCACGCCGAAGCCGGCGACCGCGCCGGCATGGACGCCAACCTGGCCGCCCTGCGCGCGCGCCACGAAGAGGCCTGCCGCGAACTCCTCCCGGAGCCGCGCTGCTCGGCCGTGCTGGAGCGCGTGCACGAGCTGATTGCCGAGTTTGAGCGCATCGTGGGCGGCATGGCGATGCTCAACGAGCGGCCCCCGCGCTCGGTGGATGAAGCCGTCGCCGTGGGCGAGCGGCTCTCCGCTCTCCTGCTTTCCGAGTACCTGGTCAGCCAGGGCGTTCCCTCCGCCGCCATCAACGCCTGGGACGTGCTGGTCACCGACGCCGTGTTCGGCAATGCCAGCCCGCTCATGGAACCTACCCGAACCAAGGCACGCGCCCGCGTGCTGCCGCTGATCGAAACGGGCGTCGTGCCGGTGATCACAGGCTTCAACGGCGCCACCGCCGACGGGCGGCCCACCACGCTGGGCCGCGGCGGGTCGGATTTCTCGGCGTCGATTCTGGCTGCCGCGCTCGACGCTTCCGAACTGTGGATCTGGACCGACGTTGATGGCATCATGAGCGCCGACCCGCGCCTGGTGCCGGACGCCCAGGTGCTCGATGAAGTCACCTACGCCGAGGCCGCCGAGTTGGCTTATCATGGCGCCAAAGTGCTGCACCCCAAAACGCTGGCCCCGCTGGTGGAGCGCAAGATTCCGGTGTGGAGCAAGAACAGCTTCGCTCCCGAAAAACCCGGCACCAGGATTGTGCCCTCCGTGCGCGAGGCCGCCGGCGCGCGCGCGGTGGCTTCCATGGCCAACGTGGCGCTGGTGTCGCTCGATCCCGCCAGCCCGGAGCTCAACGGCGTGCTGGTGATGGCGCGCGCTCTCGATGCCCTGGCGCGCGCCGATGTCGAAGTGTTGATCCTCTCCAGCTCCAGCTACCGCCAGAATTTTTGCTTCCTGGTCCGCCAGGAGGAGCTGGACCTCGCCGTGCGCGCGGTCGAATCCGCCCTGGCGCTCGAACTGGCCCACGGCTACGTCGATCCCATCCGCATCGATCGCAACGTGGGCATGCTGGCCGCGGTGGGCGAAGGCATGCAGGGCAAGCGCGGACTGGCCGGACGCATCTTCACCGCCATCTCCCGCGTGCAAGTGAATATCATCGCCATCGCTCAGGGATCGAGCGAGCTCACCATCGCCGTGGTGGTGCGCCGCGAGGGCCTCGAAAAAGCCGTCGGCGCCGTGCACGCCGAATGCGGCATGGGATCGCGCCCGCCGGCCCCGGTCTTCCCCGGCGGCAAAGCCCACGCCACCAAGCGCGAAATGTAGGGTGAGGCAGGTCCCCGACCTGCCAACGCCCGCTTGCGGGCGCTTCTTGTCCCGGACGCGATTCGGGCAACCTAAAAAGCATGCCCTTTGGAGGAAAGGGACGCATTGTCTTCCTGCGCCCGGCTTCGCCAGCGGAACCCAAGGTAAAATAGGGGACCGCCCCGCACAAAGGCTCGGAAACCGAGATGTAGATACGTAAGGGGTGGTTGGCAGGCGAAATCCGCATCGGACCCGAAAACCGGGGCGCCTGCCCCACTTTCCCGAATAGGGCAAGGATTCCACTCTTGAAAACCAGCGCGGAAGTGCTCGAATTCGAATCGCTGCTCCGGCTCGTGGGCCGTTACGTGGCTAGCCCGATGGGGCGCCGTGAACTGGAGAAGCTCGAGCCGCACACCGGCCGCGAGCGGCTGGTCGAGGATCTGGCCGAGGCCGGGGAAGCCATCGAATATTTGCGATCCGCGGCGCGCCCGCAGCAGGCGGGCCGCGGCGCAGCCATCCGCATCGACTTCGGCGGCCTGCCGGACGTGGAGCCGGCGGCGCAGAAACTGCACATCGAAGGCGCCGGCCTGGAGCCCAAAGAGATCTTCGACCTGTTTGCGCTGCTCGATCGCGCCGCGGACGCGAAGTCGGTGCTCACGGCTACCGTTGGCCGCTTCCCGCGGCTGGGGCGGCGCGGCCAATCGATCGGCGATTTTCGCGCCCTGCTACAGGACCTGGAAGGCAAGATCCTGCCCGATGGCACGGTGGCCGATCACGCCAGTGTGGCGCTGGCGCGCCTGCGCCGCGACGCGGAGCGGCAGAAAAAGGCGATTCAGGAATCGCTCGAACGCTTCCTGAAGGCGCACCGCGAGGAAGGCATCCTCCAGGAAGAGTTCGTCACCATCCGCAATGAGCGTTTCGTGGTGCCGGTGATCGCCGGGCAGCGGCGCAAACTGGACGGGGTGATCCACGGCGCCAGTTCGAGCGGCCATACGCTGTTCGTCGAGCCGCTCGAAACAATCGACCTCAACAACGAACTGGTGCGGCTGGGCGAAGAGGAAGCGCGAGAAGTGCATCGCATCCTGCTCGAGATGACGGACCGCCTGCGCGGCCACGCCGATTCCATCCGCCAGACGCTGGTCGTGATGGCGGAGCTGGATCTGATCTTCGCCAAGGCGCGCTTTGCGATCGAATTCGATTGCGCCATCCCGCGCTTCGGCGAGCGGCTGCTGTTGCGCGAGGCGCGCCATCCGCTGCTCGAAGACGTGCTCCGGCGGCGCCAGCGCAAGTCCGTTCCGGTCTCGCTCGATCTCGAGCGCGAGCGCCGCACGCTGCTCATCAGCGGCCCCAACACCGGCGGCAAAACGGTGGCGCTCAAGACCGTGGGGCTGCTCAGCCTGATGGCGCAAGCCGCGCTGCCGGTGCCGGCGGCGGAAGCCGAATTCCCGGTTTTCGAGCAGGTGCTGGCCGATATCGGCGATTACCAATCGATTCAGGAAAACCTCAGCACGTTTTCGGCGCACGTATCGAACATTCGGGAAATGGCGCTCGACGTGACGCCCGGCACGCTGGTGCTGCTCGATGAGCTGGGCGCGGCGACCGATCCGGAGGAAGGCGGCGCGCTGGGCGTGGCGATTGTGGACCATTTCCGCGCGGCCGGCGCGTTCACGCTGGTCTCCACGCACCTGATGGCGCTCAAGATCTATGGCGCATCGACGGAGGGCGTGATCAACGGGTCGATGGGATTCGACGAAAATACTTTCGAGCCGACGTTTCTTCTGCAACTGGGGCTGCCAGGGAAGTCGGCGGGCCTGGAAATCGCGACCCGGCTCGGCATGCCGGAAGACATCATGTGCCGCGCGCGGATGGCGCTGAGCGACCGCGAGCGGGATGTGACGCGATTCCTCAGCGAGCTGGACCGGCGTGTCAAGGAAACGCAAGCCCTGGAACAAAGCCTGCGCGAGAAGCTGACGGCGCAGGAGCGCAGCGAAAAAGAAATCGCCCGCGAGTGGGACCGGCGCGAGACGGTCAAGCTGAAGGAACTGGAGCGCCGCACCGAGGAGGCGCTGGCCCGTTTCGAAGAGCACGCGCGGGAGACCATCGAAAAGATCGCGCAAGCGGGCGACCGGCGCAAGGCCGGGCAGGAGGCGCAGCGAAAGGTGGCCAAAGCCAAGCGCGAGTTGCGCGAGGATTTCGAAACCACCGTGCTGGCTACCGAGGATGACTCGCGGCAGGACCGCATCCAGCCGCTGCGCATCACCGAAGGGGCGCGCGTGCGGCTGAAGGACGTGCGGGAGCCGGCGCGCGTGACGCGGTTTCTGAGCAACGACCGCATTGAGGTGGAAGCCGGATTCCTGCGCTTGCAGGTTTCGTGCGACGACGTGATCGAGGTGCTGCCGGAAACTGGCGGCGCGGCGGCCAAGCTGCCGCAAGGCGTGACTTACAAGCCCGCGCCGCAGTTATCGCCGGCGTTCCAGGAAATCAACGTGATTGGCCGGCATGCCGAGGAAGCGCGCGACGCGGTGGATGAGTTTTTGGATCGCGCCGTGATGGCCACCGCGTCGCGAGTGCGCATCGTGCACGGCTTCGGCATGGGCGTGCTGCGCAAGACCATTCAGGAAATGCTCAGCAGCCATCCGCACGTGGCGAAATTCTACCCCGCGCCGCAGCAGGAGGGCGGCGCCGGCGCGACTATCGTGGAACTGCGGGAATAGGTGGGGCGCCAAGTTAAGAGCGCGTGCGGCACATTTGCCGATCCTGGGCGTTTGGCAGCCAACCGAGTGGACAATGCGGGGCGGAGTGTATCCTGGAGTCTGGCGGCGACTCGGCTGACGATGCGAGCGACCGACCGGCACTGCGAACGCGTTGACACCAGCGAGCGGAGGAGTTTCGCGAAATGATTCAAGTCTACGCCGTTGACGCTGGCAATCTCGCCCGCCTCGGGCACGCCCGGCTGCCCAAGGAGGAGATGCTGGAGGACTGGATTGCGAAGGACCCCGGGCTTCTCGGTCTTGATGTCGCGATCATTGGAAGGCAGGTTCAAACGAAATCCGGCGGTTTTATCGATATCCTCGCCATTGATCGCGAAGGCGACCTCACGATCGTGGAGCTAAAGCGCGACAGGACGCCGCGTGAGGTCGTTGCCCAGGTCCTCGACTATGCAAGCTGGGTCAACACCCTCAGCACCAAGGATGTCCGCGAGGTCGCGTCCGGATGTGGCAAGACCCTTGAGGCCGTATTCTCCGACGCATTCGGTATCGAGGTGCCCGAGGACCTGAACGGGGCTCATAACATGGTCATTGTCGCCAGCGAACTTGACCCATCGTCCAAGCGAATTGTGGAGTACCTGTCCAAAGTCCACGACGTGGGCATCAACACCCTATTCTTCAGTACCTTCGAATACGATGGGAAGCTGCTCATGGGAGCAGACTGGCTCATGGACCAGGAAGAGGTGGTCACGAGGTCCGTGAGCAAGAAGAGGGCACCGTGGACTGGGTCCTGGTACGTCAATGTTGATGACTGCAAAGCGCGTACGTGGGATGACTGCCGGAAGTGCGGTTTCTTGGGTGCGGGCGGAGGCCGCATCTATTCCGACCAGCTCAAAAGGCTGGAAGTTGGCGCGCCGCTGTATGCCTACCAAAAGAAAGCAGGGTACGTCGGTTATGGCATTGTGAGCCAGGGGGTCTGCCCGGCAAGGGAGTTCACGGTTGGCGGCAAGCCGCTTTACGAGTGCGTGCAATCTTCTCCTGATCTGCTGCACCATCCGGACGATCCAGACATGCAGGAGTACGTTATCGGTGTCGAATGGAAGAAGGCCCTTCCGGTCAAGGAGGCGAAGACGTTCCCTGGTGCGTTCGCTAACCCGAACGTCGTATGCAAATTGAGCGACCCCAAGACCCTGGACTTCCTCAAGCAGGCCTTTGGCGTCTCTTAACGTATTTCGGCTTAGCGGTAGCGCGCGAACAACCGCACCTGCCGGGTCGATGGGGCTGCGGATTATTGGGAGCGCCGTGCACACCTGGAGCATAACCCCGCGCCGACAAGTGGGCGACCAGCCGCGAGATCTCAGCGTCGGTGGCTTTCCTGCAGCCCCGTGCGCGAATGATGAGGTGTTCCAGCCCCTGTGGGATTCGGATCGCCCGCTTTCCGAAATAGTAGAAGCGACGGGACACCAAGATCGGCCTGGACTCGAGGCCATGGATCCCGTGGCCCCGCAAGTAGTCGGTGAGGTGCGGGGACCGACGCCGAAGTTCCGCTACGGTAGGGTT
Source organism: Bryobacterales bacterium (assembly GCA_003142185.1). Classification (GTDB taxonomy): domain Bacteria; phylum Acidobacteriota; class Terriglobia; order Bryobacterales; family Bryobacteraceae; genus Bog-375. Next base: position 118,997 of record PLOR01000097.1, read on the forward strand.
TGACTCGACCTTCATCAGGTAAATCAGATCGTTGGGCTTGCCGGTCCCATTTCCGCCAATCCCCACGACCCAGCTTCCGGGCGCCGCCCAGACTTCGATCGACGTCGTCTTGCAGCCGCAAAGCGTGCAAGCGTTGCCAGAGACGTGGGGCGCAAATCCCGTATCGTGATCGAGGCGATACACGTAGTGCTTTGCGGCGAGGCGTTCAGCGCTCATAAGGCCCGCCGTCCATTTTAGCCCCGTCCTCACTCCGCGTCCGTTTCCCCTTCCGGCGGTTCCCACGCATCCAGCAGCTCCGGGTTTTTGGCGAACCGCTTCAGGACGCGCAGGATTTCGCCTGACTTGAAGCCGGCGTGGAGCAGCCGGCGGTAGGCGGCGGCCATGTCTTTGTCCTGTTCGAAAAGGCCTTCGCGCACGGCGAGGCGGTATTTGCGGCGAACCCAGTCCTCGATCAACGCCGTCTCGTCGACGCCCGCATACACTTCGCGCACGGTGCGCTCGGCCAGCGCTGGCGCCACGCGGCGGCGGCGCAAATCCTGGACCACGCGCGTGCTTCCCAATTTTTCGCCGGAGAGGCGCGCGGTGGCGAAGGATTCGGCGAAGCGGCGATCGTCCAGATAGCCAAGGTCCTTTAGGCGGGCCACCGCGTTATCCACGTCGGCCTCGCGTTGCGCGCGGCGGCGCAACTTCTCGCGCAGCTCTCCGGTGGAATACGCCCGGCCCGCGAGCAGCCGCAATGCATAGGTCCACAATCGTTCGGCGTTTAGGCGCCGGTCCGTTTTTTCGGCCATGATCGGGGTTCTTATGCGGAGTATACTTAAAATTGGCTCGGATAGAGACGGGTGAGCCGAAGGAAACAGGAGACACACGATGGATAAGAACGGACTTTCGGCATTCTTGTTGGGCCTGGGCGTGGGGGTCGGCATCGGCATATTGTTCGCTCCCAAGTCCGGTGAGGAAACACGCGAATATCTTCGCAGCAAGGCCAATGAAGGCGGCGACTTGCTGAAGCAGCGCAGCTCGGATTTGAAGCAGACCGCGGCCGACTGGGTCGACAAAAGCAAAGACGCCCTGAACCGCCAGAAGGATAACCTGGCCGACGCGGTGGAAGCGGGCCGGCAGGCGTATCGCGATGCGCGCGGGCCGCAGACAACCGAGGGGAAAGCTTAGTACAGATTGGGCGGGACGGAACTGACGGCATGACCGACGAAGTGTTTCGCTGGATCGCGACCGCGGGAGTGGTACTGGTCGCCGCTGCGTTCGTGGTGGTGGCGGTGGCGGCTGTCGCGATTTCTCGCGGCTTGCGCCAGATGCAGGGAAAGATCGCCGGCTTCCTGGCCAGCGCCGAACCCGCCATTGCACGCCTCGATCCGATGATCGAGCGCGCCACCGTGCTGATGGACACGGCCACGCCGCAGATCAAGATCGCCGGCGCCGCGATCGAAAAAGCCGGCCCGGCGCTGGAGAGGGCTCGCGTCACCCTGGACAAAGCCAGCAACGCCATCGACCGCGCCTCGCCGCTCATCGATCAGGCTAAGACGGTGCTCGGGAACGCAAACCTGGCGATCGAGGAAAACCGGCCGAGAGTCTCGGAAATCACCGAGCAGGTGGCCGAGATCGCACGCACCACCCGCGAGCAGGTGGATCGCCTGGGCGCACTGGTGGAAGATGCCGGCGACCGCGCCCGCGCGCGGCTGGCGCAGATCGATAACACTGTCACCGAGGCGGTCGAGCAGGTGGGCGAAGTGGGCGACGCGCTGAAGCGCGCGGCCATGCGCCCGGTGCGCGAAGCCAACGGCGTGGCAGCCGGAATTTCAGCCGCGGTTTCCACCTTCGTCAAAGGCCGCAAATATCCCCCCGACATGGCGACCCAGGACGAGGAGATGTTCATCTGACGCCGCTCAAGACAGGTTGACTTCGAAACCTGCTGATGAGCGGATGCCGGGCATGGCGAGGTCGCGCCAAGCCGCGGCGCGACCCGGCGCGCCTCTCCTCTTGACATTCTAAAGGAACAGGCGCATACTCCTTTTGGATGTCTACAAGAGAGGCCAAAACCGACATACTGCAGGGCACGCTGGACCTGATGGTGCTGCGAACGCTGGCAACCATGGGGGCTCAGCACGGTTTCGGGCTGGCGCAGCGCATTCAACAGATTTCCGGCGGTGCGCTGGACTTGAACCAGGGTACGCTGTACCCGGCGCTGTTGCGGCTGGAGCATCGCGGATGGATCCGCTCGCGGTGGGGCGTCTCGGACAATAACCGGCGCGCCAAGTTTTACGAAATCACCGCCGCGGGACGGCGGCAGGTGGAAAAAGAATCCGAGGGCTGGGCGCGGACGGTCGCCATCATGGACCGCTTCGAGCGCTTGACGGAGACGGAGTAACCCATGCCGGATATCTGGATGCGCATACGGGAGCTGTTCCGCGGAGCACGCCTCGACGGCGAATTGGATGAAGAGGTCGGCCTGCACTTGCAAATGATGGAGGAGGAATTCCGACGCCGCGGCATGAGCGAGACGGAAGCTATGGCCGCCGCGCGCCGCGAATTCGGCGGCGTGGCGCACTCGAAGGAAGCCTATCGCGATCAGCGCGGCTTCCCGTGGCTCGAGAGCTTCGGCAAAGACGTCCGCTACGCGCTGCGCGGCCTGCGCCGGAGCCCCGGCTTCGCGGCCGCGGCGGTCGTTTCGCTGGCGCTCGGCATCGGCGCCAACACGGCGATTTTCTCGTTGTTCCACACGCTGATGCTGCGCATGCTGCCGGTGGCGCACCCGGAGCAACTGGTCGCCATCCATCGCACTGGCGGTTGGGGCCGGGGAGTCATCTCGCTGCCGCTGTACAGACAGATCGCCGGCCGCGCGGATCTCTTCAACGGCGTGATCGCCACCAATGGCGTAGCCAAGGTACGGTTCTCGCCGCGCCGGGGCGGCCGTGAAGAGTTCGCGCAACAGGAATTCGTCTCAGGTAATTACTTCCAGGTGCTGGGAATCCAGCCGGTCATCGGGCGGCTGTTCACTGGCGAGGACAATCGGGTTCCGGGTGGGCGTCCGCTGGCGGTGCTCAGCTACGACCTGTGGCAAAACCAATTCGGCGCTGACCCCGCTGTGTTGGGCAGCACCGTTGTGGTGGACGAGCAGACGCTGACGGTGATCGGCGTTGCCGCGCCGGGTTTCCAGGGTGTCGCGCCGGAGCGGCACACCGACGTCTGGGTGCCCTTGATGATGACCCACTTCGGCCAGGTGATGAGTCCCAACATGTGGTGGCTGATGCCGCTGGCGCGCGTGCGGCCGGACGTGCCTATCCAGCGGGTGCGGGCCGCGCTCGACGTGCTGATGCAGCAGCACCTGAGAACCATCTACGGGGAGCGTTACGATTCCGCGATGCGCAAGAAGGCGCTCGATCAGCGGTTGGAAATTCGCGAAGGGAGCGTTGGCCTCTCGATGTTGCGCGAACATTTCGGCAAGCCGCTGGGCGTTCTGTTGGCGCTGGTCGCGCTGGTGCTGCTGGCGGCGTGCATCAACGTGGCGAACCTGCTGCTGGCGCGGGGAGCGGCGCGGCAAAAGGAAATCGCGATGCGGCTTTCGCTCGGCGCCACCCGCGCGCGCCTGGTGCGGCTGGCGCTGACGGAGACGCTGCTGATTGCCGCCGCGGGCAGTGCGGCGGGCATCGGGCTGGCCGCCTGGGGCGTCCGCGCGATCTCGGGCTTCTTGCCGGAGGTAGCCGGCAATCCATTTTCGAGCGCACCGGATCTAGCGGTGCTCGCGTTCACCATCGCCATTTCCGCTGCCTCGGCTTTGCTGTTCGGCCTGGGGCCGGCGCTGCGCTCCACGGCTATCAATCCGGCTCTAGGACTGCGTTCGTCAGGCCTCGATCGCAGCGGCAGCCCGGTGCTGCGCCGCGTTCTTGTCGTGGCGCAAGTGGCGTTCAGCGTGGTGCTGGTGGCGCTGGCCGGCCTGTTCGGGCATAGCCTGCTCGCCTTGCGCTCGGTCGACCTGGGCTTCCGCAATCAAAGCGTGATTGCGTTCAACCTGGATTTCCCACGCCTGTGGAAAGGGGATTTCCATCGGCCGCAGGAGCAGTTGATGAAGACGCTCGCCGAAACGCCCGGCATTTACTCCGTGAGTTGCGCTTTCCCCGGCCTGTTTGGCGGCGGCTCGTCCGATTCGACCATTCGCGTGCCGGGATCGCAGCGCACCGCGACCGAGCCGGCGGACGTGGACCAGACCTATGTGTCGCCGCGATATTTCGAAACCGTCGGAGCCGGCCTCCGCGGCCGTGAGTTCGACCGGAACGATACGGCGGCCTCGCCCAAAGTGGCCGTCGTCAATGAGGCCTTCGTGCGCGAGTTCCTGCGGGGCGAGGCCCATCCGGAAGCCCGCTGGCTGAGCTTCGACGATAGCAAGCCCGAAGGCGGCGAGCGCACCAGCATCGTGGGCGTGGTGCGCGATATTAGGCAGGACGGTATCCAGCAAAAGATTGCGCCGAGGGTGTACGTTCCGCTCACCCAGAAAGCACTTGACCTGCCGCCCGATATTCTGGTGCGAACCGCCTTGTCGCCGGCCGCGGTGCGGGCCGTTGTCCTGCGCGAGTTGCCCAAACTAGGCGCGGGCATCGCGGTGACGCAATGGGGGACCGTTCGCCAGCGGATCGACGATTCGATTTTCGAGACTCGCCTGCTAGCCACGCTGGGAGGGTTCTTTGGCGTGCTGGCGCTGCTGCTGGCCGCGGTGGGCCTCTACGGCGTGATGTCGTACGGGATGGCGAAGCGGGCCGGCGAGATCGGTATCCGCATGGCGCTTGGGGCCAGACGCGCCGATGTGGTCGGCATGGTGCTGGGCGATGCGCTGCTGCTGGTTGCCGGCGGGCTCATTCTCGGCTTCCCACTGGCCTGGGCTGCGGCGCGCGCGGTCCATTCGCTGCTGTTCGGCATCGATGCCGTGGATCCGCTGGCGTTCGGCGGTACCGGCGCCGTGCTGATCGCCGTGGCGTTGGGGGCTGCGTTCCTCCCGGCGCACCGCGCCGCATCCATCGACCCGATGCGCGCACTGCGGCATGAGTAGGGCGGACCCCCTGGTCCGCGCGGGGCGCCCCCGTCCCGCTGCTCCTTCAACGAATCAGTCGGCTATGCCACTGCGAAAAAAAAGGCCGGCCAGGGGGCCGGCCGCGGACGAGGGCGTCCGCCCCACTAGCCGTGGCGAATTACTAGGACGTCGCCGTCCTTGACCAGGTACTCTTTGCCCTCCAGACGCAGCAGGCCCTTTTCGCGCACGCCGGCATAGCCGCCGTGATCGACGAGCGCTTGCCAGTTCACCACTTCGGCGCGAATGAACTTCTTTTCGAAATCGGAGTGGATGGCGCCGGCGGCCTTGACGGCGTGGCTGTTCATGGGGATAGTCCAGGCGCGGCATTCGTCTTCACCGGCGGTGAGGAAGCTCATCAGGCCGAGCAGCGAATAGGTGGCGGAAATCAGCCGCTCCAGGCCGGATTCCTTGAGGCCGTAGCTGGCTAGGTAATCGGCCTGCTCGGCGGGCGGCAATTCGGCGAGCTCGGCCTCGATCTTGCCGCAGACCGCGGTCACGGCGGTATTGGCGCGTCCGGCCAGCGGGCCCTCGCGAAATTCGCGCTCACGCTCGGCCATCCGGGCCGCGTCGCCTTCGCCCAGGTTCAAGACATAGAGCACAGGCTTGCGCGAAAGGAACTGAAAACCGCGAATGCGTTTCTCATCGTCGGCGTCGATCGAGAGCTGGCGTAGCGGCTGGTTCTGTTCGAGCGAGGCCTGGCACCGCACCAACAGGTCGAATTCGCGATCAAGCTCCGGATTCTTGATCTTCTTGCGATCCTTGTCCAGGCGCTCCAGGCGCTTTTCGATCACCACCAGGTCGCTGAGGATGAGCTCGGTATCGACGTCTTCGAGATCGCGCAGCGGATTGACCGAGCCTTTCTCGTGCGGGACGGTCTCATCTTCAAACAGGCGCAGCACGTGGGCAAAGGCGTCGCCCACGCGAAGGCTGGCCAGGTAGGCTGGATCGCGCAGGCTCTCGCGCGAGACCGAAGGCATGTCCACGTATTCGACCGTAGCGTGGGTGACCTTGGGAGGCTCGAAGAGGCGGCCGAGCGCTTCGAGGCGCGCGTCCGGAACCTTGGCGACGCCGGTACGCACGGCGGTGGATCCCATGCGCGTTTCGTGATGGACGCCGGTCAGAATGGCGAACAGAGAGGTCTTGCCCGTCATGGGCAAGCCGATAATGGCTGTCTTCATAAAGGCGTGTCTCTACAGGGGGACTTCCACCTGGGTGAGAATTTGTTCGATGATGCGCTCGCCCGCGTCGAGGCGGCGCTCTACCAGGGTGTTGCGCGTGTTGATCACCACGCGATGGGCGAAGACGGGTACGGCCAGCCGCTTAGCGTCGTCGGGCGTCGAGTAGTCGCGGCCTTCGAGCAGGGCGAGCGCCTGCGCGGCCCGATAGAGTGCCTGCGCGCCGCGCGGGCTGACGCCCAACGCCAGCGATTCGTGATGCCGGGTCTGCTCGACGATGGCGAGGATGTAATCCACCACCGCGTCTTCCACCAGGACGCCTTGCGCCGCGTCCTGCAGGCGCAGGATATCTTCCGCCACCAGGCCGCTCGGGCCGGCTTCGGGCAGCGCGCCGCCGGACTGGCGCACGATTTCGCGCTCGCTGGCCGTGTCCGGGTAACCGATGCGCAGCCGCATGAAGAAGCGGTCCAGTTGCGATTCCGGCAGCGGGTAGGTGCCATGATGCTCGACCGGATTCTGCGTGGCGATCACCATGAACGGGCGCGGCAGCGAGTGCGGTCGTCCGTCGATGGTCACCTGGCTCTCGTTCATGGCTTCGAGCAGCGCGGATTGCGTCTTCGGCGTGGTGCGATTGATTTCATCCGCCAGCAGGAAGTTGGTGAAGATGGGACCCGGCTTGAACTCGAAAGCTTCCGACTGGAGGTTATAGATGGTGACGCCGAGCACGTCGCTGGGCAGCATGTCGCTGGTGAACTGCAAGCGGTGAAATCGGCAGGCGATGGAGCGCGCCAGGGCCTGCGCCAAAGTGGTTTTGCCGACGCCGGGAACGTCTTCGATCAGCAGATGGCCGCGCGCCAGCAGGCAGACCAGCGAAAACCGGATGACCTCCGGCTTGCCGCGAATCGCCGACCCGAGCGCCGCTTCGAGCGGTTCGAAGCTGGGGAGAACGCGGGGCGGGATTCCAGCCGGAGAAGCGACCAACGATTCCCGCTCGGTCATTATAAAGCCATGATACTAGACCGGCGCCAGGTGGGGCATGCTTTAGCTTGCCGACCGTTGCACGCGCCGAGAAAGTAGAATGGCGTCGTGAGCACCGCCCGTTACGTCCACTGGCAAGACGGAAGCATGTGGCTTGGGTATTTTGTGGAGTTCCCCGATTACATGACCCAAGGTGAGACGCTGCCGGAATTGGAAGAGAATCTCCGCGACCTCTACCGGGACCTGACAAGCGGCGACATTCCCGGCATCCGCAGAGTCGCCGAGCTTGCGAGGTAGGACAGACCATCGCCTTTTGTGGTCTGTCGTTGGCGGGCGGAAGACAGTCGACAAAAACCGATCGACTGTCCTACCAGGGCACGCACATTAGGCGGCGCTCCGCTAGACCGCGGAGAATTGAGCCTATCGCGCCCGCCCTTCCAGCACCTCCCATGCCCGCCGTGCCACGATCAGCTCTTCGTTGGTGGCGAGGGCCAGCACGGTGACGGGCGAAGCGGCGGTGGAGACGGGGCGGTCGCCGGCACCGGCCTCGTTTCGCTCGCGATCAAGCTGGACGCCCAGGAATTCCAGGCCCTCGCAACACGCGGCGCGCAAGCGGGCGGAGTTTTCGCCGATGCCGCCAGTGAACGCAATAGCTTCAATCCCGCCCATGGCGGCGGCGTACGCGCCGATGGTCTTCTTCACCTGGTAAACGAAGACCGCCAGCGCGAGCGCCGCGCTGCGGTTGCCGGCCGCGGCAGCGGCTTCGAGGTCGCGCACGTCGCCGCCGGCGATGCCGGAAAGGCCGGCCAGGCCGCTCGCCTGCGCCAGTTGTCGGCGCACTTCCTCCACGCTCCAGCCGCGGCGCTCCATCATGTAGAGCACGGCGAACACGTCCACGTCGCCGGAGCGCGTGGCGTTTTCCAAACCCGATTGCGGCGAAAATCCCATCGTGGTGTCGATCGAATGCCCGCCGGCGATGGCGCAGATGGAAGAGCTGCCGCCCAGGTGGCAACTCACCAGCTTCGGATTTCGACCCAACATCTCGCGCACCCGCCCGGCGATGAACTGATGCGAGGCGCCGTGAAACCCGTACTTGACGACGCCCTCCGCGCGCCACTCCGCAGGGACGCCGTAGAGACGGGCGTACTCCGGCATCGTCGAATGAAACTCCGGCTCGAAAGCGCACACGATGGGCAGGCCCGGCATGGCCTTCTCGAAGCCATCGATGGCGGCCAGGTAGATAGCATTGTGCAGCGCCGCCGCCGCCAGGTATCGCCGCATGGCGGCCAGCACGCCCGCATCCACCAGGAACGTTCCGCGGTAATCCGGCCCGCCGTGTACGGCCTTGAGCGCGATGGCATCGATCGGGATGCCCGCGGTGGCGATGCACTCGAGCGCGCCGCCGTAGTCCGTCACGCGTTCCAGCTTGCCCTTGGCCAGCACCGCTTCGCCGGGCATTTCCAGGATCTGGTATTTGAGCGACGTCGAGCCCAGATTCGGTACCAACAGGTTCATTCAATTTCAGTTTAAGACAAGCTAAAGCATGCCCTACCCGCCGCGTCGTAAGATAAGATTTCGCACGAAAGGAATCATCCGCTTTGACCGCTACTACCACGCTCGACGATCTGTGCATCAATACCATACGCATTCTTTCCGCGGACGCGGTGCAGAATGCGAACGCGGGACACCCCGGCATGCCGATGGGCGCGGCCGCCATGGCTTTCACGCTGTGGACGCAGTTCCTCAAGCACAACCCCAAGGATCCGACCTGGTTCGATCGCGATCGCTTCATCCTTTCCGCCGGCCACGGCTCCATGCTGCTGTACAGCCTGCTGCATCTGACCGGCTACGACCTGCCGCTCGATGAGTTGAAGCGCTTCCGCAAGCTGGGCAGCAAGACGCCGGGCCATCCGGAGCGCGGCGTCACGGCGAGCGTCGAAGTCGCTACCGGTCCGCTGGGCCAGGGTTTCGGCAACGGCGTAGGCATGGCGATCGCCGAGGCGTGGCTGGCGGCGCGATTCAACCGCCCGGGGCACCGCATTATCGACCACTACATCTACGCCATTTGCGGCGATGGCGACCTGATGGAAGGCGTCACCCAGGAAGCGGCGTCGCTGGCCGGCCACCTGAAGCTGGGCAAGCTGATTTACCTTTACGACAACAACCACATTTCGCTGGCCGGCGCTACCGGCTTGATCTTCACCGAAGACGTGGCCCGGCGTTTCGACGCCTATGGCTGGCACACCCGCCCGGTGGCCGACGGCAACGACACCGCCGAAATCGCCGCCGCGATTGCCGAGGCCCAGGCCGAAAGCCGGCCCTCGCTGATCCTGGTGCGCACACACATCGGCTATGGCAGCCCGAAGAAGCAGGACAGTTTCACCTCGCACGGCGCGCCGCTGGGCGAAGACGAATTGCTGGCCACCAAGAAGGCGCTCGGCTGGCCGACCACGGATAAGTTTTTCATTCCGCCCGAAGCGCTGGAGTGTTTCCGCACGGCTGTGGACCGGGGCGCCGAAGCGCAGAAGGACTGGCAGAACCGCTTCGCGGCATATCGCAAGGATTATCCCGGCGAGGCGGCCGCGCTGGAGACGATGATCGCCGGCAAGCTGCCTGAGGACTGGGCTGCCGGTCTGCCAAAATGGCAGCCGGGCGATAAGGCCATTGCCACACGCGTGGCCGGCGGACTAGCTCTGAACGCGCTAGCGCAGCGCATCCCCAACCTGATGGGCGGCTCGGCCGATCTCAACCCATCCACCGAAACGGCGCTCAAAGGGCTGGGCGACTTCCAGCCACCGGAGGCCGAAGGCCCCGGCACACAGGGTGCGGTGGGCGGCGAGTGGGGTTACGGCGGACGCAACCTGGCTTTCGGCGTGCGCGAGCACGCCATGGGTGCGGCAGTCAACGGCATGGCGGCGCACGGCGGCGTGCTGCCCTTCAGCGCCACCTTCATGGTGTTTTCCGACTACATGAAGCCGGCTATCCGGCTGGGCGCGCTGAGCCAGTTGCGCGTCGTCTACGTATTCACGCATGACAGCATCGGCGTCGGCGAGGATGGCCCCACCCACGAACCGGTGGAACAAATGGCCGGCCTCCGCGCCATACCGGGCCTCACCCTGCTGCGGCCCGCCGATCCTACCGAGACCGCCGAAGCTTGGGCTTTCGCAGCCGCGCACAACGGCCCATCGCTGATTGTGCTGACGCGGCAAACCGTGCCCCACCTCGACCGGAGCAACGCCAAGGATGCCGCCGTGGCGCGCGGCGGCTACATTCTGGCGGAGGCCGCCGGCGACTCGCCGGACGTGATCCTGATCGGCACCGGATCGGAGGTGGCGCTCTGCGTCCAGGCCCGCGAGAAGCTCGCAGGCCATGGCGTGAAGGCGCGTGTGGTGAGCTTGCCGAGCTGGGATCTGTTCGAGAAGCAGGACGCGGCATACCGCGAAAGCGTGCTGCCCAAGGCGATCCGCAAGCGGGTCACTGTCGAGGCCGGCGCCACGCTCGGCTGGAGCCGCTACGCCGGGGACGAGGGCGTCATCATCGGTCTGGATCGCTTCGGTGGGTCCGCTTCCGGGGTCGAGTTGCTCCAGCACTTCGGCTTTACGGCGGACCGCGTCACCGCCGCCGCGTTGGGGCTGCTCGGCCGCGGCGGGGAAGCCGTGTAAGGGTCTGGGGCGGTCCCCCTGGACCGCGGGCCGACGCCCTCGTCGGCCCTGTTTCGGTATTCGAGTCCGCTTGGCGAAAAAGCCGGATCGGGGGTCCGGCGCGGACGAGGGCGTCCGCCCCACGAGTTACCGCCAGCTCTTTTGAGCTATCCCTTTGGGGTGCCCCACATCCTACAATGTAGGGGTGAAGCAAAACCGTGCGAAACCCGAACTCCGCTGGTTCCGTCCTTCCAGCATGTCCATTGGCACTCTGAGATTGGCTTGTGTCGCTTTGCTCGCGTTGGCTGCGGCTGCGGCTGCGGCGCCGGCGACCCGTCTTTCTATTCCCGGCCGCCACGTTGCGGCGGCGCCGGTGTTCCGGCCCATCATTCCCGATCGCTACGTGGTGGTCCTCAATGACCCACCCGTGGCGGCGCGCTTTCCGGCGCGGGCAGATGCCGATTCCTCGGCTGCCGCCGATTACCGCCGGCAAATCGAAGCCAAGCAGGCGGCCGTGGTCAGCGAACTTGCCGGCCGCCACATCCAGGTCACTAGCCGGGTATCGCACCTGTTGAATGCTCTCTTCGTTTCAGCGCCTGGGCACAGCATCGACGAGTTGCGCGCCATTCCCGGCGTGAAATCGGTGACGCCCATGCGCCGCACGAAGGCGCATCTCAACCGCGCTCTGCAATTGATGGATGCGCAGACCGCATGGAACATGGTGGGTGGCCAATCGAACGCAGGCAAGGGAATCAAGATCGCGGTTCTCGATTCGGGTATCGACCTCACCAATCCGGCATTTCAGGACTCCTCGCTTACCATGCCGTCCGGCTTTCCTGTGTGCAGCGGTTTTCCCGTCGCCCCTCTCCCATATCCCACTAGCGGCCCGTGCTCCAGCTATACCAACAGCAAGGTGATCGTGGCGCGCAGTTACATGCAATTGCTGGGCGCAGGCAGCGGCACCAGCCCGGCGGCGAACTCGGACCCCGACGATCCGTTTCCGCATGATCGTTATGGCCACGGCATTGCCACCGCCATGATCGCGGCGGGCAACACCATTACGACTCCGGCCATTTCGACCACCGGACCGGCCATCACCATGCAGGGCATGGCGCCCAAGGCCTACATCGGCGTTTACAAGATTGCCGACACATTCGGCTATTCCAATGAGGAGGTCGAAATTCAGGCGCTCGGAGACGCCGTGAAAGATGGCATGGATGTCATCTTGATGCCGTACGGAGCGTTGGCGCTGACTAATTGGGCCAACGATCCCACAGCCTCTGCATTCGAACAAGCGGCTACAGCCGCGCGGCCCTCCGGCTCGCTCGGCAGCACGATCGCCATTCCGGTAATCGTGGTAGCCGCCGGCGACGATGGAGCGGTCGGAGTCGAGAACAACTACGCTTACCCCAATTTCAACACCATCAGCTCGCCTTCCAACGCGCCCGACGTGATTTCGGTGGGCGCCACCACCAACTCGCACATCATGCAACCCAGCGTGAGCGTCACCGCCGCCGGCGCGCCCTCCAACGTCAAGAACATCGTTGCGCTGGCGGGCGACTCTTATTTCTACCCTTCCGTCGATGGCGCCAACACCGCTCCACTGGTGGATGTATCGAAGATTGGCGACCCCACGGCCTGCACCACCCTTCCACCTGGGTCGCTGAACAATTCCTTTGCCTTGATTGTTTATAGCTCGTGCAGTTTCGACACGGCGGCGGCCAACGCACAAACTGCGGGCGCGGTTGGTTTCGTCTTTATTCTGCCCGCCGGAACGGCCGTTGCCCCGTTCGACGACACCTCCGCCCCATCGGGCATCAACGAATACGGTCCTTCGGTTTCGATCTCCAGCGGCGACGGCCAGAACCTGAAGAACTACATCGATGCGAACCCCAACCAGCAGGTCACGATTGACTTGGCCGGCCAGGAGCAGGATGTCACCACGCTCAGCCCATACTGGGTTTCCATCGGCGGCGCCGCGCTGACCGCGAACATGGTGCCGGGCTATTCCTCGTTCGGCCCCACGCCCGATGGCCAACTCAAACCGGATATCGTGGCCACCGGAGGCTGGGATACATCCTACAGCGGTCTTAGCGGCGGCTTTTACGTGCCCACGCAGAGCTTCGATGCATACGACTCAGCGCTCTACAGCGCCAACGGATTCATGGCCGTGGATGGCACGAGTTTTTCCGCGGCGCTGACAGCCGGCGCGGCGGCGCTGGCGATACAGGCGCACCCAGGACTGCGGGGCACGCAAGTACGGTCGTTGATCGTCAATTCCTCGGCCCAGACCGTAACCACGGACGATTCCGCCAACCCGGTGGATGCGGAATGGATGGGTGCCGGCATGCTCGATGCAGGGGCCGCCACCCTCGCCACCGTGACCGCCGAACCGGCCACCATCTCGTTTGGCATTCTGCAATCCAGTACGCTCTCGATTCAGAAGACCGTCACCGTAACGAACATTTCCTCGGGTACGGTGACGCTCACCCAGGCGGCGGGCGAATCTGCTCCGAACGTCTCCTGCTGCACGGTAAACGGCAGCCCCGGATCGCTGCCGGGAGCCAGCATCACGGCAGCCCTTTCCAGCACGACGCTGGCCCCGGGCGCGACTTCTACCTTGACGGTCACTCTTTCCGGCTCGCTGCCCGCCGCCGGCGAGTACTCCGGCAGCGTCGCGGTGCAGAACCTGCACATTCCCTTCATGCTGCTGGTGGGCTCGGGAACGAATTGCAGCTCGTCGACGGATAATTGCAACCTCACACCGAACTTCGCGCCGGAATACATAATTCTCGAAGGCACGCCCGGCACGGACTTCGGGGCCTTTTCGTACTTGCAAGTGACCGACCCATACGGCGTGCCGGTGGCCGGCGCTTCGGTGACGTTCACGGTAACGCCGTCGGGCAGCCTGACCATGAATAGCGCGCCCAGCGCGTCCGGGCATCCGGCTTGCTCGCCGGCTTCCAGCACAAGCAGCATCACGTGCCCCACCGATCAGTTCGGCTGGGTGTGGTTGGACGTGGTGTTGGGTTCCAGCGTGAGCCAGCCGTCTATCAATTACAGCGCCGCGGGCTTCGCGCCGGATTACTTCGACGTGAATATCCAGGCCGCTCCGACCATTTCCGTTACCAGCGCAGGCGTGCCGGGCGTGGTGGATGCCGCCGCGGATCTGACGACAATTGCGCCGGGATCGTATGTGTCGATCTACGGCAGCGGCTTCACCTCTGCTTTAACTGGCTCTTCAGACGAGTTCGGTCTGGTGTGTAACACAACCTACTGCCCGTATCCGCTCAGTTTCGACGATGTGAGCGTCAGCTTCGACGTGCCCGCCGCCACTTACCCCGGATTCCCGTACTTCGTCGCCGCGGGCCGGTATCCCCAGGTCAACCTGGTGGTGCCATGGGAATTGGAGGGCCAAAGCTCGGCGCAGGTCAAGGTGTCGTTCGATGCGTTGTACGGCTCCGAGCTATTCAGCAACGTAGTGACCGTGCCGCTTGCTACCTACGTCCCGGCGTTTTTCGTGAGTTGCGGTGCGGCCTGCGCACTGGATACCAACTATAAAGTGATTTCGACCGGCAACCCAGCCAAGCGGGGGCAGTACATTCAACTTTACGCCAATGGTCTGGGGCCGGTGACGAATCCCCCCGGAGACGGCGTGGCGGCCACCGCCAGTCCGCTCTCCTACACCACGACCACGCCGGTGGTGACCATCGGCGGCGCTGTGGTTCCGGCCGGTAATGTGCAGTTCAGCGGCCTTGCACCCTACTACCCCGCTCTTTACCAGATCAACGTGCTGGTGCCCCAGAGCGCGCAAACCGGCAGCGCGGTGCCCATCTCGCTCCAGATCGGCGGGGCGACCACGCCCGCGGCTACGATACCCGTGCAGTAAGGTAGGGCATGCTTTAGCTTGTCAACGCATAGGTGGGGCGGGATTCATCCTGCCAACGCCCGCTTGCGGGCGCGGTTCTTTCAAAGCTTCGTAGGCGCTTGCCCTTGCCCGGCTGACCAGTCACGCGCCATCGTTAACCGCCAAGTCCAGCGTTTCGAGGCCCTTGCCGCAAGCGCCCGGCGCGCTCGGCAAGGGCCTGCGCTTATCCTGCGGACGTGGAGAGGAATACCAAAACCGATCGCGCGACAGCCGTGGTGGCTGCCGCCGCTCACGAGTTCAACGACGAATTGACCGTGATCCTGAACGCCGTCGCCGAATCGCTGGAAGCTCTGCCGAAGGCGCATCCCCTGTATCGCGGTCTGATCGAGGCCCAATGCGCAGCCCATCGCTGCGCGCAGAGGGCGGAGGGCATGCTCTGCTTCAGCGCGCGCCGTGGCCTTCGCCCCGCCCCGTCCTGTGCGGAAGCGCTGCTCTGGCCGTGAGGTAGGGCATGCTTTAGCTTGCCCTAAAATCAAAAAAAACAATAAACGGGCAAGCTAAAGCGTGCCCTACCTATTTCGCCAGCACCAGCCCCGACGGCAGCTCTTCGCCGAAGATGCGGCCCAGTGCGCGGTCGTCTTCGGCTTCGCCATCGAGCACCGCCAGCAGTCGCGCGGCGTGCGGCATCTTCTCCAGCTTGCCCCTGATGGTTTGGCGGGTAGCCGCGGGCAGGTCGCGCGTGGGATCGTCCGTGCCGCGTGCCAGGGCGGCCAACGCGTCGCCAGCCGCCGCGAGGTTCAGCAGCGCTTCCGCCCAGCGCGTCACGGTGGCGGGCGGCACCGCCAGGTTGATGGGGCCGTAGAACAGTTGACGCGCGCCCAGCCGCGAGACGCACCACAGCTCGCTCTCTTTGTAATCGCCCACCTTGATGCGTTTGATCAGCGCGTCGCCCAACTCGGTCTTGGCGCCCAGCGGCAACAGCTCGAGGCTGGCGGCCGTCCGCCACATCTCGCGCAGTAGCGCCAGGTTGATGCGCTGCGGCTTCTTGTTGCCGCGCGGCAGCAGGAAGCCCGACAAACGCTGGTACACATCGGCCTGCTGGTTGCGGTTGAGACCTCCGGCGACGCGGCCCCAGAAAATCCACCAATCGATCTCGCATTGCACCTGGTTCGCGTACGCGATGCCGCCCGAGTAGAGCCGTCGCGCCTGTTCGATGCGGAAATCGTCACCGGGATAGCCGAAGCCGGGGCGCAGGCAGAAGCCGGCCAGGTTCAACCAGCGGATCTCGAATGCCGGGCTTTTCTTGCGGCCCGCGGCGGCGGCGAGAAACGCGTCGGCCATCGGCCGGATGGCCGAAAGCGGCCAGGAATTCCTGCCCAGCCCCATCGCCTGCTCCAGGCGCGCCGGCAATTCTTCGGGCGGAATCGGCGATTTGGAATTGGGTGCAAAGACCTCCTCGATCAGCGCCAGCGAGGATTTGAGCGCCTGCTCGCTGACCACTGCGGCGGCCTTGCGTTCCACCGGCTGCTCGGCGGCATGCTTGCGGAGCTGAAATTCCAGATTCCAACGGTTGTCGCTCACCTTCGATTCGCACCAGGTTTCGAGCGTGCCGATTTCGGTGAGACGCGCGCCGAGCCGGACCGGAATCAATCGCTCCTCGGCCTTCTTGCCGAAGCGGATCACCGCGTGGAGCGGCGCGTGGCGATGCAACTCGGCGTCATCCGCGGCGAATTCGACCACGTCGCCCAGCTTGTCGGTGCTGCGCGTGAGCGAGCTGTATAAACGGAACGAGACCGGGCGATTGGCGACCAACTGCAACGCATCGTTATCGATCTCGATCGCCGTTCCTTCCTCGGTGCCACGCGGCACCAGGGTCACGGCGGAGAATTTGCCGTCGAACGCATCGCCCAACGCGATGTAATAGGTGCGCGGCAAGCCTCCCCGCACCAGGACGCCGCTGCCGGTGGAGCGCACGTAGGAGTAATATGCCGCGCCGCGCGCCACCGCCAGATCCAGCTCGCTGTTCTCCAGAATTTCCGGACGGCGGCCGTACCAGCGTGCCACCACGTCAGCCACGCGATCGCGCAAAATCCCCGGAATGAAAAACCCGCCGTTGAACAGAATGGCGTCCGGCGGCGCCCCCAGCGGCTCCAGGAAAGCGTTCAAGTGGCGGGTGATGGCCGCATCGGAAACGTAAGGCAGGCCGAGCTCGCGGAACAGGCTGCGGGCATCCTCCTGGGGCGCTTCGCCGCGTTCGGTGAATGGCAGAAAGCCTTCCAGCGCCAGCTCCAGCGCCTCCTCGCGCCGGATTTCGCTGCGCAGCGATTTGCCGATCAGCGACGAGCCGGAGCCGAGCACGGTGATCTCGACCGCTTGCAAATCGGGATCGTTGAGCAGCTTTTCCTTGGCGGCCGAGCACTGGCGCCGCAGGCCGCTGCGCTGGCGGATGGAAAGCTTCGCGCCGAGCTTGGTTTCCACCAGCCAGGCCAGCGTCAGATCCAGGTTGTCGCCTCCCAGCAGCAGGTGCTTCCCCACCGCGGTGCGGGTGAAGTTGATGAGGTCGCCATCGCGCGAAACGCGAATCAGGCTGAAGTCGCTGGTGCCGCCGCCGACGTCGCAGACCAGCACCGTCTGGCCGTCGAAAAGCTTCTTGCGCGACTGCGCCAGGTTGTTCGCGATCCAGGAATAGAAGGCGGCAGCCGGCTCTTCGAGCAGCGTCAGGCGCTCGATTCCGGCATCGCGCGCCGCCATCACGGTCAGTTCGCGCGCCTCTTCGTCGAACGAGGCGGGCACGGTGAGGACGATATCCTGCTCGGCGAGCGGCGCGCCCTGGGCCCGATCCCACTCCTCGCGAAATTTGGCCAGAATGCGCGCCGAAACTTCCACCGGAGAAAGCACTCGGCCCGTTTCCTGCGAGTCCCAGGGAAGGATTTTCGCGGTGCGGTCGACGTCCGGATTGGATAGCCAGGATTTCGCCGAATGCACTAGCCGCGTGGGCACCAGCGCCCCTTGTTCGCGCGCGTAGACGCCCACCGGCTGGCCCTCTTCGAGGAAGAGGAATGACGGCAGCGTGCGGCGCGCCTCAATCCGGCCGGCGGCGATCAATTGCGGCGTTTCGAAGACATGGACCGGCGGAAAATCGCGGTCTTCCGCCTCGCGCTCGTCGATCCAGGCGAGCGCCGAGTTAGTGGTGCCAAGGTCTATGCCGACTTTCATGGATTCTTAGTGGGGCAGGCGCTTTCGCCTGCCAATTTCTCACATTCCTGCGCTGCAAGGTTGGCAGGCGAAAGCGCCTGCCCCACTGCGCCTCTTATTCAATCTCGATTTCGGCTGGAGCGATCACGGCGGCGTCTTTGCCAGCCAACGCCGGCAGATCGATTTTCACCGCTCTCCAGCCTTTATGCCGCAGTGTGCCGCCGGAAGGTGGCTTGGCGGGCACGTTGCCGATGAATTTGACGACGTTCGAATCGGCGGAAGGCGCTTTGGCGAAGGTGCCCTCCACGCCATCGATCACCGGCTCCAGCACGATCGCGCGCCGCAGCGAATCGCGGCATTGATCGTGCAGCTCGCGCACGGCGGCGCCAACCTGATCGTCTGAGTATCCGGCAATGTCTTCCATCAGGAAGTCGACCAGGCGCGCGTCGCGCTGCAGAATGGCGAGAAGCTGCAACGCGCCATCCGACACACGGACGGCGGGCGCCGCAGCGGCCGTGGCAGCTTTCGCCGTGACGGAGGCCTTTGGCGCAACGCCGCTGCGGCGCGTCAAACGCAACCCGTTCAGCACGCCGTCAGATAGCGTTCCGGAAAACAAGATATTGAAAAACGAGCGAAAGGCGAGAACAATGCGGCTCACTGTGACTCCAGAGTTTCAGGATAGCTGAGATTCCGCCTCGGAGCCTTGCCGCGGGAAAAGCGCAATTCTATGGAGCTACGTAAATCCACTCCGACGTGCCGATCGCAGCGCCCACCTGGAGGCTCACGCCCATATACTGGGAACCGAGCGTTTCGAAAGGCCAGGACTGCGGGAGCCGGAAGTTGACCTGCAACAGGCCGAATACCTCACCCGGCGAATCTCCGGCGTAGACCACCTCCAGCGAGTCATTTCTATCAAGCACGGAAACCGGCAGCGCGGGATAGGTGAGGAGGTTTCCTGAGATAGGGACAATCGTGCCATCGGCGGGGAACAGCCCGGCGTATGGCGCTCCGGCGCCGGTGCCCCAAACTGAGACCAACTCGCCTGCGTGCGCCGGATTCGAAGATGAGTTGAGCGTCCCGTCCTGGCTGATGGCCACGGCGGTGCCCACCACAGGGTCGTGAAAGATCTCGGGCTCGGAAGGCCGGATGTACAGATCCGCCAAGGAGAAAGTACCGGTCGGCGTAACCAGAGTGACAGATACCGAATCCTTGCCGGACACTTCAGAGGGCACCACGGCGTTGATCTGATTCGCGCCTATATAAAGCAGGGGCGCAGCGACGCCGCCGAACAACAACTGATAACCGCCGAGGTTACTCTGGACAACGCCGTTCACAACCTGAGCGTTGAGCGGCGTCGCTGGCCCCAAACCCGTGCCGTAGAATGACATCAACTCCGCCGGCGCAATCAAGCCCGATGCCACGCTGCCCGCGGAGTTCGCCACGCCCGTTAACGACGGACCGCCAGCGGTATTCGGCAGCATCAGGAAACCAGCGCCGCCGAGGACCATGGGGTTCCCCGTGGAAGTCAGCGCCAGCGCCTGTCCGAACATGGCGGCGCCTGCCTCGTACAGGGCCTCGACCGACGACCCGTCCGGCGCCAGTGCCGCCACGTAGGAGGAACCGGACCCATGCAACTTCGGCGTAACCGGGAGCGTTGACGGGTCAGCGGTGCCGGTGATCCAGATCGTGCCCGATGCGTCGACTGCAACCGAGCTAACTGAGTTGCCGACGGACTCCGGCACGGAGCCTTCTTCGCAGCCGAAACCAGTC
The DNA here is from genome assembly GCA_003142185.1 of Bryobacterales bacterium. Lineage (GTDB taxonomy): Bacteria > Acidobacteriota > Terriglobia > Bryobacterales > Bryobacteraceae > Bog-375. The sequence goes on from PLOR01000097.1 coordinate 138,701, forward strand.
AGGAACTTACCGCTCCGCTGGAGCCGGAGAGCTTGCCGATGAAGCCGCCAACGATTACAGAGACGATCTCGTTATTGGGGCCGAAACACGGCTGCACCGTGCCCGCCGTTCCGACAGCGCCGTTCTCGGCGACGCCCACCACGAGAACGTTCCCGCTTCCATCGAGGGCCAGCGCGCTGATTTCTTGGGAGTCGCCGTTGGGATTGATGGCGGTGCTCCACACAACCGAGCCGCCTCCCGGTGCGAACTTGACGGTCGTGGTTCCGACCGCCGGAGGCGGAGGCGCCACCCGCAGGTAGACGTCTGCCGACGCGATGATTGCACCAGACGTGTCCACCGCCAGCGCGACGAAGCCCGTCGATCCCCAGGCCCCGATGCATTCGCTGCCCATGCAGTTTACCGCGTCCGATCCAAAGTAGGTTGCGAAGACAATCTTGCTCAGGCCCGGCGATATTTCCCCCACAAATCCAAAGCTGGCCGAACCGAAGTTGTCGTAACCGGGAGGTGTGGTCTGGTAGGCGCCGGCGGTGACGGGAAAGTCCAGCGCTGCGGTGTAACCGGCCAGGTAGATGTTGCCCGCCGAATCCGCATCCAGCGCGCTGGCGCCAGTGCCGCAATACCGGCAAGACGCTGCGTAATTGCTACCGCCGATTAGAGTAGACGCGATGATGCCGGTCAGCCCGGAGTCCACCTTCACCACGAACGCAGCGCTGCGTTGCACGGTTGGCACAATGGAGTTCGTCACCGGAAAATCCTTCGAATTCGTCGTGCCCGCGATCACCACTTCGCCCTGGGCATCTACCTTGATCGCCGTTGGAGTATCCGTGGCTGTGCCGCCAAACTGGATAGTCGCCACAATCACACCCTGCGCGTTGGTCTTCGTCACGCGAATCCAGGCGCGCCCGGATGAATCCGTCACGGTCGTCACCTGGTAGGCGTTGCCCTGTCCATCCAAAGCGAGTAGCGCGGTGTTTCCCGAATCGAAGTTCAATGAGCGCGCGGTAAATGAAAGGGCTGGGCTTGCCGCGATGGCGGCCACTGGGAGAATCACGAACGATAGCGCCGTGACCAGGCGTCCCACTGATTTGATTATTGAAGTCATCTCTAACGTCCTCGGCTCAGGAGCGAACTTCCGGCCTGAAGTCAGAATTATGGACGCTCATATACAAAGACCCGGCGGGACACGTTTCCACTACAGCGCCCGAAAAGAAACCGGTGGGACAGGCCATCGCCTTTTGTGGCCTGTCGTTGGCGAAGGGAAGACACCCAAGAAGACAGGCGACAAAAACCGATCGCCCGTCCTACCTCCGCCGCGTCACGGCCGGGAATGCACCAGCGTGCCCTGCCGCCACATAGGAGGAGCCGGGGCATACGCGGCCCCTACGACCGATCTCACTGCGTCAAAACCCACACGCTCCATGCGACAGCCGCGCCGCGAAGCTATTGAAAAAGCTGGACCGCGCTGTGAAATCGGCGGATGGAAGGCGGCGTGCTTCACTGGAGTGGAGGCAGCCGTGTCGCAATTCCGGGAGTTCCCTCGCCTTCATGAGACAATTAGAAAAAGTGGCCAAAAAGGAAATGAAAGTCCGCATCCCGCGTGCGTCGGGACTGGCGAGGTTCTTCCTCAGCCCGGTGGGCCGCTGGCTAGTGATCGGGGCGTCGATAGCCTTCATCCTGGCGCTCGGCGTTTTCATTCACTTCTATGCCACGTATGCGCAGTTGATGGACGAGAAGCTGCGGCTGGGGCCGTTCGCCAACACGGCCAAGATTTTCGCCGGGCCCCAATCCGTAGCGGTGGGAGACGCGCTGACGCCGGAGGACATCGCAGCGGACCTGCGGCGCAGCGGCTACGGCGAATCGCGTTCCAACCCGGACGGCTACTATCAGCTTCATCCGAACGCGATCGAGATTTTCCCCGGGCCGGATTCCTATTTCGACCAGGAGGCGGGGCTGATCAACTTTGCCGGGGGCCGGATTTCCGCGATCGTTTCCCTGCAGGACAACACGGCTCGCAACGAATACCAACTGGAGCCGCAGCTCATCACCGCCCTTTCCGGCCCGAATCGCGAAAAACGGCGCATGGTGAAGTTCGCCGACATCCCCAAGGTGATGGTGGATGCGGTGACTTCGGCCGAGGACAAGCACTTCTTCCAGCACGCGGGCTTTGACCCTTCGCGCATCATCAAAGCCGCTTACGTGGATCTGAAGGAAGGACGGAAGGGGCAGGGGGCGTCCACGCTCAGCCAGCAGTTGGCGCGCATGTTGTGGCTGACCGAGGAGAAGCGCTGGACGCGTAAACTGGCCGAGATGATGATCACGCTCGAGCTGGAGCAGCGGTTGAGCAAGGAACAGATCTTCGAGGACTACGCCAACGATATCTACCTGGGATCGCGCGGCTCGTTCCGCATCCACGGGTTCGGCGAAGCGTCTGAGGCGTTTCTCGGTAAGGATCTCAGCCAGATCACGTTGCCGGAGGCCGCGGAACTGGCCGGCATGATTCAAAACCCGGCACATTTCGATCCATATCGGCACCCGGACCGGGTGAAGGAGCGGCGCAACCTGGTGCTGGGCATGATGCGCCAGAACGGATACGTGAGCGACCGCGACTACGCGCTGGCGGTGGATGCGCCGGTGGTTGCCCCCAAGGGCGCGGCGCAGTCGCAGGAAGCGCCGTATTTCGTCGACATGGTGAACGACGCAGTGCAGACCAAGTTCCTGGATGCCGATTTTCAGAACAACGCCTTTCGCCTTTACACGACGCTCGACATGCGGCTGCAGAAGGCGGCGGAGGAGGCCATCCGGCTGGGGATGCAGAGCGTGGACGACCAGATCAAGCGGCAGTGGCGTTTCAAGGGCCAGACGCCGCCGGAGCCGCAGGTGGCGCTGGTGGCTCTCGATCCGCATACGGGCGAAGTGAAGGCGCTGGCCGGAGGCCGCAACTACGGCATGAGCCAGTTGAACCACGTGCTCGCCAAGCGGCAGCCGGGCTCCATCTTCAAGCCGTTTGTATACGCCGCTGCGATGGATACGGCGGTAGAAGGCGGCCCGCGCGTGATCACGCCGAGCACGATGGTGGACGATGAGCCGACTACCTTCTGGTTCGATGGCAAGCCATACGAGCCCAGCAACTTCCACCATGAGTTTCACGGCCACGTGACGCTGCGCGACGCGCTGGCGCATTCGATGAACGTGGCGACGGTGAAGGTGGCGGAGATGGTGGGATTCGACGCGGTGGTGGAGATGGCCAACCGGGCGGGGATGAACTATCGCATCCATCCGACGCCGGCGGTGGCGCTGGGCGCGTATGAGATCACGCCGCTCGAAGCGGCCGGCGCGTATACCATGTTCGCCAACCGGGGCGTTTGGGTAAAGCCGAGCTTCCTCAACATGGTGCGCACGGACAAGGGCCAGGTGATCTACAAGAACGCGATCGAAGCCAAGCAGGTGCTCGATCCGCGCATCGCCTACGTGATGACCAACATGCTGCAGGAGGTGCTGCGCGGAACAGGCACGGGCGCGGGGGTACGCAACCAGGGCTTCTCTGTGCCGGCGGCGGGCAAGACCGGGACTTCGCGCGACGGCTGGTTCGCCGGCTACACGACCGAATTGTTGTGCGTGGTGTGGGTCGGGTTCGACGACAATCGCGATCTGGATCTGGAGGGGGCGAAATCGGCGGCGCCGATCTGGGGGGAGTTCATGAAGCGCGCGCTCAATTTCCGCGAGTATCGCGATGCCAAGGAGTTTACGGCGCCGGCGGGAGTAGTCAGCGTGGAGATCGACCCGCAATCCGGGATGCCGGCCACGCCCGCCTGCCCGAAGACGCAGACCGAGGTGTACATTGCCGGCACCGAGCCGGTAGGCACGTGCCCCCTGCACGGCGGGCGGACGGGCGTTACCAACGTGGCCGGCTGGGACACCGGCGGCGGCAACCCGGTTGCTGCCACGGATAGCCCGGCCGGAGGCGGCGCGAAGATGGCGCCGGCGGCGGTGGCGCGCCGCGCCGCGCGGCAGACTTCCGCCGAGGCGGCGCAGCAGGCCCCGCCCGCTCCGCCGAAAGCTCAGGGCGCGCAGAAGCCGGCGGAAAAAAAGAGCATCTTGCGCCGCCTGCTGGGTGTGTTCAAATAAGGTAAGGGAGTCAGTCGCATATGCCGATCCTGCCGGCGGGTCTGCTACTGGCAGCCGCCTTGAGTTCCCTCTCGGCCCAGGCGGTGCCGGACACACCCAGTCCGGCGGCCCAGCCGCCAGCGCCGCCGCTGTCCAGCGAAGCGCGTGGCGATATTTTCATGGCCGAGAAGAAATACCGCGAGGCCATCGAAGTTTATCAGACCGGCCCGCCGCAAGATGCGGTGGTGCAGAACAAGCTCGGCATCGCCTACCAGCAGACTCTGCAACTCGACAACGCCCGCAAAGCTTACGAGCGCGCCCTCAAGCTGAAGCCGGATTACATGGAGGCGTTGAATAATCTCGGCACCATTTACTATGCCAGGAAGAGCTACCGCCGCGCCATTAACTGGTATAACCGCGCGCTAAAGACGGCGCCCGGCGAGGCCCGGTCCGCCACCGTCTACGAAAACCTGGGTCGCGCATGGTTCAACCGCAAGGATTACGCGCGAGCGAGCGAATGCATGCAGAACGCTTTGCGGATGGATCCGGACGTTTTCGAACATCACGGCAGCGCCGGGCAGATTCTGGAAGAGACCAGCATCGAGGAGCGCGCCAAGTATCATTTCTACCAGGCCAAAGTGTACGCGAAATCGGGACGCAACGATCTCGCGCTGCGATACCTTCGCAAGGCGCTCGAAGAGGGATTCAAACAAAAGAAGAGCCTGGATGAGGAGCCGGATTTCGCCACTTTGAAGGAGCTGCCCGAATTCAAGGAGCTGATGGCGCGGGTGCCGCGTGTTCTTTAGTGCTTGCCGGGGAATAGTGGGTCCAAACGCCGGCGGGATGACAGACGAAAGTCCGCTTCGGACCCGAAACCCGGGCGTCTGTCCCACCTTGCCGTCGAGGAATTTGCAAGCGCGTGGGGCGGGCGTTTTCGCCTGCCAACCGGTGGCGCGACTGGCTTTCCCGCTTGCGCTGGTGGTTGTGCTCGCCCAGATTTCCTGCACGCGCCAAGCGGCTGTGCCGGCTGTGCAGCGGCTGGCCGTGCTGCGGTTTGAGAATCTGAGCTCCGAACCGGCCGCCGACTGGGTGGGCCGCGCATTCGAGGAGATTCTGGACGCGGAGCTGGCCGGAGCACCGGAACTCTACGCCATTCCGAGCTCGCGTTTGCTGGCGATGGACCGTGCACTGGGCGCGAGGCCGGTCGCGGCACCCGGCATCTCCGCCGGCCAGGCAGCGGCGTTGTCGCTCGGCGCCACACGCATCGGCTATGGCGACTATGTCATTCGCAATGGCCGTTTGGAAGTGCGGCTGAGCCTGGCCGATCCGCGCACCGGCCGGATCGTCGCTGGGTTGACCACCGAAGCCGATGGCGGCGATGTTCTGACGGCTGCCAGCGCGCTGGCGCGGCAGATTTCCCCCCGTGCATCCGGCTACGCGACGCACAATCAGGCCGCGCTGCACGCCTACATCGACGCGCTCGAAGCCGCCGGCCCGGCCGAAGCGGCATCGCGGGCGGAAGCGGCCCTCGAGGCCGATCCGGGGTTCGGCCCGGCTGCGCGCCTGCTGGCTGGACTCAAGGTGGAACACGGCGACCGCGCCGGCGCGTTGGATTGTCTCAACCGGGCGCTGGCTCGCGCTACGGAGACGCCCGCCAGCGAACAGGCCCGGCTGCGGCTGGAAATAGCCACGCTGGAAAACCAATCGGCCGCGCGGCAAGAAGCGCTAGCGGCGGTGGCCGCGGCCGAGCCGGCGAATGCGGAGGTATGGCTGGAGCTTGGCAATCTCGCGTTTGCCCGCCGCGATTATGGCGCGGCGCAAGCGGCTTTCCGCAAAGCGTTGGATCTCGATCCCACCCAAGTGGCGGCCCTGAACCAGGGGGCCTACGCGGCAGCCTTCGGCGGCCATCTGGACGATGCCGTGGCTGCGCTGCGGCGCTATCAGGCGCTGCGGCCCTCCGATCCAAACCCGCTCGATTCGCTGGGCGATGTGCAATTGCTGACCGGCCACCCGCGCCAGGCTGAGGCTTTTTATGTGCAGGTGGCGAAAAAGGATCCGCACTTCCAGAATGGCGGCGACTGGCTCAAGGCGGCGCTGGTGCGCCTGATGACCGGCGACCGGGCGGGCGCCGATGGTTTGTCGGAGACTTACATCCAGGTGCGCTTCGCGGCGCAGGATCCGGCGGCGGACCTCTACCGCGCCCAGTGGCGATTCCTGAGTGGCCGGCGCCGGGAAGGATACCGCGATCTGGAAGCGCTAGCGCGCCGCGAAGGGAACGGTGCGGCACGCGCCCTGGCGGCCGAGGCGCACGCGCAACTGGCGATTTGGAGCCTCTACATGGGCGATCGCGGCGCAGCGCGGACGCACGCCCAGGCAGCCTTGGGAACCGTGCAGGCCGCGGCTCTGGCGGCGTTCCTGGCCGAGCCCCCGGCAAGTCCGGCCGAGTGGAGCGTGCGCGCGGAGAAACTGGCGCCCGGTCCCGAACAAGTCGGGAGACGGGATTTCGTGCTCAGGCAGGCTCTGCTGCTGGGAAAACAGTTCGATGCGGCCCTGCCGGTGCTGCGGCGCGCCTACGAAAATGCCGCACCCACCGATGCGGAGTTACCGGTGCTGCTCGCCTGGGCTTACCTGGAGACCGGGCAGGCCGCGAGTGCCGCGACGCTCCTCGATCGCAATCCGATTCCGCAGCCAGGCGGCATCGACGCGTTTTCAGCTTGCTGGTTCCCGCGCCTGTTCTTCCTGCGCGGCCGGGCCGCCGAAAAGCAGGGCCGGCCAGACGCGGCCCGAGCGAATTACAAGCTGTTCCTCGAACTTTCCGGCGACGCGCCATTCCAGTGGGGCGAAGAAGAAAGCGCCAAAGCCAGTTTGGCAAGCAAGTAGCGCAGGTGAAGTAACTTGGGCCGCCTTGCCAAACTTGCATATTACATTTGCGCCGTAAGTACCGATGTTGCGCGTTAAGTACCGATAAAGATTCATGAGTACTGATTTGAATTGACAGGGGGTAAGCTGCACATGTAGGATCGCTCTTATGAAATGCCTAACATTTGCGCTCCTTATGGGTTTGGGGATTACGGTTCCTGCGTTTTGTGCCATCCCCGTGCCTGAACCGGGGATGGCGGGCGAGTTGGCTGTCGCAGCCGTGGGTTTCGCGGGCCTCGTCTTTCTGTTCCGGAAAAAAAAGAAGAATGATGTTTGACGCCGGCGACCGGCAGATTCAGCTCTATCGAGAAACCGCTCCCTCTAAACGTGTATCGGAGCCGCGACCGTAGGGAGCGGTACGCAACACAGGGCACGGCAAAACCCAACTAACTCACACCGATTCCCAGCGGCGCGCGAAACGGCGCGCGATCAGGAAGAGAAGCACGCCGAAGCCAATCAGCACGGCCACCTGGGGAAGCAGGTGCGATACGGGCTCATCGCGCCAGAAGACCTTGGTGTAACCGTCGATGGCCCAGGCGTTGAAAGTCAGCAGCCCCACCTTCTTCATAGTCTCGGGCATGAGGAAGCGCGGAAACATGCTGCCGCCAATCGCCGACATAGTGAGGATGAGCAGGGTGCCAATAGCGGCTTGCTGTGCGCGCGTGTGAGAGAAGCTGGCCAGCAACATGCCGAATGACGCCACGGCGAACGAGGTGGCCACGGTCATCACGAAAAATCCGGGCAGGTGCGTGAACAGGTCCAGATGGAAGACCGCCGCGCCCCATAGAAACATGAGGGTGAGCTGGCAGCAGGCCAGGAGCATGCTGTAAGTCAACTTACCGGCCAGCAGCGTAGTCATACTGACGCGGGCGCTGAGGATGCGGTCAAGCGCGCCGCTCTCGGCTTCGTCCAGCAGGCTGCCTCCGGAAGCGCTGGCGGTGAACAGCAGAAACATGACGCCGATTCCCGCCGCGTAAAACGCGATCATCGGGCTTTTCTTGTTCTCGCCGACGATGTCACGCATCTCGACCGAAACCAGCCCGCCGACGTTGTCGCCGTTGGCCGAGGCCGGGGCGTCGCCATTGAGATCGCGCTGTGCGGCCTGATCGCGCATGCGCACAAGACTCGATTCGAGGTTCTGCCGCTGCTGCGGCGTCAGGCCGCCGCTGGCCAGCGCGAAGTACCGCATCCCCAAGTCCGCCATGGAGCCCGACAAAGACGTCATCGCGACCTTTTGCAGCAGGCCCGCGACCATCTGCGCGGCTACCGGGTTGGAACTGTCGTGCAGAATCCGGATCGGCTTGCGGCCCGCTGCGGGCGCGAACGAGATTGGATTGGCGCCAAAGCCGGCGGGAATAATGAGGGCGACCGGAGCGGTGCCGCGTTTGACGGCTGCTTCGGCGGTGGCAGCGGTGTACTCGGGCGGCGCCGGCTCCCCGGCTTTGGTTTCGGGGCGCGTGTCGGTGGCCAGCGCGCGCTCCCGGTGCAAGCCGCCGACCAGGCGCTCGGAAGCCGCGCTGCGATCTTCGTCCACCACCAGGACGTTCACGCGCGGCGTGGAATTGCCCGACATGGGGCCGAACACGAGGGCAAAGATGCTGAAGAAGGCGACCGGCAGAACGAAGCAGAGAATCAGCGCTCCGCGATCGCGGCGCAGTGCGCGGAAGCCGTTGCGAACGATGGCGGCGATCATTGTCGGAGGTCCCTTCCGGTGAGTTGCAAGAATACGGATTCGAGATTGGGCCGGCGCAGGACCAGATCGATGACGTTGAGGCCATCGCGTGCGGCAGCGTCGAGCAGCGATGCGATGTCGGAGGGCCTGTCGACCGGGAAATGCGCGACCCCGTCCTGAAGGGTTCCGCCGCGCGAGGCCGTCCATGCCGCCGCGTTGGGGGCCGCGGCGTCGAGACGCATGAGAACATCGCTGCGGGAGCCAAAGGACTGCGCCACCAACTCATCCTTGGTTCCCTGGGCAATGATGCGGCCATGATCCACGATCGCGATGCTATCGCACAGGCGCTCGGCCTCTTCCATATAGTGCGTGGTGTAGATCACGGTGGTGCCTTCGGCGCGGAGAGCCTCGACCATCTCGAAAATTCGATTGCGCGATTGCGGGTCGACGCCGACGGTCGGCTCGTCGAGCAGCACGAGGCGCGGGCGATGGATCATCCCGGCGGCCATGTTGAGGCGCCGGCGCATGCCACCCGATAGGGTCTTCACGACGGAATCGGCGCGGTCGGAGAGAGAGGCCCATTCGAGGCACCACTGGATGGCCTCGCGCAGAGCTTTGCCGCGCAGTCCCTGGTAACGGCCGAAGGCGTCCAGATTCTCGCGGCCGGTGAGCAGCGGATACAGCGCCAGCTCCTGCGGCACCCAGCCCAGCTCTTGACGGGCCGCCGGCGAGCTGGCCGGATGCCCGAAGACGCGCACGCTGCCGGAATCGGGCCGGACGCGGCCGACGATGCTGCGAATCAGCGTGGATTTACCGGCGCCGTTGGGGCCGAGCAAACCAAGACAGGCGCGCTCATGAACTTCGAGCGATATGCCATCGACGGCGATCACTTCACCGAAACGCTTGACGACGGAGTCGATCTGTAACGGGATGGTAATACTGGCCGGCGCACTGGTTGCCATTCAGGAACATAATACGCGAACGGCTGCAACAAAGTTCGATGGCTGCCGGAAGGCTGGCGCCGGTGTGATACGCTGGAGGTCCGCACGGCAGCCGGAGTGACATGCTCACTCGCCTCCTCCATCGAGTCACCTCCCACGACTGGAAGGACGAGTTGGAACAATCACCGTCACAAAGCCGCAGGTCGTTTGTGCGCGGAACGCTCCTTGTGTTGGCGGTGGCGATCGCATCCAACTGGATAGTTTTGATAAGCACGAAGCCAGCGGTGAGTGGTGACGCCCTGCTTTGTATGGGCATCGCCCGCAACCTGGCGGCAGGCCGGGGCTACGTGGTGGCAACCTTGTGGCGAGACACGCGGACTATGGAGCGGGCCCCCGTGTGGCCCGCTCTGTTATCCGCTTCTGCTTGGCTCGCTTCCGGCGCCGACGACACCACTTCGGTCCGCGTGACGGCCGCTTGCCTGAACGCAGCGAACGCAGTGCTCCTGTTCGGGATTACCTGGATGCTGAGCCGCGACCGCAGAATCTCGGCTGCGGCAGGCGCGGGCTACGCGCTGTATCCGGTCGCGCTCACGCTGGCCGCGACGGGATGCGCTGAAATTGCTTATGTATTTGTGGCGGCTCTGGGGACGCTCCTGCTCCTGCGGGGCGGACGGGCATTTTATCCGGGCGCGCTGGTTCTTGGACTCACTGTCCTGGTGCGGTCGAATTTCATCCTGCTCCCCGTGATGGCTGGTCTCGCGGCGATTCCCATGTTCCGTATTCGGCGGGTGCCGGGACGGTTCGTTGCGGCGGCAGCGTTGTTCTGGTTGCCTTCGGGGCTATGGATCGCCCGGAATTACGCGCTCAGCGGAGAGTTTCCGGTTCTCAGCACCATCGAGGGGGAGACCCTTTACGGCGCGAACAACGATTACGTTGCCTCGAACCTGGCTGTGTGGGGCTATTGGGTCTTCCCGGACGAGATCCCCGGTCAAACAGCCAAGAAAGATCTGGCCGCAACGATGAGCGAGCTGCAGGTGGACCGTTATTATCACCGGAAGGGCATAGCATTTCTGAAACAGCATTGGTTGGGGCTCCCTCGGCTGGAAGTCGGCAAGCTGATCCGCGGCCTTGTTCCGGTACCCTGGATACCGAATTGGGGCTCCTATTGCGTGTTCCTTTTCCGCGCGGCTCTCTACGCGGCGGTTCTGCTGAGCCTAAGGACCCTCCGCACAATGGATCCACTTTTCCGGATTCTTGTCACGGGCATGTTCCTCGTGGTCCTGGTGACCGAGCTCGTCTACTACGGGACATATCGCTTCACCTTCTGCACCGAGGTTTTCCTGTTACCGGTCGTTGCGACCTGGGTATTCCGCCGCGACCCGTGGGGGTATGCGCCCCGTCCCAACACCTGTTGACTGCCCTTTCCGCCGGATGGTACTCTGAGCCTTCATTAGACGGGCACCTCTCGCCGGTTTCCCATGGATACAATGCTCCACGACCTAGGGCAGCTACTGCTGAGGGCTGTGCCTACCTTCCTGCTGGTGTTTGCGCTCGACTTCTATCTGAAGTACATGTTCTTCAAGCCTCTGGAGAAAGTGCTTCAGCAGCGCTACGATGCGACCGAAGGCGCTCGTAAGCTGGCCGCCGAAGCCCTGGAGCTGGCCGCGGCAAAGACCGCGCAATATGAAGCCGCCTTGCGGGCGGCGCGCTCGGAAGTCTACCAGGCGCAGGAGCAGGCGCACCGGCAACTTGCCGAGCACCAGGCCGGCGAGCTTCTGGCGACCCGGCAGCGCACCGAGCAGATCGTCCGCGACGCGCAGCGGCAGCTTGCCGAGGACGCCGAAGTCCTGAAGCCGGAACTGGCCGCCGGGAGCGACGCGCTCGCCAACCAGATCGCGGATTCCATCCTGCGCGGGAGAGCGGCATGAAGCGGCTGCTGTTGGCGGTATCGCTCACCGTTCTGGCGGCCGGCCTGTCTACCGCGGTGCTGGCGGCGGAGCCTAATAAGAAGGAAGCCGCGGCTTCCGGCGAAGGCAACCTCAAAATCTGGGAGTGGGCGAACTTCCTGCTCCTGGCAGGCGGGCTGGGCTACCTGATTCGCAAACACGCCGGCCCTTATTACGCGGCGCGCGCCGCCGGAATCAGCAAGGACCTGGTGGAATCGGAACGCACCGCCGAGGCGGCCGCTGCACGCGCCGCCGAAGTGGACCGCCGGCTGGCCAGCCTGGACACGGAAATTGCGGCTCTGCGCGCCGAATCGCAGAAGGAATCAGCCGCCGAAGTCGAGCGCTTCGCGCAGCAGACCGCGGCCGAAATCGCCAAGATCGGGGCCCTCGGCGAACAGGAAATTCGGACGGCACAGAAAGCCGCGCGCCTCGACTTGCAATGCTATGCCGCGCAACTGGCGGTGGATCTGGCGGAGCAGAAAGTCCGCGCCCGGATGGATGCGGACACCGAAGACCGGCTGGTGGGCGGCTTCGTGCGCGGCCTTCATCCGCCGGCCGTCAGGAACTGAGCCACCATGCCTGTTTCCGCCGTAGCCACGCGATACGCGAACGCGCTTGCCGATGTGGTGACCGCCGCCGGCTCCGCGCTGGCTCCGCAGGACGCGCTGGGCGAGCTGCGCTCCTTCGCCAGCGCGCTCGAGTCACCTGAGCTGCGCAATGCCCTCATCACCCCGGCGGTGCCCCCGGCCCGCAAGCGGGCCGTCATCGGTCGCGTGGCGGACATTCTGGGGCTATCGCGCATTACGCGCAATTTCTTGTTTGTATTGATCGATCGTCGCAGGATTGCCGAGTTCAGCGACGTGGTCAACGCCTTCGAGCAGATTCTCGATGAGCGGCTGGGGTTCGCCCGCGCCCAGGTGGCTTCGGCGCGCGAGCTGACCGAAGAGCAGCGCGCGGCGCTGACCGCGGTGCTCGAAAAGGCCAGCGACAAGCGCCTTCGCGCGCAGTTCGCGGTCGACGCCTCGCTGATCGGCGGCGTGCTGGCGCGCATCGGCTCCACGGTGTATGACGGCTCGGTGCGCGGCCAGTTGCAGACCCTCAGGCGGCGGCTCAGCGCGGAAAGTTCATCGTAACGGAAAAGAATATGGCGCAGATTCGAGCGGACGAGATTACCAGCATTCTCCGCCAGGAGATTGAGAACTACGAGAAGGCGATCGACGTCTCCGAGGTCGGCTCGGTGATTTCGGTGGGCGACGGCATCGCCAGAATTCACGGTCTGGAAAAGGTGATGGCCGGCGAGCTGATCGAGTTCCCCCACGATGTGGCCGGCATCGCCATGAACCTGGAAGAAGACCAGGTGGGCTCGGTGCTGCTGGGCGACTACACGGAGATCAAGGAAGGCGACGAGGTGCGGCGCACGCGGCGCATCATGTCGGTGCCGGTAGGCGACGCCCTGATCGGCCGCGTGGTGGATGCGCTCGGCCATCCGATCGACGACAAGGGCCCCATCCAGACCTCGCAGTTCAACCCGGTGGAGCGCCTGGCGCCCGGCGTGGTGGCGCGCCAGCCGGTGAAGGAACCGATGCAGACCGGCATCAAGGCCATTGACGCCATGATCCCGATCGGCCGCGGCCAGCGCGAGCTGATCATCGGCGACCGCCAAACCGGCAAGACCGCCATCGCGCTCGACACCATCATCAACCAAAAGGGCGGCGACATGATTTGCATCTATGTCGCGATTGGCCAGAAGCGATCCACGGTGGCCCAGGTGGTGAAGACGCTCACGGATTTCGGCGCCATGGAATACACCATCGTGGTGGCCGCAACCGCATCCGACCCGGCGCCGATGCAGTACATCGCCCCATTCTCCGGCTGCGCGATGGGCGAATTCTTCCGCGACAGCGGCCGCCACGCGCTGTGCATCTACGACGATCTTTCCAAGCACGCCGCCGCTTACCGCGAAATCTCCCTGCTGCTGCGGCGGCCGCCGGGGCGCGAAGCCTATCCGGGCGACGTCTTCTACTTGCATAGCCGGCTGCTGGAGCGCGCCGCCAAGCTGAGCGCCGCGCACGGCGGCGGCTCGCTGACGGCTCTGCCGTTCATCGAAACCCAGGCCGGCGACGTATCCGCCTACATTCCCACCAACGTCATTTCCATCACCGACGGGCAGATCTTCCTGGAAAGCGACCTGTTCAACTCCAACGTGCGCCCGGCCATCAACGTGGGCATCTCGGTCAGCCGCGTCGGCGGCAACGCGCAAATCAAGGCCATGAAGCAGATCGCCGGTAGCATGCGCCTGGACCTGGCGCAATACCGCGACCTGGCGGCGTTCGCCCAGTTCGGCAGCGATTTAGACAAAGCATCGCTCGCGCAGCTCAACCGCGGCAAGCACCTGGTGGAGATTCTCAAGCAGAACCAATACCTGCCGCTGCCGGTGGAGAAGCAGGTCGCCATTATTTTCGCCGGCACGCAGGGCTACCTGGACGATCTCCCGGTGGAGCAGTGCCGCAAATTCGAGGACGAACTCTACCGCTTCATCGAAAACGCCCACCGCGGATTGTGGGACGAAATTCGCACCAAGAAGGCGTTGGACGATGAGCTGCGCGGCAAACTCAAGGCTGCGGTGGAAGAATTCAAGGCGCGGTTCGTGGCCGATCAGAAAACCGCGGAACCGGCGCATGCCTAGCCTGATCGACATCCGGCGGCGCATCCGCTCGGTCAAGAACACGCAGCAGATCACCAAGGCCATGAAGATGGTCTCGGCGGCCAAGCTGCGCCGCGCGCAGGATCGCGTCATCCGGTCGCGTCCATACGGCGGTATGCTGCGCAGCGTGCTGGCCAACGTAGCCGCGGCCGCGGCGCTCGACGACCTGGCCGGCCAGAACGAGCTGCTCGCCCGCCGCGAGGAGCACAACGTCCTGCTGCTGGTACTCAGCGCCGACAAAGGCCTCGCCGGCGCCTTCAATACGAACCTCATCAAAGGCGCGCAGCGCTTCATCAAGGAGCGTCCCCAAGCTTCCGTCAAGCTGGAGCTGATTGGCCGCAAGGGCCGCGATTTCTTCCGCAAACGCCACGCTGCGATTGCGGGCGAATCGATCGGCTTGGCCAACAAGCCCGCCTATAACGACACCGCCGCCATTGCGCGCAGGGCGATGGACATGTTCCGCCGCGCGGAAATCGACGCGGTCTATATCATCTATAACGAGTTTAAGAGCGTGGCCACGCAGAAGCTGACTGTGTCGCGGGTGCTGCCGGTGGAACTGCCGGCCGCGGCGGCCGGCAGGCCGGGCACGGTGGACTACATCTTCGAACAGTCGCCCGCCGCGATGCTGGACGTGCTGCTGCCGCGCTACGTGGAGATGGAATTCTTCCACGCGCTGATCGAGTCGTCGGCCGCCGAGCACGCCGCGCGCATGACCGCCATGGACGCGGCCACTTCGAACGCGGCCGAAATGATCGACAAGTTGACACTGTTCTTGAACCGCGTGCGCCAGGCCAGCATCACCAAGGAAATCATCGAGGTGGTCAGTGGCGCCGCGGCAGCAGGGTAAAAGGAAGCTATGGCAAGCGACGGAACCATCATCGGAAAAGTAGTGCAAGTGGCCGGCCCGGCCGTGGACTGCGAGTTTCCCGAGGGGCAGATCCCCCTTATCTACACCGCCATTCGCGTCACCAGCGAGGGATTCGACGCCCCCCAGCCCATCGATATCATCTGCGAAGTGGAACAGCACATCGGCGAAGGCCGTGTGCGCACGGTGGCGCTGCAGCCCACCGAAGGCCTGGTGCGCGGCATGCAAGCCATCAGCCTGGGCCACCCGGTACAAGTGCCGGTGGGTCCGGAAACGCTGGGGCGCATCCTCAATGTGATCGGCCAGCCGGTGGACGAAATGGGCCCGGTGAATGCCAAGACGTATTTCCCCATCCATCGGCCCTCGCCATCATTTGAAGACCAATCGACGCGCCTGGAGATGTTCGAGACCGGCATCAAGGTAATCGATCTGCTCGAGCCCTATTTGCGCGGCGGCAAGATCGGCCTGTTCGGCGGCGCCGGCGTGGGCAAGACCGTCATTATCATGGAGCTGATCAACAACATCGCCCAGAAGCACGGCGGTGTTTCGGTGTTTGCCGGCGTGGGCGAGCGGACCAGGGAAGGCAACGACCTGTGGCTCGAGATGCAGGAGTCCGGCGTCATCGATCCCAAGGATTACCGCAAGTCGAAATGCGCCATGATCTACGGCCAGATGACTGAGCCGCCCGGCGCGCGCCTGCGGGTGGGCCTGACCGGGCTGACCGTGGCCGAGTACTTCCGCGATCAGGAAGGGCAGGACGTGCTGCTCTTCATCGATAACATATTCCGGTTTACCCAGGCGGGTTCGGAAGTTTCGGCGCTGCTGGGCCGCATGCCGTCCGCGGTGGGCTATCAGCCCAACCTCGCCACCGAAATGGGCGAACTGCAAGAGCGCATCACTTCCACCAAGAAAGGCTCCATCACGTCGGTGCAGGCTATCTACGTGCCCGCCGACGATTACACCGACCCGGCTCCCGCCACGGCCTTCGCCCACCTGGACGCCACCACCAACCTGTCGCGCGATATCGCCGCGCTGGGCATTTATCCGGCGGTGGATCCGCTGGCTTCCACCTCGCGCATCCTGGATCCCATCATTATCGGCCAGGATCATTACGGCTGCGCGCAGATGGTGAAGGGCATTCTGCAGCGCTACAAGGACCTGCAGGATATCATCGCTATCCTGGGCATCGACGAGCTTTCCGACGAAGACAAGCTCACCGTCGCCCGCGCCCGCAAGATCCAGCGCTTTTTCTCCCAGCCCTTCTTCGTTGCCGAGCAGTTCACCGGCATCAAGGGCAAATACGTGAAGCTGGAAGACACGGTAAAAGGCTTCCGCGAAATCGCCGAAGGCAAGCACGACGACCTGCCCGAGCAGGCATTCTACATGCAGGGGTCCATCGAAGAGGTTTTGGCGCGCGCCGAAGAGCTGAAGAAGGCCTGAGATGGCGGACAGTATCGAACTCGAAGTGGCCACGCCCGAGCGCGCGATGGTGAGCGAGCAAGTCACCGACGTGCAAGTGCCTGGCCAGGACGGTTACCTGGGCATTCTGCCGGGTCATGCCCCGCTGCTCAGCCTGCTCGGCGCCGGAGCGCTGAGTTATGCCGCTGGCGGCGCGCGCCATTTTCTGGCCGTGCAAGGCGGCCTGATAGAAGTACTCTTCGGCCAGGTGCGTGTGCTGGCCAACCTGGCCGAGCGCGCCGAAGATATCGATATCGCGCGCGCCCGCGCCGACCTGGACCAGGCCCAGAAACAGATGTATGCCGCCACCACCGGAGATGCCTCCACAGCCGCGCTAGAAGCGGTAGCACTGGCGCAAGCCAGGATCGCGGCGGTGGAAGGGAAGTAGGGAACATCGGCCCGCGTTCAGCGAGCGCCCGCCTCGGGGCAATGGCAGTAGGGCTACAATCGAATCCACTGGGAACGTCGCCTTGGTGGTTTCCGTACCTAATGACCTTCGCGGCTGTTGTTTTCGGCGGCGCTGTGTCGATCATTACGGCGTGGTTAACGCAGCGCTATAACTTACTGTCTCAGCTCGCCGTCAAGCAAGCCGACGCTGTCGTGGCTGCCGAGGCGGTGCTAAGAGCGGAAAAGGAAAAGCGCTATTTGGCTATCGTCCAGAGCATCGAGAGCCTATACATAAACAGCCCGAGGGCTGCCGAGAGGGCTGAGTTGCTGAAGACCGTGCGCGAAGTGTGGCTCCTCGGTGACCAGGAACTCGTGCGTAAGATGGGAGCGTTTCTGGCGGATATCGCCAATAGCGGCAAGGCCAACGAGCGCGAGCGACTCTTTGGCGATGTAGTGCTGCACATGCGAAAGGGCCTGGGGCTGCCGACAGACGGACTCAGTAACGAGGACTTCCGATTTCACTCAGCCTAACGCCACATCTAATTCAGCGCAACCACGAGCAAGCCATCAATGCCAGCGAAGTCGCTGTCACGGCTCACGAGTGTCGCGCCCAGCGCGAGTGCCGTCGCGGCGATCCAAAGGTCGTTTTCATCCAGCGCGAGGCCGCGCTGTTGCCGGGCGAGTTTAACAGCAGCGTAAAAGTCGCCCGCCAGTTCTGGCACCGGTTCGCAACGCAATGAGGCCAGGAACTGGTGTCCCGTCTCCTTCAACTCATCGCGACGTCTACCGTCCGGCAACTTGCCAATCCCAAAGAGTACTTCGCCCCGGACGATCGTGCATGTAACCACGCGATCGTCCCCGCCCAATCCCGCCATCCAGTTCTCGATTCTCGGGGACGCTCTCATCAAATCGCTGATCGCGTTCGTATCCAGCAAGTAAATCATCCCCGGCGCCGTCGGTCGAAAGGGCCCTGGTCGCTCACCGGCATCCGGGCAGCGGCAATCGCGGCATCGAGGTCATCCACAGCGGCAGAACTCGGATGGGACAATTTCCGAACGGCTCGCAAAACAGCTTCAGGCGAACCTGCCCTATCGAAGAGGGAACGCAGATGCTCCAGCGCCACCTGCTCCACGCTTGTTCTCTGCGCTGAGGCAATCCCCTGCAAGCCACTCGCGAGGTCGTCTGGAATCTGAATGGTCAACTTCGTCATCGGGCTCCTCGGTTCCATTCTCTCAATACAGGACGCGTCTTGCACAGGCCAGATCCTCTATATTGATGGCGTGCAGGCATACCGGAAAGATACGGCAGTCGGCGCACACGGCGACCTCCGTTTGGAGGGCCTTCCCTTCGCGCCCGGCCAGCCGGTCGAAGTGTTGGTGATCTCGAAGACCCCAGGATCGCCGACGGTCGGCGGCCGAAGCCTCCGAGACTCGGTCCTCGATTTCCGTGAGCCGTTCGAGCCTGTTGCCGGCGAGGACTGGGACATCCTGCTCTGAGCCCGCCCACCGCCTGCTTCCTCTACGGGTACATCGCCGGATACGCTTCCCGCATTTCTTGCGCTTCGGCGCGCGCGGATTCGATCTGGATTAGCGGGCCCTGGCCGATGCCGGGGCAATATCTCGCGGTCTTCCGCCACTCGGCGCGGCTCTTTGCCAGTTCGGGCCAAAAGGGAAAAATGCGGCACTGGGTTGGCTTGACGGCGTGAATAGAGCATCCACCCTCGCGCAGAAAATGACACTGCGCCTCACGCGGAACGCGCAGACGAAGCTGGCGGCGGGTGCGGTAGCAGTACCGCTTCTCGAATGCCCGCGCGCTCAGCCCCAGGAATTCCGCGATGCGTTGCGCGTCGGCTTCGGTCAGATACACGAACCCTTTCTGCGTGCAGCAGGCGATGCACCCGGGCTGGCAGGCAAAACGCAATCCCTCGGCCATGTTTTGATTATGCGGCAATCGGGCCTGGTGCGGAATCACCCCAAAACGCGCCTGCCCGGCCGCGAAACTTCACTTGCCCTTTTTCGGCCCGCCCTTGTTAGACTGGAGAGGCAGCATCATGCACGAAATCATCTCAATTTCAGGAGGGCGCCCGCATGTGGAATAAGCGCCGGGAGGACGAACCGCCAAAGCCTTTCGTCCCGCCAGCCAGCCACCCGCCAAGTCCGGTGGCTACACCCTCGGCTCCCAGTTTTACAGAATCGAAGAAGGAGGCAGCACCAGTGTCCAGCACCCCTAGCGCAAGATTCGATGCGGACGCCCGCAGCGGCATGGCCAGCATCGGGAAAGCGGTCAAGATCGTCGGCCAGATCTTCAGCAAGGAAGACCTGTATGTCGATGGAGACCTGGAGGGCACCGTCGAGTTGCTGGAGCACAAGCTCACCGTCGGCCCCAACGGCAACATCCATGCCGCAGTCAAGGCGCGTGAAGTGATCGCGTTGGGCACCATTCAGGGCAACGTGGAAGCGGCCGATAAAATCGAAATCCGCAAAGACGCGCGTCTGGTGGGCGACATCCGCACGGCGCGCATCATCATCGAGGACGGCGCGTACTTCAAGGGCAGCATCGATATCATCAAGCCGGAACCTGCCCGGGCTGCCGCCAAGCCGCAACCGGCCACACCGGCGGCCACTCCTCCGGCGCCGGCTGTCGCCGCCGCCGAAGTGAAACGCTGAGGCAAACCACGTAGCCCATGCCGCTGCCAGGACCACTCAAGAACTTTTTGCGTGGCCAGCTCCGAAGTTCCGCGTCCGGCGGCGGTTCGCCACCGGGCCGCTTTCGGCATGGCGGACCCGACGAGCCCGAAGTGGTCACCACCCGGCGCAGCCGGGCGCTGGAAGAGTTCTTCCTGGATATCCGCGGGCAGTCCGGTCTCACGATTCTCGATCTAGGCGGCGCATCGCAAGAGAACGTGAACTTCATCACCAACTTGGGGCACCGGCTCTATTCCGAGAATTTCCTGCAGATCCTGCATGAGACGTTCGGCGCCGGGGGCACGGTCGATCATTCCAATCCCGGCCGCATCGACTTCTTTCTGCGGCAGGCGCTGGACTATCCGGACGACCATTTCGACGGCGTCCTGCTGTGGGACTCGCTCGAGTATCTGGCGCCGGCTTTGCTGCACGCGGTGGTGGCGCGCGTGCACAAGATCGCGCGGCAGAAGAGCCAGATGCTGGCATTCTTCGAGTCCGACGACAAACTCGAAAGAGTTCCCTGTTACACGTTTCGCATCCTGGAATTGAGTTCCCTGCAATTGACCCAGCACGGCACGCGCCCGGCGGTGCAGTTATTCAACAACCGCGGTCTGGAGAAGCTGTTTGCCGATTTCCAATCCGTGAAGTTTTTCCTCACGCGGGAGCGGCTGCGCGAAGTGCTGGTGCGGGTCTGAGCGCGCCTCGGAGCCGCGAACAAAGGTAGCGGCCATCACTCCATTTTGTGACATGCCCTGAGCGGCGGCACCGGACGAGTCGCCACTTTCATCGTCCGGCGGGCCGGAATTCGAGCGTGCTGGCGGCCTCGATTTTCCGGAACTGCATGGGGAAACTGCGGCCAGCGTAATAATCGTCCCACTGGTCGCGGTAATGGCTTGACAGCACCTGGCCGGATTGGCCGATGGTCTCGTTGAGCAGCGAGCGGTCCCAATCGGCCAAGTCGGCGTCCATCCGCATGGAGGGCGCCAGGCGTGCGGTGACCTGTTTCACGCTGACCGGCGAACCGCTCATGGGCACGGGTCCAATGTCGAAATACTTGCCGATCCAAGGAATCCGATGGATGACCGGATTGGGGACGAACATTCTCGAATAGGCGCCGTACTGCCAGCGCTGGTGGTCGCGCCCCTGGATGCGCTCGCCCTCTTCGACCGCATCCACCAGCGCGGTCAGGAGCATCTCGTCGTAATCGGCGAACCAACCGGCGGGGCGCTCGCGCAACAGTTTTTCCACCACGGCGTAGCTCATCGGGAAGTCGTATTTACCCGCGGCGCCGGGGGCGGCGTTTTCCGCCAGCGCCGTGCGTACGTGCGGGAACGCCAGGGCAATCAGGAACGGCGCACCTCCGCGAATTTCCATCTGCCCGTTCCACGCGCGCAGCATGGCGACCAAATCCTCCAGGTTGGTGACGTGCGCGTGGCGGTTGTCGTAAGCCGCCACCAGTTGCCCGGCCAGGAACTTGCCGAACGCCGAATACACGTCGCACTGGACGCCGAGCATGTCTTCCGCCCGCCAGCCCTGGCGCGCCTGCAGACGCGCCCGCACCTGGCTGGCGCGGTATGGCGGCGCAAAGCGGCCGCCGACCGGGTAAGGATAGTTGTCGGGAAACGGGTCTTGATTGGAAGTGGCGATGATGCCGCCGGGCGGGTTGAAGGCGGTGGGGAGATCGGCAAACGGAATGAAGCCGTCCCATTCGAAATTGCCGGACGATCCATCCAGAGGCACGTCGCCCGCATAGCCGCGCCGTACCGGCAATCTGCCGGCCACCTGGTAGCCAATGTTGCCGTCCGTATCGGCGTAGACGAAGTTGGAAGCCGGGCCCGGCAAGCGCTCCAGGGCGGCTCTGAACTCCACCCAGGTTTGCGCGCGATCGATATCGAGAAATGGATATTGAACGAAGCCCGGTTCGGCGGCGATCCACCGCAGCGCCATTGGCGTGTCGTTCTCATTGACAAACAGCGGCCCGTGGCGGGTGACCCAGATCGGCATTTCCTCCGTGTTCTGGTTCTTCACGCGGATGATTTCGCGCTCCAGCCGCGCCTGTTCCGTCTCACCTCGGTATAGATATCGGCCGGTGCGCATATCCAGCTTCTCGATGTACAGATCCTGGGCGTCGAATCCGAGATTGGTGATACCCCAGGCGATGCGCTGGTTGTGCCCGACGATGATTCCGGGAACGCCTGGCAGCGCCACCCCGGAGACGTCGATGCCGGGCGCATGCAGGTGGGTCATGTACCAGATACCGGGCAGCCCGTATTCCAGGTGCATATCGTTGGCCAGCAGCGGCTTGCCGGAAGCCGTATGGGTGCCCGACAGGGCCCAGGCGTTGGAGCCCGGCGGCGGCGACCCGCTGCCGCGCGCCGGAAACAGAAAATCGACTTTGTGCGCGTCGCCGTGGGCCAGCATGTCGCGCTTGAGCAAATCGTCGCGCCAGGAAGTGCTGAGGTCGCGAAACATGTGCAGGCAGATCAGCAGCGAATCCACCACGCTCCAGGGGCGCGGCTGGTAGCCGAGCAGCCGGAATTCGAGCGGCAAGTTGCCGAGATGGCCGTTCACAAACGCGTTGACGCCGCGGGCGTAAGCCGCCATCGCGGCGCGATCCGGCGCCGGCATATCGACGTAAGCGCGCTCGGCGATGCGGCGCATCCGAAGGCGGCGGGATTCGCGGTCCGATTCGAGCGCCGCGGCGCCAACCACCTCCGACAGGTCGCCCGCGGCCAGACGGCGTAGCGCATCCATTTGCCACAGCCGGTCCTGCGCGGTCACATAGCCTTGCACGAACAGCGCGTCCTCGAGGTTGGACGCTTCGATGTGCGGCACGCCGTGCGCATCGAATTGCACCACGACGGGCGCCGCCACCCGAGCTTCGATGGAACCGGAATGCTGTGGCAGCGGCCGCCAGACGCACCAATACACCACTGCCAGCGCCGCCACCACGATCGCGGCAATCAGAAAGTTGACGATCTTCACGATTCGCGCCAGCGGGGAAGGTGACATTGAGGGCTAACTCTCATCATAAACGGTGCGGGCGCGACCTTTTGGTTCGAGATCTCCGCTAAAATGTGGTCGGCGGACTTTGACCTATTACCCATTTCGAATCGTTCTCGTCGCGCTGCTGATCGCGGTGAACGGTTTCTTCGCGGGCGCCGAGGTGGCACTGCTTTCGGTGCGGCATTCGCGCCTGCGGCAAATGGCGGAGAACGGCTCCGCCGGCGCGCAGGCCGCTCTCAACCTGCTTTCGAATCCGGGGCGGCTGCTGTCGGTAACGCAAGTGGGCGTCACGCTGGCCAGCCTGGGGCTAGGCTGGGCCGGCGAGAACACCCTGTACCAACTGCTGGTTTCCCGCTTGCATACGCCGGCCAGTCCGCTGGCAGCCGACATTCTGCACGGAGCTTGCCTGGCAGTTGCCTTCCTGGCGATCTCGTACCTGCACGTGGTGCTCGGCGAAGTGGTTCCCAAGAATCTGTCGATGGCCCAGGCCGACAGGATGGCGGCCATCGTGGCGCCGGCGCTGCTGCTCTTCTACCGCGTGTCGCTGCCATTCGTGGTGGTGGTCGAACGCTCCGCCGGCGTTATCACCCGCGCGCTGAAGTTGAAGAACGTGGCGCACGGCGGCCATTCGGCCGAGGAACTGAAGCTGATCGTCAGTTCCAGCCGCGGCCTGGGATATTTGCCGGAGTCGCAGGAAGATATGATCCACCGCGTGCTCGACTTGGACTACGTGGTGGCGCGCGAGGTCATGGTGCCGCGCAACGACATCGTTTCGGTGGAAGCCGGCGCCGCTCTGGACGACGTGCTGCGCACGATGATTGCGGAAAAACATTCGCGCCTGCCGGTCTACCGGGGCTCGCCCGAAAAGATCGTCGGCATTCTGCATTACAAGGACCTGCTGCCGGTTTGGGAGGAGCGGCGGCGCGCCATACGCTCTGGCCAGGCCAGCCGCAGTTTCCACATTGGCCGCTTGCTGCGCCCGCACCTGGTGGTGCCGGAGACCAAGCCGCTCTCGCAAATGCTGGAGCAGTTCCGCGCCGGCCACTCCCACATGGCCATGGTGGTGGATGAATTCGGCACCATCGTGGGGATGCTGACGCTGAAGGATGTGCTGGAGCACCTGGTGGGACGCATCGAGGATGAGCACGATGAGAAGGACGTGCGCCGCGACACGTATACCGGCGAGATCGAACTGGACGGCGCTACGCGCATCCGCGATCTGGAAACCGAGTTCGGCATCGAGATCCCGTCAGATGCCGGCTTCGAGACGCTGGCCGGTTTTCTGCTCTTTCGCCTGGGCGCGATCCCGCGCGCCGGCGATCAGGTGGAGCATGAGGGCCGCCGCTACACGGTGCTCGAGATGGACCGAAACCGCATCGCCCGCGTGCGCGTGGAAAAGCTGGCGGAGCCCGCATAGGGTGGGGCATGCTTAAGCTTGCCAACGCCCGCTCGCGGGCGCGTTTGTTTCGGGGTTTCCGATGCCCGCCGCCCACGCCTCACCCGCGGTTGTGGTATCACTGAAATCTGGATTCACCATGCCAAACGACGAAGCATTGAAAGCTGAGATTGAGCGGCTGCGCGCCGAAAACGAAGCGTTGAAGCGGCCTCGCGGACAAATGTCGCTGAAGGTGAGCGAAAAGGGCGGCCTGTCGGTGTACGGGCTTGGCCGGTTCCCGGTGACGCTGTACCGCGAGCAGTGGGAAAAGCTGCTCGGAATGACCGACGAGATTCGCAAGTTCATCAAAGAGCACGACACTCAACTGAAGAAGAAGGAGTGATGCTCGAAGCATTCGAAACCTTGGGCGTCCGCGGCGTGCTGCACCGCCCGGCGGTTTCGAATGGCGATGCGTTCGCACTGACCCATGGCGCAGGCTCGAACGCCAATGGGCCGCTGCTGGTGCGAATGGCCGCCTCGCTGGCCGAAGCTGGCTTCCTGGTGCTGCGCTACGATCTGCCGTTTCGCATTGCGCGATCCAAGGGACCTCCCTTTCCAGCCATGGCGGCACGAGACCGGGAGGGCATTGCGCGCGCGGTGGATGCGCTGGGGAAGCTCGCGGGCGGGCGCGTCTTCGCCGGCGGCCATTCTTACGGTGGCCGGCAGACCGCGATGACCGCGGCGGAACACACCGAACTCGCCAGCGGTCTGCTGCTGCTCTCCTATCCCTTGCATCCGCCGCGCAAGCCCGAACAACTGCGCACCAGCTTCTTTCCGGAGCTGCGCACGCCGGCGCTGTTTGTCCATGGCACGGCCGATCCGTTTGGCACGGTCGAAGAGCTGCGTGCGGCGATACGGGCGATTCCCGCGCGCACGGACTTGCTCGCGGTGGAAGGTGCGGGGCACGATTTGAGGAGCGCTCCCGCCGCGGACATTCTGGCGCGCTTCCGCGCGTTGGTCTGCTATCCTGAAAAATAACTTTCCCGGGAGTGGACCATGCGCGAATACCGCTACACGACTCCCCACGGAATTGAGGTCACCCGCTCGGCTTCCCAAGGCAATTACCAAAAGGGGCTGAAGCATCTTCTGCACGATCTGGACCGGCACCGTGGGATCTATCTTTCGTCGGGATACGAGTATCCCGGGCGGTACTCGCGTTGGGACGTCGCTTCCACCCGCCCGCCGCTCGAGATCGTCGCCTACGATCGCCGCGTCGAGTTCCGTCCGCTGAACGAACGCGGGCGCAGGATTCTGGAGATCCTTTATCCGGTGCTCGCCGCGCATCCGCACTGGGAGGAATTCGTTTCCGCCGGAGGCGCGCTGGAAGGCCGTTTGAAGCCGCTGCCCGCGCTGTTTCCGGAAGAGGAACGCAGCAAGCAGCCCTCCGCATTTTCCATTTTGCGCACGCTGATTGAAGAATTCCGCGGCGAGGAGGATTCGCGGCTCGGCCTGCTGGGGGCTTTCGGATACGACCTGCTGTTTCAGTTCGAGCCTATCGAAAAGAAGCTGGCGCGCGATGGACACAAGGACCTGCACCTGTTCCTCTGCGACGACATCTGGTTCATGGATCGCAAGAAGGAGAAGATCGAGCGCTTCCGATACGATTTCGCGCGTGGCGAAATCTCGACCGCCGGCCTCGCCCGCGACGCGGAACGGATCAAGCCGCCGAAGCGCGCCAAGCCCGGTCCGATTGTTTCCGACCAGACGCCCGAAGAGTACATGGCCAACGTGGAGAAGGTGCGCGAGGGCATGCGGCGCGGCGATTATTACGAGGTGGTGCTGCGCCAGACCTTCTCGACTCCCTATTCCGGCAAAGCCTCCGAACTGTTCGAAAGCGTGCAGCGTGCCAGCCCAAGCCCTTACCAGTTCCTGTTGCAGTTCGGCGAAGAGCAGCTTGTGGGCGCGTCGCCGGAGATGTTCCTGCGGGTGGAAGGCCAGCGCGTCGAGACTTGCCCGATTGCCGGCACCGCGCAGCGCACCGGGGACCCCATGCGCGACGCCGATAACATCCGCGAGCTGCTGAAGTCCGCCAAAGAGGAATCCGAACTGACCATGTGCACGGACGTGGACCGCAACGACAAGTCGCGCGTCTGCGAGCCGGGCAGCGTGAAGGTGATTGGGCGGCGGTTGATCGAATCCTACGCCGGCCTTTTTCACACGGTGGATCACGTGGAGGGTTTCCTCCAGGAGGGTTTCGATTCGCTCGATGCCTTCCTCAGCCACATGTGGGCGGTGACGCTGATCGGCGCGCCGAAGAAGGCGGCGGCGCAGGCGATCGAATCGCTCGAAAAAGATGCGCGCGGTTGGTACGGCGGCGCCATCGGCATGATCTCGTTCAACGGCGACATCAATACCGGCATCCTGATTCGCACCACCTACCTGCGCAATGGCGTGGCGTCGTATCCGGCGGGGGCTACCCTGCTCTACGATTCCGTGCCGGCCAACGAAGAGCGCGAAACGCGGCTCAAGGCCACCGGCTTTTTCCGCGCCTTGGGCGCGAAACCGGCGGCGGCAGCGGCGCCGGAACACAGCGCGGTAGGCGCTGGAGTGCGTCTGCTGCTGGTCGATAACGACGACTGTTTCATCCACACGCTGGCCAACTATGCGCGCCAGACGGGCGCCGAAGTGGTGACGTATCGTGCCGGCTTCCCGCCCGAGTTGATCGAGCGCGTGGCGCCTGGCCTGATCCTGATTTCACCCGGCCCCGGACGCCCCACGGATTTTGGCGTGCCCGAACTGGTGAAGACAGCCGTGCGGCTGGGTGTGCCGGTGTTCGGCGTCTGCCTGGGGCTGCAAGGCATTGTCGAGGCCTTCGGCGGCGAGCTGGGCGTGCTCGATTACCCCGTGCACGGAAAACCTTCCACCGTGCATCACCGCGGCATCGGCATCTTCGAAGGGATGCCGGAAGAGTTCGAGGTGGGTCGCTACCATTCGCTGTTCGCCCGGCGGGAGACTTTTCCCGCTTGCCTGGAAATAACCGCCGAATCCACCGATGGCGTGATCATGGGCGTGCGCCATCGCGAGTTGCCGATTGAAGCCGTGCAATTCCACCCGGAATCGATTCTCACCGCCGAAGCCGGCCACGGTTTGAAGCTGATGGAAAACGCCGTGAAGCTGGGCAAAGCCGCGAGAGTAGGAACGCGGTAAGAGGTAGGACAGGCCATCGCTTTCCGTGGCCTGTCGCGCCTCGCCAGGTGACGCCTCTGGGTCCTCGCGGCAGCGGCGTCGGCACGAATGCCGAAGCTTGCCGGATTCTCCTCCAATCGGTGAGACCTCACCAGTGGTCTCCGGATGGCTGCATTCCGAAAGTATATGTATTCCTTAGGCACTCCTTATGCGTTCCTTATACACTTCTTACTTGCTCCTTATTTACTCCGCGCTGGCGCCGTGTTAGTTAGAGGCAGAGTGAGACCAAGCACGCTTCTGATTCAATGACTTACTGGATTGTTCCGCGATAAATCAACGGAACCAAGAACATTGAACCCGCTCTATCTAGGAAGCATCAGATCCGAGTGGTTGGATCGTTACGGTGAATTCAGCGAAACGGCCCAGCCCAAAAGGAGATCGAAACGTGAGACGCTTAGTAGCGATTAGTTTGGCAGGTGCCATGTTTGCGGCCGCTGGTCTGGCGCAATCGAGGAATCCCTGGCTGGAGCAATGGTTCAAAACTAAGACTGGCCATTATTCCCCGATGGAGGAAGCCCGACTGAGGGCAGAGCAGCAAAGAGCCGAGCGAGCCAACGCGGCCTTGCGTGAGAAGACCACACCGCAGGGCGCACCGCGAAATGAATCCACGATGCGCACCAACCCGAGGCTGGAGCAGTGGTTCAAGACGAAGTTCGGCCACTACTCCCCCATGGAAGAAGCCCGGCTAAGAGCCGAGCAGGCGAATAAGTCCAAGCAGGCGCGTGCCAACTCCGGCAAGCTTCTTGGATCTTTGTAGAACAAACCCAGGCGCCGGGGATCCTCGTCCGACGATCTCCGGTGCGTCCGGTTCCGTGACCTTAAGTAACTCCTAACTTGCTCCGCGTGCATCCCGTTTGGTTCCGTCTATCCCGGGCTAGGTCTTCGACCGTGTGATATCGCGCCTCCAACGGAGCCGCGACCATAGGGAGCGGTCCTTTCGGTCCTTTCGATATAACCGAATCTGCCGGTCGAAGACCCATGCCGCTTCCCCGGCAAGAGCAGGTGAGCGTCTCGCCGCCGCTTCAATCCAGCCACCCGGACGAGCACCGCACCGCAGTCTGCGGGACGGCGCCGAAGCGCCGATCTCGCGTGCGGAAATCGCGCACTGCCGCCGCCAGCTCCGCGGCGCCGAAATCCGGCCATAGGATGCGCGAGAATACCAGCTCGGCGTAGGCGCTTTCCCAGAGCAGGAAATCGCTCAGGCGCCGCTCGCCTCCGGTTCGGATCAGCAGGTCCACCGGTGGTCCCAATCGTCGATCGATTCCCGCGCGGGAAAGCTCGCTCGCTCCGCCGGCCGCGGCCAGGATGGCGTCGCGGCCGGAATAGTCGAGCGCCACGCGCAGCCGCAGCTTGGTGCCGCGCGCGGTAGCCGCTTCGGTCGCGGCGATGGCGGCGGCCAGCGCGCCGGGCAGGCGGTCGCGCCGTCCAATCGCTTCCACTCGCACGCCCGCCGCAACCGCGCCCTCACTCTGGCTCTCCAAATACCACGCGAGCAACCGCATCAGCGCGGCGACCTCCACCGGCTCGCGCCGCCAGTGGTCGCTCGAAAAGGCGAATAGCGTCAGAACCCCGATGCCGTGTTCGGGAGCTGCGTCCACCACCCGCCGCGCGGCTTCCACGCCGGCGCGGTGGCCGGCCGCTCTGGGCAGACCGCGGCCGAGCGCCCAGCGTCCGTTGCCATCCATGATGATCGCTGCATGCAGAGTACTTTGTAATTCAAAGCAAGTAGGCATAAAAAAGAACCTCATTTGTCGCGCGTGGCTTGGATCAGCGCTTCCATGTGATCGAGATAGCGTTCGAGCGCCCGGCGCCCCGCCGCCGTCAGCCGGTATTCGGTTTTGGGCATCCGGTTGGCGAAGGATTTGGCGCAGCCTACGTATCCGGCTTCCTCCAGCTTGCGGGCGTGGACGCTCAGGTTGCCGTCCGTCGTGTCAAGCAGCCGCTTCAGCTCATTGAAGGTGAGCGATTCGTTGACCGCCAGCGCGCTCAGGATTCCCAGGCGCAGCCGTTCATGCACCAGCCGGTCGAGCGTGTGGGCACTTGCCGGCGATGCGGCCACCGGGCCTGCCGCAGGCCGTTTTTCGCGTTCCTTCTTAACTGTGTTTTCTCTAGCCGCCATATTTCACCGCGATTACCGTGCCGAACAGAATGTGCAGCCCGCCGAAACCTGCCGCGAGCAGCACGCAACCGGCTGCCGGCTCCAGGAGCGCCGCCGCGCCGGCGGCCATGAAGCAAAATCCCATCAACGGAACCACCCGCACCGAAGCCGATCCGCCGGAAACGATGGCCGATCCATATAGCAGCAACCACAGCCCCGGCAGCAGCGCCGTCATTCCGTGCTGGAAGAGCACGGCCGTCAACAGCGCGCCAGCCGCCATGGCCGGCGTAAAAGCAGCGGCGAATTTTCGTCCCGGCCCCGAGAGCAGCGCCAGCTTGGCGCGATGCGACTTCCACGCCGACCCGGCCACGCCGATCGCCGCCGCCACGAGCGCCTCCGCCATCCATACCGCAACCCACCGCGCGCCGCGAGCCGCCGGTCCGGCCGCCCAGGCGGCGACCAGCGCCGTGGAACCCATCAGAACTCCGCCGAGGCCCGGTACTGCCGTGAACGAACCCGCCCGCTCGATGGTCTGGCGGATGTACCGCAAGTTGTCCATCGCGTGGGCTTGCAGTTCCAAAGGCTGCGGTCGGGGAATCGCCATGCTCTTCTAGAGTACCGCTCTTTAGGCGATTCTTCAAGTACTTTTTGCGGCAAAGGGAGTTGCAGCCGGCGGTTTCCGATCGCAGGCATGCATCCTGTGCGGCGAGCTATCATGGTTAGTCCTTCCGGGGTCTGAACCGGGCGAACATACGGGCAAGCTAAAGCATGCCCCACCCGGTGGAAACCGGAATTCCCGGCGGAGCTATCCAACCACCATATGACCAACCAAGAGTTTTCAGTAGAACGGGACCGGTTGCTGGCGGCGCATGAGCGGCTGATCGAGCGCCCGAACGAGCGGCTGCCCGAATCGAACGGATGGTTTCACCGTTACCGGTATCCCGTGCTGACGGCGGCCCACACGCCGGTGGTCTGGCGCTATGACTTCGATCCAGCGGCCAATCCGTTTCTGATGGAGCGCCTCGGCATCAACGCGGCGTTCAACGTCGGAGCCATGGAGTGGCATGGCGGCGTGGTGTTGATGGCCCGCGTGGAAGGCGTGGACCGCAAGTCGTTCTTCGCGGTCGCCGAGAGCGCCAACGGCATCGATGGTTTCCGCTTCTGGGATTATCCGGTGGTGATGCCCGAAACCGCCGAACCGGAGACCAACGTCTACGACATGCGATTGACGGCGCACGAAGACGGATGGATCTACGGCCTGTTCTGCGCGGAGCGCAAGGATCCGGCAGCGGCTCCCGGCGACCTGTCTTCCGCCCTTGCCCAGTGCGGCATCGCGCGCACGCGCGATTTAAAGACCTGGGAGCGGTTGGATGACCTGCGTACTTCCTCGGCGCAGCAGCGAAATTGCGTGCTGCACCCGGAGTTCGTCGATGGCAAGTACGCCTTCTACACGCGCCCGCAGGACAGTTTCATCGAAGCAGGCCGCGGCGGCGGCATCGGCTGGGGCCTTGCGTCGAACATGGAGCACGCCGCGATCGACGAGGAAACCATCCTCGACCAGCGGGGATATCACACCATCACGGAAGTCAAGAATGGCCTCGGCCCAGCCCCGATCAAGACCGGGAAGGGCTGGCTGCACCTGGCTCACGGCGTGCGCAATACGGCGGCCGGGCTGCGCTATGTCCTCTACTGTTTCCTCTGCGACCTGAAGGTTCCCTATAAAGTCATTGCCAAGCCGGGCGGTTACTTCCTGGCGCCTGAAGGCGAGGAGCGGGTGGGCGACGTGTCGAACGTGGCTTTCTCGAATGGCTGGGTTCAACGCGGCGACGAGGTTCTGATTTACTACGGCGCATCCGACACGCGCACTTATGTTGCCGCAACCACCGTCGAACGCTTGCTGGACTATGTGCTGAACACCCCGCCCGACCCGCTGCGGAGCGCCGCTTGTGTTAGCCAGCGCATCGCGCTGATTGACAAGAACCAGCGGCTGCTCAAGCCGTAAGCGCCTCGTTCCAGGATGACAATCGCCATCATGACTCCCGATAACAGAAAGGCTTGGGCCGCGCGGATCGAAAAGGAGTTACTCGGCAACATCCTTCCGTTTTGGATGCGCCACACGGTCGATCGCGAAAACGGCGGCTTCTACGGCACCATCGGCTGCGATCTCCAGGTGGAGAAAGAATCCCCGCGCGCCGCCGTCATCAACGCGCGAATTCTTTGGACGTATTCCGCGGCGTGCCGGCTCTACGGCGCCCCATACCGCGAGATGGCGGACTGGGCCTACGATTACATCGTGAAGAGGTTCTGGGATGCGGAGCATGGCGGCGTCTATTGGATGCTCGACTACCAGGGCAAGCCGATCAACGACCGCAAGCAGATTTACGCGCAGGCTTTCGCGGCCTACGGCATGGCGGAGTACTTCCGCGCCACCGGCAAGCCGGAAAGCCTGGAGCTGGCCCAGCGGCTTTTCCACTTAATCGAAAAGCATAGTTACGATCCGGAATGGAAGGGTTATCTGGAAGCTCGCGGCCGCGATTGGAGCGCGCTCGCGGACCTGCGCCTTAGCGAGAAAGACCTGAACAGCCCCAAGTCCATGAACACGCACCTCCACGTGATGGAGGCTTACACGAACCTGCTGCGTGTATGGAGGGACCCCGAGTTACTGGCCAAGCACAAAGAGCTGCTCGAAGTGACCATGGACCGGATCGTGAATAACTCCACGGGCCACTTTAAACTGTTCTTCGATAACCAATGGAACTCTCTCACCGATCATATTTCATTCGGTCACGACATCGAGGGTAGCTGGCTGATATTGGAAGCCGCCGAGGTGCTGGGTGACCCTAAGCTGATCGAACGTGCGCGGACACTTGCTGTCACCATGGCTAGAGCCGTTTACAAAGAAGGGCTGGACCAGGATGGCAGCCTTTTCTATGAGGCCGACTCTGCAGGCATGATGATCGATCCCAACAAGCACTGGTGGGCGCAGGCCGAAGCAGTGGTGGGCTTTTACAATGCGTACCAGGTCTCGGGAGAGCGGCGCTTTGCGGACGAGGCTTATCGAGTTTGGGAATACATCGAAGAGAAAATCGTCGACAGGGTTCATGGTGAGTGGCACGCGAAGTTAAAACCCAGGGGGACGCCTTACACGGAAAAAGAGGATGGAGACGCGTGCCTGGTAGGACCCTGGAAATGCCCGTACCACAACAGCCGGGTATGTTACGAAATGATCGAGCGGTTAGCTAAATAATTTTTAACCTTCATTGGAGACGTCTTATGCAATACGGCTATTTTGACGACCAGAACCGGGAATACGTAATCACTCAGCCAGATACGCCACTGCCGTGGATCAACTATCTGGGATGCCAGGCGTACTTCGGCATTATTTCCAATACCGCTGGTGGTTACTCCTTTTATCGCGATGCGCGTTTGCGCCGCATCACCCGCGGGCGGTATAACAACGTTCCGCTCGATGACGGCGGGCGTTACATCTACTTACGCGACGACGAGAGTGGCGAATACTGGTCGCCGTCCTGGATGCCCACGTGTTGCGATCTGGAGCAGTACACCTGCCGCCACGGCATGGGTTACTCGACGATCGGCTCGAAGTACCACGGTATCTCGGCGAGCACGCGCTATTTTGTGCCGCTCGACGAGACGCTCGAGATCTGGCAACTGACTTTGCGGAATGACCGGCTCACGCCGGCCGCGATTTCGGCTTTCTCGATGGTCGAGTTCTGCCTGTGGGACGCCCAGGACGACGCCACCAACTTCCAACGCAACTTCAGCATCGGGCAGGTGGAGATCGAAGACGAAGTCATCTATCACAAGACTGAGTATCGCGAGCGACGCAATCATTTCGCCTGGTTTGCTTGCTCGGATCCGCTGAGCGGCTTCGACACACGGCGCGAGGCTTTCCTCGGGCCGTGGCGCGGCTGGGACAAGCCGGTTGCGGTGGAGCGGGGTAAGTCGTCCAACTCCCACGCCCACGGCTGGTCTCCCATCGGCAGCCACCATGTGAAACTGGTGCTCCAGCCCGGAGAAACGCACCAGATAGTTTTTGCTTTGGGCTATCACGAGAACGCCAAGGACCAAAAGTTCGATCCGCCGGATTCGCAGACCGTCAACAAGAAAACCGTGAAGCCGGTGATCGCACGCTACCGCGATTTGGCCAATGTGGATGCCGCGTTCGACAAGCTCCGCGCTTACTGGGATGGCTTGTTGGGCGTTTACCAGGCGACCACACCGGACATACACACCGACCGCATGGTGAACGTGTGGAACGCGTACCAGTGCATGGCCACGTTCAACATGTCGCGCTCCGCATCGTTCTACGAATCGGGCATTGGCCGCGGCTTGGGCTTCCGCGATTCCAACCAGGACTTGCTGGGCTTTGTGCAGATGGTGCCGGAACGGGCGAGAGAACGCATACTAGACCTGGCGGCTACGCAGCTTCCCACGGGCGGCGCCTATCACCAGTACCAGCCGCTGACCAAAAAGGGAAACAACGACATCGGCGGCAACTTCAACGACGATCCGCACTGGCTGATCATTGGCGTCGCGGCCTACCTGAAAGAGACCGGCGACTGGAGCATTCTCGACGAGCCGGTCGAGTTCGACAACCAGCCGGGCAGCGCGCAACCGTTGTATGAGCACCTGCGGCGCAGTTTCCATTACACGCTCGAAAGGCTTGGCCCGCATGGTCTGCCGCTGATCGGCCGCGCCGATTGGAACGACTGTCTCAACCTGAACTGCTTCTCCGATACGCCTGGCCAATCGTTCCAGACCACCACCAACAAGGAAGGCAAGGTAGCCGAATCGGTTTTCATCGCCGGCCTGTTCGTGCTGGCGTCCAAGGAGATTGCCGCGATTGCGCAGCGGCGCGGCCTGGCGGAAGAGGCGAAGAAGTACATCGCGGAAGGCGCGCGCATGGAAGAGACCGTGCGCCAACACGGCTGGGACGGCGAATGGTTCGTTCGCGCTTACGACGACTCGGGTGAGAAGATCGGCTCCAAGGAGAACGCGGAAGGCAAGATCTTTATCGAGACGCAGGGCTTTTGCGTGCTCGCCGGGATTGGCCTGGAAGACGGGCGGGCGCGGCTGGCGCTCGATTCGGTGCGGAAATACCTCGCCACCCCGCACGGCATCGTGCTGCAGCAACCGGCGTATTCACGCTATTACATCAACCTCGGAGAAATTTCCTCTTACCCGCCTGGCTACAAGGAAAATGCCGGGATCTTCTGCCACAACAATCCGTGGGTGATCATCGCCGAAGCCATGGCCGGCGACGGCGACAACGCGCACGATTACTATTCGCGCATCAACCCATCGGCCCGCGAGCGAATCAGCGACGTGCACCGCTGCGAACCGTACGTGTACGCGCAGATGATCGCCGGCCGCGACGCTCCCACGCACGGGGAAGCCAAGAACTCCTGGCTGACCGGCACGGCGGCCTGGAATTACTATGCCATCACGCAGTGGATCCTCGGGATCCGGCCGGAATATGATGGTCTCCGCATCGCGCCCGTGGTGCCCGAACGCTGGCAAGGCTTCGAGGCCGTTCGGAAATTCCGCGGTGTCACGTACCGCATCGCCGTGCGCCGCGCCGGTAAGGGCAACACCGTGAGCCTGTCGGTGGATGGAAAGCCGATTGAGGGCGCCGTAGTTCCGCCGCCGCCGGCGGGCATCACGGAAGTGAACATCGACGCGAAACTGGGCTAGGCCGGCGGGGTGCTGCGAAAAAAACGGCTGGCAGGCGAAAGCGCCTGCCCACCTTGCCTCTACCAAACCCTGCACGCGTTGGCGCTGACCATCGGCTGGCCGGACTTGCACGAGAACGCTTTCTGGAACTCGGGCATGTTCTCCACCGTACCGATGGTGCGGAAGAGGCCGGGGGAATGCGGATCGGTGATCGCCCGTTGCCGCGCCTCTTGCGGCGACTGATTCTGGCACCAGACCTGCGCAAACCCCAGGAAGAAGCGCTGCTCGGGCGTGTATCCGTCGATGGTGGCGCCCTTGCCGTTCAGCGCGTTTTCCATTGCCATGTAAGCGACGCGCGCGCCTCCATTATCGGCCGTGTTCTCGCCCAGGGTCAGCTTGCCGTTCAGCTTTAAGTCATCCACGGCGGTGAAGCCTGAGTATTCGTCGGCGATGCACGCGGCGCGTTTTTCGAATGCGGCGCCATCGGCCGGCGTCCACCAGTCGCGCAGATTGCCGTCGCCATCGAACTTGCGGCCCTCATCGTCGAACCCGTGCGTCATTTCGTGGCCGATCACCGTTCCGATGGCGCCATAGTTCAAAGCCATGTCGCGGTGCGGATCGAAGAACGGAAGTTGCAGGATGCCGGCCGGAAAATTGATGCTGTTGAGCGGCGGGGAGTAGAACGCATTGACCGTGGGCGTCGTCATGTTCCATTCGGTTTTGTCGGTGGGCTTGCCGATCTTGTCGAGGTCGCGCTGCCGCGCAGCCTCCGCCATTTGCATGCTGTTGCCCAGGTAATCGTCGCGCGCAATCGTCACCGCGCTGTAGTCGCGCCACTTCTTGGGGTAGCCCACATTGTTGGTGATGGCGGCCAGTTTCGTCAGCGCGGCCTTCCTGGTATCTTCCGTCATCCACCCCAGCGTTTGGATATCCTGCCCTAAGGCCTTGTCGAGTTGGTCCACCAGCTCGGTGATCTGCCGCTTGGCATCGGGGCCGAAAGCGGTATCGATATACTTCTGCCCCAGCAGGTCGCCCAGGCCGCGGTCCACCGCCATCACACAGCGGAACTGGCGCGGGCGCGGCTCGCGGGCGCCGGTCAGGTACCGTTCCCAGAACTCGAAATTCTCTTTTTCAAACGCCTCGGGAAGAAGGTCCGCGAACCGCCGCAGCAGGTGGAAGGTCAGGTACGCGCGGAACGTTTCCATCGGCTGGTCCACGATGCCGGCCGCCATGCCCTTCAGGAAATCCGGATTGCTCACGTTGAGCGATTCGAAATCCGGTGCGTGCATAGCTGCGAAATAGGCGTCCCAGTCGAAGTGCACCAGCTCCGCCAGTTCCGCCCGCTTCATCATGTGATAACGCTTGAGTGGGTCGCGCATGCTGACGCGGTCGGTCGAATTCCGCGCCAGAATGGTCTCCATGTCCAATACCATTTGGGCGTGAGTCTTGGCCGCTTCGGCCGGTTCGCCCGCCAGTTGCAGCATCTTCGCGACATGTTCCACGTAGCGCTGACGGATTTCCACCGACTTCGGATCGGTCTTCAGATAGTAATCGCGGTCGGGAAGCGAAAGTCCGCCCTGCTGAATGTTGGCGACGGTGCGGTTCGAGTTCTTGTAGTCCGGCTGTGAGTCGAACAGGAAAAACGCAGGCACTCCGATGAGCTGCAGGCGCACCGTTTCGTCGAAGATGTCGCTGTGGCCCGCGATTGCACCGATCCGTTCGAGTTCGGCCTTCAGCGGCGCGATGCCTTTTTGGTTGATGGTCGCGGTATCCATGCAACTGGCGAACTCATCGCCGAGCTTCTGCAGTGGGCTGCCGGTGACCACCTTCGCCAGCGCCGCTCTCTCCAGAATGTCGAGCAATACTTTCTCGTTGCGTTCGCTCACTTCGGTGAAGCGCGCATAGCGCGAGCGGTCGGACGGAAGCGGGTGCTGCGCGATCCACTTGCCGCAGGCATATTGATAGAAATCGACGCACGGATTCGCCGATCGGTCGACCGTGCTCGCGTCGAAAGCCGGGCCGGACGCGACAGGATCGGCCGCCAGCGCTAATAGCGGCATGAACAGCGTAGCAAGCAGGAAACGTGAGCACATAGGAATCAGACCGAACCTTTCTTTTCTTTTTGGTTGAATTGGAGTCGTCGAGACGTGACCGCTCCCTTTGGTCGCGGCTCCGTGGGCGCGTGGCTGCATGAAGCGGTCATGGTATTAATCGCCCAAGAACTTGCCGATCGGCCGCAGGCCTTTGACGTTATCGCACACGGCTTTGATCGCAGCGGTCATGGGAATCGCCAGCAGCAGGCCCGGCGCATCCCATAGAAAGCCCCACAGCATCAGCGAAAACGTAACCACCAGCGGATTGAGATGGACGCGCGAGCCCACCACCTTCGGGTATAGCAGGTTGAGCGCCGCCAGGTGCAGCGCCGCCACCACGCCCATCACGCCAGCGTACACCGGAACCCGGTTGATCGCCAGCGCCGAAAACAGCGGCGGCACCATGGCGAGCGGCAGTCCCACGTAAGGCACCAGGCTCAGAAATCCGCTCAGTGGCCCTACCAGCATGGGATACGGCAGCCGCATCATCCAGAACACGGCCGAGCTCGACACGGCCAGCAGGAATCCTAGCACGAAGTTCCCCACCACGAAGGCCCGCACCATTTCGGCCACGCCTTGCAGGCTGCGCGCGGCCACCAGGCGGTCTTCGCCGTGAAAGAACTGGAGGAAGCTGCGGTTGATATGGTCGTGCCAGCTCAGCATGAAGTAAACCAGGAACGGCACGAAAGACGCTGTCAGCAGAATCTGGTAAAAAGAGCCGATGTTGGCGGAAACAAAATCGGCCACCGGCGTTCGCTCTTCGTGAATCCGCACTTCCGGGATGACGGCGGGTTGGGCCGCGGCCGGCGGCTGCGTCTTAGAGCGTTTGCCCCCGCGCGCCGGCTGCGGCTGCGGCGGCGGGGGCGGCTTGTTGGGAGCCAGCAGGCGCCACGTTTGCTGTTCGGCGTCGGCAACCTTCTGCTGCACGCCTTCTACAATCTGGCCGATGCGTTCGCCGTACCGCGGCAGGTCGCCCATCAGCACGGCCAATTGCGAGTAAGCCCCGGCGCCCACCACGTACAAAAACAGCAGCGCCACGGTGCACACCACGAAGCTGGCCAGCGGCCGCGGAAAGCGAATGCGCGTCAGCAGCACCACGAAGGGCTCCAGGATAAAAGCGATGATCACCGCCACCACCGACGTGATGAAGAAGACGCGGCCGAAATACAGCACCGCGATGATCACGCCGATCGCCACCACGGGCATGGCAAGCTGGCGGGCATCGTGTGCGGCTTTGGCCGCGCTGGCAGCGGTGCCGGACTGAGTGATCAGCGCCACGGTGCGAACCGGACCTTTTGTCTCGAATGTAGCACGCGCGCGCGGGTATGGCACGCGCACGCGTCTATAATGTAATGGAATTGACCGAACCGCATTCCCGCATTCTGGCGCTCGATCTCGGCAAGCGGCGCATCGGCCTCGCCATCAGCGATCCGTTGGGTGTCACCGCGCAGGGCCTTCCCAACCTCGACCGCACCAACAAGCGCGCCGATCTGGATGCGCTCGAGCGGCTGGCGCGCGATCGCGAGGCCGGCTCGTTCCTGATGGGCAACCCCATCAACATGAGCGGCAACGAAGGCCGCCAATCGGCGTGGGTGCGCGAATTCGCCGGCGCGCTGGAGCGGCGCACCGGTCTGCCGGTGACGCTGTGGGATGAGCGGCTCACCAGCGTGGAAGCCGGCCGCGTGCTCCGCTCGAGCGGCATCAGCATCCAGAAGCGCGCCGCCGCGGTCGACCGGCTTTCCGCCGTAATCCTGCTGCAGAGCTACCTCGATTCGTTATGAAACTCGCGCATCGTCTTGGCATAGCGATCCTGGCCATCGTGGCCGCCGCCGGTTGGTGCGGCTGGCGGCTCACCCGGCCTTACCAGGCGTTCGGCGCGGAGACCTTCGTCGAGTTTCCGCGCGGCACCGGCTCGCGCGCCCTGGCCGCGGCTCTCGCCCAGGCAGGCGTAATCCGTAGCCGGTGGGATTTTCTGCTGGCAAGAGCTCTCTCTCCCAGCCGCGTGCTTCGCGCCGGCGAATATCGCTTCACCCGGCCCGCATCGCCGCTCGACGTCTTCGACCGCATCGCGCGCGGCGATTCGTTCTATTACGCGCTGGTGGTGCCGGAGGGCAGGAACATGTTCGATATTGCCGCCGCCGCCGCGAATCTGGGACTTTTCACCGCCCCCAAATTCCTCGATGCGGCGCGCGATCCGGCGCTCATTCGCGATCTCGATCCCGATGCGCCCACTCTCGAAGGCTACCTCTTCCCCAGCACGTACCACGTGGGCCGCCACACTACTCCAGCCGCGCTGTGCCGCATCATGACCGCGCGGTTCCGCGACGCCTGGAGCAAGCTGGGAGGCGCCGCGTCCGTGCATCGCACGGTCACTCTTGCGTCGCTGGTCGAGAAGGAAAGCAAGCTGCCCGACGAAAGGCCGCGCGTGGCCGCCGTCTTCGTCAACCGGCTGCGCCTGGGAATGACGCTCGATTGCGACCCGTCCACCATTTACGCTGCGCTGGTAGAGGCTCGCTACAGCGGTGCGATCCACCGCTCCGATCTCGAAAGCGGCAACCCGTACAACACGTACCGCCATCCCGGCTTGCCGCCTGGCCCGATCGCCAATCCCGGTTTGGATGCCATCCGCGCCGTGCTGGCGCCGGCCGATACCGATGCTCTCTATTTCGTGCTGCGTCCGGATGGCTCCGGCGCGCATCAGTTTTCCAGCAACATGGCCGCCCACCAGGCTGCCGTCGCCCTGTACCGCCGTGCCAAGAAAAAATAGCCCCGAGGCGGACCGTCCCTCAACCAAGCGCCGGCTGGCCGGGTACCTGGCGAGCCGCCAGCCCGAGCGCATCACTGAGGCCGTCTGGCTTGAGGTGCGCGCTGACCTTTCCCCCGTCTCCGATAGCTACCTGCGCGACCTGCTGCAGGCCACCCAAATCCCCTTCGACCAGCCGTGGGCCGGCATCCGTCAACACACCCTTGAAGAACTGGAAAGCTCCTTGCGCGGGATGCTGGAAGTGTACCTCGCCGCCGAGGCTGCGGGCGACCGCGAGCGCGCCCGCTATGCCCGCCGCCAGGTGATCGCCGCCAAGGATCGCGCTAGGTTCACTTCGCGCAATCCCCGCTGCAGCCCCGAAAAACGGGCCGTGAAAGAAGAGATGGTCCAGTGGATGCTCGTGTGGCTGGAAAACCCCGCAGTATTCGCAGCCTGGGTGGAAGCCCGCAAACGGCTGCAGGCGCGCGTATAGACAGGCGCGCGGTTTGCCGCTTCCAACTGCAACGGACCGCCAGGCATGGGGTCATTTTTGGTGGTGTGCTATAAGACACAATCGTCATTTTCGCTCCGCTGTTATAGACTGGACAGAATGCACTCGGGGTCCCTCGCCATCTTCTTGGCGGCTCTGCTCGAACTGTCTTCGCTCCCCGTTTCCCGGGCGGCGAGCTCGCGGTTCGCGGTGCTGGATGGGCACAAAATCCATTACCTGAGCTTCGGCCAGGGCGATCGGGCGGTGGTTTTCATCCACGGCTGGACCTGCGATTCCACGTTCTGGAAGATGCAGGCTCCGGTCTATGAGAAACGCCGCTCGCTGCTGATCGACCTGCCGGGCCACGGCCTCAGCGACAAACCGGAGATCCCATACACGATGGAGTTATTTGCGCGCGCCGTGAACGCGGTGATGACCGATGCCAAGGTGGGCCCGGCGACGCTGGTGGGACACAGCATGGGGACGCCGGTTGCGATCGAGTTTCTTCGCCTGTATCCTCGCCGGGTGGCGGGACTGGTCATCGTGGACGGGTTCGTCCCCCAGCCGCCGAACGGCGATGCCGAGCGCGAGACCGAGAGGCGGCGCAAACAACTGGCGTACAGCTTTCGGGGGCCCGATTACAAGACCGCCGCGAATCGCGTGCTGGACTTCATGTTCACCGAGCAAACGCCGCCCTCTTTGCGGGAGGAGATCACCGCGAAGATGCTGCGCGTGCCGCAGTACGTGATGGCCTCGGCGATGGCGGGCATGACGGCCATGCCACCGGTTACCGAAAGCTGGCCAAAGCTTCCGGTGGCGGCGATGATGGTGAAGCGTTACAACTCCACCCCGTACCAGGATTTTCTGAAAACGCACTTCCATCTGGTCGACTATCGGGATTTCGAGGGCGCCGGGCACTTCCTGATGCTGGAGCAACCGGACGCTGTCAACGGACTGCTGCAGCGCTTCCTGGACCGGCAGTAGAACGGGCCAAGGTGAACGGGGCTCGATCGTCTACCCCACCTATCGCGCGTTGGACATATAATCTAGGTAGCAGAGTGAACTGGGTCATCTACCCTTGCAGAAGGGATCATCCTCACAAATGTCCACGCTAGAAGTTTCGCCGGCGGAGCCCCTGTCCGCCCACGCCGGCCGTTCGGTCGTTAACGATTTCAGCCTCCAGGTCGCCACCGTCAACGGGTCCGGTAGCCAAACCGCCAACTCGGTTCTGATGCGCGCCATCTTTCAGATGGGCATCCCGGTTTCGGGCAAGAACATGTTCCCGTCGAACATCGCCGGGCTGCCCACGTGGTTCACCATCCGCGCCAGCAAGTACGGCTATGTCGGACGCCGCAAGGAAATCGATTTCCTGGTGGCGATGAACCCGGAAACCGCGCGAGAGGACGTCATGAAGCTCGAGGCCGGCGCGGCGGTGGTCTACGATGAGCCGCTCAAGCTCAGCCAACTGCGCGGCGATCTGCACTTCTACCCGGTGCCGTTCGACAAGCTGGTGGGGCCGGTGTGCCCCGATGCCAAGCTGCGCAAGCTGGTGCGCAACATGATCTACGACGGCGTGGTGGCGTGGCTGCTTTCGATCGAAATGGAAGAGGTGCACCGCGCGCTGGTGAAGCAGTTCGGCAAGCGCAAGGCCAAGGCTGCCGAACTCAACTGGGGCGCCGCGCAGGCCGGCTTTGATTACGCTTCCAAGACTCTCACCAAGGCCGATCCCTGCCGCGTGGAGCGCATGAATGCGACCGCCGGCAAGATCATCGTCGATGGCAATGCCGCGTGCGCCCTGGGCGCCATGTTCGCCGGCGTTACCGTGGTCACCTGGTACCCCATCACGCCGTCCTCTTCGCTGGTCGAAACGCTGATCGGATACATGCGGCGTTTCCGCGTGGAGCCGGAAACCGGCAAGGCCACCTACGCCATCGTGCAGGCCGAGGACGAATTGGCTTCCATCGGCATGGCGCTCGGCGCCGGCTGGGCGGGCGCGCGGTCGATGACCGCTACCGCCGGCCCCGGCCTCTCGCTGATGTCCGAATTCATCGGCCTGGGCTATTACGCCGAAGTGCCGGCGGTGATCTACGATGTGGAGCGCGTCGGCCCCTCCACCGGCCTGCCCACCCGCACCCAGCAGGGCGACCTGCTGATGACCGCCTTCCTCTCCCATGGCGACACGAAGCACCCCATGTTCTTCCCTTGCTCCATGGAAGAATGCTTCACCATGTCGATCGAGGCCTTCGAATTCGCCGAGCGCTTTCAGACGCCGGTATTCATCCTCACCGATCTCGATCTCGGCATGAACAACTGGATGTCCGATCCGTTCCCCTATCCGGAAAAGCCGATGAACCGCGGCAAAGTGCTGACGGCGGAAGATCTGGACCGGCTCGGCGGCTTCGCGCGCTACCTGGACGTGGATGGCGATGGCGTTGGCTACCGCACGCTCCCCGGCACCAATCACACGAAAGCCGGCTACTTCACCCGCGGCAGCGGCCACAATGAGAACGCGCAGTACACCGAGCGCGAAGACGACTATATCAACAACATGGACCGCCTCGCCCACAAGTTCGAGGTGATGCGCAGCCATGTCCCCGAGCCCGCTGAGGAAACGCGCGCCGGCGCCCGCATCGGCATCATCGCCATCGGCAGCTCGGATTACGCGGCGCGCGAAAGCTGCGACCAGTTGCAGGCCGAATACGGCGTCGCGGTGAGCTACCTGCGGCTGCGGGCCTACCCGTTCACGAAGCATCTGGAAGAGTTCATCCGCCGCCACGACCGCGTTTACGTGATCGATCAGAACCGCGATGCGCAGCTCCTGATGCTGATGCGCATGGAGCTGGAGCCGGACCTGATCGCCCGGCTGCGTAGCGTGCGCTACTACGGCGGGATGCCCATCGACGCCCGCACCATCACCGATACGATCGTCAAACAGGAGGGGAAATGAGCACCGCCGCCGCGCCGCCGCCCAAGAAAACCAACCGCATCGGGCTCGAAGTCCTCAGCTATAAGGGCAGTAAAACCACGCTGTGCGCCGGCTGTGGCCACAATGCGATCTCCGAGCGCGTGGTGGAATGCTTCTACGAGCTCGGCGTGGAGCCCTGGCGGGTGGCCAAGCTTTCCGGCATTGGCTGCTCGTCGAAATCGCCCGCGTATTTCCTCGGCCTGTCGCATTCCTTCAATGGCGTGCACGGCCGCATGCCGGCCCTCGCCACCGGCGCCATCCTGGCCAATAGCAGCCTGCTCGGCCTGGGCGTCAGCGGCGATGGCGATACCGCTTCCATCGGCCTCGGCCAATTCATGCACATGGTGCGCCGCAACCTCCCGATGATCTATATCATCGAGGACAACGGCGTGTACGGCCTCACCAAGGGACAGTTCTCCGCCACCGCCAATGTTGGCTCCACGCTGAAGACCGGCGCGGCCAACGATCTGCCGCCGTTCGACTGCTGCGCGCTGGCCTTGAAGTGGGGCGCCACCTTTGTGGCACGCTCCTTCAGCGGCGATAAGAAACAGTTACAGGCCATCCTCAAAACCGCCATTTCCCATCGCGGCCTCTCGGTGATCGACGTGGTTTCTCCCTGCGTGACCTTCAACGATCACCAGGGGTCCACCAAGAGCTACGCGTACATGAAAGAGCACGACCTGGTGCTGAACGAACTGGATTACGTGCCCGCCCAGGACGATATTGCGGTGGAGATTCCCGAAGGTGAAG
This sequence comes from Bryobacterales bacterium, assembly GCA_003142185.1. GTDB lineage: Bacteria > Acidobacteriota > Terriglobia > Bryobacterales > Bryobacteraceae > Bog-375. The sequence continues at coordinate 182,844 of PLOR01000097.1, forward strand.
CGATGGACGTGCGGCTGCACGACGGTTCCCACCTGCGGATCCGCAAGCTGGGCCGCGATTTCGATCCCACCAACCGCCTCGCCGCGCTGGCCGCCATCGAGGACGCCGAGTCCAAGGGCGAAGTGCTCACCGGCGTGCTCTACGTCAACACCGGCAAGCCCACCTTCCTCGACCTATTGAATCTTCCGGCCGAGCCCATCGCCACCCTGCCCGAATCGCGTGTGCGCCCCTCCCGCGCCGTGCTCGAAGAAGTGATGGAAGAACTGCGGTAGGCGCAGACGATCGGTTTTTGTCGTCTGTCGCGCCTCACCAGGGGACGCGCCGCCTGACAGTCTGTCCCACCTGGTTTGCGGTAGCCTTGGTCCCCATCCGATGGGCGTGCGACACAGAAATGGCGAAACTCTCGATTCCTAGTAAATTTGCCTGAATCTGAGTATACGGGTACACAACGCGTTGCCCTTTCGAGAGGCTTTGTGGTGCGGCCGGGG
>PLOR01000003.1 GCA_003142185.1 Bryobacterales bacterium
GTCACCTCTTTGACAACCTTCTCCGATAGGCGGATTACGGCATTGCGCGTGACCGTAAACCAGGCGTCGGCCGGATCGATTTCTCGCACGCCTTCTCTCGTCACCTGCGCTAACTCCTCGGAATGCTGGATCACTCGCTGAAGCGGGTACTGGGCGGACTCCTCCGAGCCACTGCGCCCGTATACTGCCGCCGCAAGAGTGATCCGGTAGTAATGCTCGACGGAGTTGTTAGCTCCCGCTCGTTGGCCGTGATAACGCTCTACGACTCCGACCTCTACGCGGTGCTCCGGAGTTTCACGCGCGGCCTGGGCCAGCGTCTCAGCGTGAAGCGTCATGAGGCCGTTCGACGCGAGTTTGGAGTACCGGGCGACTTGCTCCTTGAGTTTCTGAACCTCTATACGCACTGCCACACTACTGAGTTCGGGCGGAAGAAGTTTCAACCCGCCACTTTTGCTGATGTAGTCATTGAACAGCCCCAGCAGGGCGTCTGGATTGAGCACCTGGATTTGCGATTCTTCAGGTATTGCGAGCGATGGTCCGATCCAACCCAACGCAACTCGCGGTTCCGGCCTCTCGGTTGGTTTGTCCACGACGGTGAGTGTGTAGCGCTCTCCTTGCGCGATCTGCCGCTTTGGGTCCGCGACGTCCTCAATGGCCGAAAAGCCCGCGGCAACCAGGGTCACGCGGGCAAAGTGCCCATTGGCTCCAGAGAGCGTAGCGCCTCGCCGGAGCCCGCGTGCGATTCCATACGGCCAAATGCCTCCCGGTGATTTTCGGGCTTGCTGGGGAACCGCTACAGTCTCCGAGTCCAGGACAAAAGGCGCTAGCTTCTGCCGCATTTCTTCAAGCGATGCTGCGATCCAGCGGCTGTAGGCATCGCGAAAGGCTTCGCGTATCTTCGCGTCGGCATCGGAAAGGGCGCTCTGTCCAAGTTGGACTTTGCCCGAGACCATTCGGGTTGCGGAATAGAGGTTTGCGCCCGTCCACGGATCAAGGGCAGAAACGTCACCCACCACGATGGCGTCAAACGAATGCACCGAGCCGGCCTGCACCATATGCGCAGTCCTTACCGCAAGGACCCTCGGCAGGACCACTATTACCCGTTCATCGGGAGAGATCATCCGGTCCGGGCTAAGTTCCAGGACTTGGCCGGGAAGTGCGGCTTCGAAGCGGGAGCGGAACTCACCTTGCGCCAGTGACTGCGCGTCAAACCGTGGGTCCGGTGCGGGATCTGTAAGGAGCACTCGTTCTGCCAGAACATACCGAACTGGCATCTCGGCATGGGCAGCCGCCAACGCCAAAAGAACAACAGGCGCGAGCCGCATCTCATTTGACCCTGAGGATGGCCGCGTGGTCGTCCAGGCTCACGACGTCGTAGTGCGCAAGCAGTGGCTCAAGCGTTGCCGAAACGTCCCCTCCCGATTTACCGTTCAGTTTTATGGTGACCGACTCGCTCGATGCTGCCCCTCGGAACTGCGTGCTCATGACAAAGCCCGCATTGCGCAACGCTTGTTTTAGTGCCACGGTGACGGAGGGGTTTGCGACGTTGTCGATGCGCAACAGGTACTCGCTCGCGGAGGTCGTCGATACCCGCGCTTCGGTGCGCTGATTCTGCCGTAGCGCGCGGGTAATCTCCCCGGGAATGATATCGCTGGCTTTATTCAGCGCCAGTTCGGTCGCGACGGTGCGGGCCAAATCGTCGGAGACTTGATCCCCCGAGTCGGCTGCCACGTTCTTGTCGGGGAGCAGTAGTTCGCCGTCGCTGATTCGCAGAACCCTGTACGTCACCTGGGCGGTGAACCGATGCGTCGTGGGATCGGCAGGTGTCAACCGGTTCAGAGCGACGGCCATGCAGTCTTCTGGTTTTACACTCGGGTCCTGCTGTAACGTACTCAGGATTTCGTGGTAGAGCGCGTCTTCGTCTGAAAACTCTCGGCCCATCAGGTTGATGTCATAGAAATTCGTCATAAGACCACTCGTCTTCAGGATTTCGCCCAATTTGGCCCGCACTTCATTCGTTCCCCCAGCGCCCTTTTTAGTGGTGTCCGAATATACGACCAGCTTGTGGTAGGCGGTGCTGGTGTCGCTGAACTCTGCCTTTGCATTCTCCTCGTGGCGGAATGAATCTTGTGCGGCACTGGCCTGCTCCTTCACACTCCCACTGTTGTGGCGGTCCCATTCCGCACCAGACGCGGAGGACTGACTGGCGGACAGCTTTTCGCTCGCCGATCCAGATACATTCATGGCCGCACGTTCAGTCGCCGTCAAGGATCCATCGGAGCCTGATCCTCGTAACGCTGCCCGCTCCGAAGCGCTGGCATTGATCTTGGCCGATCCCTGGTAGTCCACAGATTCCTGTGATTGCGACGCCCTGCTCCCCTGGTCTGACGATGCGTGTGCCGCGTCCAGGGCATACGATGCGGCTTCAGATTCGGCGTTGGTCTGGGCCGAGGAGGACTTAGTATCATGGATGTTCTTGCGGTTGTCCGTGACTTCTTCCCTGAGAACCTGCGGTTGCGCTCGATTTGGGTCCATTCCCTCAACCGTGTAAGCCAGCACAAACGTTCGAAACTTGCCCTCGTTTTCCTGTGTCAATGAGAGTCCCAGCGAATGTTCAAGATAGTCGCGCATCGCTTTGCCGTCAATTTTAAGGATGACTTCAGCCACGGCAACCGCACCCTGCACGTCTACGCTCTTCACCTGTGTGTCGAGGATCATTGCGGCCGAGTGATCGACGACGTCGCGGATGACGCTGTCGGCCTGAGCACCGAGTTTCTGGCGGTTTCCATAGACCTGAAACAGCGCCTGTGCCACAGCGTCTGCCACAGCAGATTGTTGTGCGACCGCCAGGGCCTGCTGATTGATCGCGGCTGTGTCTTTTTTCTTTCCTGCCGGAACTGGAGCTTGCCCCTTCCCCGATACGGTCAGCGTCTCGGCGGAAACGATACCCTGACAGAGGAGGACGATAAGTCCCCAATATCCTAATTTGGACATCATGAGTCGATTACACCATCGCTTGGCGAGCGCGTACAAGTCCCCTACGTACCACTGCCGATAACGCGCGGTGACAACACACTATGGATAACCAAGGTTAATATAATAGAGCTGCTGCTTGGCAGCTTCTTCTTCCGTACATTTTGACCGGAATTTCTATTTTGGCTTCCAGATTCCATGAATTGTACTGCCATCACCAGTCGCTCCACCATGTAGGCGATCACGCTCAGCCACAGGCGGACCTCGTTGGACCGGAACCGGTGGCAGCTCAGCCGCGTCATCTTGACCGCCTGCTTGCCTTCCTTGATCCACTGTTCCGCCGTGCCCCGCTTGTTGTAGAACCGCAGCACCGCCCGGCTG
>PLOR01000011.1 GCA_003142185.1 Bryobacterales bacterium
AGCAGTTGCGCCGGCCACTGCTCTGCGCGGATTGCCGCGTGCTCCTGAGCCACCAAGGTTTCGATATCGGGAATGGTGCTCATGCGGCCACCTCCAGGTATCGCCTGATGGCGTGGCGCCAGGCGGCCTCCCGGTTGCGGCCGGCGCGCACCAAGCCGGCGGTAAGCTGTGGGTGAGTCAACCACCAATCGCCATACGCATCCACCAGCGCGAGACCTTGAAGCCGGTGCAATTGCTCGAGCAATCGCGTGAGGTCCTGAAGCTCGCCGATGTCCGGCCGCGGCGCGGTGGGATCGAAGAAACCCGCCTTGATGGAGTCGAGCGATAGTTCCACCATCGCGATGGCGGCCGCCCGCCAGTGTTCCGCGTTGGGCAGGTCGCGGCGCAACACCTCGCGATCGGCTGCCCACCGCGCGCGGGCCTCTACCGCTGCTGGCGAATCGTCATCAATTGGAATGCCGGCCAGTGCCGCGAGGTACCGCACGGCCTCTTGCTTCGTTCCCCCGCGCACCTTCACCACCAGATCAAGCAAGCCGCCGCCCTCGCCGGCCGCATGATCGAACCAGGTGCCCTTGGTATCGTTCAGCGAAACGTTGAAGCCGTTAGCGCCATCGCGCCAGAATGCCACACCGCGCCGCCCATTGGGGAGTGTTGCGCCGCCCAGCGCACGGTAGACGTTGGAAATGGTGACCGATTCGAGAATGTGAGGTACAATCGAAACTGACATAGGGAAACCTTTCAGGCCCGCGAGTGCCCACCAGCACAGCGGGCCGTTCTTTTGTTCAGGGCAAAAAGCAAAAGCGCGCCACCGTGGCGCGCCTGAAGTACTAAATACTTAGTAGATTTTACGAACAATTTACGAACAATAAGCGCTTCACAGCGGGGTCTAGCGTGCGTGTAAACGCTTATGCGTCATCGTGGTTTCAGTGGGTTGCCACCGCTGGCAATAATGTAATGTTATTCTATGGTACTGGCTTGCCGTATGCACATCAAAAAGCGACGTTTATCGACTCCCGGCCAGGCTCCCCTTTTTTCGGGGAGGCGGTGTGACGGTGTGCAAGTCTTCGCTGTCTGACTTTTACTTACGCTTATGAACATCCTTGTTGCCGAGCCCATCGCTCCCGCCGCCCTCGACCTGTTGCGCGGGGAACCCGGCTGGAATGTCATCGTATCCAATCCTAAGGAATACGCGCAGCATCTGGCGGAAGCTGAGGCCCTGCTGGTTCGCAGCGCGGTCCAAGTTACACCGGACGTGCTCGCCAAGTCGCCCAAACTCCGCGTGATCGGGCGCGCCGGCGTGGGAGTCGACAACGTCGATCTGGAAGCCGCCACCACGGCCGGCGTGCTGGTGATGAACACGCCGGGCGGCAACGCCGTCTCGGTGGCCGAGCACACGCTGGCGTTGATGCTGGCAATGGCGCGGCACATCCCGCAAGCCAGCGCCTCCACGCGCGCCGGCAAGTGGGAAAAGAAAAAACTGATGGGCCATGAGCTGCGCGGCAAGACGCTCGGCGTTTTGGGACTGGGCAGCATTGGCCGCGAAGTGGTCAAGCGCGCGCGCGCCTTCGAGATGCGGGTGGTGGCGCACGATCCGTATGTGACTTCGAAGATCGCCGAAGATATCGGCGCGGAGCTGCTGGATCTTCCCGCGCTCTACGCCCAAAGCGACTACATCACGCTGCACGTAGCCGCCACGCCGGAAACCCAGGGCATGCTCTCGCGCGAGGCATTCGCGGCCATGAAGGCGGGCGTGCGCATCGTGAACTGCGCCCGCGGCGAGCTGGTGGATGAAGTCGCGCTGGCCGAGGCGGTGGCCTCCGGCAAAGTCGCCGGCGCCGCGCTGGACGTGTTCGCTGTTGAGCCGGTCCCCGCCGGTTATCCGCTGTTCGCTTCCGAGGCCGTGCTGGCGACGCCGCACATCGGCGGCTCGACGGAGGAGGCGCAGGAGATCGTGGGCATCCGCATCGCCCAGCAAGTGGTCGAGTACTTGAAGAGCGGCGTGGCCATCAACGCCGTGAACATGCCCGCGCTTTCGCCGGACCAATACCGCGCGCTCAGCCCGTACATGGCGCTGGCAGAGCGGCTGGGCAACTTCGCGGCGTACATCGCCAGCGGCAATCCGCGCATCGTGCGGCTGACTTACTTCGGCCGCATCGCCGACGGCAACACCAACCTGCTGCGCAACGCCGGAGTGGCGGGCGCGCTGGCGCGCTCGACATCGAAAAAGGCGAACCTGGTGAACGCCATGACGATCGCCGAACAGCGCGGTTGGACGGTGCAGGAAGGCCGCGAGCCGCGCTCCGGGCACACCGACTCCATCCGCCTGGACCTGATCACCGATAGCGGCGTCACCACCGTCGAAGGCGCGGTGCTGCTGGACAAGCCGCGCCTCCTGCAGGTGGATGGCATCCAATGCGAAATGGCCCTGGCCGGTACGCTCATCTTCATGAAGAACCAGGACGTGCCGGGCGTCATCGGACACGTGGGCACGGTGCTCGGCAGAAACCAGATCAACATCGCGAATTTCTCCCTCGGGCGGCGCGACGCGCCTACCGCCCCCGGCCAACCGCTCGATGCCGTCGCACTGGTCTCCACCGACGGGCTGGTGCCCGAGAGCGTGCTGGCGCAGTTGCGCGACCACACCGGCGTCAAATTCGCGCGTGCGGTAGAGTTCGAGTAAGTATATGAAGCCATCTTTGACTCCTAAGAATCCGTGCTTCTCCTCCGGGCCGTGTGCCAAACGGCCGGGCTGGACTCTGGACGCCCTGAAGGACGCCGCGGTCGGGCGGTCGCACAGGGCTAAGATCGGCAAGAATAAGCTGGCGGAAGTTATCGAGCGGAGTAAGAAGCTGCTGGGAATCCCGGCGGGTTACTTACTCGGGATTGTTCCAGCTTCCGATACCGGAGCGGTCGAGATGGCCCTTTGGTCGTTGCTGGGCGAGCGCGGCGTCGACGTATTTTCGTGGGAGAGTTTCGGCGGCGGCTGGGCGGCGGATTGCAAAAAGCAACTCAAGCTAAAAGATCTGTGCGTCTTCCAGGCCGAGTATGGCAAGCTTCCGGATTTGCACCTGGCGGATTGGGGTCACGACGTGGTGTTCCCATGGAATGGGACCACTTCGGGGGTGCGCGTTCCGAATGGGGATTGGATCGCGGCCGATCGCGAGGGCTTGTCGATTTCGGACGCCACCTCGGCCGTCTACGCGATGGACGTGGCGTGGGACAAGTTGGACGTGGTGACGTGGTCCTGGCAGAAGGTGCTGGGCGGCGAGGCCGCGCACGGAATGTTAGCACTGAGTCCGCGCGCGGTGAAGCGCCTCGAAGGGTACTCTCCCGATCGGCCGCTGCCTAAGATCTTCCAGATGGCCAAGGGCGGTAAACTGATGGCGGGAATTTTCGAAGGCGAGACGATTAACACTCCCTCGATGCTGTGTGTGGAAGACGCGCTGGACGGGCTGAAGTGGGCCGATTCGATTGGCGGACTGCCGGCGCTCCTGGCGCGGTCAAGGGCAAACCTCGAAGCGATCGAGGATTGGGTTGCGAAGTCTTCCTGGGCCGCATTTCTGGCCGAGGACAAAACCATCCGCTCCAACACGTCGATCTGTCTGAAGATCGTCGACCCCGCCTATCTTGCGCTGCCTGCCGAGGAGCAGGCCAAGAGCGCCAAGGCGATCGTGTCTATGCTCGACAAAGAGAAGGCGGCTTATGACATCGGCGCATACCGCGACGCGCCGGCGGGGCTGCGCGTGTGGGGCGGCGCAACGGTAGAGACCTCGGATATCCAAGCCCTGCTGCCTTGGCTGGATTGGGCGTACGCGGAAATCAAGGCGAAGTTCTAGCGGCGAGATTTGGCGTTGCCGCGAAATCACCCGGGTTGACAGGCGAAAGCGCCTGTCCCACTTTGCAGACGGATGGGGCAGGCCCTTCCGGCCGCCACCCGCTCAGACTTCGACCGCAACCTTGTCGCCGGCTAGATCGTACCCTTCGTCTTTGGCGGTCCTCACGGCATCGGTCCGAAGGGTCTCCGGGTCGGCATCCTTCGAGCCTTTCCAGTGGCGGCGAATCACTTCGTCGCCGACATGGATGCGCACCTGCCACTTCGATTTTTCGTTGTCCCAAGAAACTTCCGCCTTTTCGGCATGTAACACAGGCATAGAGAACTCTCCCGCTGGCGAGGCGCTCTTATCGGCGCCCCGGTACTGCTTAGAATGTACATCACATTCGCGCGCTGGGAAAGGGCCACGAGGGGAACTGTCGCTAGTATGTGAGTTGT
>PLOR01000057.1:0-32829 GCA_003142185.1 Bryobacterales bacterium
TATGAGGAAACTCCTGTTATTTTGAGACTGCCGAGAGCGGCGGGAACCAACGCAGCATCGAACATGGGCATAGCTTAATCCCCCGGCGTATCACAACGCAAGGGCTGGCCTGCGATCCCCATGACGGCACTGGCCGGGGCCCCGCCCCCTACATCACCCTTAGCGCGCTGGGCCCCGGGATCGTTCGCACCCAGGAGTTCATCTCGCGTTCGTTTTGCAATAAGTCGCGCAGGGTGGCTTTGCCGACCACCTGGTCGACGGCGACCTGCACGGCGCGCCAGAGCGACCGCACCGAGCAATCGACGGAGCGCGTGCAGATGGATGCCTGCCCGGTGTGGCTGTCGCAGAAATCGCTTTCGAACAAGCGGCCGCCGAGCGCGTCCAGCACGTGGCCGATGACAATCGTCCCCGCCGGCCGGGCCAGTTTGTAGCCGCCATCCTTGCCGCGCGCGGCTTTGACGAAACCGCCTTTGCGCAGCACGCGCAGAATCTTGGCGGCGTAAGCGGGTGAAACGCCCTCGGCCTGGCTAATCTCCGGAATCGTCAGTCCGCTGCCGGCTTCGGTGGCATATGCCAAGCGCACCAGGCAGCGGACGCCGTATTCTTCATTGGCGCTCAGCTTCATCCGCGCAGCCTCGCAATGGGGATGAGATCATCGATGCCCAGCGCCAGCTTGGCCGCTTCCGACATGCGGTCTTTCGACCATGGCGGATCGAACGTCAGTTCCAGCTTGACGCTCGCGACGCCCGCGACGGCGCGCGCGCGGCGCTCCACTTCGGCCGGCAGCGAGCCCGCCACCGGGCAATTGGGCGCGGTGAGAGTCATGAGAATGCGCGCGTTGCCGGCTTCATCCACATCGAGCGAATAAATCAGCCCAAGCTCGTAGATGTTGACCGGCATCTCCGGGTCGTAGACACTGCGCAGCGCGGCGACGATATCTTCCTTTAAGCTCATTCAGTCTTCAAGCCTGTTCAGCCTTCATGCCACAGTTGGCAGGCGGAAGCGCCTGCCCCACCTTGGTTCGCACACTAAATGGGGCAGGCGCTTCCGCCTGCCAACCGTCAGCTCATTCGGTCTTCAATCTCGTTCGATCTTCCAACTCATTCGGTGGTGACCGGTTCTTCCTTGTTTTCGAGCGCCGATTTCAGCGTGTGCCACGCCAGCGTGGCGCATTTGACGCGCGCCGGGTAATCGCGCACGCCGCAAAACACCACCAGCTTGCCCAGTTCCTGCGTCACCGGCGAATCCGTGGTGAGCAGATCGTGGAATCGCTCCAGCAGCTTGAGCGCTTCGTCGCGCTTCAGGCCCTTCAGGCTTTCGGTCATCAACGATGCCGACGCGGTGGAGATGGCGCACCCGCTGCCCACGAAGCTGGCGTCTTCGACGACGTCGTCCTTCATCCTCAAATACAGCTTCAGCTTGTCGCCGCAGAGCGGATTGTAGCCCTCGGCCTGGTGGTTGGCGCCGCCCAGTACATGGCAGTTCCGCGGATGCTTGCTGTGATCGAGAATGGTTTCCTGATACAGATCGTCGACCATCAGGCGAAGACCTCCTTTACTTTGCGCAGGCCGGCAGCGAGCGCGTCGATTTCCTGCACGGTATTGTAAAACGCCAGCGAGGCGCGCGTGGTGGCGGGCACGCCGAAGCGGTCCATCACAGGCTGCGCGCAATGGTGCCCGGTGCGCACCGCGATTCCCATCCGGTCCAGCACCGTGCCGATATCGTGCGGGTGAATGCCCTCGATCACGAACGAAAGCACCGCCGCTTTTTCGCGCGCGGTGCCGATCATGCGCAACCCGGGAATCTGCTCGAGTGCTTGCGTGCCGTAAACGAGCAACTCATGTTCGTAGGCGGCAATCCGGTCGAGGCCAATGTGGCTCAAGTAATCTACCGCCGCGCCTAGCCCGATGCCGCCGGCGATGTTGGGCGTTCCAGCTTCGAACTTATACGGCAGGTCGGCGTAAGTGGTCTTCTCGAAAGTGACTGTCTTGATCATATCGCCGCCGCCCTGATATGGAGGCATGGCGTTCAGCAACTTACTCTTGCCGTATAGGATTCCTATGCCGGTCGGCCCCACCATTTTGTGGCCGGATAGTGCGTAGAAATCGGCGTCGAGCGCCTGCACATCTACCTTCAAGTGCGGCGCCGCCTGCGCGCCATCGATCAGCGCCAGCGCGCCGGCGCGGTGCGCCATGGCGATGATTTCAGCAACCGGGTTGATGGTGCCGAGCGCGTTCGAAACGTGCGTCACGGCCACCATCTTGGTGCGCGGGTTGAGCAGCCGCGCGTATTCTTCGAGGATGAGCTCGCCGCGGTCGTTGATGGGAATCACGCGCAGCTTCGCGCCGGTGGCTTCGCACACCATTTGCCACGGCACGATGTTGGAGTGATGCTCCATCGCCGAGATAATGATCTCGTCGCCTTCCCGTACGTTCTTATGTCCCCAGCTCGACGCCACCAGGTTGATGCCCTCGGTGGTGCCGCGCACGAAGATCAGCTCGCTCTTGCTGCGCGCATTCAGGAAGCGCTTCATCTTGGCGCGCGTCCCTTCGTAGGCCGCCGTGGAGCGCTGGCTCAACTCATGCACGCCGCGGTGTATGTTGGCGCAATCCACTTCGTGAAACTTGCGAATCGCCTCGATCACCGCGTAGGGCTTCTGCGCCGTCGCCGCGTTGTCCAGATACACCAGCGGCTTGCCGTGTATGGTTTGCTTGAGAACCGGGAAATCCTCCCGGATCCGTTCCACGTCGAAGCCAGCCGCGATTTCAGTAGTTACCGTGCTCATGGAATTTCTCGGACAGAACCTTTTCCAGTTGGTTCCGCAATTCCGGAATCTTGATGCGGTCGATGATATCCTGCGCGAATGCCTGTGTCAGCAGGCTGCGCGCCTGCGCCTTGCCGATGCCGCGCGATTGCAGGTAGAACAGCGATTCCGCGTCCAGTTGGCCAATCGTCGCGCCGTGCGTGCAGCGCACATCGTCGGCGAAGATTTGCAGCTCGGGCTTGGTGTCGATCACCGCATCGTCGGATAGCACCAGGTTCTTGTTGGTCTGCTTGGAATCGGTCTTCTGCGCGTCCTTGCGAACGATGATGCGCCCGTTGAACACCGCGCTGGCGTGGCCATCCAGAATGCCCTTGTAGAGTTCGTGGCTGCTGCCGTGCGGCTTGGCGTGGTCGATCACGGTGTGATTGTCCACGTGCTGCGTACCATTGACCAAATACAGGCCGTTCACCGTGGCCTCGGCGCCTTCGGAAAGGGTCGCCCCGATGTCATTGCGCACCAGCGCGCCGCCCAGCGAAATATTGTGCGTGGTGAAGTTGGCGCTGCGGCCGAGCGACACCTGCATGGTGGCGATGTGGAAAGCCTCCGGCGATTCGCGCTCGATTTTGTAATGGTCGATCACCGCGCCATCGCCGGCGACAATCTCTGTCACGGCGTTGGTGAAGTAATGGCCGGTGCCTTTGTAAGTTTCGACGATGGTGCATTGCGCGCCGGGCGCGACCACGATAAGCGTCCGCGGATGCGCGTGGGGCAGGCTCCCGGCCTGCCCAGACACCACGTGATTAATCTCGATCGGCTGTACCACTACCGTTCCGCGGGCGACCCTAACAAACGCTATGTCTCTCAGGAACGCCGTGTTGAGCGCGACAAAGGCGTTCTGGGGGGCGTATCTGCCAAGGTGTTCCCGGTCGATTTCGGGCAGGCTGGCGACTGGCACGTTGCTGGGCAGGCCGGGGGCCTGCCCCACAAAGTTCGCGCGCGCGATCGGCGCCACATTAGTGTATCGCCACTCTTCGTCGCGCGTGGTTGGAAACCCCAGCTCGGTGAAACGCGCGAAGGCGCTGTCGCGCAGTTTCTGCAGCCACGGCTCCGCCGGTTCCTGCTGGGTGAACTGCTCCAGCCAATTGCCGATCTGTTCCGCCACCGCCGTCATGCTTTGCCCACCGCCTCGGCTTCTTCCTGGATTCCCAGCGCCGCGTAGCCGCCTGCTTCCAGCTCCAGCGCCAGCTCCTTGCCGCCCGATTTGACAATCCGCCCGTCGGCCAGCACGTGCACGTAGTCCGGAACGATCTCGCTCAGCAGGCGCTGGTAATGCGTCACCACGATCATGGCGCGCTCAGCGCTGCGCATCGCATTCACGCCCGCCGCCACCAGCTTGAGCGCGTCAATGTCGAGTCCCGAATCCGTCTCGTCCAGAATCGCCAGCCGCGGCTCCAGCACGGCCATTTGAAAAATCTCGTTGCGCTTCTTTTCGCCGCCCGAAAAGCCCGCGTTCACCGGCCGGTTCAGCAGCGTCTGATCCATGTTCATGGCCGTCATCTTCTCGCGGATCCGCTCGAGAAAATCCATCGCATCCAGCTCCGGCAGGTTGCGATGTTTGCGAATCGTATTCAGCGCAGCTTTCAGGAAATACATGTTGCTGACGCCGGGAATTTCCACCGGGTACTGAAACGCCAGGAAAATGCCCTCGCGCGCGCGATCCTCTGGTGAAAGCGCCAGCAGGTCCTTGCCATCGTACGTCACCTGGCCGCCGGTCACGTGGTACAGTTCGCGCCCCGCCAGCACCTGCGCCAGCGTGCTCTTGCCGGAGCCGTTCGGCCCCATGATGGCGTGCACTTCGCCGGCTTCGACGGTGAGGTCGATGCCCTTCAGAATCTCCCGGTCGCCAACTGTGGCGTGCAGGTCTTTGATCTCTAACAATGCCATTCAGTCCTCGTCCAGAATCCGTGAAGAATTCATTTCGAGCCACAGATAAACACAGATGAACGCCGATAAGACTCTTGTTCTCTTATCCGTGTCCATCTGTGTTTATCTGTGGCCATCATTCTTTCAGGTTCACCTACCCTACGCTTCCTTCCAAACTCACGCCGAGCAGCTTCTGCGCCTCCACGGCGAACTCCATCGGCAGCTCGCGGAACACTTCCTTGCAGAACCCGTGTACGATCATCGAGACCGCATCTTCGCTCGAGATCCCGCGTTGCCGGCAATAGAAAATCTGGTCCTCGCCGATCTTCGACGTCGAAGCCTCGTGCTCCAGTTGCGACGACGTGTTCTTCACTTCCAGGTACGGGAACGTGTGCGCGCCGCACTGGTCGCCCAGCAACAGCGAATCGCACTGCGAATAGTTGCGCGCGCCGGTCGCGTTCTTCAGAATTTTGACTCCGCCGCGATAGGTGTTCTGCCCGTGGCCGGCCGAAATTCCCTTCGACACAATCGTCGAAGTGGTGTTCTTGCCGATGTGAATCATCTTGGTGCCGGTGTCAGCCTGCTGATAGTTGTTGGTCAGCGCCACCGAGTAAAACTCGCCCACCGAGTGGTCGCCGATCAAGAGGCAGCTCGGATACTTCCAGGTGATCGCCGATCCGGTCTCCACCTGCGTCCACGAAATCTTCGAATTCACGCCGCGACACGCCCCGCGCTTGGTGACGAAATTGTAGATTCCGCCCTTGCCGTTTTTGTCGCCCGGATACCAGTTCTGCACCGTCGAATACTTGATCTGCGCGCGATCCAGCGCCACCAGTTCCACCACCGCCGCATGCAACTGGTTGGTGTCGCGCATCGGCGCGGTGCAGCCTTCCAGGTAACTCACATAAGCGCCTTCGTCCGCGATGATCAGCGTGCGCTCGAATTGCCCGGTGTCCTTGGCGTTGATGCGGAAGTAAGTCGACAGCTCCATCGGGCAGCGCACGCCCTTCGGCACGTAGCAGAACGAGCCGTCGCTGAACACCGCCGAATTCAGCGCCGCGAAAAAGTTGTCCGACGACGGCACCACTGTGCCCAGGTACTGCCGCACCAGCTCCGGATACTCCTGCACGGCCTCCGAAAATGAGCCGAAGATGACGCCCATCGCCTTCAGCTTTTCCTTGAAGGTGGTGGCCACCGACACGCTGTCGAACACCGCGTCCACCGCTACGCCCGACAGGATTTCCCGCTCCTGCAGCGGAATCCCCAGCTTCTCGTAGGTGCGAAGCAGCTCCGGGTCCACTTCGTCCAGGCTCTTGGGCGCATTCTTCCGGCTCTTCGGCGCGGCGTAATAAATGATGTCCTGGTAGTCGATCTTCGGGTAGTGTACGTTGGCCCAGGTCGGCTCGGTCATGGTCAACCAGTGCCGATAGGCTTTCAATCGCCATTCCAGCAGCCACTCCGGCTCGTGCTTCTTGGCCGAAATCAGGCGAACCACGTCTTCGCTCAGCCCGCGCGGGATGGCGTCGGCCTCGATGTCGCTGACGAACCCCCACTTATATTCCTGATTCGCAATCGTTTCGATGGTGTTGGTCGATTCGCTCACCGGCGCAAACTCCTAAGCTATTGGACTATAACCAGATTAGCCAATCTGTACTTTATAGTCAAGATTCGACATTGAATGGATGCGGCGGCGGCCCGAACGGCTTCAGGCTGCTGTCAAATTGGGCTGGCAGTTCGATGAGATGATTCACCGCCCTGTTGACCTAGTACGACCGGGACCGGCTGCCCCGCCAAACGCTTGCCCGCGAGCGTGCTGCGGGCTAGAATCCCGAGGATGAACCACTTGCGACTCCTACACTGGCTGCTCCCGGCAGCGGTAATCTGCCTTGGTCTGGCGAGCGGCGTGCCGGCGGTCGCGGCCACCATCACGCCCACGTCCGCGAGTCTTTCGCTGACGGAGGGAACGGCCGGGACGAACCTGGCGCTCGGCGCTTTCACGGATTCGAACACCAGCTTGCTGGTATCGGATTTCAGCGCCACCGTGAACTGGGGCGATGGAACCGAAACGATGGCTTCAGTCGCGTCCACAGGCGCTCCGGGCGAGTTCAGCCTGTCGGGCTCTCACACCTATGTTGAGGAAGGCAGTTATATGGCGGGAATTTCCATCGTCTCGGACTCGGGCGCAAGCGCGAACGTCAGCGACAATGTCACCGTTGCCGATGCCCCTCTCATCGACGGAACCGGGGTCGATTTCTCCGTGGCGGCGGGCGTGGTCTTCAACGGCGAAGTGGGCAGCTTCCAGGACTCGAATCCCTCCGGCACAGTTGCCGATTTCAGCTCGACCATAAACTGGGGCGATGGGACCCCGACCAGCAGCGGAACGGTGACCGCTTCCTCGGGCGTATTCCTGGTTTCGGGCTCACACGCCTACGGCTTGCCCGGGTCGTACTCCGTGACGGTCCAGGCCGAAGACGCCGGTGGATCGACCACATCCCTTGTCGGAGCCGCGGAAGTCACCACCCCGGAGCCGGGCGTCTGGGTACTGGTCTGCGCCGGGCTTGCGCTGATCGGGCTGCGGGCGCGGGTTACCAGTCAGGCCGGTTGACCCTCCGTCCGTGGGTGCCTATCGGCCGGCCTGCGGCGTTGTCTCGCGTCCCGCTCCAAAGCCCCGCCACAGGCAAACCCCCACCGCCGCCTGCCAGATCGCAAAGCACAACGTAATGAACGCCCATTCGGGGAGCGGCACATGGTCTCCGGCAATCACCCACCAGGCAAAAGGCAGGCCGCAGACACCGCCGGCCAGCGCGCCCATTCCCACGCTGCGCATCGGGGGCACCCGGCGCTGGCACAGTGCGGTCGCCAGGCTCACTCCCAAGCCGCCCACCAGGCCCGCCAGGTACATCGCGGCGATCCTTTGCACGGTGGGCCCGTCCGTGGCCAACCAGTGCGCCATCCGGTAAGCCAGTTGCCAGACTGCGGCGTCGAGAATGACCAGCGCGATGCCGGGGACGATGCTTTCCACGCAGAGCCAAGCGGCAAGAATGCCGAATGGAATCGGGAGCAGGTAGAAGCCCCAAGTGCTCCAGCCGTCCAGATTGATCAACTGGGAGGATACCGCGCCGCACACGCCAAACAGCAGCGCGGCGTGTGCCCAACGGATACTACTCTGTGACCACATCGCAACAATCTTACTGCCATTCCTCATGACCATGCAGTTTTTTCTTGCCACGCATCTGCCGATGAGCCAAGCCGGCGATGGATGGTGCCCGGCAGCTACAATTGGGAGCTTAGGAAAAGAGAGCGCAATGAGCAAGCTCCTGATATTTCGCTGGTGGAGGGCCGTCCTCAACGTTCACGAACGCCGCCTACCTGTTCCGACCGAGACAGCCGGGCGCATCCTCGACTCGCTTGCGAGCGCCGACGATCTGCTCTGGCCGCGCGAAAAATGGCCGCCCATGGTTCTGGATCGCGGGCTCGCGCCCGGTTCCCGCGGCGGCCATGGCCTCATCAGATACGAGGTCTCCGAGTATGTACCGGGCCGCCGGGTCGAGTTCGAGTTTGGGCCAATGGCAGGACGGCTCCGTACCTTTCGGGGGCGCCACTATTTCGAGGTTCTGGCGCGCTGCGAGCAGTCGATTTTGCGGCACACGATCGACGTCGACACCGATTTTGCGACGTGGACGCGGTGGAAGCTGCTGATCGAACCCCTGCATGACGCGCTCCTGGAAGATGCCTTTGACAAGGCCGAGCGGAAGGCTGGCATGCCTGCGCCGCACCGTTCCGTATGGTCCCTACGTGTGCACTTGCTACGCTGGCTGGTGCGCCGCCAGTCGGCGAGGAAACCGCAGGCTGCCTGACGGACGCTTCGGGCTCCCCTGTGCCCAACGGATACTACTCTGTGACCACATCGCAACAATCTTACTGCCATTCCTCATGACCATGCAGTTTTTTCTTGCCACGCCGCTGGCTTTCGAAGGACACTGGTGGTTCAAGGAGAGATTCCCCAGTTGGATAGAAATGGCCGTAAGGGCTCCGTCGTGGTCGAGCCCACTGAACGATGGACGCCGCAGGTCGCCAGCGACTTTTATGACGTGGCGAGCTGGGGCAAGGGCTACTTTTCGGTCGGCGACAACGGCCACGTACTGGTGCACCCGGAAAAGGACCCGGCGCGCTCGATCGACCTCAAGGAATTGATCGACACGCTGGTGCTGCGCGGCATCGATCTGCCCATCCTGGTCCGCTTCGCCGACATCCTCAAGCATCGCCTCGGCGAGCTGCACACGGCCTTTCAAACCGCCATCGCCGAACATCATTACCAGGGCGAGTATTGCTGCGTTTATCCGATCAAGGTAAACCAGCAGCGGCAGGTGGTCGAAGAAGTCATCGAATTCGGCAAGCCCTTCCGCTTCGGTCTGGAGGCCGGCTCGAAACCAGAGTTGATCGCCGTGATGGCGCTGGCCGATAACGACACCCCCATCATCTGCAACGGCTTCAAGGACGACGAGTACATCGAACTCGCGATGCTGGCGCAAAAGGTGGGCCGCCAGATCATCCCGGTGGTCGAAAAATATACCGAATTACACCTGATCCTGAAATACGCAGCGCGGGTCGGCGTGCGGCCCAGAATCGGGCTGCGGGTCAAGCTGGCCAGCCGCGGCTCCGGCCGCTGGAAATCGTCGGGCGGCTACCGCTCCAAGTTCGGTCTCTCCGCCACCGAGGCCGTGCGTGCCCTGCAGGAGTTGAAGGATCTCGGCATGGCCGATTGCCTCAACCTGCTCCACTTCCATCTCGGCAGCCAGATCACAAACATCCGCCAGATCAAGGGAGCCGTCAACGAAGCGGTGCGCGTTTACGTGGACCTGTATCGCGCCGGCGCGGGCCTCAAGTACCTCGACGTGGGCGGCGGCCTTGGCATCGATTACGATGGCTCGCAGACCGATTTCGAATCCAGCGTCAACTATACCCTCCAGGAATACGCCAACGACATCGTCTATCACGCGCAGAGCGTGTGCGACGAAAGCGACGTGCCGCACCCCACCATCATCACCGAAAGCGGCCGCGCCATCGCCGCCTATCACAGTGTGCTCGTCTTCAACGTGCTGGGCGTCTCCGGCATGGGCGATAGCGACACTCCCGCCGAGCCGCCCGCCGACGCCGAACAGCCACTCATCGACTTGCAGGAGACCTACCGCGGACTCACCGCCAAGAATCTGCTCGAAAGCTATCACGACGCGCAGCAGGCCCTCGACCAGGCGCTCAACCTGTTCAGCCTCGGCTATCTTACGCTCGAACAGCGCTGCGTCGCCGAGAACCTCTACTGGGCGATCACGCGCAAGATCCAGAAGCTGGCCGGCGAGCTCGACTATTTCCCCGAAGAGCTGGAGGGCATCGACGCCATGCTCTCCGACACCTACTTCTGCAATTTTTCCCTTTTCCAGAGCATGCCCGACAGTTGGGCCATCAAGCAGCTCTTCCCCATCATGCCGATCCATCGCCTGGAGGAGCAGCCCAGCCGCCCCGCCGTGCTGGGCGACATCACCTGCGATTCCGACGGCAAAGTGGATGCCTTCATCGACCGCCGCGACGTGAAGCGCACGCTCCTGCTGCACCCCTTCACCGGCGGCGATTATTACCTGGGTACTTTCCTGCTCGGCGCCTACCAGGAAATCTTGGGCGACCTGCACAACTTGTTCGGCGACACCAACGCGGTTCACGTACGCCTGGGACCGACCGGCGAGGTGATCCTCGATTCCGTCATCAAGGGTGATACCGTGCGCGAAGTGCTCAACTACGTGCAGTTCTCATCTGAGCACCTGGTGGCGAAGCTCCGCCGCGACGCGGAATCCGCCTTGCGCGAAGGCCGCCTCACCTACGAAGAAACCGGCGCCCTCCTCAAGTTCTATGAAGAAGGCCTGCACGGCTACACCTACCTGGAAGACGTGCACGAACGGTAACGCCACCGGCGACAGGATCGCCGGCGCTACGGCCCACGGCGCTCGATCCTCTTCGTAACGCCGGCGGTCTCTGCCGCCGGTTCTTTGTGAGCCACGCCCGCTGCAAGTGGGGCGGGCGCTTCCGCCTGCCAACGGTTTCGTCTACCCTGCGCTCCCCGTGCTACGCTGAAATTTCCCTATGAGCAGCATTGTCATCACCCTGCCCGACGGCAGCCAGAAGCCGGTCGAAGCCGGGACGCGCCCCATCGATGTCGCCCAGTCCATTAGCCCGCGCCTGGCCGACGCCGCCATCGCCGCCAAGGTCGACGGCGAGTTGGTCGACCTCAATCGGCCCATCGACAAGGACGCCAGCGTCCAGATCCTGACCGCCAAGGACCCAGAGTCGCTATACATCTACCGCCATTCCACCGCGCACCTGCTGGCGGCAGCCGTGCTTGAACTGTACCCCGAGACCAAGCTCGGCATCGGGCCGCCCATCGACAACGGTTTCTATTACGACTTCGACCGCGCCGTTCCGTTCACCCCCGACGACCTCGAGAAAATCGAAAAGAAGATGTGGGAGATCCAGGCGCGCAAGCTTCCCTATGAGCGCGTCTACACTCGCAAGGAAGACGGCCTGAAGAAATACGCCGACGCCTGGATGAAGTGCGAACTGATTGATGAAAAGGCCGACGAGATCTTCAGCGAATACACGCTGGGACCGCATTTCATCGATTTCTGCCGCGGCCCGCACCTGCCGGACACTTCGAAGATCAAGGCCTTCAGGCTGCTCTCCATCGCCGGCGCTTACTGGAAGGGCAGTGAGAAGAATAAGCAGTTACAGCGCATTTACGGCACCGCTTTTTTCACTCCCAAAGAGCTCGACGCGCATCTCAAGCAGATCGAAGAAGCCAAGAAGCGCGACCATCGCAAGCTCGGCAAGGATCTCGACCTGTTCAGCATTCAGGAGCTGGCCGGGCCGGGACTTATCTTCTTCCATCCCAAGGGCGGCATCATCCGCAAGCAGCTCGAAGACTGGATGCGCGACCAATATCTGAGGCGCGGCTACTCGCTGGTGTACACGCCGCACGTGGCGCGCTTCGATCTCTGGAAGACCTCCGGCCACGCCAATTTTTACGCCGCCAACATGTTCACGCGCATGGAGCTGGACGACGCCGAATACCAGCTCAAGCCGATGAACTGCCCCTTCCACATCCTGATTTATAAGGATAAGCAGCACAGCTACCGCGATCTGCCGGTGCGCCTGGGCGAGTTGGGCACGGTCTACCGCTATGAGCGCTCCGGCGTGCTCAACGGCTTGTTCCGCGTGCGCGGCTTCACGCAGGACGACGCGCACATCTTCTGCACGCCCGAGCAGATCGAAGACGAGATCGTGAACTGCCTCCAGTTCGCCGTCGATACGCTCACCACTTTCGGCTTCGACAAATATGAAGCCGAGCTTTCCACCTGGGACAACGGCTTGAGCGGCAAATACGACGGCGCGCCCGAGCAGTGGAAGGTCGCCGAAAACGCGCTCCAGCACGCCACCGAGCGTCTCAACATCAAAGTGAAAGTGATGCCCGACGAAGCCGCGTTCTACGGGCCGAAGATCGACGTCAAGCTGGTGGATGCCATCGGCCGCCCATGGCAGCTCTCCACCGTGCAGTTCGATTTCACTCTCCCGCGCCGCTTCGAGCTCGAATACATCGGCGAAGACGGCAAGGCGCATCAACCGCTGATGGTGCACCGCGCGCTGT
Organism: Bryobacterales bacterium; assembly: GCA_003142185.1. GTDB lineage: Bacteria > Acidobacteriota > Terriglobia > Bryobacterales > Bryobacteraceae > Bog-375. The sequence continues at coordinate 12,378 of PLOR01000057.1, forward strand.
ATGGCTCCATCGAACGCTTTTTCGGCATCCTCATCGAGCACTACGCCGGCGCGTTTCCTGTCTGGCTGTCGCCCGTGCAGGCCATCGTGCTGCCCATCACCGACCGACAGACCGAATACGCCCGCGCCATTCGCAAGCAGCTTGACGATGCCGGCATTCGCGCCACGGTGGACGAGCGCAGCGAAAAGGTGAACCTCAAAATCCGCGACGCGCAGATGCAAAAGATCCCCTACATGCTGGTGGTCGGCGACCGCGAACAGCAGAACGGCTGCGTGGCCGTCCGCCAGCGCAAACATGGCGACCAGGGCGTCAAACCTCTGCCAGACTGCATCGCCGCTATCCGCGCCTTAATCGACAGTAAGGCGGTGGCGGACTAGTGGCGCATTCCTTTGGACTATTGAGTTGAGTTGAGTTGAGAAACCGCTCCCTGACGGTCGCGGCTCCGATGCGCTTCGGCTGCCCTCCTCGATCTGATCGGTTGACGACTTTCTCCCCGCTACTAATTCTCCCCTACCTTCCGCTGCGCTTCGCCATAAATCCAGTCTCTCAACCGCAGGTACCGCTCGGCGCCGGTTGGTAGTGGAATCAAGCTATCGCCGCTGGCCGACTTTAGAATCTCCCAACGCTGGCGCAGCGCCTCCGGGCCAGCGACTGCCGCATCCAATCGGCTCGCCAGCGCCATATCCTGTATCGCGTTGCGGCGGATGATGGCGCGCACGGTTTCGGGCGGCGGGTAGGTGCGTCCCTTGTCATCGCCCAGCGCGTCCAGCGCCGCCGCATCCGCCCCGCTCGAAACCGGCGGCAGCGGCACCGGTTCGGTCGCCACACGAAGATCGGGAACGCGCGGCGCAATCACCCGCACCTCCATCGGCCGCACCACCCAGTAGCCGACTTTCAACTGCACCTCCAGCCGGAACCGCGCGATCTCCGCGTTGGGCGGTATCCAAAGGTCCAGCAGGTAAGCGCGCGTGGTCTGGCCGTCGACGCCATCGGCCGGATCGGGTATCACGCCGAAATCGGGCAGCCGCGTCAGTTCGGTGAGCCGGTCGGGCACCCATCCCGCCAGCGTCTTCTCGAAATGTTCTTTGTACAGCGCCACGCGGCACGCGTTCAGCGGATTGGTCACCACATACAACAGGTAGGTGGTCTTGGGCGGGGCTGAGATCACCACATGGAACGAAGCCCACGCGTTGCGCGCCACCGCCGGCGAGAGAATTTCGCGCGGTGCGCCGCCGCGGTCGGCCGGTACGATTTCGCCGAACGGATCGACCCGCGACAACTCCGAGTAGATGTCGATGCTCTGCGCGGCCAGCGTGCCCGCCATAACCAGCAGCAGCAGTAGCCTTGAAAAAACATGTTGGCAGGCGAAAGCGCCTGCCCCACCTGCGCGCAAAGTGGGACAGGCGCTTCCGCCTGTCAACCGCACGCCCACGCCTCAGCGCTCCGCGCTCTTGTGCCGGGTTTCGTAAGCGGCGATCACTTCGCTGGTAATATCCGTCGCGTTCTCGGCATAGAGCAGCGGCGCCTGCGATGTGCTGGTATCGAACACCATCGCGTAGCCCGTGCTGGTTGCGAACTCCACGATCACAGCTACCATCTTCTTGCCCAGTTCGGCCAGCGTCTTCTTCTGTGCCTTGTCGAGATCGGCATCGGCCTGGTCGATCTTGGCGTTGAGCACGATGGTAGCGTCGTCGACTTCCTTTTGAAGTTTCTTGCGATCCTCGTCGCTCAGTTTTCCCTGGTCCAGCCGGTTCTGTTTCTGTGCGATGGCCTTCTGGTCCTCATCGAGCGCCGCCTTGCGCGGCCCGAATTCGGCGTCCAGCGTCTTGGCTGCGTTCTGGCCGTCGGTGGTGGCCAGCATCGCGTCCTGAATGTTCACCAGCGCCACTCGCGGCGGGCGCCCCGATTGCGCCGCCGCCAGCATCGCCGCCAGCAAACCCAAAATCAAAACTCGATGTGGCTTCATTGCTGCCCTCCGTTCGGGAAAAACAGACTTCGAGCCACGGATAAACACGGATGAACACAGATAAGATTCTCTTTTCGATCCGTGTTCATCCGTGTTCATCCGCGGCTATGATTCTTTTTCCTCGATGTTGCGGCTCCCATGCGCGTCCACGCGCCCGTAGGGGCCGGGCATGCCCGGCCCATTCTCCTGAAACGACCAAATTAGCACGGCTGCGTATCGCGAGAACCCGTGCGCATACGCACACACCTGGGCGTGACCAGACACTAGGTAGGACAGACCATCGCTTTTTGTGGTCTGTCGAGCCTCGCGATAAGATTCGATGATGCACGGGCATTTTGGAGCGCCACACTATTTAATCGCGCTAGGGCTGTCATTGTTGGTATTCAAGCCCAAATGGCAAGCCCTAACGAGGTTTCGCTCATTGACGATCTCCATCGTCGCGGCCATGGTGCTAATTGCCGGCCTGTTGGGATTAGCTGGAATCTTCCGCGTCTGGCGTATTTCAACGTAGCCCACGACCCTAAAGGACAACACTTTGATGGACGACAAAACCCGATCGTCTGTCCTGCCTCGCGTCAGCGCAGATTGAACTTCTTCATCTTGTAGCGGAGCGTGTCCCGGGTGACGCGCAACAGCCGAGCGGCCTGGGTCTGGTTGCCGTTGGTTTTTTCGAGCGCGCGGGCCAACAGGCTGCGCTCGTTATCTTCGAGCGAGAGACCGTCGCTGACCGTCTCGATGGCGGGCGCGGCCGGCAACGCCGTTCCCTGTTCGGAGTGGGCCACGCTGATGGGCAGGCTCGGCGCCGTGATCAGGGCCGATTCTTCGAGAATCATGGCGCGTTCGATCGCATTGCGCAATTCGCGCACGTTGCCCGGCCAGTCGTGAGACAGCAGCAGCTTCGCGGCGGCGTCGCTTACCCCCTCGATGCTGCGCTTGAATTTGTGGTTGTAGTGGTCGATGAAGAAGCGTGCCAGCGGCAGAATGTCGTCCAGGCGCTCGCGCAGCGGCGGGATGGAAATCTGGATCACGTTGAGGCGGAAGTACAGGTCCTGCCGGAAAGCGCCTTCCTTGACGGCCTCGCGCAGGTTCTTGTTGGTGGCCGCCACCACCCGCAAATCCAGGTTGATGTCCTTCAGCCCGCCCAGGCGCCGAAAGGTCTGCTCCTCCAGCACGCGCAACAGTTTGGCCTGCAGCATCATGGGAATCTCGCCGATCTCGTCCAGGAACAGGGTCCCCCTGTCGGCCAGCTCGAAGATGCCGCGTTTCTGCGCCCGCGCGTCGGTGAAGGCGCCTTTTTCGTAACCGAACAGTTCGCTTTCCAGCAGCGAATCCGGAATCGCCGCGCAGTTGATCGCGATGAACGGCTCGGCCTGGCGCAGACTCTGATAATGGAGCGTCTTGGCGATCAGGTCCTTGCCGGTTCCGTTTTCCCCATCGAGCAGGATGGTGGTAGCTTCGCTGGCTGCCACGCGGCGTACGAAATTCACCACTTCGCGCATCGGCCCGGATTCGGCGATCACCTCGCGCCGCTGCGGCGCTGCCTCGTCGGTGATGTCCTTAATGGTGGCCACCACCCCGGCGAGTTTGGCATGCTCGTCGAACATCTGCGTGGTGTGCATCACCACCAAGCGTTCCATGCCGTTACCGGTGTGCAGGCGCACCGTGCAGGATGGCGCGTTGGGCGCCTGGTTCAAACCCACCAGCACCCCGCAGCCCGGCTCGCAAACCGGGCACTTGAAGATCTCCTCGCAGCGTTTGCCTAGCATCTCCTCGGCGGAGGCGCCAAACAACTTCTCTGCCGCCCGGTTGACCCCCGTCACACGGAACTCCGGGTCATAAAGGACGAGAGCGTCCGAAAGCTGGTCAAAAACCGACTCCAGGACGCCAACCCTCTGCCATGCAGGTGTGAGCTTCGACATTATGTTACGGTTTGACCTCAGTATAGCAGGCCGGTTGGGGCACTACGCCCAACCGCCAGCCTGTCAAACGGGGGAATTGCCCCGCCTGCCACTGCTGCTGGACGCTAACACCATCGGAAAACAGGGATTTGGCGGTGGTGATGCAATTGCAAACTTGCTCCGCGGAGGCGTCATGTCCCATTTGAAAGTCATCGTGCCCGCTGCCATTCTGCTGGGCGGTTTCCTGGTGTCGACGTCGGCATCGTTCGGCAAACAGGAATATATGAAGGCCACCAAGAAGCAATGCGTATATTGCCATGTCAAGGTGTCCGCCGATAAAGACGAAATGAACAAGAATCTGACCGCTCCCGGCAAGTATTATCACGAGCACAAGAGCCTGGACGGCTATCAGGAAAAGAAGTAGCCCGTGGCGGGTGGAGGCGTAGAGTCCGCCGTGTTGCACACAGTTCAGCTCGCGCTCGCCGACGGCGCTTACCTAGGCGCCCTTCGCGAAGCACTGTGCCGCAGTTGCGCATGGCGCGTCGAATCGGTTGCCAGGCCGGATCCTGCTCAGGATTGCGTTCTGGTTCTCGACGAGGCCGCCTTCGAACATCTGCGCCTCCCCCTGTGTCATCCCGAGCGGATCGTGCTGATTACCCGCCAGGATCCGCAACTGCTGGCCCAAGCCTGGGATGCCGGCCTGGTTTCGGTGCTTTCCCAGGAAGATCCTATGAGTACTGTGTTACTGGCCATCATGGCCGCTGCACTGCGTGTTGCAAATCTCAACAAATCCGATATTTCGAGCGGAATTTCCCCCATTTCAGAGGAAGATTCTGCGCCAATAGCCCCACATCACAGCCATTCTGCCGGCAGACGTTGCAAAATTCAATAACTTAGATCCGGTGACGTCTTGGACTATTGCGTGCATTGCCCAATAAGTCCGCGGAAGGATTCCTCTGGCGTGTTGCGGGTTCGGTTAGAATGGGATTGCAATATCCGGAACCGGGTTGGCAGAGGCTCCAGCAGCATGAGCGCAATTATACCGGCATATAAAAAGTCGGGCGCGCCGTTCGGGGAGCGCCCCATCTTTACCAATTCCACAACGCAGACGACGAGGAGGTATCCATGAGTCCCTATGTTCCGTTTGTAGTGCTTTGGGCTGTGCTGGCCTTGGCAGTGATCAGCTTGATTGTCTACCGCAGAGTTGTAGCGGCGGGCGAAGACGACATGATTCATATCAGCGATGCGGCCGGATCGGTCACATCTCAGCAAGTGACCGTCGCCCAGAAACTCGACCAGATCGACAAGTGGGGAAAGACGCTGACCGTGATCACGGCAGTATTCGGCATTGTTCTGGTCGGCATTTACGTGTATCAAAGCTGGGTGTCGGGGGTCTAACGGCGGAATGCGGCGGGCGATTCCTCGGGTTGGCGCTAAGCCGGGAATTGCCCTGCTGGCTTTAGGTTTCTGGGCTGCCGGCGGTTGTTGGGCGGCGGCTCCCAAGCTCGACTGCGCCGGTTGTCACGACCAGGCGCAGAAGCTGGCCAAGAGCGCGCACGCGGGACTGGCTTGTGACTCCTGTCACGAGTCGCACGGCGAGTATCCGCACAAGGCGGGCATTCCCAAGCCGCAGTGCGGCGCTTGCCATGCCGACCAAGCCGGCGACTACGAAAGCGGCGTCCACGGCCAAGCGCGCCAGCATGGCAACGAGTCCGCGCCCGACTGCGGCCTTTGCCACGGCAGCGCGCATGAGCTGCTCCCGCCCAGTTCGCAAGCCTTCCGGATGGCGGTGCCCGATACTTGCGGCATGTGCCACGCCGCCGTGGCCGAACAATACCGCGCCAGCGTTCACGGCCAAGCCCTGGCCAAGGGCGTCATGCAGGCCCCGCTCTGCACCGATTGCCACGGCGAGCACAAGATCATCAAACCGAGCAACGCCGCATCGCCCGTGAACGCCGCCAACATCCGCGAGACGTGCGGCAGTTGCCACGGCGACGTCCGGCTCAGCCGCAAGTTTGGCATGCCTTCGGACCGGCTGGTGAGCTTCGACGCTTCCTACCACGGGCTGGCCGCCAAGGAAGGCGTGCAGACCGTGGCCAACTGCGCCAGTTGCCACGGCATCCACAATATCCTGGCTTCCTCCGACCCGAATTCCACCATCAACCCGAAGAACCTGCCCAAGACTTGCGGCCAATGCCACCCCGGCGCCGGGCAGCGATTCGCCATCGGCCAGGTGCACGTGGCGAACGGCGCCAGCGAACCGCCGGTGCTGGCTTTCATCCGCCAGTTCTACCTGCTGCTGATCCCGGTGACCATCGGCCTGATGCTGCTGCACAATGGCGGCGATTGGATCCGCAAACTGGTGCGCGCTCGGTTCCACGCGGGCGCACCCCAGTTCGCGAGGCGCGCTCCCGCCGGACTTCGCATGCTGCCGTTCGAACGCGTGCAGCATGCGTTGCTCGCACTTTCGTTTATGACCCTGGTATGGACCGGCTTCGCGCTCAAATACCCGGACCAATGGTGGGCGCGGCCGCTGGTTCTGCTGGCGGAGCAGCACAACACGCGGAGCCTCATCCATCGCGTGGCAGCTTCGGTTTTCATCGCCGTCAGCCTGACTCACCTGGTGTCGCTCATCGTCAGCCGGAAACTGCGCGATCACTGGAAGGAAATGATCCCCAAGGTCCGCGACGCGCGCGAAGCCAGCAGCAACTTCGCCTACAACCTGGGCCTGGGAGACGCGCCGCCGCCGCGGTCATCGCATAGCTATATCGAAAAGGCCGAGTACTGGGCGGTGATCTGGGGAGCCGTCATCATGACCGCGAGCGGCGTCATGCTGTGGGCCAACTCGCTGGTCATGCGTCTGCTTCCCAAGCTCTGGCTGGATGTGGCGACCTCGATTCACTTCTACGAAGCTGTGCTGGCCGCGCTGGCGATCGTGGTGTGGCACTTCTATTCCATCATCTTCGATCCCGACGTCTATCCTCTCAACACCGCATTTCTGACAGGCTATATTGTGAAGAAGGACGATCCTCGCAAGGCGGCAGACTCGCACGAGCAAGCCGCGCATGAGCAGGAAATTCCAGGAGACTGATCATCCGCCATGACGCCTAACCAACCGAACCGCCGGCTCGGCGGCTGGCTGTCCCCGCTCATTCATTTGTCGAGTAACTGGATCAGCCTGACCGGCGTGATTCTGGTCACCACCGCCACCGTGTTCTGGCTTTTCCTGCTGCCCACCACGCTGCGCGGCCAGGAGACAAACCCGTACATGGGTATTCTGGCCTTTCTGTTGTTGCCGGGCCCGTTCTTCGCCGGCCTGTTCCTCATCCCTCTCGGCATGTGGATCAAGCGGAAACGGGAAAGGCACACCGGCATCTATCCGCCGGATTTCCCCCGTCCCGAGTGGCGCAACCCGGAGCTGCGCAAGCTGGTCTACTTCATCCTCATCACCACCGGCGCTAACATCGCCATCGCCAGCCAGCTCAGCTACGGCGCCATCAACTACATGGATTCGGTCACCTTCTGCGGCGAGACCTGCCACACCGTGATGCAGCCCGAGTACACCGCGTATCAGGACTCGCCGCACTCCAAAGTCGAGTGCGTCAAGTGCCACATCGGGCCCGGCGCTTCCTGGTTCGTGCAAAGCAAGCTCTCCGGCTTGGGCCAGGTTTTCGCCGTGACTTTCAACGCGTATCCGCGGCCGATTCCGGTTCCCGTGCATAACCTGCGTCCCGCGCGCGAGACCTGCGAACAGTGCCACTGGCCGCAGAAGTACTCGACAGACCGCATCGACGTAATCAATCACTTTGCCGAAGACGAGAACAACACCGCCACCAAAGACGTGCTGCTGATGAAGATCGGCGGAGGCAACCACGGTATCGGCATCCACGGCACGCACCTGGGGCTGGGCATCCGCATCCGCTACGGTCACTCCGACGAGGCGCGCCAGACCATCCCCTGGGTGGAGTATGACGATAACGGCCGCAAGACTGTCTACGCGGCCGCAGGCGCCAAACCGGACGGTGCCGGGCTCGCCATACGCGAAATGGATTGCATCGACTGTCACGACCGTCCCTCGCACTCTTTCGACCTGCCGGAGCGCGCGCTCGATAAAGCTATGGCTGCCGGACTGGTATCGCCCGCGTTGCCTTTCGCGCGCAAGAAGGCGCTCGAAATCCTGAAGCTGAACTATAAGAGCCGCGACGAAGCCGCCCGTCAGATACTCGCGGCCTTCGCACAGTATTACCAGCAGAGTTACCCGGCCGTATGGTCTACCCGGCAGTCCGAAGTTACCGCTTCCGCCAAACAAGTGCTGGCCATTTACGATCGCAATATCTTCCCCGATATGAAAATCACCTGGGGTAAGTATCCGGTCAATATCGGCCACACCGATTTCCCCGGTTGCTTCCGCTGCCACGACGGCAGCCACAACGCGCAGAATGGCCAGAGCATTACGCAAGATTGCAATGCCTGCCACAACCTGCTGGCGATGGATGAGGCTAACCCCAAAGTGCTGACCGACCTCGGCATCACCGAAGCCAAGACAAGCAAGTAAGGCGTGGTGACCCGGGGACCGGTTTGCGGTATCTTTGAAGTGGGCTACAGGAGTGGGCGAGGGCTACTCTAACCGCTAAGAGGGAAGACCGTGGAACCGAATCTGAATCAAGAACGCCAGCAAGCCCACGCGTTGCTGGATCTGCTGCCTGCCGCGAAGCTGAACGCAGTGCGGAGTCTGCTGGAAGTAATGGTGGAGCCTCTGGCGCGCTCGTTGGCCATGGCTCCAGTGGAAGAGGAAGAGATCACGCCTGAGACGGCCGCGGCGTTGGACCGCGCCCGCGCATCGCTCGCCCGCGGTGAGGGCATTCCGCACGAAGAGGTCCTCCGCGAGTTCGGGCTGAAGCAGTGAACGAGGATGCCGCGCCGGAACGGATCGCGGTCATCTGGTCACCCGAAGCCCGCGCCGATTTGCGCGCGATCGACCGCAAAACCGCCGAGCAGATTCTCCATTGCGTGGATCGCTACTTGGCTAACCGCAACGGCGACGTGAAAAAACTCAAGCCGCCGTTCGCCGGCTTCCGCCTCCGCTGCGGCGACTACCGGGTGTTCTTCGAGCCTAAAGACGAGACCACGATCGAGATCACCGGCGTCCGCAACCGCCGCGAAGCCTACCGCTAAGGCCGCCAGTAGATATTCGCAGGGCGACGGATTATGTTCGGGCCGCCCCGGTTTGGGACCTGCATTGGCGAAACCGCCCGCCGGATCGTCTGCGATTACAGGTGATGAAGGCGCCCGCGCAACCCGCGCTACCACGCCCGATGATAGCCTGTACTACTGGGCTGCGTCTTTTGACTCTGCCCATAGCCTCGAGTTGCCGATGAATCTTATCGAGATTATATTGCTCGCCCTCGCCGCCGCGCCGCTGGCTTATTATGCGATTGCCATTTTCAGCGTGTGGCGTTTTTTCCGCTCCGCGCGCCGCGGGTCGCCGAGCCGTTCCGACTTCACGCCCGCCGTCAGCAACTTGAAGCCGATTCGCGGCGCCGATCCGGATGCGTACGCGAACTTCGCCAGCTTCTGCTGCCAGGATTATCCCGATTACGAACTGGTGTTCTGCGTGAGCGATCGCGACGACCCGGCGTTGCCGGTGATTGAGGAACTGCGGCGCGCATTCCCGGAGCGGTCGATCCGCGTGCTCTTCGGCTCCGGCCGCGATGCCGCCAATGACAAAGTGGCCAAGCTCGACCGCCTGGTTGCCGAAGCCGCGCACGCGGTGCTGGTGATCAGCGACAGCGACGTCCGCGTGCGCCCGGATTATCTGCGCACCGTGGTGGCGGCCCTGGCCGATTCCAAGGTGGGCGCGGTCACCTGTTTCTACGTGACGGCGCAGGAGAAGACTTTCGCCGACCGTTTGCATTCCACCGGCATGCTGTCGGATTTTTATGCCGGCATCATCGTGGCGTGGCAGTTGGATGGCGTCAAGTTCGCGCTCGGGCCCACCATCGCCACCACGCGCGAGCGCCTGGCCGACTTCGGCGGATACCGCGCCATCGAGAACCTGCCTGGCGACGACCTGCTGGTCGGCCGGCTGATCGCCGAGCAGGGGTACGAAGTGAAGCTCTTGCCCTACACGGTGGAAACCGTGGCCGACTTCGCTTCCCTGGGCGAGTTGCTCCATAAGCGCCTGCGCTGGATGGTGGTGATGCGGCACATGCGGCCGTGGGGACACTTCGGGCTGCTGTTCACGCAGGCGGTGCCGTGGTTGCTGGCAGCGTTGGCGCTGGCGCCCGCCGCCGTGGCGCTGGCCTATTGGGGAACGTACTTGGGCCTACGGTGGCTGCTGACCTGGATGATCGCCGCCTGGGGATTGCGGCAGCCGGGAGTCGCCCGCAAGCTGCTGCTGGTGCCGCTGTGGGATGCGGTGGCCTTCGGCATCTGGGCCGCCAGTTTCACCCGCCGCACGCTGCGTTGGCGCGGCCACGATTACACCATTCAGGATGGCGCGCTGGTACCGGTTGCCACGCGCGAGTAACGGCGAGTCTCGGCGGAGTATCCGCATCTTTGTCGAGTCCGAGACATTTCCCAGATGTCCCCGATGAAATGGAGAAAGCAGTCACATTTTGCCCGATGGTGTGGGTTCCCTCTCCGGCCACGCCACCGCCAACACCAGCGCCACTCCAATTCCTATGAACACTTCGGCACACCGATGAAAGGCGATCTGCCATGCGGGACCCGTCCGCGGCACCAACAGCACAATCGCCAGCGTAACTCCCCCGAACCGATATGCACTTCGGTCTAAGCGCGTCACGGCGCAGACCAGTCCTAGTATGAACACGCCAGTTCCGAAGACAAGCACTTGCGGCCCGAATCGATTCGCTACAATCGCGCCGACTACCGCTCCAAGCGCCGTTCCGACGATGCGCCGCCAGGAAACTGCGAACGCCGCACCCAACGATGACTGCGTAATGACCAAGGTTGTAATCGGCGCCCAGTACGCCTCCGGCAGCCGGAATAGCCGCGCCACCAGCACCGAACCTACCGCCGCCACGGCCGTCCGCGCCGAATGCACCACGACCGGTGACGCCGCCCGCTCGAACGTATTCCATCCAAACCTGTTAGTTATGGGCAAGGCCCCCCCAGTGCCTCATCCTATAGCAGAATTGGGCCGATCAAATCGCCGCGCTAACTAACGGTGGAATGGCGATCAATGCGACGCTGCAACCGGTATCTCCGGCCGCGCCATTCGATCGANNCCCCAGCGCCGGAACCAGTCGGCTTGGGAGGACAGCGCGGCGCGGGCCCGGCGGGCACGCAGGAGTCCTTTCGTCATCCCAGGCAAGAGTTGGGCAGCGAGCAACCATGGCGCCGCAGCCGAGCCGTGGACCCACAAGGCAAGCGCAGCCGCCATTCCGCCGCAGTAAACCACATGCGCCGCCAAAGCGGCTCGCCAGAGAGCGGGGCTGTAGACGCGGGTGAGGAGCAACTGGCGGCGCGACCACGCGAAGAAGCGGCGCGCGGTGATCGGCTCCGGGCTGGGCGCCAGCGCGCCGGGAGCAAAGGCAATGCGCAAGCCGGCGCGGTGCACCGCGTCCGAAAGCGCGTAGTCGTCGCTGATCGCCGTTCTCCAGCATTCCGGAACGCCGGCGGCGAAGAACACTTCCCTGCGAATGGCCATCGCGCCGCCCCAGGCGAAGGGGTTGTCGCCGGGGCCGAGCAGGCCGAACGCCGCGCCGTCCCAAACCGCGCGCAGCAGGCTCCAGAGCCCGGCCGGTTCGGGCGTGAACCAGCGATAGCCGGTGGATGCGCCGACGTCTGGCTCCTCGAGCGGCGCGGCCAGGGCGCGCAGCCAGCCCGCGGTGACGCGCGCGTCGGAATCGGCAAAGGCGTAGATGGTGCTGGATCGCCGCGCGGCTGCCACGGCGGCCGCGAGGTTTTGCACTTTTTCGCTGGCCTCCGGGCTGCCGCCGTGAGCCAGCACCACCTTCGCCCGCCGCGGAAGCACGCCGGCGGGAATATCGGCGGCGGACTGCGCGGCCACGATCAGCTCGTAGTCCGGATAGTCGAGCGCCGCCAGCGCCGCCAGGTTTTCGCGCAGCCCCTGGTCTTCGCCTTTCACCGGGACGATGACCGTGGCGGGCGGCAAAGTGCCGGCGTTCTTCGACAGGCGACTCTTAACGTAAGCCGCGCGGCGGCGCTCGCCGTGGAGCGAGCCCAGGGCGAGCAGCGCCGCCGATCCCGCAAGGAGCCAGCACCAGAGCATTACACTACCCTCACTTCACGGTCAGTTCGAAATCCACCACCAGCACCAGTGCGTCGTCGGTGACGCGGATTTCGGGCACGCGGAACTTACGCAGCTCGCGCCGGTAGTCCGGTTGCATGCCGGGATCTTCCAGCGCCCGCTGCGCCTCGGCCGCCAGCGGGTAACGGAAATCGCGCGCCAGGCTGGAGGAAAGCGCCGTACACACGCGGCGGATGTAGAACCCGGTCTTGCCCTCGCTGGCCGCGGTCAGGCCGGCCAGCGCCACGTTGCCCTGCTGAAAAACGGGCGCGGCTGTGATGACCACGGTGAACGCGTCTCCCAGGCCGACGCACTGGCCGAACATATTGAGCGACGAACGGCCGCTGAAGCGCGCGCGGATCACCAGCTTGCCATCCTTGCCTTGGAATTGCGGATGCTCGAGATAGGCGAAATTGCAGGGCGTCTTTTGGCTGCCCTTCACGTATTTGCGGCCGTCCTGGGTGAAGACCTGCTTCGAGAGCATGCGCTCCAGCGCGCCGAACTGGAGATGAACCTCGACCGCGCCGGCATCGAATGCGGCGAACCATAGCAGTGCCGGCAGCGCCAGAAGGCGGCAAACTCGCTGCATGTCTACTTGCGGGCCTTGGTCTTGACTTTAACTTGGGCCGTGGTCTTGGGCTTAGCTTTGGGTTTGGGTTCAGCCGCCGCTGGCTGCACAACCGCTTTCGCCTTCGGCATTTCGGCAACCGCGGCGGTCACGGCGTCCACTTCCGGTAGGTCCGCCGGCGGCTCTTCCACGGCAACCTCGGCTTCCGCCGCCAGCGGGTTTGCCTTCTTCAGTACCTCGTTGAACAGCGCCTGTTTGCGCGCATCCACCTTGGGTGGGGGCGCCTGCTCGTGGCGGAAATCGTGATCGCTGTGGCAAATGCGGCAACGCACCTTGGCGGGCTCGGCGTTGATCACCGACACCACGGAGTGGTTCATGACGCGCTTGCAGCGCACGCAATAATCGTCGATATCGTCGCCGAGCCTCGGTTCGCGCATGGTTTCTCCTAATGCCTAAGCCGTGGTGGACTGGGGCGCCGGCTCAGGCTCCGCGGCGTGCTTGGGCTCGGGCAGCGCCCACTCAGCCGGTTCGAATCCCACGTATTTGCAAATGCGCAAGCGGCCATCGTCGGACTCCAGCAAATCGCCCACCTGGAGCGGATCGCCCGCTTCGCGCGCCGCGCGCCAGGCGTCGTATTCGTGCAACCCTTCCACCTGGCCGAGCTGTTCGAAATCCTTCGGCTTCACCGAAACGGCGCCGCTCACATGAGGCGCCATGCGGAACTGCTGCCGTGCGGCATCCTTCATCCGGTAGATGCGGTACAACGCCATAGCCCTACATTGTAATCGATGTAATCGAGCGCAGCGCGCGCGCCCCATCCCGTTCGCCCAGTGCGAGCCAGCGCGCGATGAGCGGCTCGCTCCAGACCACCGCGTCGCGCAAACGGCCGAGCGGCTCCGAAGGCTCGATGCGAATCACTTCGAGCGCCGCGCTCGCGCGGTGCCGGTCCAGCAGCGTGTGTACGGCACGGAAGAGCGGATGCGTGAGCGCATTCACCGCAATCGCACGCGTGGCTCCCATGGCTTCGGCCGCCCACAGCGGCAGCGCGCCGCGAAGGCCGCCATCCACATAATGCTTGCCGTCGATGCGCACCGGCGGGAAGAAGAACGGAATGCTGCACGACGCCGCCAGGTGTTGCCACGTAACCTCGGAATCGCGCAGCAGGCGCGTGCGCAGCCGCGGCACTTCCACCACGGTCGCACCGAACGGAATGCGCGGGCGATAGCGAGCGAAGAGATCGCGCGATTTGCGGTGCAGATTCTCCGGCCGGAGCAGGCCTTTGGAATGCGGCCCCCACGCGAGAATGCGGCCGGTCGCCGGATCGAGCCAGTCGCGTTCGAGCTCGTCGACGGTGGCGCCGCCGGCGATGGCCCATCCGTTCCACGCGCCGGCCGAAGCGCCCACCACCAGGTCGATCGAGATGCGATCACGCAGCGCCTTCCAGACGCCCACTTCCCAAGCCGCGTATAAGCCGCCGGCGGAAAGGACGAGTGCTGTGGGCACGTATCAATGCTAGCCCACACGCGCCCGCTCCGGCGCTAAGAGCGAGCCGAGAGGACGATTTGATTTCCCTCCGAGTCCTTCATCACCGCGAAGGTGCCCCATGGCTGCTTTTGCGGCGGGCCGGCGAATTCCACTCCTTTCCCTTGCAGCTCGGCGTAGGTTTTGTCGACGTTATCCACTTCCCAGGATGTGTTGACAAAGGTCCCGACCCGGTCTTCGTGACCCTCTGGCGTGAAGAGCGAGATCCCCGTATCCGCGCCCGGAATCGAGAGTTCAATCCATCGCTGGCTCTCCGAGAACTGCTGATCCGTGAGTAGGCGGAAGCCGAGAATCTCGGTGTAAAACTTCAGTGCCCGGTCCTGGTCGCGGACCGGAATACCCAGGAACTTGATTCGCTTGATCATGCAATACAGAATGCCAGTCCGAAACCGGATAATCAATAGTCAACCTCCGAATCCACGCAGCCATTGCTATAGCTATAATCTCTATAGCAATGAAAGTGGACCCGTACCTGATCGACACCTTGATGCGCGACCTGGTTGCCCACAGCCGCTCCCCCGCGGCGTTTCTTGTGTATCTACAGCTCTACCGCCAAACCCACGGGGCCGGCCGGGAGTCGGTGGCGATCAGTCACACAGTGCTCGCCGGTCTGATCGGGATTTCCAAGCGTTCGGTGCAGATCGCGGTGGCGCACCTGGCCGGCCGTCGCCTGATTCGACAGAGAAAAGGGCGGCCCACCGCAGTCCCGGTCTACACAGTCCTGACACCGTGGATACGCAAAGAGAATCCGCGAGCATAAGTGGGGCAGGCGCTTCCGCCTGCCCCACTATCCGGCGCTATCCGATATCCGCGGCGCACCGGACTGCGGGTTGCCGCAATCGCTCGCGGAGATCAGCTAGCTCCTTTTCGCGGCCGATGAACAGCGGAGGGCGGACCGGCAGGTAGTTCACGCGGGGCGGGGGCGCGGGCCGCTGGGTCACAAGAAAGGTGTGGATCTCGCGAAAACCCGCAGGTCGATTCGTGCGCAGGTCGAAGTATTTCTTATTCCGCAGCAGACGCGGGATTCTGCAATCGCGATACAGCACGCCCAGCAATTTCGTCTTGCGGTAGTTCGCCTGTTCCCAGAAGCTGTCCGTCCACTCTTGCTTGACCCAAGGCGAATCCACCGAGTCCGGCGAAAGGATCAGCAGGATAAAATCCGCATCGAGACCCTCCTCGATTCGGCTGACGATGTTTTGGCCGGGCGCAATCTCGCGCTCGTCCAGCCAGGCTTCGATGTCACCTTCCCTTTCGAGGAAGTCAGCGAGATCGCGAACGAAGGGCTTGTCCTGGCTTGAGTGGCTGAGGAAGACCTTGACCATGGCGAAGATCGGCTATCCCGAAAGCCTCGCCTCATCTTAGCGAAGAAAGGTAGGACAGACCATCGCCTTTGGTGGTCTGTCATGGCAGGCTAAGGCGCGGCGCTTTGACAGACGACAAAAACCGATCGTCTGTCCTACCTCTGTTGGCAGGCGGAAGCGCCTGCCCCACCTTGCAGTCGCCCGCTACCGGTTATCCGGCGCCCACCAATATCCGGGACGGACCTGGATTCGGCGGGCCAGCGGCGAATTCACGTAGACCGAGATCTGATGGAAGCCGGCCTCGATTTTATTGTTGGGGCTGTAGCTGATCAGGTACTCGCTGTGCAATTGCTCGCCGATGCGCTGAATGGCTTCCTCCAGGCCGCCGCGCCGGTAATAGCTGAACTGGCTGCCGCCGGTTCCGGCGGTGAAGACTTCCACCGGGTTGCGTTTGAAGATGGCCTTGGCGTCCCGATAAATCTCCAGCAGAAGGGGCATGAACTCCGCGGCGTTGCCCGACGCCTCGGCGCCTGCGGAGGTCTGCCTCACGGTATTGGGCGTAGCGGGCTCGTTCGATCCCACATTGTACATGGCGGGCGGCAGCGGGTCCGGCGTCGGCACGGGCGGCGGCGCGGTGAGTTTTTCGATGATTCGCGACATGTCCACCGCATAGAACGCGATGTTGGACAATTGCATGCTGATGAGCGTTTCGCGCCCGCGGGCTTCGCTCCCGATGTCGCGCGTTTCGCCGATCAGGAGAATGATGCGCCGCCGGTTCTGCGGGCGGTGTTGCAACATGCGAATCGCTTGTTCGGTGGCGTCGATCATGTGGGCGGCATCGCTGCCGGGGTGGATCTTGCGCACGGCCAGGGTGATTTGGTCGGAATCGGAAGTGAACTCCTGCAAGGTGCGGATGCGATGATCGAAAGCCACCACCGCGGCTTCGCCCTGATCGCCCAGAATCAGCGGGTGCATCATGTTGCCGATCTTGTTGATATTGGGCAGCATCTTCTCCACCGCCGAGTTGGCCTGCACCAGGATCACCATCGAGATCGGCTGATAGGACACGTCCACGTGGATATTCTGTTCCTTCTCGTTGTCCATCAGGTGAAACTGGTCTGGCTGCAGGCCGTTGACGAAATTGCCGTCGCGGTCGTAGACCAGCACCGGCGCCAGAACGTGTTGCACCACGACCCTGATGCGGAGGTCGGGTGCCTCTTCCTGGGCAGGCGGCGGATTCTGCGCGGGCGGCATATTCTGCACGGGCTCCTGCGCGAGCAGCATTCCCGCAAGCAACATCACAATCAACGATCGAAGCATTTTAATCCTGCGCGGCGGTGTGGGCGGTTTGCCCCCCGAGTAACTCCAGCACGTGAGGCACCAACTCCACGATAGCATTCAGGCTCTCGACCGCGCCTTTGGGGGAACCGGGGAGGGTGACGATCAGCACGCGCCCGCGCGTCCCGGCCAGCGACCGAGAGAGCGAGGCGAGCGGCGTGGATTCGCGGCCCCGGGCGCGCATCAGCTCGCCGAATCCCGGTATTTCGCGGTCGAGAACCGCGCGCGCGGCCTCCGGCGTAACATCGCGCGCGGCGACGCCGGTGCCGCCGGTGGTGAAGATGACGGCCAGCGCGCCCGCGTCGGCCAAAGTCGCCAGGCGGGCGCCGATGGCGGCCGCGTCGTCGGGGATCACTTCCGTGACTGAGACCTGCCAGCCCAGTTGTTCCAGGCGTTCACGCACGGCGGGACCGGAGCGGTCGGCGCGCGTGCCGGCGCTCGAGGAATCGCTGATGGTGAGGACGGCCGCGTGAATCATGCTTTTTCTTTGCGGCGGACTTTTGGTTCGCGGCGAAAGGTCCCGCTTTTGCCACCGGTCTTTTCGAGCAGATAGATCTCGCCGATTTCGATGGATTTGTCGAGCGCCTTGGTCATATCGTAGACGGTGAGCGCGGCCACCGCGGCGGCGGTGAGCGCCTCCATTTCCACACCGGTGGGCCCGGTGGTGACGGCGCTCGATTCAATGCGGACGCCGTGCTTTTCGATTCGCACTTCCACATCGGCGTGCGCGAGCGGCAGCGAATGGCAGAGCGGGATCAACTCCGCGGTACGCTTGGCCGCGGCGATGCCGGCGATGCGGGCGATTTCGAGCGGATTGCCTTTCGGGTTCTGCGGCAGCTTGCGCAGCACCGCCGCGCCGATGCGCACGAAAGCGTGGGCGCGCGCCGTGCGGCGCGTTTCCGGCTTGCCGCTGACATCCACCATGTGAACGCCGCCGGCCGAATCGTAATGCGAAAGCTTCTTCATAAAGGAGATGTCCGTAACAACTTTACCAAGCGGCGATCGAACCGGTCATTCCGAGGTGGCCCACGCACTCGTCGGTGCCGCGTCGAGACTTTTCTCGACACCTGCCCCGTGGGACGCCGGGCGTCGGCACGAGTGCCGACGCGGCACGCATGAGTGCGTGCGCCACGTCGTTCGCATCATTTGATCAGCACTCGTATCCATTCGCCCGCGGCATAGACTTCCCGCGACGGATCGGCCACCAGAAACGCGTTGGCGCGCGTGAGCGCCGGGATATCGCCCGAGCCATGCCATGCAACCGGCGTGACTTCGGCGCCATCGGCCGTGAGCCGCGCGGGGAGAAAACGCGTCAGGCCGGGTCGATGGCGAAACTCCCGCGTGAGCCGCGCCCAGGGCATCATCAGCGCCGTTTCCGTCTCTCCGCCGAGCAGCTCCAGCGCGGCGCGCGCGAAAACCTCGAATGTCACCATGGTGGACGACGGATTGCCCGGGAGGCCGAAAAAGAATTTCCCTAACGCGCGCCCGAAGACCAGCGGCTGGCCGGGCTGGATCAACACGCGGTCGAAGTAGAACTCGGCGCCGAAGCCGGCGAGCACTTCTTCCACCACATCGTACTTGCCCGCCGAGACGCCGCCCGAAATCAGCAGCAGGTCGGCCTCGAAACCGTGGCTCACCATCTGGCGCGTGTGCTCCACCGTATCGCGCGCCAGCGGCAGAATCACCGGCGCGCCGCCCGCGCGCGTCACCTGCGCCGCCAGCGAGTGCGCGTTGGAATTGCGAATCTGGAACTCCGCGGGCGTTTCCTCCACCTCGACGATTTCATCTCCGGTGGCGACGATGGCGACGGTGGGACGGCGGTAGACCGCGACGCGCGAGTGGCCGAACGCGGCCAGCGCCGCGATGCCGGTATAATCGAGACGCGTGCCCGCCCGCAGCACGATCTCGCCCGCGGCGGCTTCCGAGCCGCGCCGGTTGATCGCCTGCGCCGGTTGCACGCCGCGATCGATGCGCACGCGGCCGTTGCCGGCGTGTGTGTCTTCCACCATCACGACTGCGTCCGCGCCCGCCGGAACCGGAGCGCCGGTCATGATCTCGACCGCCTGGCCGGGCCCCACCGCGCCAACGAATCGTTCGCCCGCACGCACCTCGCCGATCACTGCAAGCTCGCCCGGCAGGTCCGCCGCGCGCACCGCGTACCCATCGCGCGCCGAGCGGTCGAGCGCCGGCGAATCTCGATCCGCCGCCACATCCACCGCAAGCACGCGCGCCGCCGCAGCGTCCAGCGCCACGTCTTCCATCGGCGGAATCTCGCGCGCGAGACGGACCGCGTCGATGACTTTCGCGCGCGCCTGGTGAAAATCCAGCGGAACCACCTCACTATTCTATGCCGGAGGATAGGATAGGGGCGGCGGCGAAGGCGCGGTGTTGCTTAAGGTCTGGGCAAGCTAAAGTTCCCCACCTACGGTGTTAGGTTCCGAGGCCAGGGCACCTTTACGGTACGCTCACCGCGAGGAGTCCGGTCGCAACCTTGTACGCAATCAATGCACACAGAGTTGACTTAGATCTTGGTGCGATGTACTATTTGAATGCGTACACAAGATTATGGGGAGTCGCTGTCATGCCGAGAATAGCGGTTGAGGACAACAGCCGGATGTCCTTGCGGATTCGGGCCGAGGAAAAAGCGGTGCTCTTGCGTGCGGTGGCGCTGAAGCACACCGACCTGACGGATTTTGTCATTCGTCACGCCTTGCGTGCCGCTAAGGCCGTCATCGAAGAGGCAGATCATGTGAAGCTCTCCAAGAGGGATAGTCTGAGGGTTTTGGATTTGCTGGAGAATCCGCCCGCGCCGAACGCAAAGCTGCGGGCAGCCGCCCGGGCGTTGCCAAAGCGGTCATCGTCGTGACGGCATGGCACGAAGAGCCGATCCACAAGAAACACGACCGGGAAGCGTTCGACTGCGGCGAAGAAGCGCTGAATGAATTCTTGCGCCGTTACGCCCGCAAGAGCCACGAATTGGGCGGCGCGAAGACGTTCCTTGCGATTGACGATGCCGACGACAAAACCATTCTCGGCTTCTACAGCCTGAGCCCCGCTTCGGTTACGTACGCCCGAACGCCGGAAATCGTGCGGCGCGGGCTGGCAAGCCATGATGTGCCGGGCTTCCGCCTGGCGCGCCTGGCCGTGGACCGCAGGTTCCAGGGGCAGGGACTCGGCGGACAACTTCTGCTCTCCGCAGGCAGGCGCTGCTTGCTGGCCTCGGCGGAGGTTGGCGGCGTGGTGCTGGTCATCGACGCTAAGAATGAAGGGGTCGCGGGATGGTATTCGAGTTATGGCGCCGTACCGCTGCTGGACGCGCCGTTGTCGCTGTTGCTGCCGCTAGCGGTAATCGACGCCGCGCTTAAGAAGGTAGGGAAATAAAGCGAGGTGGCTTTGCGATTGAAGGGATTCGCGAGCGTGACCGCCAAGGCGCGGATGAACCGGTTCGGTGGGAATAAATCACGCAGTTCAGTCAGGCTGTCCCGGTTTCCCCGCCGGTTTCCTCGGTTTCCTCTCGCTATTCTATGCCGGAGGACAGGAATTCTCTCGCAATTCTTGGCTCGC
>PLOR01000057.1:32868-144029 GCA_003142185.1 Bryobacterales bacterium
CGCCTGCCCCACTTTGTCGGCGGGCCGGGCTTTCGTCGCTTTGGATCGCGAAATGGATAAGGCTGCTTACGGGCCAGTGTGGCTGCGGGATGCCCGTATCGCGCGGGTGGTGGCTGATGCCCTCCTGTATGGCGAGAGCGGTCGGCACTTCTATCAGCTCCGAGCCTGGGTCGTCATGCCCAATCACCTGCATCTACTTCTGCGACCACTAACCGCGCTGCCGGTGATTACGCGCTGGCTGAAAGGCTCTACGGCCCGGCAATCCAACCTGGTTTTGGGCCGAACGGGACAGGTATTCTGGCAAGATGAATCTTTCGATCACCGCGTGCGGGATGAAGAGGAATTGGAGCGGATCGCCCGTTATGTGGAACACAACCCGGTAAGCGCTGGCCTGTCGGTGAGTCCAGGCGACTGGCCATGGTCAAGCGCAGGGTTGGCAGGCGGAAGCGGCATCGGAGCCGAAAACCGCGGCGCCTTTCCCACTGTGCAGAACATGAGCCGGTGAGGGCGGGGTTGGCAGGCGAAAGCGCCTGCCCCACTTTACTGCAGACACTCCGCAATCGCCTTCTCATCAACGGCGCCGGGTTTGATCAGGCGCCAGTAGGGTTCGGTGATATCGACCGTGGTCGAACCGAGGCCGGTGCAGGGGCCGCCATCGAGCACCAGGTCCACGCGGCCATCCATCAGGGCGAAGACATCGATACCGCTCGCGCAGGTGGGGCTGCCGGAGATGTTGGCGCTGGTGGCGATGAGCGGCTGGTTGGTGAGCGCCACAAGCTGACTGGCGATGGCGGAGCGCGGCTGGCGCATCGCCAAGCGGCCGGTGTTGCCGGTGACCTTCAGCGGCACTCGGGCCGAAGCCGGCACGATGATGGTGAGCGGGCCCGGCCAGAAGCGGCGCGCCAGCAGGAAGAAGCGGTTGTTTAACTCGCTGGACAGTTCTTCGGCCATCAGCGTATCGCGGATCAGGATGGGCAGCGAGAGTTGCGGCTCGCGGCCTTTGGCCTTGAACACCTGGGTGACGGCTCGCAGGTTATACGGGTCGGCCACCAGCGTGTAGAGCGCATCGGTGGGGATGGCCACCACCTGGCCGCGGCGAATGGCGGCGGCGGCTCGCTCCAGCACTTCCGGCTGGGGCGACTCGGGATCGACTTCGACCAGGTCGGTTGCCATGAATTGTCAGCGCGGTCCGATGGCTTCGGCTACGTCGAGCGCCATCTGGTAGCGGCCGAACGGCGCGCTCAATTGCACACCCTGCACCATTGTACGAATGCGCTCCACCATCTGGCGCGCAATGGCGACGCCTTCGGCGCGAGCTTTGTCGGCGTCATCCACGCGGCGCATACGCTCCATGAATTCTTCCGGGACCGGCACGCGCAGCTCATTCACCATGAACTCGGCGTTGCGGTAACTGGTGAGCGGCCAGACGCCGCAGATCACCGGCAGCTTGGCGTGCTCGATACGCTTCAGGAAAGCTTCGAGCAGGTTCAGATCGAACACCGGCTGGGTGACTACGTATTCGGAGCCAGCTTCGGTTTTCCAATCGAAGCGGCGGATTTCCTCGTCCATATTCATCGCGCCCGGATTGGCGCCCACGCCAGTGAGCAGGGCGGTCTGCGAACCCATCGGGTTGCCGCCGATGTCGAGGCCGTGATTCAAATTGCGCACGATATTGACCAGGCCGATGGCGTCCACATCGAAAACCGCGGTGGCATCCGGGTACGCGCCCATGCGCGGCGGATCGCCGGTGATGCAGATCAGGTTGCGAATGCCGGCGGTGTGCGCGCCGAGCAGCTCGGACTGGATGCCGAGGATATTGCGGTCGCGGCAACAGAAGTGAAGCACGGCCTCGATGCCGGCGTCCCGCTGGATGAGTTGGCAGGTGACCTGAGCGCTCATGCGCGCGCTGGCGCGAGGTCCGTCGGGAACGTTGATGGCGTCGATGCCGGCTTCGGCGCAGCGGCGGGCGCCTTCGATTTCGCGCGAGGCTTCCACGCCGCGCGGGGGGAGAATCTCGACGAAGGCCACGAACTTTCCGGCGGCCAGTTTGGCGCCGAGCTTGGATTTCTGCTCGATCGGCACCGGGGCGAGCGCGTGCGGCGGCGTCTCGCGGTCACTCACCGTCACCGCCAGCGACTTTTGCCCCGGCTGCAGAGACCGGGTTTCCGAGCGAATCAGCTTGATGTGATCCGGCGTGGTGCCGCAGCAGCCGCCGACGATTTTCACGCCCGCCCACAGCATGCGGCGCGCGTATTGCGCCATGTACTCGGGCGAGGAGAGATACATATTGCGGCCCTCCACGCGCATCGGCAAGCCGGCGTTGGGCATGGCGCTCATCGGCTTGGAGGAAACCGCCAGCATCCGCTCGATGGTTTCGAGAGTGGCCTTCGGGCCCACCGAACAATTCAGGCCGATCACGTCCACCGGCCACGAATCCATCTCGCGGGTGAAGGTTTCCGTATCGGCGCCGCCGGGCAGATGGCCGAAATCGTCGATGGTGACCTGGGCGATGATCGGAACGGCGTCGCCAATCGAGTCGCGCGCTGCCAGCACCGCTTCGCGCAGCTCATCCAGGTTGCCGAAGGTCTCGAAGATCAGCACGTCCACGCCGGCTTCCGCCAGCGCATCCACCTGCTCGCGGAAGGCGGCCCGCGCTTCGGCGAATGAGGTTGGGCCGAGCGGTTCAATGCGCACGCCCAGCGGACCCACGGCGCCAGCCACGAAGGCCGTGTCGCGCGCCGCTTCGCGCGCCAACCGCACACCGGCGCGGTTGATATCCTTCAACTTCTCGGCCATGCCGAATGCGGCCAGCCGCACGCGGTTAGCGCCGAACGTGTTGGTTTCCAGGATCTCCGAGCCCGCCTTGATGTAGTCCTGGTGGATGCCGCGTACCAGGTCCGGCGCGGAGAGATTCAGCTCGTCGAACGAGCGGTTGAGGAACACCCCACGGGCGTACAGCATGGTGCCCATGGCGCCATCGGCA
This sequence comes from Bryobacterales bacterium, assembly GCA_003142185.1. Classification (GTDB taxonomy): domain Bacteria; phylum Acidobacteriota; class Terriglobia; order Bryobacterales; family Bryobacteraceae; genus Bog-375. The sequence goes on from PLOR01000057.1 coordinate 35,852, forward strand.
ACCAGCACGCGGCGCGACAATTGGTCGCGGAACTCCTGGGCGCGTGTGCCAGTGGCTGCCATCATGGGGTGACTCGAGGCCGCACGGGCCATCGGCGGCCCGGACGCGGCATTTGTGATTGTAGCGCACTCGGCCAAAATGAAGAAATTTCAGGGGATTGGTGGGGAGGGCTTCAGCTTGCAGGCCACACGGAATTGCACGCCTGCCGCTGGCGCGCGGAAGACAGTCGACAAGAAACGATCGACTGTCCTACCAGTCGATCGGAGCCACCGTAAAAGGCCGCGGCGATTCCCCTGCCACGCGCATGCGCCACATAGTCTCGAACGCGGATTCCAGGTGACGCGTGAACCGGCGGCTGTCGAACAGCGCCGTGGTAAGCCGGTTGGCCTGCAACTTTTCTCGGATCGCCCGCAAGCGGAGCGGATCGAGCGCGAGCTCGAACGCCAGGGCCTCGAAGTCCGCTGGCCGTTGGGTCACCAGTTCCGGCAATCCCACCGCTCGCAGCAGGCTCGCCGCCACGCGCCCCGGAAACGCCCGGCCCACGCACGTGATCACCGGGCATCCGCCCCAAAGCGCATCGCTCGCGAGGGTATGTGCGTTGTAGGGAAGCGTGTCGAGAAACAGGTCGGCCAGCCCCAAGCGTGCCAGATGCTTCGGATTCGCGAGCGACGACGCGAACACCAAGCGCGCCGCCCCGCCAGCGAGCCTCGATTCCGCCTCGCGCCGCAGATTGGCCGTCGCCGTCCGGTTCGGCTCCAGCAACCACAGCACACTTCCCGGCACACCGCCCAGCAGGCGCATCCAGATATCGAACATTGGCGCCGTGATCTTGTATGCAGAGTTGAAACAGCAGAACACGAACGCCGTTTCCGGCAGCCCGCACTCCGCCCGCGCCGGTATGCGTGGTGCGATCGGCCGCCGGCGGTCGTTCACCTGGTAGCAATCCGGAAGGTGCACGAGTTGTTCGGTGAAGTACCGCTGCTCGTCCGCTGGAACCACTTGCCGGTCCACCAACACGAAGTCCACCGCGTCCGTCCCCAAGGTGCCGGGATAGCCGAGATAGCTCACCTGAACCGGCGCTGGCCGCAGATGGAGTATCTCCGGCCGCGCATCGGTCGTGTAACCCTTCAGGTCCACCAGGATGTCCACTCCGTCCGCCCGGATCCTGGCGGCGGATTCGACGTGCGAACAATCGAGCAGATCCACGAACTCGTCGAATGACTCGCTCAACTGCCGGCGGGCCGAGCCGCCATCGTCCCGCCCATAGGAATACCCGATCACCCGAAACCGCCCGCGATCGTGCAACTGAAACAGTTGCGCGGTCAGGTGTGCGGTGGCGTGCTCCTGAAAGTCCGCGGACAAATAGCCGATTGTAATGCGGCCCTTGCCTTGGGACGCTTCGGGCCGTTCGCCCGTAGCGCCCAGTTGATCGGCCGCCCAACGTTTCGCGCACAGCCACTGCTGGCGCGGTGTGGTGTCCAGGCTCAGAAACACGAACGGGTTTACCGCCGCGGAACCCGACTCGACAATCCCGATCAGTTGCGCCGTCAACTCGTCCAACTGGGTCCAATCGCAAAGCTCTTTCAACAGGTGCGCCAATTGGGATATCGCCGCGGTGAACGCCGGATCGATCTCGAGCGCCGTACGGAGCGCCGTCACAGCTTCATCCAGCCTGCCGAGCCGGCGCAAAGCGCTGCCCAGGTTGCGGAACGCTTCGGCGTAGCCAGGCCGCAGGCCCACCGCGGTGCGATAGCGCGCCACCGCTTCTTCGAGTGCGCCCGTCATCTGCAGCAGATTGCCCAGATTGTTGTGCGCCTCGGCGAAGTCCGGCGCCTGTGCGATCGCTTGGCGGTAACTGGCGGCTGCTTCGGCCAGCGCACCCTGCAGCGCCAGCGCACTACCGAGGTCGTTCGACGCCACCGCGAAGTGAGGATCGCTCCGGACGGCCCTGCGCAGCAACTCCACCGCCTCGCCCGGATGGCCTTTCTGCAACGCGGCCATCCCAAGCAAGTGCAGCGCCTGCGGCTGGTCCGGAGCCACCTGCAAAACCTTGACGCAGATTTGGGCTGCGCCGGTCAGATCGCCCGACCGCGCCAGGTCGCGCGCCAGAGCCATGGCTTCTTCGACCGTGAGGGGTTGCGGCACCGGATCAGTATAGCTGTTGGCAAGCCAAGCATGCCCCACCAACGCGCCGCTTCCAGCTATCATCAGCGTGGGATCGGCAATCGCCGACAGCCGCGTATCGGAGCCGCGACCAAAGGGAGCGGTTGGTTCCACGGCTCACGTTTTCGAAGAGGCAGTTACTTTGAATCGTCGTGATTTTGTCAAAGCTGCGACTTGTGCGGCAGTGTCTCCGGCTCTTGCCGCTTCGTCCGATTCATCGAACGAGCAACGGTGGCTTGCCGTTGCAGTGAGCTTGAAGCCGCGCCTTCACCGGACGCCCGTGTTGCCGGCCGGCATCGTTAAAATGGTCGCCGATGGCACTGCGTTTCTGCGCTGGCGCGTCGAGCCAGTCTCTCCGGTTGATGCCCTGAGCGAGCGCCTGCTGCGGCGCGGCGACGCTGCCATTATCGACTTCGGCCGCCATCTTACCGGCCATTTTTCCTTCTCGATCGCGGGCGAAGGGCGTGGCGTCGATGCGCCGGCTCGATTGAAGCTGACCTTCGGAGAAGTGCCGGCCGAAGTTGCGGAGCCTCTCGACCCCTACAGGGGCGGTCTCAGCCGGGCCTGGCTCCAGGACGAAGTGATCAACATCGACGTGCTGCCGGCAGTCGTCGAGATGCCTCGCCGGTATGCGTTCCGCTACGTGAAGCTGGAGATCGTCGATACCTCTCCCAACTACGCCGTACGCATCGCGCGGATAAAAGCAACAGCGCTGTCTTCCGCCGGAGCGGATCCACCGCTCCTTCCGGAGACAGTGCCTGCGCGATTGCGGCAGATCGACAAAGTCAGCATCGCCACATTGCGGGACTGCATGCAGACTGTGTTCGAGGACGGCCCTAAGCGCGACCGGCGTCTCTGGATCGGCGATCTTCGCTTACAGGCATTGACGAACTACGCGACCTTCCGTAACAACGATCTGGTCAAGCGGTGCCTCTACCTGTTCGCCGCGTTCCCTCGCGAGGACGGCCTGCTGCCCGCATGCGTGTTCGAAGATCCCGAGGCTCATCGCGGGCACGAGTACATCATCGACTACGCCGCGTTGTATGCTGCGGCGGTGCTGGACTATGCCAAAGCCACCGGCGATTGGAACACCGCCAACGATCTGTGGCCAGCCGTGCGGAAACAAATGGAACTGCTCTCCGCCTATGTCGGGCCGGATGGAGTTTTCGCCGCCCCGCCGCGCAGTTGGGTATTCATCGACTGGTGCGACGCGCTCGATCGCGCTGTTGCGATCAATGGCGTCTTCGTGTTCTCGCTCCGGCGGGCGGCCGAACTCGCGCGCCACTGCGGGGCGGAGGATGATGCCGTAAAGTACGAGCAGTTGATCGCCCGCATGACGGCCGCGGCGCGCAGCGTCTTCTACGATTCGTCGCGAAAAGTGTTTGTGAGCGGCCCCAAGCGCCAGGTCTCCTGGGCCTCGCAGGCGTGGATGACGCTGAGCGGCATCGCCACCAACGAGGAGGCCGCGCAAGCCTTCCACGCCGTCGCGGCACAGGCGGATGCAGTGCGCCCCGGAGCGCCGTATCTTTACCACTACGTTGCCGAAGCCATGTTGCAGTGTGGGCTGAAGCAGGAAGCGAAACAATTGGTTGAAACATATTGGGGCGGCATGGTGAAGGCTGGCGCCGACACGTTCTGGGAAGTTTACGACCCGTCGAATGCCGGCCTCTCGCCCTACGGCAGCACGCTGGTCAACAGCTACTGCCATGCTTGGAGTTGCACGCCGGCCTATCTGCTGCGCAGCCTCGATCTGGCCGGGAAATGAATCGGACGAAGCGGCAAGAGCCGGAGACGCTGCCCGCTGTGTCCAATTGTGGGGCAGGCGCTTCCGCCTGCCAACCGATTGTTTCACAGTCCCGTCGGAGATCATTCATGCTGAAACGAGTTGTCCCGTTCCTCGCCGCACTGGTGGCAGCCATCCCATTGTGGGGAGCCTCTTATTACACCGTCCGTTTGGATGACCCCAAAGCGGTCTACTTGACGCGGGATGATTTCGCCGTGCATGGTGACGGTCTTGCCGATGACACCGACGCCCTTCAGCAGGCGATCAATAAAGTCCAGGAGACCACCAACCAGGGAATCGTCTTCGTTCCCGAAGGTCGATACCGCCTGTCCAAAACGATCTACATCTGGCCCGGCATCCGCGTGATCGGGTACGGGGCCACCCGACCGGTGCTGGTGCTGGCGGAAAACACTCCGGGTTACCAGGACAACGAGCATGAGAAGCTGATGGTGTTCTTCGCGGGCTGGCGTCCTGGCGCCGGCCGCGGCCCCAGCATCGCCGGCGGTCCGCCAGGCCCGCTCCCGGGCAGACGTGGCACAGCCGGCGACCAAGCTCCGGATGCCGGGCCGGGTACCTTCTATTCGGCCTTGAGCAATATCGATCTGGAAATCAAAGACGGCAATCCCGGTGCTGTTGGCGTCCGCGCCCACTACGCGCAGCACTGCTTCCTGGCACACATGGACTTCCACATCGGTTCCGGCCTGGCGGGCGTTCATGAGGGCGGAAACGTCGCCGAGGATGTGCACTTTTACGGCGGCCGCTACGCCATTTGGACGCGCACGCCTTCGCCCGGCTGGCAATTCACGCTGGTCGATGCCACGTTTGAAGGGCAGCGCGAGGCCGCCATCCAGGAAGGCGCCGCCGGCCTCACCCTCATCCGGCCGCGGTTCCGCAACGTTCCCACGGCAATCGCCATCGAACCCGGCTTTCCGGACGAGCTCTGGGTGAAGGATGCCCGCATGGAGGACATCTCTGGTCCGGCGGTCGCCATCAGTCTCGAAGATAGCCCTCGCACGGAAATCAACATGGAAAACGTGGTGTGCAGCCATGTGCCCACGTTTGCCTTCTTTCGTGAAAGCGGCAGAAAGACCACTGGGCCTGCGTCCATGTACGGCGTAAAAGTATTCTCACATGGACTGAACTATGCCGACATCCGCGCAGTTCCGCAAATCAAAGACATTTTTTCAACCACCGTCCTGAGCGCCTTGCCCGCTGCGGTGGAATCCGATCTGCCCGATCTGCCGGCCCGCGACACCTGGGTGAATATTCGCTCCCTGGGCGCCAAGGGCGACGGAGCCACCGACGATACCGAGACGTTTCGCAAAGCGATTGCCGAGCACCGCACCATCTACCTTCCGATGGGCAGGTACGTTGTCAGCGACACGCTTGTACTCCGGCCGGACACCGTCCTGATCGGCCTGCACCCCAGCGCCACCCAGATCGAGCTGCTCGATTCCACTCCCGCGTTTCAGGGTATCGGCTCGCCCAAGGCGATGATCGAAGCGCCCAAAGGCGGCACCAACATCCTGATCGGGATCGGGCTTTACACGAACGGCATCAACCGGCGCGCAGTAGCCGCCAAGTGGATGGCCGGCACGAATTCGATGATCAACGACGTCCGCTTTCTGGGCGGCCACGGCACCGCGAAACTCGACGGAAGCCGCGACAATCCCTACAACAACACCCACACGGCCGATCCCGACCTCAATCGCCGCTGGGACGGACAGTATCCCAGCCTGTGGGTGACGGATGGCGGAGGCGGAACGTTTTTCGATATCTGGACCCCCAGCACCTTCGCCCATGCCGGCATGCTGGTATCCGATACTGCGACTCCCGGGCGGGTTTACCAAATGTCGAGCGAACATCACGTCCGCCACGAAGTGCAACTGCGCAACGTCTCCAACTGGCAGATTTACGCGCTGCAAACCGAAGAGGAGCGCGGCGAGGGCGGCTTCGCGCTGCCGCTCGAAATCGATAGCTCCAGCAATATCACCCTGTCCAACTTCCATATCTATCGCGTGATTAGCTCGTTTCAGCCGTTCCCTTGGGCCATCAAGGTTTCGCGGTCGAAGAACATCCGGTTCCGCAACGTCCACTGTTACAGCAACAGCAAAGTCTCCTTCGACAATGCGGTTTACGATTCCACTCACAATGCCGGGATTCGCCAGCGGGAGTTTGCCTGGCTGAACCTGTCCGGCGACGCCCCCGCGGCTCCCGCCAAAGCGCCATCCCCGGTGCTCGCTGCCGCCAGGTTGGAGAAACTCGCCGGGGGCTTCTTCAATATCTCCGGCGGTGCGGCCGATCCTTCGGGCGATTTCTACTTTGTGGATGCCCATTGGCAGCGCATCTACCGCTGGTCGGCGACAAACCGTCAACTCTCCACCGTGCGCGACAATCCGTTGGACCCGATCAATCTGGCCTTCGATCGGGCCGGCAACCTGATGGTGATTTCATACGCCGGCAACGGGACGGTCTACTCCTTCAAGCCGGGATCGCCCGATGACGCCATTACAACCTTGCAGCCGGAATCGGTGGCGCCGCGGCCCGGCATGACTGCCATGCTGCCGGTGGGCGATTGGCGCGTTAACGCCGCCGCGCTCCAACAGCCCTATCGGCAGTATGTCTCCCCGGATGGCACCACCTTCATTCCCGCCGGCCAGGATTTCGTCAACGGCGCAACCTCGTGGGGCATCAAGAGCAGCGCCCTGCTGCGGGGGTTCGGACTCGCCCGCGCCGTTGCTGGAAGGCCGTTCTATATCACCGACGAAGCCCAGATGACGACCTGGGTCGGCGCCGTCCAACCCGATGGCAGCATGCCGGAGAGGGAAATTTTCGTCAACCAGGGTGGCGAGGCAGTCACAACCGACGCCCAAGGCAACGTGTATCTCGCCGCCGGCCAAGTCTACGTGTACAATCCCACGGGCAAGCTGATCGATACTATCGAGGTCCCGGAGCGTCCCCTTCAGTTGGTGTTCGGCGGCAAAGACCGGCAGACGCTGTTCATTCCCGCGCGCACTTCGTTGTACGCGGTGCGCACCCGGTTCAAGGGGTGGTAGGCTGGGTCGTTCCCGGGGCGCGCCTCCAGCGGCGCAGGGATTGACCTACACGGATCGGGGAGGGGCAGCGTCAAACCTTTTGTGAGCGTAGCTCGCCTATGGACGGGACTGCTGGCGGTGTCGGCTTTTGCCGCCGATCCGCAGTTGGGCAATCTGCTGGCCACCGTGGAGGCCCGGTATAACCACGCGAAGACGCTCGAAGTCGTTTTTCAAGAACAATATACGCGGCAAGGCGAACCGCATCGCGCGGAGGGGGGACGGCTCCAGTTGCGCAAGCCGGGCAAAATGCGATGGGATTACACCGAGCCCCAGGGTAAGCTGTTCATCTGCGACGGCAAGTATCTTTACCTGTATACGCCGGCCGATAACCGGGCGCAGCGAATGAAGCTGAAGGAAACCGACGATATGCGGGCGCCGCTGGCCTTCCTGCTGGGCAAATTGCATTTCGAGCGGGAGTTCCGCAATTTGCAGGCGAATCGGGTGGGCGGAAACTGGCGCGTCACGGCCGAACCGAAAACCGACGATCTACCATACCGGGCGGTGGAATTCGTGGTGGCGCAGGATGGGCGGATCGAAGAGGTCAAGGTGACCAGCTACGATCAGGCGGTGCTGGATTTCCACTTCGACCGGGAGAAGGTGGATCCGCCGCTCGGCGCCGGGCTGTTCCAATTTCAGTTGCCGCCGGGGGCGCAGTTGACCGAGGGGGACCAATAAGGATGGCCGAATTCGTCCTCAAGTACGCCGATGGGCGCGGCGAGATCCACCAGCAGGTGGCGACCGCCGGCTCGGAAAAAGAGCTGCGCGACCGGTACACTTCCCAGGGCTTCCTGGTGTACACCGTGAAGACGCGGAGCGCGGGAGGCGGCTTCGGGCGGAAGAAGAAAGTCAACCTGGAGAAGTTCCTGATCTTCAACCAGCAGTTCGTGACGCTGATCCGCGCCGGCCTGCCGATTCTGAAGGGGCTCGATCTGCTGGCCGAGCGGCTGACCGATCCCAAGCTGGGCCCTTATATCAAGGCGGTGCGGGACGAAGTACACTCGGGCACGCTGCTTTCGCAAGCCTTCCGCCAGCAGGGCGTGTTCCCGAAGATCTATGTGACTTCGGTGATGGCGGGGGAAAAGAGCGGCAGCCTGACGGAAGTGCTGGACCGGTACATCACCTACCAGAAGATCTCGCTGGCGGTGAAGAAGAAGGTGATGGTATCGCTGCTGTACCCGAGCGTGCTGATCGTGCTGGTGATCATCCTGATGGTCTTCCTGGTGACCTACGTGGTGCCGACGTTCGCCACGCTCTACACCAGCATGCACGCGCAACTGCCCGCGTTGACGGTGTTCCTGATCGCGGTCGGCACGGGGGCGCGCAGCTATATTCTGGCGCTGGCGGGGACGCTGGTGGCGGGGATTGCGGGATTCCGCTGGTGGTCGCGGCGGGAGGCGGCGAGGAACCGGCTGGACCGGATCAAGATGAAACTGCCGGTGGCGGGCGAGATCTGGCTGAAGTACCAGGTGGCGCAGCTTTCGCGAATCCTCAGCACGCTGCTAACAGGTGGCATTCCGCTGGTGCAGTCGCTCGAGACGGCGGCCGATTCGCTGTCGACGCCGGTGATGAAACAAGCGATTGAGACGGCGGGCAGAATGGTGCGCGAGGGGCAGCCGCTTTCGGCGTCGCTGCGGGCCTCGAAAATGTTCCCGCCGCTGGCTCTCGACATGATCGAAGTGGGGGAATCGACCGGCGCGCTGCCGGCGATGCTCAACAGCGTAGCGGAGTTTTTCGAGGAAGACGTGAATACGCGCATGACGGCGACTCTGTCGCTGATCGAGCCAGCGATCATGATCGCGATGGGCTCGGTGGTGGCGTTCGTACTGATTGCGCTCTACCTGCCGATCTTCTCATTGGCGGATACGATCCGGTGAACTGACGAATGGCGAGCATAGACAGAATCCGGCTGATCGATCCCCTGGCGGAGGCGCAACAGGCGCGGGCGATGGCGGCGCGCTACCGTTCCGAGTACGTGGATCTGCACGAGACGGCGATTGACCACGACCTGTTCCGGTCGATTCCGGTGGACCTGATGTTCCGCTACAACTTCGTGCCGATCCAGTCGCACGACGGGACGCTCGAGATCGCGCTGGCCGACCCGCGCAACCTGACGCTGATCGACGAGTTGACCGGACTGCTGCACAAGCGGCTGCGGGTGAAGGTGGCGACGCTCTCGCAAATCGCCGAGCTGCTGAAGAAAACCGAACAATCGCAGCGCGTGCTGGAAGAAGTCACCGAAGGCTTCACGCTGGACGTAGTGGCGGAAGACGGCGACCAGGACGAGACGCTTTCGATCGACAAGCTGACCGCGGTCGATAGCGACATCGCGCCGGTGATCAAGCTGGTGGATACGACCATCTTCAACGCGCTGGAGCGGCGGGCGAGCGACATCCACATCGAATCGCGCGACCAGGAAGTGGCCATCAAGTACCGCATCGACGGCGTGCTGCACTATGCCATGCCGCCAATCGCCAAGGACTGGCAGTCGACCATCATTTCGCGCATCAAGGTGATGAGCGAACTCGACATCGCCGAAAAGCGCGTGCCGCAGGACGGACGCTTCCGGGTGCGCTATAAGAACCGGCTGATCGATTTCCGCGTGTCCATCATGCCGACGATTCACGGCGAGGACGCCGTGCTGCGCGTGCTGGACAAGGAATCGATGAGCGAGAAATTTTCCAAGCTATCGCTCGACGTGGTGGGATTCTCCGAATCCGACCTCAACAAATTCCGCCGCTACATTCTGGAGCCGTATGGCATGGTGCTGGTGACCGGGCCGACGGGCTCGGGCAAGACCACGACGCTCTATGCGGCGCTGAGCGAAATCAAGAACGACGAAGACAAGATCATCACCATCGAAGACCCGGTGGAATACCAGATCAAGGGGATCACGCAGATTCCGGTGAACGAGAAAAAGGGGCTGACGTTCGCGCGCGGGCTGCGGTCGATTCTGCGCCACGATCCGGACAAGATCATGGTGGGCGAAATCCGCGATCAGGAGACGGCGCAGATCGCCATCAACTCCGCGCTGACCGGCCACCTGGTGTTCACCACCGTTCACGCCAACAATGTGCTGGACGTGCTGGGGCGTTTTCTGAACATGGGCGTGGAGCCGTACAACTTCGTATCCGCGCTGAACTGCATCCTGGCGCAGCGGCTGGTGCGGGTAATCTGCGAGCACTGCCGGAAGCCGGTGAAATACCCGGAGTCGATGCTGGTGGAGAGCGGTCTGAACCCCGACGAATGGCGCGATTTTCCGTTTGTCGAAGGGGCGGGTTGTTTCGAGTGCGGCGGCACGGGGTTCCGCGGGCGGTCGGCGATTCACGAGCTGCTGGATTTGAGCGAAAAGATTCGCGAGATGATTCTCGACAAGCGGTCGACTTCGGAGATCAAGCGAGCGGCGCGTGAGGACGGGATGACGTTCCTGCGCGAATCGGCGGTCATGAAGATGCGGGCCGGGGTGACCACGCTACGCGAAATCAATAAGGTGACGTTCATTGAGACGTAAAACCATGCCGCCGTGGCGCGGGCTGTCAAGCCTGCTGTGTCGAGAGTCGTCTCGACATTTCTTCGCCCTTAGGTGGGATAGACGATCGGTTCTCGTCGTTTGTCAAGGCGCCGGCATGACAGACCACGAAAAGCGATGGTCTGTCCTACCTGGACGCGGAGGCTCGTGGTGCTGCTAGATCGCCTCAAGGCTTACATCCAGGACCCGCCGGCGAATCTGGCGGTGGAGATATCCGAAGCTGGCCTGGCGGGGGCGCGGCTCGGAACCAGGACCGAGCTCGGCTTCGCGCCGCTCAAGCCGGGCGCGCTGGCGGTGTCACCGGTGCAGGAAAACCTGATCGACCCGGATGAATTCTCGCGCGCGGTGCGAGCGCTGGCCGGAGTGGAGACCGGCCGCAAGCGCCGCGACGTGGCTCTCATTCTGCCGGATTACTGCACGCGCATCGCGGTGCTGGATTTCGATTCGTTTCCGGGCGATGCGAAAGAGCAGGCGTCGCTGATCCGCTTCCGCCTGAAGCGGAGCGTGCCGTTCGACGCCGAATCGGCGGCGCTGAGTTACTGGGCGGAGCCGGGCGGCACGGGGAAGAAAGTGGACGTGCTGGTGGCGATGGCGCCGCTCGAAGTGGTATCGCGGTACGAAGCGCCGTTCCGCGCGGCGGGAATGAACCCGGGGCTGGTGATCCCCTCGTCGCTGGCGGCGATTGAGCTGGCGCCGGACGGCGGATTGAGCTTGCTGGCGAAACTGACCGGGCGCGTGCTCACCGTGGTGGCGCGGCAGGCGGGTGTGCCGAAGCTGGTGCGCTGCCTGGAGCTGCCGGTCTCCGACCTGGACGAGATAGCGGCCGTGCTGGCGCCCACCCTCGTCTACCTGGAAGACAACCTGGGAGGCAAGGCGGAGAAACTGTACCTGTGCGGCTTCGGCGCGGAGACGAACGAAGCCGAGCGGCGCTTCGCCGAGGAATTGGCGGTGGCTGTGGAAACGGTGCGGTCGCCCTTGGGCGTGCCCGGGGAAAGTAACGCCGGCCTGTTGGGCTATTTGCGGTCGATCGCGAGAAACAATTGAGATGAGGATTCCGATCAACCTGGCGAGCCAGCCGTTCCGGCGCGACCGGCCGATGCTGTTGGCGTCGGCGGTGGTGTCGGCCGCGCTGTTGCTGACGCTGGTGCTGCTCATTTACCTGGCGCTGCTCGACCGGGCGCAGCTCGAGAGCCTGCGCGGCGACGTGAGCCGCCTGGATAGCCGCCTGCGGGTGGTGCGGGCGGAGCAGGCGCGCATGGACGCGGTGCTGCACCAGCCGGAGAACGCGAGCGTGCTGGAGCGCAGCGTCTTTCTCAACGATCTGATCTATCACAAGGCGATCAGTTGGAGCCGCATGTTCGCGGACCTGGAAAAGACGGCGCCGTACAACGTGCGCATCACGGCGCTGCACCCGACCATCGATTCGCGCAACCAGGTGATGCTGGATATGACGGCGGCGTCGAACGAGCCGGAGGGGATTGAAGACCTGCTAAAGGCGCTGGAGGCGTCGCCGATTTTCGGCTACGTGTACCAGCACAGCACGCTGCCGCCCACGCAGGCCGAGCCGCAATACCGCAGCCGCATCACGGTGCCCTATGACCAGAAACTTTGAGTGGGCCAAAATCGACAGGATCAAGGAACCGCGCGTGGCGATGCGCGCGCTGATCGGCGTGCTGGTGGCGGCGAACCTGGCGGCGGCGGTGATGGCATTCCGGCCGTTCGGCGGGTCGGCGGAAGATCTGCGGCGGCGGGCCGGCGGCTTGCAGGATCAACTGGCGGCGGCGCAGGCGCACGTGGTCATCACACGGAAGCTGGTGGAGAAGGTGGAAGGGGCACGGCGCGACGGCGACCAGTTCCTGGCCCGGTACGTAGTGGACCGCCGCAAAGCTTCCTCGGCGTTGAACGAAGAGTTGTTCCGCATGGCGGCGGAGGCCGGCGTTAAGCCGGGGCAGATTGCGAACGAATATGAGGCGATCGAAGGCAGCGATACGCTGCAAATGGTGAATATCCAGGTGGCGTTTGAAGGATCGTACCAGAATCTCACGCGGCTGGTGGACCTGATCGACAAATCGCCGCGGTTTCTGATGATCGAGAGCCTGCAGACGGCGGCGCCGCAGGGGAACTCGGGGCTCATGGCGGTCCAGTTCAAGATCCACACGTTTGTGCGGGGCGCGCTGGAGGATGCGCCGTGAAGACTGGCCTGGAAGATAAGAGAAAGGTAGCCGCGCTGGCAGTGCTCGGGCTGGTGGCGGCGTATTTCTTTTACGCCAATGTGCTGGCGCCGCAGGGTGGGACGCCAACGAGTGGGGGTGCGGCGGCAGCCAGCGCTCCCGACGAGCATCCCACGGATGCCGGGGCGGCGCATCGAACCGTTGCCGCGCCGGCAGCCGAGCCATCGCCGCGCGTGGCAGCGCGGGCGGCCCGGCCGGCGGAGCGCAACCGGAACGAAGAGTTCCACCCGGTGCTGCATTCCAAGAATCCGGAGGAGCAGATCGATCCCAACACAGTGGATCCCCGGATCCGGCTCGACCTGCTGGCCAAATTGCAGAGCGTGGCGCCGGCCGGCGGTGGGCGCAACCTTTTTCAGACAGGCCCGGCGCCGCCACCGAAGCCGAAAGGGCCGGAGCCGATCATCAAGCCGAACAAGCCGCTGCCCGGCCCCCCGGACGTCTTTCACACGGACCCGGTGGTGGCGCAGGGTCCGCCGCCGCTGCCTCCGATCACGTTCAAGTATTATGGGCTCACCACGATTCGAAGGAACGGTAAGCGCACCGCGTTTTTCATGAGCGGCGAAGAGATTCTGATTCGGGCGGTGGGCGACACGGTGGTCGGCAGCTACAAACTGGTGAGTATCGGCCTGACTTCGGCGGTGGTCGAGGATACGCAGTCGAAGCGGCAACAGACAGTGCCGCTGGCCGAGGAAGCGCAGGTATGAGGACGAACGCACCGCGCCGTGGCGCAGCCTGTCAAGGCTGCAGAGCCGAGAGTCATCTCGGCTTTTCTTCCCGCTGCGCCGGCGCGTCTTTCAATGGAGCGGTTGGCAGGCGAAAGCGCCTGCCCCGCGAAGGCGAGCGCGGCTTCGCCCTGCTGCTGGTGTTTCTGATGGCGGCGGTGATCGGCATTACGCTCTACGCGGAGCTTCCGCGAGTGGCCATCCAATCGCAGCGCGCCAAAGAACAACTGCTGGTCGAGCGCGGCGAGCAGTTCAAGCGGGCCATCCAGCTCTTCCTGCGGGCCAACAAAGGGACGCGGTTCCCGGCCGATCTGGACGATCTCGACCGGGGATACAACAACCTTCGTTTCCTGCGCCATCGCTACAAGGACCCGATGACGGGCAAGGACGAGTGGCGCATCATCCACATGCAGGGCGGCGTGCTGACCGATTCGCTGCTGAACAAGCCGAAGGACAGCGATAAGCAGGAAGCATCCACGCTGGGGCAGAACATCAGCGCGCAACTGGGGCTGGGGGAAACGGCCAGCGCGGGCCAGGCGCAGCCGAACGCGACGAACCGGCGCCGGCCGAGCGAAGGCGGCACCGGCGGAGGAATCGGCCCGGACGGGCAGCCGATCCAGCCGGCCGACCAGGGGAATGGGACGCAGCCGGACGCGGGACCCGGCGGAACGGCGCCGTCGCAGCCGCCGGGAACTCCCGGCATGCCGGGCGGCCCTGGCTCGCCCTTTGGCGCTGCGCCGGGCTCAGCCCCTTTTCCGGGGATGCCAGGCGCGCCGGGTCAGTTCCCAGGCCAGTTTCCGGGCCAGCCGCCAGGCATGCCCGGCGGGACGAACGCCGGCAACACGGGAGACAGCGGGTCAACGGTCGGCGGCTATGGTTCGACGGTGGGAAACGGCGCGGCGACCGGTGGGCTGAATCCGGCAAATGCCGGCAGCGCGGCAAATCCGATGGTGCCGGGGCAGAACACTGCGGCGCAGAACATGCTTCAAAACCTGCTGGGAACTCCGCGGCCGAACGGCGCTCCTCCGGGGATTGGCCAAGGTCAGGGCACGGTGATCGGCGGCGGCATGGCCGGCGTGGCGAGCAAGATGGATGCCGAGGGTCTGATGGTCTATAACGACCGAACCAATTACAAGGAGTGGGAGTTCGTTTACGACCCCACCAAAGACCGCCCGCGCCAGGACCCGCGCAGCATGCTGGTCGGCAACCAAATGGGCACGCCATCGACTCCCACGCCAGGCACGACGACGACACCCAGCCAGTCGGGGACGTTCAGCCAATCCGGACAGAGCGGAACGAGCGGACAGATGGGAACCAGCGGAACGGGCGGAACCAGCGGACAGACGGGAACGAACGGGCAGACCGGCACGCCTTCGGGCACCGGCACCTCCAGCCAGGGCGCACCGATCGACATCCGGCCAGGAAAAAAGTAGCGCCGGGCGGTGGATCGTGCTGCCGTATCCGACCGCCAAACGCAGGCCGGTGGCCTGCGCCACACTGCGCCACCTACATCCGGTGAAAGGCTTTCAGGATTTCCCGCGTGGAATAGTGCATGGCGATGGGGCGGCCGTGCGGGCAGCTCATGGGGCAATCGGTTTCGGAAAGCGCGCGCAGCAGCCATTCCATTTTGGCGGCGTCGAGGTGGGTGTTGATTTTGATGGCGGCGCGGCAGGCGATGCCGGCGGAAATTTCGCGGCGCAGATCGTCGAGCGAGCGCTGGCGCAACTCGCCTTCGGCGATTTCCAGAATCTCGAAGAGGATCTGCTCCAGATCGGCGGCGCCGATGGCGGCTGGCGCGGATTTCACGGCAATGGTGCGGTTGCCGAAGGGCTCGGTTTCAAAGCCCGAGGCGCGCAACTCATCGGCGATGCGGGCGTAGTCGATCTGCTGTTCGGCGGTGAGCGTGAGAATCATCGGCATCAGCAGGCGCTGGGTTTCCACGGTTCCGGCGGCGCGTTGCTTGAGGACCTGCTCGAACAGGATGCGCTCATGCGCCACGTGCTGATCGATGATCCACAAGCCGTCGCGGCCGGCGGCGACAATGAAGCTCTCGTGAATCTGGCCAAGCGGACGTAGATCGGATAGCACCGAAAGCGACATTTCGGGCGGCGGAACGGCCTCCGGCGGGAATTCGCCATGGGCATCGAGGCGCCGCGAAAGCTTTCCGGAAGGCCGCGGGCCGGGCGCCACTTCAAGCGGCGGTGCGCTGAAATCGAAGCGCGGCGAAGGGCCGGCGGTGGGGCGCAGGGCGAACTCTGGAGCCGGCGGCTCGCCTGGCGCGAGCGGCGTTTCGAGTGGCGCGGTTTCGCCAGTCCCAACTGGAATATGCCCGATTGGAACCGGCTCGGCGTCCACCAGGCTGGCTGCATCGGGCGCCTGGTTCTCGATCATCTGGCTGAACTCGGAATACGGCAGTTGCGCAGCGGCCTGCCCGGCAGTGGGGTGTGGGGCGAGCGAGAACGAGGGCGCCGGACGGCTTTCCATCAAGCGGTCGCGAATCGTGTCGCGGACGAAATCGTGAACGAACGAGCCGTGGCGGAAGCGGACTTCGGTTTTCGAAGGATGCACATTGACGTCCACCTCCTCGGCATCGCACTCGAGAAACAGGAGCGCGAAGGGGTAGGCGGCGGGCGGCATCAGGTTGTGATATGCCGAGGAAAGCGCGTGCAGCAGCAGGCGGTCGCGAATCAGCCGGCCGTTGACGAAGATGAAAACCGAATTGCGATTGGCCTTCTGCACCTGCGGGCGGGAGAAGAAACCGTTCAGGCGGAAGCGGCGGGTGGGCGGCTCGTCCGGCTCGGCGCGGTATTCGGCGATGGCTTGCGAGGGCGGTGCGCTCGGCTGGGCCATGAACAGATCCTTCTCGCGGTCGCCGATCTCGACCAGGTCTTCCAGCGTGCGGCCGCCGAAGACCTGGTAGACGCGCTCGGCGAGAGTGGCGACCGGCGTCACGTACAACAACTCGCTCGCGCCGCTGATCAACTGAAAGGTCTTCTCCGGGTGAGCGAGGCTGTAGTGAGTGACCAGGCTGGCGATGTGGGCGAGTTCGGTCGGCTCGGTGCGCAGAAATTTCTTGCGCGCGGGAACGTTGTAAAAGAGGTCGCGGACGGTGATGGCGGTGCCGCCGCCCAGCGCCGCTTCTTCGCAGCGCAGCATCTTGCCGCCGGCGATTTCGATGCGCGTGCCGGTGGTCTCTTCGGCGGAACGGGTTTCGAGCAGTAGCCGCGATACGGATGCGATGGAAGGGAGAGCCTCGCCGCGGAAGCCGAGCGTGGAGATCGAGAGCAGGTCCTTGACGTCGCGCAGCTTGCTGGTGGCGTGGCGCTCGAAGGCCAGCAGAGCATCGTCGCGGAGCATGCCGCAACCGTCGTCGGCGATGCGGATCAGGCGGCGGCCGCCGGATTCGACCTCGATGCGCAACTCGGTGGCCCCGGCGTCGAGCGAATTCTCGAGCAGCTCTTTGACGACCGAAGCGGGGCGCTCGACGACTTCACCGGCGGCGATCTTGTTGGCGACCTGGTCGGGCAGGATGCGGATGCGGCCCATGGGCGATCTTATAGTTCACTATAACGGAGCCGCGACCGAAGGGAGCGGTCGTCGGCGAACTCCCCGGCGTTCCCTAACTACCCTTGCTGAGGCTTCCCGAGGTTGAGCATCCAACGAATGCCGAACCGATCCGTGAGCATCCCGAAGCGAGTGGCCCAAAACGTCTCCTGCAAGGGCATCGTGATCTCGCCGTTATCGCCGAGTGCCGTGAACAAGGCGTCAATTTCCTGAAGGCTTTCGCAATGGATCGTCACCGAGAAATTGTTGCCTTGCTGGAAGGGTCTGCTAGATATCGTGTCCGCCCCCATCAGAATCGTAAGTGATCCCTTGGTAAGCGACGAATGCATGATCTTGTCCTTCGTTTCCTCGGTTACCCAAGGAAAATCGCCGGGCGCTTCCGAGTAGGGCAGGAGGAACACTTCAGCCGCGAAACATGTCTTGTAGAATTCCATGGCTTCGCGGCAGTTGCCGTCAAAGTTCAGGAAGGTGACGATCTCTTTCATGATTGGCTCCGTCTGGCATCATCTCACAAAGGGCAAAGCGGGTACAGGCACGAAGTTTCGCAAGAGCAGCGAAATTCGTGCCAGTCCCCGCTTTGGGCTACGCGGCCTTGGGTTTCGCCAGCAGTCCGACGGCGGTGACGTAGCCGATGGCGGCCAGCGGGACGACGAAACCGATCAACACCGAGCTATGGTCGGCGACCAGTCCCATCAGTGGGGGCAGAATAGCGCCGCCTACGATGGCGGTGACCATCAGGCCGGAAAGCTCGTTGGTGTGTTGCGGCAGGGCCTCGACGGCGGTGGAAAAGACGAGCGGGAAGATGTTGGCGAATCCCAGGCCAACGACGAAACAGGCGGCAACAGCGAGGGCCGCGGTGGGCAGGAAGAGGCCAAGCAGTCCCACGATGGAAACCCCGCAGGTTAGGGCGAGAAACTTGCGCGGCGCCATCCAGTTCAAAATCACGCCGCCGGAAAACCGTCCGATGGTAAGGGCGACGAAGAACAACAAGGTGCCGAACAGGCCCAGGCGCGCAATATCGATGCCGAACTGCTCCTTGAGGAACAGTGGAATGTTGGCGCTCATGCACACTTCGGCGCCGACGTAGAAAAAGATGGCGCCCACCATGGCCAACACGTAGCGGTCGCTGAGCAGCGCCAGGCAGGAACCGACCGTGGCGGACTTGCGCTCGCCGATGTCTTTTTTCACCTGCAGCAGCGTGCCCACGGCGAGAACGGTAACCGCCAGGGCGACCGCGTAAATGGGGAACATGACTTGCCAACTGGCGTGGAAGTAGCGGCCGGCGACCAAGGGGATGAGGGGCCCGGAAGCCGATCCGATGGCTTTGACGAACTGCCCGAGTGAAAGATTGCGCGGATACTTACCGGGCGCGGAAACGTCGCGCATGATGGGGTTGCCGGCCACCTGCAGGATGGCGGCGCCGGCATCGAGCAACAGCACAGTCAGCAGAAAGCGCATGAAGGTAGTGAGGCCGAAGCTGGCGTTGAGCAGTCCGACCAGCGCGATCACGAGTCCGAGCATCAACACGGTTTTCTTGCCGCGCCGGTCTTGAAAGACGCCCATCGGCACCGAGAGCAGGCCGAACATGCTGAATCCGACGAAGGGAATCAGCGAGGCCACCGCGTTGCTCAAGTGAAATTGATCTTTCGCCAGGCTGACGAAGGGGCCGACGGCGTCGCCGAAGCCCATCGCGAGAAAAGCCAGAAAAACCGGGAAGGTGCGTATCTTCATAGCCAATCGCCGAATTGTAGCAACTCGCCGCGCGGGCGGGCAGGCGCTTCTGCCAGGCGAGGGTCCGCCCCGGATCTCTTGCGGCAGGCTATGGGATTGCGGACTCGCTCCACGCTATCTGCCAGCCACCGCATTGCGCTTCTTCGGCACGCCGTGAGTATGGCAGTCGACGCACTGGAAGAAGTGGATGTTGTGGCGGCTCGAGCGCGAGCGGAAAGTGGTATCCATCTTCTCGACGTCCAATCCGCAGTTGGACATCTTGGGATGGCAATTGGCGCAGGAAGCGCGCGTCTGCTCGCCGTGGCCCTGATGGCAGGCCAGGCAACTGATGCCTTCGTGGATGCCGATGGGCGTTCGGTCGTCGCCGTCGCCAGCCTGCATGGCGGCGCTCGAGGCGTGGCATTGGTAGCAGAGCGCCTGGCGCTGATCGGGACTCGTCTTCACCCGCCGCGTGCCCTGCACCATCTCCGGCAGCGGCAGCAACGCGAGCGCAATGTGGCCCTGCGCCCGGCGATCGAACAGAGCCAGCGATGGGGACGCCGTGGCTTGCAGGCTGCCGGCCGTATCCGGCCGGCGCACGCGCGGCCCTTCCGGCTGTCCCGGCCGGTGCATCTGGTGGCAGGTCAGGCACGGAATCGCCGCGCGGTCCGTCCAGCGCGCATCCACCAGCCGCCACGGCCCTTTCGTATCGACAGGCACAACCATGTCGCGCAGGCCGCCCTGAAAGTGCATCCCGTGGCAGCGGAAGCAGTCTTCCATCAGGATGCGCTTGCGGTTGTGCTCCTTGTCGGTAAACGCCTGGGCGTAGGTCATGGCGTGCGGGCCGGCGCGCCACGTGGCGAGCTCCTGCTGGTGGCAGTTGCCGCACCGCTCCACCACGGCTTCCACATCCGACCATTGGTGGAATCGGATTTGCTCCGACACCACGCCGTGCGCGTGCTGATCCAGGCGCCGCGCGTTGCCCGGTTGCAACATCCCGCCGTGACAGTCGGAGCACGCTATATCGCGATGCGCCGAGCCCAGCCACGCCGCGCTCGAATCGCCCATTTCGTGGCAGTCCCCGCAATACCCCACGGTCTGCGGCTTGGGACGCATATGCGGATAGACGATCGCCACCGCAATCGCGATCACCGCCAGCGCGGCAAGCCAGTACTTCATGCGCGCCGCTCCTTGACGATGGCCGCCGCCACGCGGTACGCATTGGCCAATATGGTTAGCGCGGGATTAAACCCGCCGTTAGTGACGTGCACGCTGGCATCGGCCAGATAGATGTTGTCGGCTTCGTGGATGCGGCAATTGCGGTCCACCACGCTCGACCGCGGATCGTTCCCCATGCGGCAGGTGCCCGCCTGGTGCTGGCCGCCGCTCAGGTCCAGGCCGGGCACGTTGGTCCACGTGCGAATGGCGCCGGCCTCCTGCAGCCATTCGGCCGCTTTCACTACCACGGCGCGCGCCACTTCCACGCTATGCGGATGGCGCCCGCCGGAAAGCCGCGCCACCGGAATGCCCCAGAAATCCTTCACCCGCGGATCCAGTTCCGCCCGCGCCTCAAACACCGGCATCTCCTGCACCGGACCCATCACCGCAATCGAGCGGCGGTAGAACTGGCGCATGTAATCCTTGTGCTCGTGACCCCACCGCGGCGTATCCGGCGGTGTCATTCCGGTGAACTGGATCGGCAGCCGGATGAATTCGTTGGCCAGCATGGCGCCGCCGCGCAAACCCGGATTGCCGTGATTGAAATCGCAGATGGCGATGCTGGCCCCCGGTCCCACATCGTCGTAAGTGTCGTGATCGAACAGCCCCACGGCGCGCGGATAGGCGTGCCCTTGCAGGTTGCGGCCCACCCAGTCGTAGCGGTTCCCCAGGCCGTTGGGATGCAATCGGCTCTTCGAATTCAGCAGCAGGCGCGCGGTTTCGATGGCGCCCGCGCTCACCACCACCAGCCGCGCCGGCTGCGTCTGCAGGTGGCTGCCAGCGTCGAAGTAGGTCACCGCGGTCGCGTGTCCGCGCGCATCCAGCACAATCTCCCGCGCCATCGCATCGGTGCGCAGTTCGCACAGGCCAGTCGCCATGGCGGTGGGAATCACCGTGTTTTGCGTGCCGTTCTTGGCGTTGACTTCGCAGGCGAACCCCACGCACCAGCGGCACCGCATGCACGGCCCGCGGCCATTATAGGGTACGCTGTTGCGCAGCATCGGAATGTCGAAAGGATGCCAGCCCTTGCGCAGCGCCGCCGGCTTCAGAATTTCGTATTCGCGGTTCGGCGGTAGCGCCGGCATCGGCAGGCCGCGCCGCCGCGGCGCGTGAAACGGATCGGGCGCGACATCGCCCGAGACGCCCATCTCCCACTCGGCTTTTTCGTAGAACGGTTCCAGGTCGTCGTAGGTGATCGGCCAATCGTCGAGCGTGCTTCCCGGCGGGCATCCATAAATGGACTTCATGCGGAAGTCCTGCGCCATGTACCGCCAGGCCATCGCGCCGTAGCTTACCGTGCCGCTGCCCACGCACGCGGCGTTGTTCGAGTAAGCGCCATCGCTCGGCAGCACAACCAGCTCGCGCCCGCGGCGGTCCACGGCCACTCGCGGATTGCGCTCGTCATCGGGCCCGAACGGCGCTCCCAGTACGCTGGTGCGCTGGTTCCTCAGGTCGTCCTTGTGATCGTCCCACGCGGTTATCCAGCGTCCCCGCTCGAGCAGCACCACGCGCATGCCGGCGCAGGCCAGTTCCTTGGCGATGACGCCGCCGCCGGCGCCCGCCCCAATCACCACCGCATCCACCGGATCGAGCGCCACGGCTATGACTCCTTCCCTTGGCGCAGATCGTATAGGATGCGCCCGCGCACCGGCGAAGCCGGCACGCGCAGCATTCGCCAGCTCGCGTAATCGCGGTTGCCGCCGTGCCGCGGGCTGCCGTAAAAGCCCTGCATGGTGTGGGCCAGCACCATCTCGAAGAACGGCCGCGCGTCTCTTTCGAGGCGGGTGACCACGGCCAGCCGCCGATCGCCTGTGAGTTCGTTCAATGGCTTGCCAAACATCTTGCGGCTGAGAGCGGCGGCGCGCGCCAGGCCTTCGCGGTAAGCGCGCCGGTAACGGGCGTACGGACCGGCCAGTTGGCGGTCGATGAACACTACAGCGCCAGTCGCCGCCGCGCCCGGGTCCTGGTCGGCGGGAATCAACCGATCGCAGATCGCGTCCAGTGTGCGCGCCTCCTCGCCCGTCAGCGCCAGCCGCGCTCCTGTATCCCGGCGGCAGCCGGCAGTGCCCAGCACGGCTCCGGCGAGAAACGAACGGCGGGACGGTTTCCGCATACCACTTGCTCCTGTGCCGACTCAGCCGGAATAGTATCACGCGGCAACCCCGGTTGCCGCCGTGGCGCGCGCAGTCTTGCGTGCAAGGTCGGCATTCTTGCGACTTATTTGGTTCTCCGGGGCGAAGACAGGTCGAGACGACACTCGACCCTGCACGCAAGACTGCGTGCGCCACGGCGGCTATCCCAGAACGGTGAAGATCTCGCGGTAGAACTCGGGGTGGGCGCGCCAGGATTGGGCGGTGACGAGATTACCATCGCGAACCGCCGGCTGGGGGCTGAAGATGCCGCCGCTGCGCTCCACTTCAATGCGCACGTTGGCGTGGCAGGTGACGGTGCGGCCCTTGGTCAGTCCGACCGCGGCCAGCACCTGAATGCCGTGGCCGACGGCGCAGATGCATTTGCCCTGCGCGGCGAAATCGCGCACCAGTTCGAGCACGTCGGGATCGTTGCGCAGATACTCTGGAGCGCGGCCTCCCGGGAACAACAGCGCGCCGAATTCGCTGGCCGCGACCGCGGCAATCACGACGTCGGCATCCAGGCGCGGCCCCGGGCGTTCGACGTAAGTTTCCCAGCCGGGCTCGGCGTCGAAGAAGACCAGGTGCAGAGGTCTGCGCGATGGCGCCGCCACCACGGGCTCCCAGCGGGCTTCCTGGAAACGGTGGTAGGCGTAGAGGGCTTCATAGCCGTCTCCGCCATCTCCGGTGACGATCAGCACCTTCTTGCTCATGGGAGGCTCCGCTCCCGCCAGCATAGCAGCCCTGGAGCCGCATGGCGCGCGGCGTGATCGCCGGTTCCCAAAAACGAACAGCCGGGCGCAGGCCCGCGCGCCGGCTCTCACTGGAACCGCCGCGGCGTGCCCCGCAACCTTCCAGCCTCGCCGCAAGAAAAGACAACATTTAGCGACGTCCCCACGCGCCCGCCGGCAGCCGACCGGCTTCCCCAGCGGCGCACCCGGTGTGGCACGCCACTTGCACGCTTCGCCTAATTATGCTGAGAGATCTGCGTCAAGCCCTGCGCGCGCTGCGCCGAGTTCCCAGTCTGACCGTGGTTTCGATTCTCACGGTCGCGCTGGGCGTCGGCGCCGGCGTCAGCCTGTTTAGCGTCGTCAAAGCGGTGTTACTGAACCCCCTGCCGTACCCGCAGGCCGGCCGGCTGACATGGATCGCGGAATCGAGCGACGGCTTCCCCAGACCCGTCGCGTATCCGAACTTCGAGGACTGGAACGCGCAAAACCGCAGCTTCAGCGCCATGGCGGCCTACGGATTGGACGATGTCAACACCGGCGGCGACCGGCCGCAGCGCACCTTCGCGGCCTCGGTCACGCCTGGATTCTTTGACGTGCTGGGCGTTCAACCGGAGCTGGGCCGGGCCTTTCTGCCAAGCGAGCAGATCGCCGGCGCTCCTCTGCGCGTCATGCTCGGTTACGGTTTATGGCAACGCGCTTACGGCGGCGACCCGAAAATCGTCGGCCGCTCCCTGCGAATCAGTGGTTATCCCGTGACCGTCATCGGCGTGATGCCGCGCGGCTTCAGTTATCCGCCCAAGACCGAAATCTGGCTGTCGGTGACTGCTCTGGGCGAGGCCACGCCCAGCCGCACCGCGCACAACTTCCGGGTGATCGGCAGGCTGCGGCCGGGCGCTAGTATCGCCCGGGCTCAGAGCGAACTGGGCGCGATCATGCACCGGCTGTACCTCCAGGAGCCCGGTCCTTTCATGAGTAAGGACGTTTCGATTGTTTCGCTCAACGCGCATATCGTCGGCAAGGTACGGCCGGCGCTGCTGGTGCTGTTCGGCGCAGTTGGTTTCTTGCTGTTGATCGTTTGCGTAAATGTAGCCAATCTTCTGTTGGTGCGTGTGACGGCGCGGGCCCGCGAGCTGGCGGTGCGGCGCGCCTTGGGCGCCGGCCACGCGCGCCTGTTTCGCCAGATGTTGACGGAAAGCCTGGTACTGGCCTTGGCGGGCGGCGCCGGCGGTCTGCTGCTGGCGCTGTGGTCCATGGACCTGTTGAAGGCCTTGCTGCCGGCCGAAGTGCCGCGCGCGGCAGACATCCGCATCGACATGGGAGTCATGATCTTCGCGCTCGCCATCACAGCCGCCACCGGCGTACTCTTCGGGCTGCTCCCCGCCTGGCGCGCCGCCCGCATGAATATGAACGAAGCAATCAAGGGAGGCTCCCGCACTTACACCGCGGGCAGGCGGCCGCACCGGACGCAGTCGGCCCTGGTGGTTTCCGAGGTGTGCCTCTCTCTGGTCCTGCTGGCCGGCGCCGGCCTGTTGGTCAACAGCTTCCTCCGGCTGCGCGTTGTCGATCCGGGCTTCCGCGCCGATCACGTGCTGACCGCCGCTCTCTCGTTTGCTTCCACGGGTGACGACAAGGATGTGCCGCGGTTACGGGCGGAGTACGCCAACCTGCTGGCGCGCGTGCGGGCCATCCCCGGCGTGCAAGCCGCCGGCACTACCGACACTCCTCCACTGGGCGACTGCTGCAGCGATGGCTCCTTCAAGGTCGAGGGACGCAAGCTTCCCGATGACGCGGACGCGGACTACACCGTAATTAGCGCCGGCTATCTTCGCGCCCTGCGCATTCCCATCGTGAGCGGCCGCGATTTCACCGATGCCGATACCACAGGGAGTGGTGGAGTTGCCATCGTCAGTTCCGAAATGGCGCGCCGTTACTGGCCCGGCCGCAGCCCTCTGGGCGACCGCATTCAGTTCGACAGCATGTATGAAAAAAACGCACCCTGGTTGACCGTCGTGGGCGTCGCGGCGGATGTGCGCCAGAGCAGCCTCACGGAGCCCACCATGCCGCAGGCCTACGTCTGCTACACACAGGCTAACCGCCTGCTGCAACCGGCGCTGATGATTCGTATACCGCTCGCTCCCGCCGGCTTGGCCAGTGCGGTGCGCTCGGCCGTTGCCGCCGTGGACCACGAAATCGCAGTGGAGTTCAAGACCATGGACGCGCAAATGGCCGAATCCGTGGCGCGGCAGCGCTTTCAAATGCAGGTGCTGGGCGGGTTCGCCGCGCTGGCGCTGCTACTGGCTGCGGTGGGCCTTTATAGCGTGCTTTCGTACCTGGTCGCCGCCGGCCGTGGGGAAATCGGCATTCGCATGGCTCTGGGCGCGCAGCCGCTGAGCGTGTTCCGTATGATCGCCGGGCGCGCGATACGCTTGTCCGCCATCGGCGCCGCGCTCGGGCTCGCCGGGTGCCTGGCGATGCGCCCCATCGTCGCGTCGCTCTTATTCGGCGTCGGCCCCAGCGACCCCGTCACGCTGGCCGCCGCCACCGCGGCATTGCTGGGCGTGGCGTTCGCCGCCAGCGCCTTCCCCGCTCTGCGCGCCATGCGCACCGATCCCGTCTCCGCCTTGCGCGAGGATTAGCTGCCGACCGGCGCCTCTAAACACCGTTTCGGCGCGGCAGAAATTGGGCCGGCGCTTTCGCCTTCCAACCAGGCGTTCCCTGGATTCCAGACCATCCAGCGGCCCAACCGAAACGGTTGGCTAAAAGAAATACCCTCAAAAAATAAAGAAAATACCCTCAAAAAAACCCTTCGTTGAAAGAACTAAGAATTAATGATTGCTTAATGCTCCGCCAAGGCGCACACTCGCCTTGCACGAGGACTAACTAACGCAGTCCCGGGCGCCACTTAAATCATAGTTGCGTTAGTTATCACTGTATTACTAACCTGCGGATGCGGCGCATTCTGGCGGGACGCCACGGAGGCCTTAATGGAAACGATCCTGCTTGTCGATGATGATATTCGGGTGGTCACCGCTTTACAGCGGAGCCTCCACAAGAGTTACCAGATCGAGATTGCAGGCAGTGCGGCAGAGGCTCTGGAAGCCATCGCCGGAACTTCCTACGCGGTGGTGGTTTCGGATATGAAGATGCCCGGCATGAACGGCATCGAACTCCTAGGCAAAGTGAAGGAAACCTCTCCCGAAACCGTCCGCATCCTTCTCACCGGACAAGCGGATCTCGGCACGGCGATTGCCGCCGTCAACGAGGGCAGCGTATTCCGATTCCTCACGAAGCCGTGTCCGGACGAGCTTCTCACGAAGACGCTGGATGCCGCGCTGGATCAGCATCGCCTGGTGATTAGCGAGCGGGATGTCCTGCAAGAAACTTTGATGAGCACGATCGGAGTGCTGGTCGAGATCCTCGCCGTGACCCAGCCGGTTGCATTCGGCCGGGCCTGGCGCGCGAGCCGGCACGTGCAGACGATCGCTCGGGAAATGAAACTCCCTGACTCATGGCAGTTCGAGGCGGCCGCCATGCTGTCGCAAATCGGGTGTATCTCCGTCGATCCGGCGGTGTTGCGGAAATACGACGCGGGTGAGAAGCTTTCCACCGCGGAAACGGCTCAGATGGTCTCGCACGCACAAGTGGGCCAGAGCTTACTGGAGAAGATTCCCAGACTCCAGGCCGTCTCGCAGATAATCGGGTGTCAGCATGATGCCTCCTTTGGCACGGGCGGTTTCCAGCCAGGAAGCTACGTAGTTGAATTGGGGGCTCAATTGCTCCATGTAGCGCTGGATTTCGACCGCCTGACGAGTATAGGCCGTTCGGCGGCGGACGCTCTCGGCGAAATGCGGCGCAGCGCCCAATACAACCCGGACATGCTTGTCGCGATGGATCGCATGCAACATGAAGCGGAACTGGGCGCCGCCACCGAAGTTCCCGATCGCGAACCGAGCGGAGTGGAACGGCAATTGTTCCGGCCCATCTCCGAACAGGTGCTCCGCTCCTTGACGGATTAGTGAATGGAACCTGCGCCGCGCAGACCGGGGGACGCACCGTCTCGAAGGCATCGGCGGCAAGATGGTGACGCCGATTCGCAATTCCATTACTCGTACGCCTATCTGGAGAGCATGCAGTCCAGGGCTGGCCTCCCGGTTCTGTATCGTCAGGTATCGGCCAAGGGCCTGCAAGCGGGATTCTTCCGGTATCTCACCAAACCAATCAAGATCAATGAATTCATGCAGACGCTGGACGCAGCACTGGAATTCGCTCGACAAGAGGCGGGTCATGCCAGGTAAATCGGGACGAAGGTCATGGTCAGTTTAGCCGACATTCTGAACGCCAGAATCCTGGTGGTTGACGATCAGGAAGCCAACGTCCGTCTGCTGGAGGGCATGCTGCGTATCGCAGGCTATGCTTCCATCGAGTCTACGATGGATCCGCGCGAGGTCTGCGAACTTCACCGCAAGAACCGCTACAGCCTGATCCTGCTGGATCTCCAAATGCCCGGCATGGATGGATTCCAGGTGATGGACGGCCTGAAGGAAATCGAAGAGGACGGTTATCTTCCGGTTCTCGTCATCACTGCGCAGC
The DNA here is from genome assembly GCA_003142185.1 of Bryobacterales bacterium. Classification (GTDB taxonomy): domain Bacteria; phylum Acidobacteriota; class Terriglobia; order Bryobacterales; family Bryobacteraceae; genus Bog-375. The sequence goes on from PLOR01000057.1 coordinate 63,314, forward strand.
CGGCTCACAAGTCGCGCGCTCTCGAAGCCGGTGCTAAGGATTTCGTCAGCAAACCGTTCGATCTGGCCGAACTGCGCGCGCGTGTGCACAACATTCTGGAAGTGCGCCTGTTGCACCTGGAAACCAAGAACTATAGCAAAGCGCTGGAGGAGACGGTCCGGGAACTCGAGGCAAGCCGCGAGGTGGTTCGTCTTTTCGATATCGCGGAACACAAGGCAGCGGAAGAACGGCTGCATGTCCTCTCCGATGCCGTGGAACAGAGCCCGGTCAGCATCGTGATCACGGACTTGGAGGGCAACATCGAATATGTCAACCTCAGGACCACCGAGACCACCGGCTACACATTCGAGGAGTTGAAAGGGAAAAACCCTCGCATCCTGAAGTCGGGCTATACGTCGGACGAAGAGTACCGGAAGCTTTGGGCGACCATCCCCACCGGCGAGTGGCGCGGCACATTTCACAACAAGAAGAAGAACGGTGAACTTTTTTGGGAAACCGCAAGTATCCGTCCCATTCTCGACGCTTCCGGCAAACCCGCCCACTATCTGGCGGTGAAGCAAGATGTCACCGAGCGCAAACTGGCGGATGATAAGATTGCCTGGCTGGCTTCCTTTCCCGAACAGAGCCCCCATCCCGTTGTAGAAATCGAAGGGCCAAGCGGGGTGGTCCGCTATGTCAATCCGGTAGCCCGAGACTTGTTTCCGGACCTGCAGCGGCAGGGATGGGCTCATCCTTGGCTGGCCGGCTTGGAACAGTTGGTGGAAGGGTTGACCCCGGCGGACGAGGACGAAGCGCGTCGGGACGTAACCGTAGACGATCGCTGTTGGGCTCGGAGCATTCAGTACCTTCCGGAGGTGCGGCGGTTGCGAGTCTATGGCACCGACATCACGGAACGTAAACGGGCGGAGGAGGCCCTCCGCCAGAGTGAAATCCAGCTCCTGATGGCGCAGAAGCTGGAGTCTATCGGACAGCTTGCGGCAGGGATCGCCCACGAAATCAATACCCCCATACAATACATCGGCGACAACGCCAAGTTTCTGGACGAAGCGTTCCGCGACCTGCTTCGCTTCGTCGAGCCAAATACGGAATTGGCCAGTGCCCTTCGCAACTCCGGCCGGCCCGATTTGGTAACCGCCCTGGACCAGACCGTGCAAAACCTGGACCTGAACTACTTGCGCGACGAGATTCCCAAAGCCACCGAACAACTGCTCGAAGGCGTGGCCCAGGTCGCGCGCATCGTTCGAGCGATGAAAGAGTTCTCGCATCCGGGTCCCGTGGAGAAGGCGCCGGTAGACATTAATCGCGCCATCGAAAGCACCATCCTGGTCTCCAAAAACGAATGGAAGTACGTCGCCGGCCTGACCACCGACCTGGACCCGGAACTGCCACCCGTTCCCTGCATGGCCGGTGAGTTCAACCAGGTGATGCTGAACCTGATTGTGAACGCGGCCCAAGCGATTGGCGACGTGGTGCGCGGCTCGAACCGGAAGGGCTCCATCCGCATCGGCACGCGCCGCGATGGCGAGTGGGTGGAAGTCCGGGTGAGCGATACCGGAACCGGCATTCCCGAAGACATCCGGGCCAGGATGTTTACACCGTTCTTCACCACCAAGGAGGTGGGCAAAGGCACCGGGCAGGGCTTGGCGATGGCGCATGCGGTGATCGTTAAGAAACACCAGGGTACTATCCGTTTTGAGTCCGAAACCGGCGTTGGCACCACCTTCGTGGTTCGACTTCCGCTAGGCGCTCCGCTCCTTGGAGGATTAAGTTAATGGAGCCTGAGAGAGCTGCATTCGACCTTGGCGCCGCAGATGCCGCGGGTCCGGGCCCCGGCCCGGGCAGTCCCCTTTTTGACCGCGCTCCGGTTCCCATGTGGGTCTTCGACCGGGAAAGTCTTCGCTTTCTCGCGGTCAACGATGCCGCAGTGGCGAAGTATGGGTATTCGCGCGAAGAATTTCTGGCGTTGACCCTTGCGGACATCCACGCCCCGGCAGATGTCCCGCGGCTCCGGCGGGAATCAACACCTGTCCATGACGCTTCGCCCGTAAAGGGTGGCGAGTGGAAGCACAGGTCCAAAGCCGGCGAGATCTTCGATGTCGAGACGGCCTCCACCGCCGTTCGGTTCCAAGGTCGCGATGCCCGGATGGCGTTGGCCTACGACGTGTCGAAGCGCGTGCGCGAACAGCACGACGTTTCGGTTCGCTATGCGGTGACGCGCCTGCTCGCGGAGAGTCCCGGCGACATCACCGACAAGGCCATGCGGGTCCTGTGCGAATCGTTTGACCTGGTCGAATTGTGGCAATCCTACGAAGCCGACAAAATACTCTTTCGCAAGACGTTCTGGCAGCGCCCGGACGATCGAGCCATCAGTCCGGTCGCTGCGCCCATTCCGCTGGAACCCGGCGCAGGCACGCTGGCGCAGACCTGGATCAGCGGTCAGCCGGCCTGGATCGAGGACTTCGGCCGCGAGCCGGGCTATCGGGACAGAGTAGCGGACCTGCAGAGAGCGGGAATATCGGAGGGCATTGTATTTGCCCTGCGGACCCGCGAAGCTACCGCCGGCGTTGTCGCTTTGCTGAGCCGCGGAGGAAGCCAAAGGGATGCCCAGACGATCGAGCTGATGAGGGATCTCGGCACTCAGATCGGGCAGCACGTGGAGCGCTGCCGGGCCGAAGAGGAACTGCGCAAATCGAGGGAGGATTTCCGCGCCGTCTTCGACGAGGCGCCGATGCCGTACCACGAGATCGACCGTAATGGAGTGGTGGTCCGTGTCAACCGTGCCGAATGCGATCTGCTCGGCATGAGCCCCTCCGACATGATTGGGAAGCCCGTCTGGGATTTCGCCGTTCCCGAAGAGCGCGAGGATAGCCGCGCGTCGGTCGGACGGAAGTTCGCCGAGGGGCGCGTGCAGCCCCCCCACAACCGAAGATATATCGCTGCTAACGGGGAAGAGCGCATCTTCCAGATTCACGAGCGATTGATCATCCAGCCAGACGGCGAAGTGACGGGTATCCGCACCGCCATGTTGGACCTGACCGGGGCGCAGGAATCCGAGAGGAAGATCAAGTTTCAGGCCGGCCTGCTGGAACAGGTGGGCGATGCCATCATCACCCTGGATCGCGACTACAGAGTCACCTACTGCAATGAAGCCGCCGAGCGCCTGTTCGGCATGGCGGCCGGGGAAGCGCTTGGCACGGACTACCGGTCCCTGGTCAGCGTAGAACCGGCCGCCTCGGAGCGCCAGGCGGTCTTCGCACCGGTCTCCGAGCGGAGATTCTGGAAAGGCGAAATCGCGGTCACCAATCGCAACGGCAAGCGGACGGTGTTGGACGTCTCCGATTCGGCCTTGCGCGACCAGAACGGCGATCTGCAGGGGATTATCGCGATCCTGAGGGATGTCACTGAGCGCAAACTGGCGGAGGACAAGATCGTCTGGCTGGCTTCCTTTCCCGAGCAGAACCCCAATCCCGTTATGGAAATCGAAGTGCGAAGCGGGTTGGTCCGCTATGTCAATCCGGTAGCCCGAGACTTGTTCCCGGACCTGCAGCGGCAGGGATGGACTCATCCTTGGCTGGCCGGTTTGGAGCAGTTGGCGGAAGGGTTGACCCGGGCGGACGAGCACGAAGCGCGTCGGGATGTAATCGTGGATGATCGCTATTGGGCTCGGACCATTCAGTACCTTCCGGAGGCGCGGCGGGTGCGAGTCTATGGCATCGACATCACGGAACGTAAACGGGCGGAGGAGGCCCTCCGCCAGAGTCAAAGCCAGCTCCTGATGGCGCAGAAGCTGGAGTCCATCGGACAGCTTGCGGCAGGGATCGCTCACGAAATCAATACCCCCATACAATACATTGGCGACAACGCCACGTTTCTGGCCGAAGCGTTCCGCGACCTGCTTCGCTTCGTCGAGCCGCATACTGAATTGGCCAGCGCCCTTCGCAACCCCGGCCGGACCGATTTCGTAACCGCTCTGGAACAGACCGTGCAAAACGTGGACGTGAACTACTTGCGCGACGAGATTCCCAAAGCCACCGAACAACTGCTCGAAGGCGTGGCCCACGTCGCGCGCATCGTTCGAGCGATGAAGGAATTCTCACATCCGGGTCCCGCGGTGAAGGCGCCGGTAGACATTAATCGCGCCATCGAAAGCACCGTCCTGATCTCCAGAAACGAATGGAAGTACGTCGCCGAGTTGACGACCGATTTGGATCCGGAACTGCCGCCGGTTCCCTGCGTGGCTGGTGAATTCAACCAGGTGATCCTCAACTTGATTGTGAACGCGGCCTATGCGATTGGCGACGTGGTGCGCGGCTCGGACCGGAAGGGCTCCATCCGCATCGGCACGCGCCGGGATGGCGAGTGGGTGGAAGTCAGGGTGAGCGACACCGGCGCCGGCATTCCCGAAGACATCCGGGCCAGAATTTTTACACCGTTTTTCACCACCAAGGAGGTGGGTAAAGGCACCGGGCAGGGCTTGGCGATGGCGCATGCGGTGATCGTTAAGAAGCATCAGGGTACTATTCGTTTTGAGTCCGAAATCGGCGTTGGTACTACCTTCGTGGTTCGACTTCCGCTACAATGCGTGGGGGAGAAACCGTGAAGCGTATTCTGTTCGTCGATGACGAGCCGAAAGTCCTCGATGGCCTCAGGCGGATGCTCTACCCGCTGCGCGACGAGTGGCAAATCGTATTCGCTTCCAATGGCCACCAGGCCTTGCAATTACTCTCCGAATCGGATTACGACGTGCTTGTGACCGATGTTCGTATGCCGGACATGAGCGGAATTGAACTGCTCCAGGAGGTAGCTAACCAGTTTCCGCGGGTAGTGAGGCTGGTCTTGTCGGGTACCATGGATCCGGCCGCCCTGGTGCATTCCGCCTCGCTGGCCCACCGGTACCTGGTCAAGCCATGCGATCCCGCCACGCTTCGCGCCACCGTACAAGAGGCCATTCGCCTGCGTGAAACAGCTTCCTGAGAAGCTGTGAAAAGCTCACTCAGATCGCCGGATTGACCGCCCCACGCCTGAAGTTTTCCACACTTTCGTGACAGATGCAGTAGCGCCGGCGGTCTTGCCGCCGGTTGTTTGCGAACAAACAATCGTGCGCTAAGACCCGGAACCTTCTCAACGCCGTGTGGCGAATCGCCTCACGCTAGAATCAGGTATCGGAATCACGGCCATAGTCTCGGTGCTGGCGGTGGTCGCTTTGCTGCTGCTCTGGGCGGCGGTGGCGCGCCGCAGGTGAACCGGCAAGAAAAGGAGACGGACTGCATCTCGCACAAATTCAGTACGCGTTGGTCAACGTCCTGCTGCTGTGGATGCTCACCGCGCCGCACGAGTTTGCGCACGCCTGGGTAGCCACCCGGTTGGGCGACGATACGCCGCGCAATGAAGGGCGCGTCACACTCAATCCGCTGGCCCACGTGGATTGGATTGGCACCGCCCTGTTGCCGTTTGTGACTTCGCTGATGGGCGGCGGCTTCCTGGGCTGGGGCAAGCCGGTTTCCACCAATCCGGCCAAGTTGCGCGGCGGTCTGAACGGCCTGGCATTGGTGGCGCTCGCGGGGCCAGCTAGCAATATCGTGATGGCGGTCTTGCTAGCCGCGGTCGCCATCGCCACCGTCCGCACCGCGCCCGGCCTCTCCGGGTTTGCGCAACGCGGAGTGCTCTTGAGCCTCTACCTGGCGTTGTTCAATCTGCTGCCGGTGCCGCCGCTCGATGGCTCCAAGCTGCTGCTGGCTGCGCGCATCCCGATCGCGTTTTACCGGGAACTGGCGCGCGCCGGCTTTCTGGTGCTGGTGGTGCTGATGGTGGCCACGTCCCTGGGAAGCTATTTGGTTCTGTGGTCGGACCTGGCTGCGGAGGCGATTTTCCGCGCGCTGACCGCCGTCATCTGACAAACAGAGCCGCGACCAAAGGGAGCGGTCAGTGCAGCATCGCGGAACGCCTCCTGATCCGCGCCTTCAGCCCAATCGCGCAAGATGGCGATACACCAGGGCCACCGGCAGCCCCATTACATTGAAATAGCAGCCTTCGATTCTCTCGACGAATTTCGACGCCAGCCCCTGGATCGCATACGCTCCGGCTTTGCCATCGGGTTCGCCGCTGACCACGTACTCATCGATTTCTTCAGAGCTGAGCACCTGAAACCACACCGCGGTGGTCGCGCAATCCGAAATCACCGAATCGCCTTTACGCAGACAAATGCCGGTGAGCACATCATGCCGCCTGCCGGAAAGAAGCGCCAGCATGCGGCGGGCGTCGGCCGCGTCGGCGGGTTTGCCGAGCAGTGCGCCGTCGATGGTCACGGTGGTGTCGGCGGCTAATACCGTTTCCTGCGGCCCGGCCGGCGCAGCCAGCGCCTTGGCCAGCGCCAGCCGCTCGACATAAGCGCGCGGGCTCTCGCCGGCGAGCGGCGTCTCATCCACCTCCACCGGACGAACAGTGAATGGAATACCGGCCTGGCGCAGAATTTCACTGCGGCGCGGCGATTGCGAGGCGAGGACGAGCATAGGTTAATTATGGCGCGGCATCGGTGACATAGGGCGCAAGGACCTTTACTATAACGTGAGAGGGGGAGCGCGCGAATGAACAGACGCAGTATGCTAGCAGGGATGGTCGCCGCTGGTTTCGACCTGGAGGCGCAGACGACTTCTTCAACCGCAGAATCGGTTTACATTCCCAAGGTCCAGCTTGTGGAGGATCGCAAGCTGCTGCACGACTTCATGGACGAGTTCTCCTTCGTCGATCTCGTCACATCGGAGCCTTCTATTCGCATCACTCACATCCCGGTTGTGCTCGACCGCAACGCCGGCAAGAACGGCACAGTCATCGGTCACATCTCGCGCCAAAACCCGCAGACCGCGGCCATTCTGGCAGCCGCAAGAGCGGTGATCGTTTTTCACGGGCCTCACTCCTACATCTCGCCGACCTGGTATTCGAAACCGGAAGTTGTGCCGACGTGGAATTTTGCTGTCGTCCATGCATCGGGAAAACTGAAGGCCGTGACCGGCGAGGACGCCATGCGCGATTTGCTCGCCAAGCTCATCCGCAAGTTCGAGGAGCCGAACTCGCCGTATGATCTCGCCAAACTGCCTCAAAGCTACACATCCGGCCTGATCGGGGGCATCCTCGGCTTTGAAATGGAAATCGAGTTACTGGAAGGCAAGTTCAAACTTGGGCAGGAGCGCAGCGAAGCCGATAAAGAGGGCATCCTGAAACATCTGCAGACCGAAAAGCCGGAGCGTTCCATTTACGATCTGACGGCCAGCTTCTACGCGCGGCCCAAGAGCCAGTAGGCGGCGAGCGCGACAACCTTAGAAGACACCGGCGGCAAGACCGCCGGCGCTACCGGGTAGACCGCGGCGTCACTCATCTACAATAACCTTAGGCCGCGAATGCCCCTGACACAACCGCAAATTTCCCGCCCGGGGTTGCTTCGTCAACTCGGCTTCTTCAGCGCCACCGCGCTGGTGATCTCCAACATGGTGGGCACCGGCATCTTCGCCACCACCGGTTTCATGGCGGGCGACCTGGGCAGCGCGGCGCTGATCATCGCCTGCTGGACGGCTGGAGCGCTGTTCGCCTTCGCCGGCGCGCTCAGCTATTCGGAGTTGGGCGTCAACTTCCCCAGCTCCGGCGGCGAGTACGTTTACCTGACACACGCCTTCGGCCCGGAGTGGGGATTCATGACCGGCTGGGTTTCCTTCTTCGCCGGTTTTTCGGCGCCGATTGCGGTCACGGCGCTGGCATTCACCGAATACCTCAGCCACTTTTTTCCGGTCCTGTCGCAGGCCAACACACCGATCGTGCTCGGCTCGGGAATTCTCTCGCTGCACCTGGGACCGGCCCAGGCGGTGGCGTGCGGCCTGATTGCCGTTCTCACGATTCTCAACTGCCTGGGCGTGGGGCTCACCGCCAAGGTGCAGAATTCGCTCACCCTCACCAAGATCTGCGTGATTGTCGGTTTCGTGGTGCTGGGCCTGGCGTTCGGAACGGGAAGCTGGAGCCACTTTTCTCAGCACATCGCGCGCACGTCCACCGCCTCGCTGCCCGCGCAGTTCGCCATCAGCCTGCTGTGGGTGATGTTCGGATACAGTGGCTGGAACGCGGCAACGTATGTGGCTGAGGAAGTGCGCCGTCCGGAGCGCACGCTGCCGGCGGCGCTGGCGGCGGGCAGCGCGCTGGTGGCTGTGCTCTACCTCGGGCTGAACGTGGTCTACATTTATTCGACGCCGCTTGAGCAGATGAAAGGCGTCATCAAAGTCGGCGCGCTTTCGGCGTCGAATCTGTTCGGGCCGGGCATCGGGGGCGTGTTTTCCGCGCTGATGGCGCTCTCCATCGTCGCTACGGTAAACGCCGAGTTGACCATCGGGCCGCGCGTTTATTACGCCATGGCCAAGAACCGCGCGTTCTTTCCAGCGGCCGCCAAAGTGAACCCGCGGTATCACACGCCGGTGTTCGCCATTCTCAGCCAGGGCCTGTGCGCCATGGCTATGACACTGACTTCGTTTCGCGATCTGCTCACCTACATCGGCATGAGTCTCACCATCTTCACCGTGCTTTCGGTCGCGGCGCTGATGGTGTTCCGGCGGCGGCGTCCGGGCTGGCAGCGGCTGCGGGCCATCGACTTCGCTTACCCGCTGCTGCCGGTTTCGTATATTCTGGTAGGCGCCGCCATGGTGATCTTCGGAATCAAGGAAGCGACCGTCTCGTCGCTCACCGCGTTCGCCACCGTGGGCGTGGGTGCGCTGGTGTACCGCTTCGTGCTCCGGCCGCGGCCGCAAGAATGAGCCCCGCCGGAGTCGCCACCACCGAGCGGCCCACGCGGGTTCGCTATTGGGTGATCGTTTTCGCCGTCACGCTGGCGATCATCACTTATATCGATCGCGTCTCCATCTCCTACGCGGCGCTGTTCATCCGCCACGATCTGGGTCTTTCCCAATCCCAGATGGGCTGGGCCTTCGGCGCTTTCGGGCTGGCGTACGCTCTGTTCGAAATGCCGGGCGGGTATCTGGGCGACCGGATCGGCCCGCGCAAAGTGTTGCTGCGCATCGTGCTGTGGTGGTCGTTTTTCACGGCAGCCACCGGACGGGCGTGGAACCTGGCCTCCATCACCACCACGCAGTTCCTCTTCGGCGCCGGCGAGGCGGGCTGCTTTCCCAATCTGACGAAAGCCTTCACCATCTGGCTGCCCGCCCGCGAGAAAGTGCGCGCGCAAGGGATTATGTGGCTGAGCGCGCGCTGGGGTGGCGCCTTCACGCCGCCGCTGGTGGCGCTGGTGATGGGGTTCGTGGGATGGCGCAACGCCTTTGCGCTATTCGGTCTCATAGGCGTGGTCTGGGCGGTGCTGTTCTATCGCTGGTATCGCAACGATCCGCGGGACAATGCGCGGTTGAACGATGCCGAGCGGCGCCTGCTGAGCCAAAGCGCGACGCTGGCCACCGGCCACGGCGACGTTCCCTGGCGCAAGCTGGTCGGTTCGCGCCAGGTGTGGATGCTCTGCTGGCAATATTTTTCGCTCTGCTACGGATGGTATTTCTACATCACCTGGCTGCCCACCTATCTGCGCGAAGCGCGCCATGTGCAGATGGGCGCTACCGCATGGCTCGGCATCCTGCCGCTGTTCTTCGGCGGACTGGGCAATCCCGCGTGTGTGGCGGCGCTGGGCTGGCTGCGGCGGCGCAATGTCAGCGTGACGCACGCCCGCCGCATCATGACCACCCTCGGTTTCGCCGGCGCGGCCTCGTTCCTGGTGTTCTCGACCACACGGACGGCCGCGCTGCCGGCCATGCTGGCCATCGCGATGGCGAGTTTCTGCAACGATCTGGTGATGCCCTGCGCCTGGGGCGCGGCGATGGATGTCGGCGGCAAGTTCGCCGGCACGCTTTCCGGCGCGATGAACATGTGGGGCAACTTCGCCGGCTTCGTAGCGCCCGTCGTGATTGGCCACTTACTGGAGTGGACGCACAGCAACTGGAACCTGACGTTTTATGTTTCAGCCGGTGTGTATCTGACCGGCATCATCTTCTGGATGCTACTCGATCCGGTGACGCCGATCGAGCGGTAGCGGGCGCAACGCCACCTCGCGGCGAACCCGGCTGACGCTGGCTTGCCGGTATCATTCCTTGCGTCGCGGGGCTTCGTCCAGAGCGTTCGCCTCCGCTGGCACGTCGCTTATTGGTAAGCACAGGACATGTAATCCTGGGTGTACGTGGTCACGCCGGGCTGTCCTATCGGAATTGAAAGCTGAATTTTCACACCATAGGCTTGGTAGCTGATTTGAAAAAGGCTGCTTACAACATAGTTTTGATAATAAGGCTGCGCCCAGGTAGTTTGACTGGCGCCGTTTATGCCGGTTTGATACGAGAAAGTTGGGGGCCCTGTGTTTGGCCAGCCCGCAGCCGCGACAACTGCTGCATAGCTGATAAACGCTCCGATGCTGCCAAGGTTCAAAAGGGCTGCCACGGCTCCAGGGGGCACGTAGTTGCATACCCCGGTCGCAGTCTCCGACCGTGTCGCCGGTGAGGCACCCCAGGTGCTACCTGGACATGCCGCCGAAGAGCACGTTGCCGAGTACGCGCCGGTAAAGTTAATAGACGATCCCAGCGCGCTGTTCGCGGAGCAAAACTGGGATTGCGACACGTTCACGGTGACCGACGGCATCGTCTGCGAGAGGGCCCTCGGCACGATCAGGGTCAAAGCGCCCGATGCGAGTAGAGCCAATGTATTCTTTCGAAACGGCATCGTTTTATACCTCCTACCTGGGACCTACTGGCCGGCATACGCGGACAGGCGGCCGTAGACCGCCGTCTCCGCCTCGAGCTGCAGAATGACCGCCTTCAATCCGGAACTATCCGTCGGGCCGACCTGCCTCTTCAGCAGCAACAACTGCTCTCGCCGCCACATTCGCCGGGATTCAGGGTTGTCGATGAGGACATGCGTCTGCCCCGGCAGAAGCTTCGCCGCGGGAAGTGAACTCGGGGGAGTCGTCAAGAGAGCATTCAGGCGCTCGTCGAGTGCCCCGGCTGGGTTGGCGCTCGCCTCAATCAAGCGTAAGTCGTCGATCAAAAGGGTGCGTTTCGTCAGGTTGTCATTCCTGCCGGAGAAAATGACCGCAACGTCATTTGGGTCTCCGCCGGATCTACCGTCGTCTGTTATGACGGTAACAGGGGCGGCGGTGATAGACTCAGGGGCAACCCCGCTTAGGGAACTCGGAGGGGAGTATGTATCGCGCCGAGTTGCTCCCGGCCCGAAAGACGGATCTTCTCCGCGGCTGATGTTCACGTTGAGTTCCGGCCTCGCGAAGCGAAGATAGTCGGCCATCGCCAGAATGCCGGCCTGCCCGGCGAGTAGCGGGCCCAGATCGAAAGTTACGCCAGAATTCTTCGTCGTTCCGTCGGGATAATGGCAAACAACCGAGACGCCGTAGGCGGTAATCGCGGTCTGCGAGGTGTTTTCGACCTCGATTGTCCAAAGCCCGCTGTCAGAGGCCGCGGGCTTGTACAGTTGTTTGACACGCAGCACCTGCGCCGGAACGATGGTTTGCGCCGTCACGGAAGCACTGATGGCTGTAACGACAACCGCCGCGCCGAGAAGACGGCTGATTGCCTGAATTGTTATGTGTTTTGTGTGCATCATAAGATATTTCCTCTTAAGGACCTGCGCCAGAAGCGACCGCACGACTAATCCAGAGAGCGCCACCCGCCTCATCGGTTTCTCATCTCACCGCAGCCAGGCGAGCGGTCGCCCCATCCAGCGCGTCCTCCAAGCGCCGGTGCAACTCGGCGGCGTCAGGCAGTCCGGTCAGCGGTTCGCCGTTGATGAACATGGTCGGCGTGCCTTTCACCCCGAGAGTCGTTCCGAGCTGCCGGTCGCGAAGGACCATGCCGTTGCCGTCACGGTCCAGCGCCAACCAGGCATTGGAGTAGTCCGCATCGGTCCAGCTCGTTTGCACAAAACTCGCACCGAACGTGAATTTGACTCCGCCTTTCATGCTGGTCAGGTGAAACCCCTGGTTCTTGGCGTCGATAATGATCGGCGTCGTCGGGCAATAGGGCTCCGTACCACCCACGCACTCGATCGGATTTTCCGGGCAATTTGCACACACCATGCCATCAAGGCATACATTGCCGCACATGTTTTGGCACGTCTGCCCGCAGGTGCAGTTTTCGCACTGCGCCGACGCAGGCGAAGCTATCAGACCCAACATAAGTGTGGCGATTAACAACGGAAAGTAAACCTTCATAAGTTCGCCTTTTTAAGGGGTGAGTATTGCACGTTTCCTGGGGGGGGGCAAGAAATATTTGGACTTTTCTTATCCCACTTAGTACTGTCTAAATAGACGGCACATTAGAATTCGAAATAATCAAACAATGTGTCGAAATTCGCGTGACTAGGATGACCGCAGCCGCGACGATGGATCGATAAATGGAGATCATACATCCAAAGATTGAGGATAGAATCGAGAGATGTCTTTCGATCTTCAGCCCATCCTGAAAGGCGAACTCGTGGAACTCAGGCCGCTTCGGGAAGAGGATTTTCACGAGCTTTACGCGGTAGCTTCGGATCCGCTCATTTGGGAGCAGCATCCGGCCAGCGACCGCTACCAGGAAGCGGTGTTCCGGGCATTCTTCCGTGGGGCCATGGAATCCGGTGGAGCGTTCCTCGTCATCGATTCCAAAGACGGCCGGGTCATCGGGTCGTCGCGATTCTGCGGATACGACGAAGCGAAAAGAGAGATCGAAATCGGCTGGACGTTCTTGGCCAGGTCGCATTGGGGCGGCATTTACAACCGGGAAATGAAACACCTCATGCTGCGGCACGCTTTCCAGTTCGTTAGTAGCATCGTCTTGCTGGTTGGTCCGAGGAATTTGCGCTCGCAGCGCGCGGTGGAAAAGATAGGCGGCGTCCGTGTGGGAACCAGGCCCGACGGCGCCGGCGGCCATGACAACGTCGTCTACCAAATCACGGCGTCAAATTTCGCGCAGCAGGCTGGCGCCTGAGAGGGCAACTTGCGACCGCAAGTGTCCGCACCACGCCCAGTGACCGCTCCCTCTGGTCGCGGCTCCGATGTGCGCTCGGGATGCCTTTCGGAGCCGCGACCAAAGGGAGCGGTCTGTTCGGCTGGTGTGAAACGTCGCCATCACGGTTGCAAGATCACTTTCATCAACCCCGGCTCGCGGGCGTACAGGCGCTCGAACCAGGCCGGGCCTTCGGCTAACGGGGCGACGGCGCTGATGAGGGGCTCGACGCGGATAGCGCCGCGCGCCAGTAAGTCGATGCAAGTTGGATATTCGCCCGATGACGCGCAGGAGCCGAACAGACGAAGCTGGCGAGTAACGACGGCTTGCAGCGGTAACTCGATCTTAGGCGCAATGTTACCCACCAAAGTAAGTGCGCCACCTTTGCGCAGCGCCGCGATGGCGGTTTGAATCGGTTCGGTGGCGCCGACCGCTTCCACGGCGACATCCGCGCCGCGCCCGCTGGTGCGCCCGCGCACGAACTCCGCCACGTCGCCCTCTTTGGGATTGATCACGGCGGTGGCGCCAAGATCGAGCGCCATTTTCAGTCTGCCTGCATCCACATCGGCGACGATCACCTGCGCGCAGCCGGCCAGTTTAAGCGCCTGTAACGCGAGCGTTCCGATCATACCGGCGCCCACCACCAGCGCGAAATCGCCCAACCGCACCAGCGTCAATCCCACCGCGTGAACGGCCACCGAAACCGCCTCGATCATGGCGGCGTGCTCGAAGCGCAGCGCATCCGGCAAGTGATACGTGATGCGCGCCGGCGCCACCACGTACTCGGCGAACGCGCCGTGGCGGCGGTAATCGCCGCAGGAGACGCCCAGCACCTGCCGGTTGTCGCAGAGGTTGACTTCGCCGCGCGCGCAGAAAAAGCACGCGCCGCAATACACCGTGGAATCGAAAGTGACGCGGTCGCCTCCGCGGAAGCCGACGACGCCAGCGCCCACGCCGGCCACAGTCCCGGCGGCTTCGTGCCCCATAACGAGCGGCGGCTGGCGGCGTCCGGTGCTGCCATCGAAGCCGTGGACGTCGCTGCCGCAAATGCCGCAGGAATGGACCCGCACCAGCAATTCGCCGGGCCCCGGCGCAGGCGCGGGCATATCCACCAGATCCAGGTGGCGATATTCTTTCATCAGAAGTGCGTTCATAAGAGGTTATGTGGCAGTTCAGCGCGCATCACGGCAAGGGCTCATCAGAATAAATGCGTCTGTCCCCTTTTGGCAATTCCGGTATTGTTGCATCAGTAGCGCGTTCATATATGGTTGGTCATGCCACCTGCAGCACCTAACGCCTATTTGTCTTTGCCGACGGTCTTGGTTCGCTCCATCACTACCTTGATGTCGATCTCCTCGGTTGCTTTGCACTGGGCAGCGGTCACCCCATCCTCGAAACCCGCCTTCTTAAGGATGATATCCCGACTGCCCCGATATAGGCCCTGAAAGCGGCCGAAAGAATCTGTTCTTGCCAGAGTACCTGGGCTGGGGTGGAACAGAATCTCTGCGTCCGGCACCGGGACGCCCAGGCTGTCGACAGCGCGTAGGTAGAGTAGGCAGGCGCTCCTGAAGGTGTCTTGGTATCCACAGTTATTCAGCATCACGTTCAAGTGAAGGGGCCTTCCAAGGACGACTCTCAGATTGGAGATGGAGATTGGCAGGCACTCGTTGGTCCCAACCCGGAGCGTGTGGGGACCAAAGCCAAAGTCGCAGATCTTGAGCGTCGCGCCGTGCACCTGCTCCAGTCGCTCAGCCGTGCCAGACTCATCGACAAGTTCCACCCACGTGCTATACGGCGGAAGGCCGCGGGAATCCACTAGGTTCAGGGTCAACGCGCAAAAGTCTTCTCCGGTGGCGCATGAGGCACCCAGCAGCAAACAGAATGTAACCGCATACAGAGGCATTGTCGTACGGTTACTCGGGATCGGGAGTCGGGTTAACGTAATCATGTTGAAGAAACACGAAACCGCCTTGCGTACGCTCCGCCTATGCCAGCAACTCCGCCCGCATCACAGTGACCGCCTGGCCGCCTAGGATCACGCGGTCGCCGTTTAACCTCACGCGGACTATGCCGCCGCGCGCGGAAGCCTGGTAGGCGGTGAACTCGGTTTTGCCCATGCGCGCCGCCCAGTAAGGTCCCAGGGCGGTATGCGACGAGCCCGTGACCGGGTCCTCATCTATCCCCGAGCCGGGCGCGAAGAACCGCGAGACGAAATCGAAGCCAGTGGTGGAGGCGCGGGCGGTGACGATGATGCCGCGCGCTCCGACTTTCTTCAAGGCGGTGAAATCCGGCGCGGCGGCGCGCACTTCCTCTTCCGACGCCACTTCCACCAGGTAATCGAACTGATTCTTCGCGACGTTGGCGGCCTTGAGGCCGAGCGCGGCAACCATGCCCGCCGGCGCTTCCACGGTGGCCGCAGCCTTAGCTGGAAAATCGAGCTCGATCCATTTGCCGCGCTGCTCGGCCAGCAGCAGGCCGCTGCGTGTGTGGAAGCGCGCCTGCTTGTCCGCGGGCAAGTGGCCGTCCTCCCACAGCACGTGCGCGCTGGCGACGGTGGCGTGGCCGCACAAATCCACCTCAACCGAAGGCGTGAGCCAGCGCAGGCGGTAGCCGCCGTCTTCCGGATGCAGAAAGGCGGTCTCCGAAAGGTTCATTTCGCGCGCGACGTCGCGCATCCAGGCATCCGGGCGCGGTTCGGAAAGAACGCAAACCGCCGCCGGGTTCCCGGCGAAAGGCCGATCGGTGAAAGCGTCGACTTGGACGATGTGAACGGACATGATAGTAGCCGGTTTACCTCCGATCTGGAGACGCGATCTAATTAGTCTACTGTAGGCGGCGCGCGTGGCGCACGCACTCGTGCGTGCCGCGCCGGCATTCGTGCCGGCGCAGGTAGGACAGACCATCGCCTTTCGTGATCTGTCACGCCTCGCCTAGGCGTAAAAGCCTGACAGACGACAGAAACCGATCGTCTGTCCTACCTCTCGCACGCCCTCAACTGTCTCCGCACGTTATAATCGCTAACGTAATGGATGTATTCGAGGAGTTGGTGCGCCTGCGCGGGCTCGGTCAAAAGTGCGCGCTGGCCACCATCGTGGAGGTGCGCGGCTCGATTCCCAGCTACGAAAGCGCCAAGCTGCTGGTGCGCGAGGACGGCTCCATGTTGGGCACCATCGGCGGCGGCTGTGTGGAAGCGGAAGTCTGGAACGCGGCGCGCGAAGTGATGGAAACCGAAAAGCCGAAGCATCTCACGTTCAGCCTGGGCCAGGATGCGGCTTATGACAACGGCCTGATTTGTGGCGGCCAGCTTGACGTTTTTGTGGAAGCGGTGCTGCCCCTGCCGCACGCGTTTATCTTCGGTGCGGGACACATCTCCAAGAGCCTCTCGAAAGTGGCCAACCTAGCCGGCTTCTCGACGGTGGTGATCGACGACCGCGAGAGTTTCGCCAACCGCGAGCGCTTTCCGGAAGCCGCGGCGGTGCACGCGGGCGAATACGAAGCCGTGTTTCCGACGCTCGCGATCAACGAGACCAGCTTCGTGATCATCGTCACGCGCGGCCATCGCGACGATATGCGCGTGCTGAAGCTGGCGGTCGCGACGCCGGCCCGCTATATCGCCATGATCGGCAGCAAGCGCAAAGTGCTCAACGTGGTGAAGGAACTGGAAAAGGAAGGCATGGCGCGCACCGCCTTGAAGCGCGTTCACGCTCCGATGGGTCTGGACATCGGCGCGATTTCGCCCGAGGAGATCGCCATCGCGGTGGCGGCGGAAATGATCGCGGTGCGCCGCAACGCGGCGTCCAACTGGCGCGCCCTATCGCTTTCGGTGCTGGCCGGGAAGTCCCCCGCCGCCGTCTCGCAGTGACCGCCGGACTCATTCTGGCCGCGGGCGTTTCGCGCCGCATGGGCACGTCCAAGGCGCTGCTGCGGTATCGCGGCGAATCGTTCCTCGATACGCTGATCGGCTTGTTCCAGGCGCGCTGCGCGCCGGTGATCGTGGTGCTGGGAGCGGCGGCGCAGGACGTCCGCGCCGCCACCAGCCGCGCGGCGGCGTTCGTCGAAAATGAGCTTTGGGAGAGCGGCCAGACCAGCTCCATGCAATGCGGGTTGCGGGCTGTGCCAGACGAGGCCACGGGAGTGCTCTTCACGCTGGTGGACCATCCGGCGGTGAGGATGGAGACAATCGACGCGCTGTTGGAGGCGGACGTTAGGGGTGGTGCGGAGACGGGCAAGCTAAAGCATGCCCCACCACGGCCGCCGCTGCGCGTGCCGGTTTACCGCGGGCGCAACGGGCATCCCATCTGGTTCTCGCGCGGTTTGATTTCCGAATTCCTGGCACTCCCTGAATCCGGCGCCGCGCGCGACGTGGTGCGCGCGCACGCGAGCGTTACCGACTTCGTGAACGTGGACGACCCAGGCGTGCTGGCCGATATCGACGATCCGGCGGCGTATCGCGCCCTGATCGAGGCTGAGCCATGAAGGTGCGCACCGGCACGGTGTGGAAACTCGCCGGGATTGCCGCGGCGGTCGTAGTAGCAGCCGGCATTGTCGTGCCTTATATCAACACCGGCTCGTACGGCGAGCGCTTGCGGAGCTCGCTCGAGCGCGCCCTGGGACGGCGGGTGGAATTCCGCGGGCGCGTGCGCTTCAGCCTGTTCAGCGGTCCGGGATTTTCGGTGGACGACGTGGTGATCCACGAAGATCCATCCATCGGCCTGGAGCCGATCGCGTACATGGACACGATGACGGTGCGGCCTAGCCTGTGGTCGCTGGCCGGGGGCCGTTTCGTGATTGCCTCCCTCAAGTTGGATGGCGCGAGCATCAACCTGGCCAAGTCCGGCCCGGCCGCGGAGTGGGGCCGCTGGAATTTCGCGTCGCTCGTCAATCGCTCGGTGATGAGCCGCGCGCCCTCGCTGCACGTGCGCAACGGCCGCATCCATTTCAAATTCGGCGACGAAAAGTCGGTGTTCTATCTGACTGAAACCGACCTCGACATTTCACCGCCGGGAGCGGCGGGTGGCGGATGGGTTCTCGATTGCTCGGCCCAACCGGCGCGCACCGATCGCGCCGCGCAAGGGCTGGGAGAATTCCGTTTGCGGGGCCGCTGGTACGTGGCGCCGGAGCGGGTGGATCTGAACCTGGAGATTGATCGCACGCTGCTGGGCGAGATGACGGCGCTGCTGCGCGGCCAAGCCGGCGGCGTGCACGGGAGGATCTCGGCGCGGCTGCACCTGGCCGGGCCGATCGACCAGATCGGCATCGCCGGCCGGCTCAACATCGAAGATGTGCACCGCTGGGACCTGATGCCGCCGTACGGGCAGGGATGGCCGCTCGACGTGCGCGGCCGGCTGAATTTGCCCGGCCAGGATCTGGAGATCGAATCGGGCTCGGTGAACGGCGCGGCGTTGCCGCTCGAGGTGCGGCTGCACGCCAGCAATTACTTGGCGCAGCCGCGCTGGGCGGCGTCGATCCGTTGGAATCGTTTCCCGCTGGGCCCGCTGCTGGAACTGGCGCGGCATATGGGGCTGGAAGTTCCGCCCAAGCTGGAGTTGGATGGCGCGGTGGACGGTGCCGTCGGCTACTCCGGCGCGGGCAGCCTGCAAGGTCAACTGGCGCTGCACGACGCAGCGGTCACCATTCCGGATGCGCCGCCGCTTACGCTCGATCAGGCCAGCATCGTACTCGATGGCGGCCATGCGCGGCTGGCGCCCACGCTGGTGCGCACCGCGGGCCAGGACCAGGCGCAAATCGAAGCCGATTATGCCTTCGGCGATGGCGCGTTCGATATCACGATCTCCGCCGGGCGCATGAAGGTGGCGGCCCTGCGCGCGCAGGTTACGCTGGCGGCTGTTCCCTGGCTGGAACAGGTTAGGAGCGGCGATTGGAGCGGCCAGTTGCGCTACCATCGCGATGCCGGCACAGCGGGATGGACCGGCAGCCTGCAGGTCAATCAGGCCGAAATTCCGGTGGATGGCCTCCCCGATCCGCTGCGCATCGATTCCGCGCGGGTCGAGATCGATGGCGCGCGGGTGACCATCGACCGGCTGCGCGGCGCCGCCGGCAAACTCAGCTTCACCGGCGATTACACATATCTGCCGGGAGCGCCGCACCCGCACCGCGTGCACCTGCGCGCGGCGGAATGGGACGCAGCCGATGTGGAAGCGGAATGCCTGCCGATGCTACGCCGCGGATCGAGCCTGCTGGCCCGCGCCCTGGGCCGCACCACGCTGCCCGGTTGGTTGAAGGAGCGCCAGGTGGAGGGCACCATTCAGATCGATCGCCTGGCGCTCGACGGCGCGCGGCTGAACGCCGTGCGCTCGCGCCTGGAATGGGACGCGGGGCACGTAGAGTTCGGCAACTTCGAAGCCATGCTCGCTCACGCCGCCATCAAGGGCCGCCTGGCGGTGAATCTGAGTGGCTCGTTGCCGGCCTACCGCTTCACCGGACAAGTGAAGAACTTGCCGTGGCAATCGGGCGGCCTCGATGCGGAGGGTTCGCTCACCAGTTCCGGCATTGGCGCGCAGTTGGTGGCTAACCTGGCTTCGACAGGCACCTTCTCCGGGACCGCTCTCGACTTCGGCGCGGCCGCGCCTTGCCGCGCCACCGGCAACTATAGCCTGGCGTGGGCGCGCGGCGTTCCGCAGCTCAAACTCACCGGCCTCAACCTGCGCACCGCCGACGAAATCTACAGCGGCCGCGGCGCCACCCAGAACGATGGGAAGCTGCTAATCGTTCTGACCAGCGGCGCCAAGGAACTGCGCGTGGCCGGCATCCCCGGCAAGCTGAAAGTGGAAGACACCGCGCGGCAGTAACGTGACTCGCGGGTGCCGGCGCTAACATGAGTGGGCTATAATGAAGGCAGGTTGTAGGGGAACTGCCCTTTTTTTATGCCCCTTTACGAATATCTTTGTCACCGGTGCGGGAAAAACTTCGAGGTTCTCCAAAAGTTCGCCGATGAGGCTCTGACTCTGCACCCGGAGTGCGGCGGCGAAGTGGAACGGCTGGTGTCGGCTCCCGCGCTCAAGTTCAAGGGGTCCGGTTGGTACATTAACGACTACGGAAGCGGCAAGGCTTCCGCGCCGGATTCCAAGAACGGACACGCAAACAAAACCGGCAGCAAGCCGGAGTCGAAGCCCGAAACCAAGTCTGAAAGCAAGTCGGAGAGCAAGTCCGAAAGCAAGTCCGAAAGCAAACCCGCCCCTGCCGCAAGCGTAGAGAAGTAGCTACTTTCCTGCGCCGTCCTGCTCCTGGCCGGCTATCATTTCTCCGTCACATTCGAGTGATAGCCTAAATGGTCATGAGAAAGATCCTGGCCTTAATCCTGATGGCGGTCAGCCTGTTGGGCGCCGCTCCGAAGAAACCGAAACTGGTGGTGGCAATCGTCATCGATCAGTTCCGCTATGACTATCTCACCCGCTACCGCTCGGACTATCACGGCGGTTTCGACCTGCTGCTGACCAAGGGCGCCCGATTCACCAACGCCCGCTACCAGCACTTCCCCACCGTGACCGCGGTGGGCCACAGCATCTTCCTCTCTGGCGCCATGCCCGCGCTCAGCGGCATAGTCGCCAACACATGGTACGACCGCGAGGCGGGCATGCAAGTCAGCAGCGTCTCCGATCCGGAGACAACGCTGGTGGGAGGGCTGCCGGGCGTGGGCTCCTCGCCGCGACGCATGCTGGTGGACACGGTGGGCGACGAGTTGAAGATCGCGGATGACAGCCAGTCGCGCGTGATCGGCATCTCGCTCAAGGACCGGGCCGCCATCCTGCCGGCCGGTCACATGGCCAACGCGGCTTATTGGTTCGACAGTAAGAGCGGCAAATTCGTTTCCAGCACTTACTATTTCGCAGAGGCGCCGGCGTGGGTCAAAGAGGCGAACGCCACGCGCCCCGCCGACCGTTACGCCGGCCAGACCTGGTTGGGCCACCAGATGCCGCAGGCCGGCCAGTTGTATAGCGCGATCGAAGCCACGCCGTACGGCAATGAGATCGTCGAAGACTTCGCCGAACGTGCGCTGGCCGCAGAGCAACTGGGCCAGCGCGGCGTCACCGACCTGCTGGCGGTGAGTTTTTCTTCCAACGATTACGTCGGGCACGCTTATGGCCCGGATTCACCCGAAGCGCGAGCTATTTCGGCAGCTACCGACGAGTTACTGGGAAAGTTCTTCAGCGCGTTGGACCGCGCGGTGGGTCTCGATAACGTGCTGGTGGTGCTCACCGCGGACCACGGCGTGGCTCCCGTTCCCGAGGTGAACGCGGCTCGCCATATGCCGGGCGGCCGCATGCCGGATGGAGTCATCGCCAAGACAGTGCAGGACACCCTTAGCAAGAAATACGGCAAATTCGACTGGATCACCGCATCGCTCGAATCGGTGGTCTATCTCAATCGCGAGCTGATTGCCGTCAGGAAGCTCGACCTCGCCGAGGTGGAGCGCACGGCCGCCGAGGCGTTGCGTAACGTGCCGCATGTCTTCCGCGTCTTTACCGGCGCCCAACTGGCAACCGGCGAGGCGCTCGAAGACTCGGTGGGACGCATGGCGATGAACGGCTATTTCCCACGCCGCGGCGCCGACCTGGAAGTGCTGACCGACCCTTACTGGATCTTCGGCAGTACGGGCACCACACACGGCCTTCCGTTTGGCTATGACACCCACGTACCCGTGATCTTCCTGGGCTCCGGCATTCGCGCCGGCGAGTACGACAACAACATCACACCGAATGATATAGCTCCTACGCTGGCTACCATCCTGCGCGTGGAAACCCCCAGCGGCGCGGTAGGCCGCGTGCTAGTGGAGATGTTCGGGCAGTAAAGTCTCGGGGACGGAGTAACTCGCCTGTTCACGCCCTCCCGCCGTTCGATCCGTGTTTCGACCAGTTACAATTCAGATGTAGGGTTCCGCGACGGACGCGAGCTCCTGGAGGCGCATGTCTCGTTCACTCTTTTCAGTCCTGGCTGCGGTGGTGACTGTGGGCGGGCTCGCTGCTGTCGTATGGGCCTCGCGTCTCGCCGGTGCTATCTCACCTTCGCGGAGAAGGCTGCTTGCCGTCGCCTTGCTCCTCGCTTATGGCGCGGCGCTCTTTCTCCGGCCATCGCCGTGGCCGGTGATTGACCTCGCGGTTCTCGCGGGAGCCGTCGGTGGTGTGCTCTTAATCGAAGGCGGACTCCAGACTCCTGCATCTGTCGCCGTGTTTCTTGCCGTGGCAGCGGTTGTCGACCTCCTGTCATTTTCGGGTGGATTCACCCACATACTGATACAGCGACACGCCGCCGGCTCCGGCAACTTACTGCTTTACCTCTGCCTGGTCATGCCGGTTCACGGGCACGCCATTCCGATCGTGGGAATCGGCGACCTGTTCGTCGGCGGAGCGGCCGCCACGGCGCTGCTCCGGCTCGGTCTGCGGCCGGCCGCTGTCATGGGGATGATCGCTGTGGGGCTTCTGAGCGCTCTCGCGTATGGGCTCTGGCGCGGTGGAGCGCCGGCCCTGCCGTTCATCGCGGTTGCCGTCTTCTTTCTGGTTTGGCGGACGCGGGCCGGGCGTGCCCGGCCCCTCCGGGCGGCGCGAGGATAGCTACGAATTTGCGAGATGATGTAGTCAGTGAGCTATGAGGTTACTCTTCGCACTCTTCGCTTCGGCGGGCATGGCCCTGGCAACCGGTTTCGATGGGACATGGGACGCCACCATACTCGCCGGTGGTGATCTGGTTCCCTTTCGGCTGGAAGTCAGCGAATCTCCCGCGCGCGTCTGCTTCTTCGAAGATACACAGCCGGTGTGTTCCACGGCGGCCCGCATAGAGGCGGGCAAACTGATCGCGCAGTGGGACTATCTTCGCCGCGAGCTGCGCCTGGAGATCGCCGGCGGTGGTTTGCAGGGCGTTTACCACAGCTTGCGGACCGGAAGCGATCTCGCGGTCCAGGCCAAGCCCCATCAGCCGCCTTCGCAGCAAGCGCAGCCGGCCGTGGATCTCGCGGGCGAGTGGGAGATCCATTCGAAGGAAAAGCCCGCGCTGGCCTGGCAGCTTCTGCTGCGCCAGAACGGCCACGAATTGAAGGGCACCATTCTGCGCGTGGATGGCGATGACGGAACGCTGGTGGGCACTGCGGCGGTGAAGCATTTTCTCGTCAGCCATTTTTCGGGCGACCGGCCGGTGATGCTCGAGGGCACCTTGGCCGACGACGGCAGCCTGGACCTGAAGTTCGAAGGCGGCCCTCTGTTTGCCCTGCGCCCGGCCGCGGCGCGCGCCCGCAACCTGGCGCCGCCGGCCGATCCGGCCACTTACGCCCGCGCCAAGGATCCCGCCCAGCGGTTCCGTTTCCGGCTGCCCGATCTCAACGGCCGCATTTATACCGAAGCCGATTTCCGAGGCAAACCGCTGGTAATCAGCATCACCGGAAGCTGGTGTCCGAATTGCCGCGACGAGGCGCCGTTTCTGGCGGAGCTTTACCAGCGCTATCACGCCGCCGGCCTGGAACTTGCGGCTTTCTGTTTCGAGCCGGCCGACAATACCGATCACGCGCAGTTGCGCGCCTTCCTGCGCCGGTTCAAGATCGCGTATCCGGCGCTGCTGGCGGGCGACCCTTCCACCCTCAAGACCGCGCTTTCCCAAATCGACAACATCGGCGCGTTTCCCACCACTATCTACATCGGCAAGGACGGCCGTGTGCGCACCGTGCACACCGGCTTCCCCAGCGCCGCAAGCGGCGAGGAGTTGACGCGCGTGAAACGGGAAATCCGCGAGCTAGTGGATCGCATGCTCGCCGAACCGCCGGCGTAATTTGTGGGGCGGCTCCCCTGGACCGCGCCCCGCAGGAAGAAAAGCCGAGATGACTCTCGGTTCAGCAGCCTTGACAGGCCGCGCCACGACTACGGCGCACCGCTCGATGCGGCCATCCACTCTTCCAACCCCCGCGGCAGCGGGGAGACCACTGTGACGGGTTCTCCATCGGCGGGGCGGAAGAAGCGGATGCGGTGGGCGTGCAGGAAATAGCGGCCTAACGCGGGGCGGCCGGGGGCTTGGGCGGGCGCGCCATAGAGCGTGTCGCCGGCGACGGGGTGGCCGATGCTGGCCAGGTGCACGCGGATCTGGTGGGTGCGGCCGGTGCCGATTTTCACTTCGAGAAAGGTGAAGCCGGGCAGGCGCGCGGTGACGCGGTATTCGGTGTGCGCGGGGCGTCCATCGCGGAGGCGCGCCGTCATTCGGGTGCGGTGGATGGGGTCGCGCGCAATAGGCCGGTCAATGACGCCGCTTTCCTGCTTCACCACGCCGTGCACCAGCGCCAGGTAGACCTTCTCCACGCGGCGGCCGGAGAACTGGGCGGCCAGCTTTTGGTGCGCGGCATCGTTCTTAGCGACCAGAATCACGCCGCTGGTGTAACGGTCGAGACGGTGGACGATTCCCGGCCGCATCTCGCCGCCCACGGCGGAGAGCGCGCCGAAGCGGTGCAGCAGCGCGTTCACCAGCGTTCCGGAATGGACGCCGGCGCCGGCGTGGACCACCATCCCAGCGGGCTTATCCACGGCCACCACGTCATCATCTTCGTAGAGGATGGTGAGCGGGATTTCCTCCGGCTCGGCGCGCAGGGGCGGGGGCTCGGCTGGTTCCACCTGGATGGATTCGCCGCCGCGGAGCAGGTAGGAAGCGCGCGCCGCCGCGCCGTTCACTAGCACGCGGCCATTGCGGATCCACTGCTGAATACGGGAACGGCTGTATTGCGGCAGACGTTCGTGGAGAACCTGGTCGATGCGCCTGCCGGCGTCGCCGCGATCGGCGGTGAAGTCCGCCATAAGCTCCTATGCCGAGGTGTTTCCGGCCACGGCCTCAGGTTGAGAGGGCGGCTCCAAGGGCCGCGAAACAAGCGGCCGGCGGTCGTAAAACTGCACCCGGCAGAACCTGCAATGATACAGGTTTCCGTGAGCCAACCGTTCGATCAGGTTCCACAAGCCGCCCTGGATGCGGTCCACCACGTCAGGCTCGCCGAGACGCTTCAGCCGAAACGTTCCGCACTTCGGGCAGCGCGCGTGTGGCCCCAAGTGGAGGCGATACGGCCGCGCCAGATGCTGCTCGCGCTCGCACACGCAGCATTGAAAGATTCCCAGATAGGAAAAGTGTTCGATCAGCGTGCGGTGGACCCGCCGCATCTTTCCTCCGCAGTGTATGCACTTTCGCACGGGGCTCCGACAATTAGTTTTAGCTCAATTTGCGGAACCGGCACAACTGGGGTCACAATAAGAAGTTCGCCCTTTCCACCCGAAGCAAGCCCTTATGCTCGACAAAATCACCGTGCATGGTGCGCGGCAGCACAATCTGAAGAATATCGACGTGGAAATTCCGCGCAACGCGCTGACGGTGATCACCGGTCTGAGCGGGTCGGGGAAATCGTCGCTGGCCTTCGACACCATCTACGCCGAGGGCCAGCGCCGCTACGTGGAGACGCTCTCCACCTACGCGCGCCAGTTCCTCGACCAGATGGAGCGGCCGGACGTGGATTCGGTGGACGGCCTCAGCCCCGCGATTTCCATTGAGCAAAAAACCACCAGCCGCAGCCCCCGCTCGACGGTGGGCACCATCACCGAAATCTACGATTACCTGCGGCTGCTCTACTCCTCGATCGGCGTGCCGCACTGCCCGGTGTGCGGAAACGAGATTTCGCGCCAGACCACCGAGCAGATTCTGCAGCACGTGCTGGCGCTGAAGCCGGAAGACCGCATCATGGTGATGGCGCCGGTGGTCCGTGGCCGGAAGGGCGAATACAAGAAAGACCTGGAAAAGCTGGCGCGGCAAGGCTTCGTGCGGGCGCGGGTGGATGGTGTGCTGCGCTCGCTCGAGGACGAAATCCGGCTCGACAAGCGGCGGAATCATACCATCGAAGTGGTGGTGGACCGGCTGCTAGTGAAGCGCGGAATCGAGAAGCGCCTGGAGGCCGCCATCGATATCTCGACCAAGCTGGCCAACGGTCTGGTGCTGGTGGTGGTGGTGAACGGCGAAGAGCGGCTGTACTCGCAGAAACTGGCCTGCACCGTATGCGGCGCCAGCATTCCGCAACTGGAGCCGCGGTCGTTTTCGTTCAACAGCCCCTACGGAGCCTGCGAGGAGTGCCACGGGCTGGGCAGCCGATGGACGTTCGATCCCGCCAAGGTGATCGCCGACGCTTCCAAGCCCCTGCTCGACGGCGGGCTCGGCCCGGGCGCCGGTTCCTGGACCATGCAGCAGGAACTGGAAGCGCTGGCGCGGCGCGCGAAGATCGATTTGAAAAAGCCGTTTGAGAGCCTGCCCAAGCAATCGCGCGCGGCTCTGCTGAACGGCGCCAACGGAATGCCGGGGATTCTCGGGATTCTACAGCAGGCCTACGAAAGTTCGGCGGAAGGCTACCGCGAATGGCTGACCGAATACATGTCGCCGGTGGAATGTAACGCGTGCGGCGGCAAGCGGCTGCGGCCGGCCAGCTTGTCGGTGCAGGTGAAGAATTTCTCGATCTCGGAATTCACCGCGCTGCCGATCGCGCGCGCGCTGGTGACGGTGCGGAACTGGGAATTCGGCGAGCGCGAGATGCAGATCGCCGGCCGCGTGCTGGATGAAATCCGCCGGCGCCTCGAGTTTCTTTCCTCGGTGGGCCTGGATTACATCAGCCTGGATCGTTCCGCGGCCACGCTTTCCGGCGGTGAATCGCAGCGCATTCGCCTGGCCACGCAGATCGGCTCGAAACTGCGCGGCGTGCTGTACGTGCTGGACGAGCCTTCGATCGGCCTGCACCCACGCGACAACGGCCGGCTGCTCGAGACGCTGGCGCATTTGCGCGACATGGGCAACACGGTGCTGGTGGTGGAGCACGACGCCGAAACCATTGCGCGCGCCGACTATGTGATCGATCTCGGTCCCGGCGCCGGCCGCCTGGGAGGGCTCCTGGTGGCCGCCGGAGATCCGGCGGCAATCGCCCGCAATCCGCAATCGCTCACCGGCCAATACCTTTCGGGCGCGCTTGAAATTCCGGTGCCGCGGGAACGGCGTGCGCCCGGCGAGAACCAGTTGCGCATCCACGGCGCCCGCCAGCACAACCTGAAGAACCTGGATGTCGCCATCCCGCTCGGCGTGCTGACGGTGGTGACGGGGGTTTCCGGCAGCGGCAAGTCGACGCTGATCAACGAAATCCTCTATCGTTCTCTGGCGCGCGAGATCTACGGCTCGCACGAGGAACCGGGCGAGCACGATTCGATCGAGGGCATAGCGCTGCTCGATAAAGTGATCCGCATCGACCAGGCGCCCATCGGCCGCACACCGCGCTCCAATCCGGCTACCTACACGGGTCTGTTCACGCCCATCCGCGATCTTTACGCCATGTTGCCGGAATCGCGCGAACGCGGCTACAAGCCCGGCCGATTCAGCTTCAACGTGAAGGGCGGGCGCTGCGAAGCGTGCCAGGGCGACGGGCTGAAGCGCATCGAAATGAATTTCCTGCCCGATGTGTACGTCACCTGCGACGTCTGCCGCGGCCGCCGCTACAACCGCGAAACCTTGCAGGTGAAGTTCAAGGGCTACTCGATCGCGGACCTGCTGGACGCCACCGTGGAGGACGCCCTGCCGCTGATGGAGAACCTGCCGCAGATTCGCGCCAAGCTGGAAACCCTGCACGACGTGGGGCTGGGGTATGTGCACCTCGGCCAATCTTCCACCACGCTTTCCGGCGGCGAAGCGCAGCGCATCAAGCTGGCCAAGGAATTGAGCAAGCGGCAGACCGGCCGCACCTTTTATCTGCTCGACGAGCCCACCACCGGGTTGCATTTCGACGACGTGCGCAAACTGCTGGACGTGCTCCAGCGGCTAGTAGGATTGGGCAACACGGTAGTGGTGATCGAGCACAACCTGGACGTGATCAAAACCGCCGACTGGATCATCGACCTGGGCCCGGATGGCGGCGAATACGGTGGCCGCGTGGTGGCCTGCGGCACACCCGAACAGGTGGCGCGCTCGAAGAAAAGTTACACCGCGGAGGCGCTGCGCAGAGTGCTGGGCAAAGGAGTGGCGGCATGAGCCGGTACACGAAGCAACCGCTCGATTTCGCCGGGTTGCACACGGTTGGGCTGCGCGAGCGCGGCGGCAAAATCAGGACTGCGGACTTCGCGTCGCCGTACGTCAAGGGATCCGGCATGGGCGCGTGGCTGGATTCGCTGCCTCGCATCCTGGCGGGCGCGGACTTGCGCAAGGTAGCGGACGCCATCGCCGCCGCGCGCGCCCGGAAGCGCGCCATCATCTGGGCCTTGGGCGGCCACGTCATCAAGTGCGGCCTGGCGCCGGTGCTGATCGACCTGATGCGGCGCGGCTACGCCACCGTGTTCGCGCTGAATGGTGCGGCGGCCATTCACGATTTCGAGATCGCGCTGGCCGGGCATACCAGTGAGGACGTGGAGGCGGCGCTACCGGACGGCCGCTTCGGATCGGCGGAAGAAACCGGCCGCGAAATGAATGATGCCATAGCCGTTGGTGTGCGCGACGGCCTGGGAATCGGCGAAGCGCTGGGCCGGCGCCTGGAAACTTTGGCCGACCCGGCCTGCGCGCCGTTCAGCCTGTTGCTGCAGGCTTACCGCGCCGCCGCGCCCGTCACCGTACACGTGGCGATTGGAACCGACACGCCGCACACGCATCCGGCCGCAGATGGGGCGGCCATCGGCGCCGGCTCGCACCATGATTTTCGCCTGCTGTGTTCCTATGTCGCGGATCTCGACGATGGCGGCGTGTATCTGAACGTGGGATCCGCGGTGGTACTGCCGGAGGTTTTCCTGAAGGCCGTTTCCGCGGTGCGCAACCTGGGCCACCCGTTGAGCGGATTCACCACCGCCAATTTCGATTTTCTACAACACTACCGGCCGCGGATGAACGTGGTGCAACGTCCCCACGCCGGTTCCGGTGGCGCCGGCTATGCCATCACGGGACATCACGAGCTGATGATTCCCTTGCTGGCCGCGGCGCTGATCGAGAAGGATTCATGACGCCGGAAGAGCCGCCTGTGAATCCCCCGTCAGCCGCCGGCCGGCCGGTGGCCCCAGCCGCGCCGGAGGCCGCGCCGGAGTTTCCCTCCGCCCTGCCACCCCCGCCGGAGCGCGATCCGTTCTGGGGCTACAGCGACCTGCTCTGGTTGTTCGGCCTGGCGATCGCCAGCGTGCTGTCGGCTTTGGCCGTCGAGCGGATCGCCCTGAAGTTGTTCAAATTGGAAGTGGCAAGCATTGCCGCCGGGATGTTGGTGTTGTACGGTCTCTTGTGCGGCTCGCTGCGAATGATGTTTCGGGTGCTGTATGATCGCCCGTTCTGGCGCTCGCTGGGCTGGACACCTATCCGCATGCCGGTGATGTGGGTGATACTGTGCGGCATGATGACCGCGGTCCTGGTGGCGGTGGCGAGCAGCCTGATCCACACGCCGACCGGCGACAACCCGATGACGCGACTGATGGAGACGCGCGCCGATGTGCTGGTGATGGGCGTGCTGGGCATCACTCTGGGGCCGCTCTGCGAGGAATTGGTCTTTCGCGGATTTCTGCAGCCGCTGCTGGTCCGCAGCCTGGGCGCGGCGCCCGGCATTGTGCTGGCTGCCGTACCGTTCGGGCTGCTCCATCTCCAGGAGTACGGCAACTCGTGGCGTCACGCGCTGATCATCGCAATGGCCGGCGCGGCCTTCGGATGGATGCGCCAGGCCACCGGTTCCACCAAGGCTGCCGCGATCATGCACGCGGCGTACAATTCGCTCTTCTTCATCGCGCTCATGACGGAAAAGAGGATTCTGCCCCAACTATGGTAGAGACGATTCAATGGATTGACGGCGCGGTGGTGATGATCGACCAGACGCGGCTGCCGCTCGAAGAAAAGTACGTCACCTGCCGTAGCTACCAGGACGTGGCCACGGCCATCCGCGACATGACGATTCGCGGCGCGCCCGCCATCGGTGTGGCGGCGGCGATGGGCGTGGCGCTCGGCGTACTGCACGCTTCGGAAACCGATCTCGACGCACGGACGCTCGACACCCAGATGGAGGAGATTTGCGCGACACTGGCGGCCACGCGTCCCACCGCAGTCAACCTCTTTTGGGCGATCGACCGGATGAAGCGGGTGTACGCAAGCGTGGCCGGCCAGCCGATCGGGGAGATCCGCCGGCGCCTGGTGGAAGAAGCGCTGCTGGTGCGCGAGGAAGATATTGCGATCTGCCGCGCCATCGGCCGCAATGGAGCGGTGCTGGTGCCGGATCGGAAAACCGTGCTCACCCATTGCAACGCCGGTGCGCTGGCGACTGCGGGCTACGGAACCGCGCTAGGCGTGATTCGGGCGGCTGTGGAAGCCGGCAAGCAGATCGATGTCTTCGCCGATGAGACCCGCCCGTTCCTGCAAGGCGCGCGGCTGACGGTGTGGGAATTGCAGCAGGACGGCATTCCCACCACGCTCATCACCGACAACATGGCCGGCCACTTTCTGAAATCCGGGCGCATCGGCTGCGTGGTGGTGGGCGCGGACCGCATCGCCGCAAATGGGGACGTGGCCAACAAGGTGGGAACCTACTCGGTAGCCGTGCTGGCGAAGGAGAACGGCGTGCCGTTTTTTGTCGCCGCGCCCATTTCGACGCTCGACCTGAGCCTCGCTTCGGGCGGCGCGATCCCCATCGAACAGCGCGCCGCCGAGGAAGTAACCCACGTTTTCGGCCACCGCATCGCCCCGGAAGGAACAGTGGTCGAGAACCCGGCATTCGACGTCACGCCGGCGCGCTACGTCGCCGCCATCATCACCGAAGAGGGCGTGGCCCGCGCCCCGTATGAAGAATCACTCAAAAAACTGGTAAGTTGAAAAGTGAAATGCGAACCATCCTGATTACTCTCTTATGCTCCCTGACGCTGGCGGCCGGCGACGCCGCGCGGCGCGCTCCGGGCTTTGCCCTCCCCGACATGAAACTCCAGTTTCACGATCTGGCCGATTATCGCGGCAAAGTGCTGGTCCTGGAGTTCTTGAAGACCGACTGCCCGCACTGCGCCGCATTTGCGGAAGTCTTGGCTCAGATTCAGCCGAAGTATGGCGACAAGGTTGCAGTGCTTGCGGTGGCTCACATAGGTGGCACGGACTCGCCGCAGAACGTCGCGCAATATATAGCCGGACACCAACTGACCTACCCGGTGGTGCTCGACGAGGGGCAGATGATGTTCTCCTACGTGCTCGCGCAAAAAAGTGATATGCCCCGCGTGTTCGTCATCGATGCCGGCGGCTTCATCCGCGCGGACTATGAGTACAGCGTCCTGACGCGCGAGGTCTTCGAGGGCAAGGCCCTGTTTACCGACATCGACAAGCTGCTGAAGAAATAGCGGCAGTGGTAGCGCCGGCGATCGGTTTTTGTCGCCGGTCTTCGCCAGTGGCAGTCCACAAAAAGCGATGGTCTGTCCTGCCTATTTCTTGCTACTCAGCTTCAGATTGATGGTCGCCAGTTTGCGCGTGTCGAAGGAACTGAGGGTGTGGGCGCCGCTCGATGCGCCATTATATTCGGCCTTCAGCTCATAGTCGATATCGGGGCTGAGGTCGTGAAAATAGTAGCTGCCGTCCTTCTGGGTAAAGAACGAGCGAATTTGCAGGCTCTTGGTGTTCTTCAGATAGACGACGGCGCCGTTCACCAGGCTGTCGTCCGGCGCGGTGACGGAGCCCTGCACGGTGCGCGTCTGGGGGTCCTTGGCGAAACCGGCGGTGACAGCGAACAGCAGGGCAGCCGCCAGCAACGCCAGCCCGGCGACCGAAAAGGCGCGCACGCGTCCGTGAACGCGTGGAATTATGGATGGCATCTTATTTCCATTCCTCGTCTTCGGCTTCTTCTTCGTCTTCGTCCTCGAAGAGTTCCGCATCCTCTTCGTCCTCGGCCAACTCCTCGGCCGTTTCCAGCTCCAGAGGATCGGTGCCGACTACCCGGAGATCCGCTCCGCACTCATCGCAACTGAGCGGGTCGCCCTCGTCGAGGTCTTCTTCCTCGACATCGATCTCGCCTTTGCATTCCGGACACTTGACCATCGATCCATGCCTCCCAAAACTACTCTTATACGATAGATTGCCGCCAAAGCAAGTGCGTTTCCGGCTATCGGACCCTATTCGGCGGCGGCCAGCCGCGCCAGGCGCCGCCGCGTGGTGGCCGGTACGATCCCTTTCATGCGCAGATACGTAAACAACTGCTGGCGATGGGTCAGTTCATGCTCCGCGACCCATAGCAACATCTCCAGCCGCGTGACCATCGCGCCATCCACGCGCTTCATCATCCCAGCCCAGAACTCGGGCTTCTGTGCGGCCAGTTGCGGGGCGCGCTCGTCCACGGATTCGCGCAACCGGCGGACCAGCTCGGCCGGCTCCAGGGTCTCTGGGATGTGGGCCGTGTGGGTGGCGATACGCGCGCGAAAATCGGGGCCGGCGAAATCGGTATCGCCCGCCAGCAGCATGCCGGTCAGGCCGTGGGTGGACACCAGGATGTGGCGGCCGATCTGGCCGAAGGTCTGCAAGTCGGCCGCCGGACTATATCCAAATTCGCCCGCCGGGAACTCCTCCACGGCGGCGATCGTATCCTGGCGCACGTTCTTCCAGGAATCGATGATGTACTCCGCTCTCACCATGTCCTCATTGTACCCGCACGATGGCTGGTGGCGACGGCGATGAGCTATGCGTTCCTGGCAGCAGCGTTGGACGTGGACAGGCGAGTTGCGAAAATGCATCGACGTGAGGCATACTGATGATATATGCCTCACGCCGTTACGACAACTAAAGGCAGCCTTGGTCCAAAGTCCAGGGGAAATCATCCGGACAAAATCGAGTCGCGTCGCGGCAAAGTCGAATTCCGGTACACCGTCGGACTTGTCCCCAACCTTGCGAATCAAGTCAAGCGGTACGCCGAGACAGTTGACGTGAGCATGAGCAAAGCGATCGCAGGGCTGGTTCGTCTCGGGCTGGAGAGCCAGGAGAACCGCAAGCGGGAATTCTTCAAGAAGCTGAAAGAGAATCTTGCCGAAGACGGCCCGAACCAGCAGGATCGACTGGTCGATGAATTCCGCACACTGATACTCGGCCGCTGAACGATGCCCAAGATTCAGTGGGAACGGCTTCCCAGAGAGAAGTGGGCCCACCTTCGCGACCGCGCAAAGGAGCGGCTGATCTCCGAGGCGGATTTATTCGAATTGGCTGAGTGGAAGGCGCAGGGTTTCGACGTGCCCGATGGCGACTGGTACAAGGATTTCGGAACGTTTAAGCTGTGCGGCACCGGCAGATATCCAAGTACGTTTCTGGTTGCCGGACAAGCCGCGCGCGGCAAGCGGTTGTAACCGGCCCCGCCTGAGCCCACCGGCTCTCCGCCGGTATAATAATAGGTACCAATGCACTTGAAACGCGACGAGAGGGTTGTCGACCCGAATCCGCAGGAGACTTCGGAGTGGGTGGAAGCGCTGGATCAGGTCCTGGACGAAACCGGCCCGGACCGCGCGGCATATCTGGTCGAGAGGCTGTCGGAGCGCGCCAGGACCGGCGGCGCGGAACTGCCCATCCACCTGAACACGCCATACGTCAACACCATCCGGCCCGACGAGGAAGTTTCGTATCCCGGCGACCGCGCCATGGAGCGGCGGATCAAGAGCCTGATCCGTTGGAACGCGATGGCCATGGTGGTTCGGCAGAACAAGTACGACGCCGGAATCGGCGGCCACATTTCCACCTACGCCTCGCTGGCCACGCTGCTCGAAGTCGGGTTCAACCATTTCTTTCGCGCCAGCTACGGCGATCAGCCGGGCGACCTGATCTACTTTCAGGGCCACGCCTCGCCGGGAGTATACGCCCGCGCCTTTCTGGAAGGCCGGCTCAGCGAAGATCACCTGAAGAATTTCCGCCACGAGCTGCGCGACAAACCGGGGCTTTCCTCTTACCCGCACCCGTGGCTGATGCCGGACTTCTGGCGGTTCCCCACCGTGTCCATGGGACTCGGGCCGATCAACTCCATCTACCAGGCGCGCTTCATGCGGTACCTGGAAAACCGCGGCGTGATCCCGCCCACCGCGCGCAAGGTGTGGGCGTTTCTGGGCGATGGAGAGACCGACGAGCCGGAATCCATGGGATCGCTCACGCTGGCCTCGCGCGAGAAGCTGGACAATCTCATCTTCGTCGTGAATTGCAACCTGCAGCGCCTGGATGGCCCGGTGCGCGGCAACGGCAAGATCATCCAGGAACTGGAAGCGGCTTTCCGTGGGGCCGGCTGGAACGTGATCAAGCTGATCTGGGGCGAGGATTGGGACGCTCTGCTCGAGCGCGACACCACCGGTCTGCTGGTCAAGCGCATGGGCGAGGCGGTGGACGGCGAGTTCCAGACCTACGTCACACGGGACGGCGCGTACATCCGCAAGAACTTCTTCGGTAAATACCCCGAACTGCTGGACCTGGTTTCGCACCTGAGCGACGAGGAGCTGTTCAAGCTGCACCGCGGCGGCCACGATCCGTGCAAGGTCTACAACGCTTTCAAAGACGCGGTGGAGTTTACCGGCCGGCCCACGGTGGTGCTGGCCCACACCATCAAAGGCTACGGACTGGGCGAAGCCGGCGAGGGCCGCAACATCACTCACCAGCAGAAGAAGCTCAACGAAGCCGAGCTCGAGCACTTCAAATCGCGCTTTGAAATTCCTATCCCCGACGAAGCCGCGCGCACGGCGTCCTTCTACCGGCCGCCCGCGGACAGTCCGGAAATCGCTTACATGCACGAGCGGCGCCGGCTGCTGGGCGGCTACCTGCCGAGCCGCACCGTTCCGCCGCGGCAGATTGAGGCGCCACCGCTCGATTACCTGAAGGAATCGCTGGAAGGTTCGGCGGGCCGCGAGGTTTCGAGCACCATGGCGCTGGTGCGCGTGCTCACCCTGCTGTTGAAGCATCCGCAGATCGGCAAGCGTGTCGTGCCCATCATCCCCGATGAAGCGCGCACGTTCGGCATGGAATCGCTGTTCCGGCAATTCGGCATCTACGCCAGCCAGGGACAGCTTTACAAGCCGCATGACGCGGAGATGTTCCTGTACTACAAGGAATCCAAAGACGGGCAGATTCTGGAGGAGGGCATTACCGAAGCCGGCTCGATGGCTTCCTTTGCCGCCGCCGGAACCGCGTATGTGAATTACGGCGTGGAGATGATTCCGTTCTTTGTTTATTACTCCATGTTCGGCTTCCAGCGCGTGGGCGACCTGGTATGGGCGTTCGGCGATGCGCGCGGCAAAGGTTTTCTGTGCGGCGGCACGGCCGGGCGGACCACGCTGGCCGGCGAAGGTCTCCAACACCAGGACGGCCACAGCATGGTGCTGGCTTCCACCGTGCCCACTTGCGCGGCCTACGATCCGGCTTTCGCTTACGAGATCGCCATCATCGTGCAGGATGGCATTCGCCGCATGTACCAGTTGCAGGAAGACCGTTTTTACTATCTGACCCTGTATAACGAGAACTATCCGATGCCGGCCATGCCGCAGGACCTAAACCCGGAAGGCGTGCTGAAGGGCATTTACCGCTTCCAGGCGGCGGCGGAGGGCAAAGCTGTGGTGCAACTATTCGGCAGCGGTCCGATTTTGAATGAAGCCGTGCGCGCGCAGCAGATTCTGGCCGAAAAATACGGCGTGGCCGCCGACGTGTGGAGCGTGACCAGCTATAACGAACTGCGGCGCGACGCGCTGGCGGCGGAGCGCTGGAACCGTCTGCATCCGGACCAGACGGCGCGGGTGCCCTACATCGTGGAAGCGATCCAGGGCGCCGAAGGACCGATTGTCGCGGCGACCGATTATATGAAGGTGGTGGCCGACCAGGTGGCGCCGTGGCTGCCCGGCCGCATGGAGACGCTGGGAACCGATGGCTTCGGGCGGAGCGATAATCGCGAATACTTGCGCCGCCACTTCGAGGTGAACGCCGAATCCATCGCCACTGCCGCGCTTTCGCGCCTGGCGCGCGACGGCCGGTTCGACATGGAGAAAGCCAAAGCCGCGTTCGGCGAGCTGGGCGTGGACACGGAGAAGATCGACCCATCGCGGGCGTGATGAGAGGCTACGATCCCTTATTCTGAGCCCTATCGGAGCCGCGACCAAAGGGAGCGGTTGCTACGCGGTTGCCCGGCTATTACGTAACGAGGCCTGACTTTCCGATGCAAGCGGGACAGCGCATTGCGGCCGCCGGGATGGCGATCACCGGCGCGCTCGCCCTGGTGAAGATCTTCACCGGGCTGGCGGGACACTCCACGGCGGTGGTCGCCGACGGTATGGAGTCCGCGGGTGACGTGTTTTCTTCCGGCATGGTCCTGCTGGGCCTCACCGTCAGCTTTAAACCCGCCGATCAGAATCACCCTTACGGCCACGGTCGCGCGGAAATCCTGAGCGGCCTGCTGGTGGGGTTGGTGCTGGCCTCGGCCGGCGCGCTGATTTCGTACGGCTCCTTTCTGCGGCTGGGCCAGCCCCACGAGCCGCTACGCTGGTTTGTGATCTGGCCTCTGGTGGCTTCGCTCGTGGCCAAGAGCGCGCTGGCAACCACCAAGTTCCAGGTGGGGAAAAGAATGCGCAGCGCGGCGCTGATGGGCGACGCCTTGCACGACACTACCGATTGTCTTTCCGCCCTCACCGCGCTCACCGCGGTGGCCCTTACCCTCGCCGCCCCGCAACGTTTTTTCAATGCCGACCGGTACGGCGGTCTCGCCGTGGGCATCATCGTCATCGTTGCCGGCGTACGGGTGACGCGCGAAACCATGCTGCAGTTGATGGATACCATGCCCAGTGACCGAATGATGGCGGAGATCCGCGCCGCGGCGGCGCAGGTGCCCGGCGTGCTGGGCGTGGAGAAGTGTTTTGCCCGCAAGACCGGCCTCAGCTACCACGTGGACCTGCACATGGAAGTCGATCCCGAAATGACGGTCCGCCAGTCGCACGACATTGCCCACGAAGTGCGGATGCGCGTTGTGGATCAGGTGGAGTGGGTGGCCGACGTGCTGGTGCATGTCGAGCCGGCGCCCGGAGTGGGGGCGAGCGTCAACCCGCGCGAGCATCAGAGCCGGTCATGAGGTATTCGGTTCAATCGCGGCGTGACCGCTCCCTATGGTCGCGGCTCCGATAAGCGCCGTGGCGCGGGCCGTCCGGCCTGCAGAGTCGAGAGTCGTCTCGACTTTTCTTCCCGCGCGGCGCGTTCTTCAACGGTCGTTTCTTCAAGCCTGAAACCGCCGCACTGCTTCGCGGGTGCCCGTTTCGTAGGCGTCGATCAGCTTGTCCCAGGTCGCGTTGGCCTCGGCGTCAATCTGTTTTCGCGCGGGGTCTGCGTCGAACCAGGCCAGCGTCTGGCGCACGCCACGGCCGAACGGCATGGTGGCGCAATAGCCGGGAACGAAGCGCTTGATCTTGGTGTTATCGAAGACCACGCTGACGGCCTTATCGCCGGCGAGTCCGCCCAACTCGCCGGGCAGGCAGGCGGCGATGAAATCGGTTGGCATGTGGACCAGTTGCGGCTCCGCGCCGGCCGCCTCGCCCACAATGCGGTAGAACTGGTCCCAACTCATCACTTCATCGGATGTGATGTGGAAGGCGTGCCCGATCGCCTGCTCATTCCCGAGCAGGCCTACCAGGCCTTTGGCGAAGTCGGTGTTGTGCGTGATCACCCAGAGCGACGAGCCATCGCCCGGCACAATGACCTTCTTTCCCCGCCGGATGCGGTCCACCGCCGTGTACGATTTGGTCCAACTGTTGATGGCGAGCGTGATCTGCGTCTCGCCGTAGGTCAGCGAAGGTCGCACGATGGTAACCGGGAAGCCCTCTTCGCGGTAGGCCTTCATGAGCCGCTCTTCGCAGGCGATTTTGTTGCGCGAGTAATCCCAGTATGGATTTGCGAGCGGCGTCGATTCGGTAATCAGATAGTGAGACGCCGGCTTTTGATAGGCGCTGGCGGAGCTGATGAAGATGTACTGCCGCGTGCGGCCGCGAAACAGTTCCAGGTCGCGTTCGATATCGGCGGGCGTGTAGGCGATCCAATCCACCACCGCGTCAAAGGACGCCGCGCCACCGAGCGCTCGCGCAGCCGACGCAGTGTCCGCCATGTCGACGGTCAGAGTCTTCACTCCGCTGGGCAGATCCGCCGCGCGCCGCCCACGCGTGAGGAGCGTGAGATCGATACCCAACTCGGCCGCCAGCCGCGTGCACGCGGTGCTGATGATGCCCGTCCCGCCAATGAAAAGAACTCGCATGGAGCTGTTGTACCACGCCGGTGGGGCATGCTTTCCGCTGCGACAAAAGAACCGGCGGCAAGACCGCCGGCGCTACCAAGAAACTCGATCGCCTTGCCGTAGCGCCGGCGGTCTTGCCGCCGGTTCTTCGCGAGCCACGTAGCCTACACCTCCACAACCATCTTTCCGACGCCGTCCGCGTAATGCTCGGCGATGCGGAACGCTTCGGCGATCTGATCGAGCCCGCGCGTATGGGTGATCATGGGGGCGAACCAGGCAGTGTGCTCGAGCAGCAGCTCGATGGCGGCGTGCGATTCGTGATTGGAGCGGCGGACGTTGAAAATGGCCAGCTCCTTGCGCCGCATGGGCGAAACCTCGAAAGGCACGAACGAAGCGGAATGGATGCCGGTGAGCACCACGCGGCCGGCATTGCGCGCGGCGCGGATGGCATCGTTGGTGGTGCTCTGCTTGGCGGCGCAGTCGATGGCGCAATCCACGCCGCGGCCTCCGGTATCTTTGACGATCTCGCTCGCCACGTCGCAGGCGTTCGGATCGAGCGCCACGGCGGCGCCCATTTCGATCGCCATCTCGCGGCGGTGCGCCACCGGTTCCACCGCCCAGATGCGGCCGGCGCCGGCCAGCTTCGCACAGGCGATGGTGACCAGTCCGATCGGCCCGGCGCCGAAGACAGCGACCGTTTCGCCGATTTCGATGGATGCGAACTTCATCGAGTGCAGTCCGATCGCCAGCGGTTCGGCGAGTGTGGCTTCTTCGAGCGACATCCGCGGCGGAATGCCCAACAGGTTGGCCGCCGGCAGGTTGACGATTTCGCGGAAGAAGCCGGGGTGGCCGGGTGTGCTCAGGAAGCGGATGTTCGCGCAAACGTTGTGCCGGCCGCTGCGGCAGAACTCGCAGTGATAGCAATAGATCGCTGGTTCGAGCGCGGCGCGGTCGCCCGCCGCCCAGCCGGTTACGCCGGTCCCGGTCCTCACCACTGTGCCGGAAGGTTCGTGCCCCAGCACCATGGGGTAGACGCACGGCGAGTCGCCCACGGCGCCCTCTGCGTAGGAGTGCAGATCGGAGCCACAGATCCCCACCGCGCGCACGCGGACCTGCACCTCGCCCGGACCGGGCTCTTCGATCGTCTGTTGCGCCAGGCGGAACGCCCGCGGCGCGGTCAATTCGGCAATGAGCATGCTTTCCCCTACTGATAAGATATCCGTAGATGCAGAACTTCCGCCAGTTCGAAGCCGGGCCGGACCCCTTCGGCCGCAAGTTTCAGGTGTGGTTCAAATGGCTGCAAACGGCCATTTCGATACGCGGCTCCGATACCGTCGACGTCAAGTTCGTTCTGGAAAACGAACAGGCTGGCAGTGCGCAAAAGACCATCGCTCTGCCGCACTTGGCTCTGCTGGCGCTGA
Organism: Bryobacterales bacterium; assembly: GCA_003142185.1. GTDB lineage: Bacteria > Acidobacteriota > Terriglobia > Bryobacterales > Bryobacteraceae > Bog-375. The sequence goes on from PLOR01000057.1 coordinate 102,949, forward strand.
GTCGCGAAACGGGCCGCCCGATGGATGACGCGTGGTGCTCGCGGCTGGCAGCGCTGCACCTGGTTCGCCTGGTGGAAACCGGCGAAGACATGGAAAAAGACATTGTGGCCGTCGCGCCGGCCACCCTCAAGCAGTACGCTCAGGAGTTGGCCCGGCAGGAAGTCAGCGCAGCCTGACGCCGCGTATGAAGCCGGGGGGCGCGCGGGTTGACAGACGAAAGCGTCTGTCCCACTTTGCTGCCGAAGGATGCTCAGGCAGGTGGGGCAGGCGCTTCCGCCTGCCAACTGTTTCTCTTAAGACTTCTGACACCGCCGGCCCCCTTGTCATTCCGGCGTCATCCATTGTTCATCTCGATGCAGTAATCTGGAACGAATGGATTTCCCATGCCGCGGCTTCGCATAACGGTTCGGCTGCTGCCGTGTTTCATTGCGCTCACGGTCTGTTCCGCCTGGCTGCTGCATTGGCTGGTGCCGGAAGCCCTGCCCGGGCAGTGGCTGCGCGCGTCCGCTGCTTTGGGCTTGGCGGGTACCATCATCCTGGCCCTCTTCCTGGCCGTCACCGATCGCCGGGCTCTCGCATTGCGCCGCACCCTGGAGCGGCTGCTCGAAACGGGCAAGAGCGAAAGCCGGAGGCAGGCCAGCGGCGACGAGCTGAGCGCCCTGGCCGCCACCATCGAGCACGCCACGCGCCGCGTGCGCGCCATGGTGGAAACGCTGCAACGGGAGAATGCGCGGCGCGAGGCCATCCTGGGCAGTATGGTGGAAGGCCTGGTCGCGGTGGACCCGCTGCTGCGCATCACCTTCGCCAACCGGGCGTTCGCCGAAATGATGGGCGCCGCCGCGCCGCCCGCGCCCGGCACTCCATTGGTGCAGGTGGCGCGCGACCACGCGTTGCACGAAATGTTCGCCGCCGTATTTGCCGAGGGCCAGCCGCTGCAGCAGCGGCTGATCCTTTCCGCCAGCACACGGTCCTTTGAGGTGCAGGTGGCTCCGCTCGCCGGCGACCCGCAACGCGGCGCCATCGCCATGCTGTACGACATCACCGGTCTGGAGCGGCTGGAGCGCGTGCGCAAGGACTTCGTCGCCAACGTCTCTCACGAGCTCCGCACGCCGCTGGCGGCTATCTGCGGTTATGCCGAAACCCTGATCGAAGGCGGCCTGGAAGATCCCGCCAACAGCCGCCCGTTCGTCTCCATCATTCTGGCCAAGGCTCGCCAGCTTACCAACATCGTGCAGGACCTGCTGATCCTTTCCAGCCTGGAAAGCGCCAAGCCGCCCGTCGCCGAGCCCATCTCGCTACAGCAGAGCATCCAGTCCGCGCTGCGCACCGTGGAGCCGATGGCCAAGACCCGCGGCATCAGCCTGGTGTGCGAATCGTTTCAGGATATGGAAGTGCTGGGTTATGAGATCCGGTTGGAACAGGTTTGGGTGAACCTGCTGGAGAACGCCATCAAGTTCAACCGGCCCGAGGGCGAAGTGCGGGTGGACGTGGTGCGAGATCCCGAGCGCGCGCTGGTGCGCGTTTGCGACACCGGCTCGGGAATTCCCTCCCGCGACCTGCCGCGTATTTTCGAACGCTTCTATCGTGTGGATAAAGCCCGCTCGCGCGCCACCGGCGGCACCGGCCTGGGTCTCGCCATCGTCAAACACGCGGTGGAGCAGATGGGCGGCTCGGTGAGCGTAGAGAGCCACCTGGGCCAGGGTTCAGTATTCACAGTAGCTCTTCCCCCCTTCGAGAATAACCTCGCCGCAAACGAACATTAATCGTTCAGTAACATTGAGCCGATATACTCGCAGTTCCACCTATGAAACTCACTGTCTCTACACTTACCGTGTGCATGCTTGCCCTGACTTTCCTGCCTGTAGGCAAGGCTCAGGGAAGCGACGCTAACGATATCGAACTCTTGAAAGCGAAGCTGGCCGAGCAGCAAAAACAGATCGAGGTGCTACGCCAGTCGGTCGATGCGCAGCAGAAGCTGATTGAGCGATTGACCACGCCGGCTGCCAGGCCGGCCGAGCAGGCCGCAAGCCAGCCGGCGGCGCAGGCGTCCGGCTTCACCCGCGCGGGCGGCGCAGTTGCCAGCGCCACTGGCGCTCTGCCCGACTTGTCTCCCGTGGCTCCGAGCCCCAAATATCCGGTGCAGGATCCCCCGCAGGGCGCGGCAACCAGTTCCCCGCTGCAAATCCAGATCGGCAATGTGACCATCATGCCGGTCGGCTTCATGGATGCCACCGCCGTGTGGCGCAACGAAGCGCCCGGTTCGGGTATTGGCAGCAGTTTCGGCAGCATTCCGTTCAGCAATGCGGTTCCCGGCGGTAAGCTCGACGAAATGCGCTTCAGCCCGCAGAATTCGCGGCTCGGCTTCCGCGTCGACGGTGACTGGAAAGGTTACCGTTTCATTGGCTACAACGAGTTCGACTTCCTCGGCACCAGCGGCTCCAATGCCATCGGCGTCACCAACGGCGCGTTCGTGCCCCGGCTGCGCCTGTTTTGGGTGGACGTCCGCAAGGGCCCGTGGGAATTTCTGGGTGGCCAGAGCTGGAGCATGTTGACCCCGAACCGCAAGGGCATCTCCCCGTTGCCGGGCGACATCTTCTTCAGCCAAGTCGTAGACGTGAACTACATGCTCGGGCTGCCGTGGACCCGCCAGCCGGGATTCCGCTTCCTGCTGCATGCACCGAAAGACGTCGTGACGTGGGGACTCTCCTTCGAGAACCCCAACCAGTATATGGGCGGTTCGGGCGGCGGTCCCCAGATTACCCTGCCGACTGCTCTTGCCGGGTTGTTGGGCACCCAGTTGGACAACACTTCGACCAGCTATCTGAGCACTCCGAACCCGATGCCGGATATCATTACCAAGCTGGCGTTCGACCCCGTCTCCAGAGTCCATTTCGAAATCGCCGGAATTCTGCGGGATTTTAAAGTCTACAATCTCACTACCGGCCAGCCGACTTCGGGCCAGACCTTCTCGAAAACCGGCGGCGGCGGATCGGTCAACGGAAATTTCGAGCTGGTCAAGAACTTCCGCCTCGTCACTAACAATTTCCTGAGCGATGGCGGTGGCCGCTACCTCTTTGGCCAGGCTCCCGACCTGATTATTCGCTCCGACGGCAGCATCAGCCCGATTCGCACTTTGAGCACGGTGGATGGTTTCGAAGCCACGGTGGCCAAGAAGACCCTGCTGTACGCCTATTTCGGCGGTCTTTGGATCGGCAAGAATGCGGCGCTTGACGCGAACGGCACCACCAAAATCGGTTACGGCTTCCTGGGTTCCTCAAACAGCAATAACCATATTGAGCGTGAGTACACGTTCGGCATCAACCAGACCATCTGGAAGGATGCGAAATACGGCGCCATCAATGTGATGGGCCAGTACGAATACCTCACGCGGAATCCCTGGTACATCGCCTTGGGCGCGTTGGACCACGCCAGCGACAGCACCATCTACTTCAATGTAAGGTATACCCTTCCGGGCGGCGTCCCGGCCATGAAGTAGCCGGGAATTCATCCAAGCTTAACTGATTTGTAACAGTCTGCATTCGAGAATAAGAGGAGTTATCTTACATGAAGACGTCGATTGCATTAGCTGGAATCCTGCTGGCGGGCACGTCGATCATATCCGCGCAGGCCATCAACGGCGCGGGTGCGACATTTCCGTATCCGATTTACGGTAAGTGGTTCGAGGAATTCCGGCAGAAGAATCCTTCCATCGAGATCAACTACCAGTCCAAAGGTTCTGGGGCCGGTATCGCGCAGCTTACCGAAGGCACGGTGGATTTCGGCGCGTCCGACATGCCGATGAAGGACGAGCAGATCGCGGCACTGAAGGTGAAGGCGCTGCACTTTCCGACGGTGCTGGGCGGCTTGGTGCCGACCTACAATCTGCCCGGCTTGGCGGATCTGAAGTTTTCATCGGAGATGTTGGCCGGCATTTTCCTCGGCAAGATCACCAAGTGGAACGACGCAAAGATCGCGAAAGCCAATCCCGGCATCAAACTGCCGGCCACCGACATCATCGTGGTGCATCGCTCCGATGGCAGCGGTACCACTTTCGTGTTCACCGATTATCTTTCGAAGATCAGCCCGGAATGGAAAGCCGGTCCGGGAGCGAATACCTCCATCAAGTGGCCGACGGGTGTGGGCCAACAGGGAAACGAAGGCGTCGCCGGAATGGTGAAGCAGACCCCGGGTGCGGTCGGCTACGTGGAACTGATCTATGCGCTGAAGAACAAGATGGAGTACGGATCCGTCCAGAACGCGGCGGGCGTGTACCTGAAGGCCAATCTGGAGTCGGTGACCGCGGCGGCGGCGGGCGCGGCCAATAACATGCCCGCGGACTTCCGCGTCTCCATCACCAACGCTCCGGGTAAGGACGCATACCCCATCGCGAGCTTCACCTGGCTGCTGATTCCCAGTCAGATCCAGGACGCCCAAAAGCGTACTGCCCTGGTGAGCTTCCTGAAGTGGATGCTCGCGGACGGCCAGAAAGACTGTGCGGCGCTCGGTTACGCGCCGCTGCCCAAGGAAGTAGTTGCACGGGAGCTGAAGCAGATCGCGCAGATTCACTGATATGGCCGCGACGGCAACCGCCTCTGTTCCATCCCGCCGTGCTTCCGGAGCAATGGGTGACGAGATCGCGCGTCTCGTCACCCTTGCTTTTGGAGCCACCGTCGTCCTCATAACCATCCTCCTCATATGGAACCTCTGGGGCACTTCCGCCCCTTCGCGACACAAGTTTGGTTTGGGTTTTCTGTGGGGCACCAACTGGGATCCGAACGCGAACGATTTTGGGGCCCTGCCGTTCGTCTATGGAACGGTGATGACGTCGATTATGGCGCTGGTAATCTCCGTCCCCCTGGGCGTGGGTGCGGCGATTTTCCTGGCCGAGCTGGCGCCACCCGGCCTGTCTTCGGGCTGCACTTTTCTGGTGGAATTGCTGGCGGCGGTGCCCAGCGTGATTTACGGAATGCTGGCCATCTTTACAGTGGTGCCTTTGATGCGCGAGTACATCGAACCGGCGCTCAAGGGCGCCTTCGGATACCTGCCGCAGTTCCAGGGACCGATGCTGGGAGTGGGCTACCTGACGGCGGCCGTCGTGCTGGCCATCATGACGTTTCCCTACATCATCGCCATTTCGCGCGAAGCCCTGCTCGAAGTGCCGCGCGACCAGCGGGAAGCCGCGCTGGCGCTCGGCGCCACGCGCTGGGAGACCACGTTCAAGGTGGTGGTGCCCTACGCGCGTTTGGGAATCCTGGGATCGATTTTTCTGGGCCTGGCGCGCGCGCTGGGCGAGACCATGGCGATCACGATGGTGATCGGCAACGACAGCACGCTGCACGCTTCCTGGTTCGCGCCCGGCTACACCATCGCGGCGGTGCTCGCCAACGAATTCGCCGAGGCCACGGGCAAAGTGTACACCAGCGCGCTGGTGGAACTCGGCCTGGTGCTGTTCCTGGTCACCATCGTCATCAACGCCCTGGCGCGGCTGCTGGTGCTGGCCACCACGCGGAAAGGAACCGCCAAGGTCGTATGAACCGCCTGACCTACCGCAAGATCGTGAACAATGTGATGCTGACGCTGACCGGCCTCTGCACGCTCTTCACTGTCTCGATCCTGTTCCTGATCCTCGGCTACCTGGTGTATAACGGCGGCAAATCGCTGGATTGGGCGTTTTTCACCAGGCTCCCCCTGCCGCCCGGCGAGGACGGCGGCGGCATGGCCAACGCCATCGTGGGCAGCGCGGAAATGGTGGGGCTGGCGGCGCTGATCGGTTTGCCAATCGGTTTCATGGGCGGCATCTACCTGGCCGAATTCAGCGGCAAGATCATGGGCTTCGCGATTCGCTACACCGCGGACCTGTTGAACGGCGTGCCCTCGATTGTGATCGGCATCTTCGCCTGGGCGCTGGTGGTGGTTCCGCTGCACAGCTTTTCGGGCCTGGCCGGCGCGGTCGCGCTCGGCATCATGCTGATTCCCATTTCGATGCGCACCACCGAGCAGTTTCTTTCCACGGTGCCGAACGCATTGCGGGAAGGCGCGCTGGCGCTGGGAGCGCCCAAGTGGAAAGTGCTGGCCACGGTGGTGGTGCCGGCCGCCATGAAAGGCGTTCTCACCGGCATGATCCTGGGCATCGCGCGCGTGGCCGGAGAAACCGCGCCGCTGCTGTTCACCGCGCTCAACAACCAATTCTGGCCGCGCGGCGTAAACCAGCCGACCGCGTCGCTGCCGGTGATGATTTACACGCACGCCATCTCGCCTTACGACGACTGGCACCGCCAGGCCTGGGCGGCCGGCCTGGTGCTGCTGGCGATGGTGCTGGTGACCAATATTGCCGCCCGCTGGATCCTCTCGCGGGGAATCAGCGTGCAGAAGGGATAATCGATGGACCCCATGCCAGAATCGCTTGCGCCGGAGCAACGGGCTCAAATGCCCGCGATAACGCCGGCAGCCTCCGAACACAAGGCTGCCGGACACACCAAGATTTCCGTTCAGAACCTGGACTTTTATTACGGCGGCTACAAGGCCCTCCACGGTATCGACATCGAGATTCCGGAGAAGCAGATCACCGCGCTGATCGGCCCCTCGGGTTGCGGTAAATCGACCTTCCTGCGCACGCTGAACCGCATCAACGACATGGTGCGCCACGCGCGTTTCGAAGGCCTCGTCGCGCTGGATGGCGAGAACGTGCTCGATATCGACGCCACCAACCTGCGGCGCCGCGTCGGCATGGTGTTCCAGCGGCCGAATCCATTCCCCAAGTCGATCTTCGACAACGTGGCCTATGGCATCCGCATCAACGGGCTGAAGGGAAACAGCTCGATGCACGACAAGGTCGAGCATAGCCTGCGCCGCGCGGCGCTCTGGGACGAGGTGAAAGACAAGCTGCACCAATCGGCCTACTCGCTTTCCGGCGGCCAGCAGCAGCGGCTGTGCATCGCGCGCGCGCTGGCGGTGGACCCGGAAGTGCTGCTGCTCGATGAGCCGTGCTCGGCGCTGGACCCGATCGCCACCGCCAAGATCGAGGACCTGATGTTCAGCCTGAAAGACCAGTGCACCCAGGTGATCGTCACCCACAACATGCAACAGGCGGCGCGCGTAGCCGAATTCACCGGCTTTTTCCTGCTGGGCAAGCTGATCGAGTTCGATCGCACGGCGGTGATTTTCAAGCGGCCGAAGAAAAAAGAAACCGAAGATTACATTACCGGCCGCTTCGGGTAGACTAGATGCAAACCGAAGGCAGGGCGCAGGAAGAAACGATGCTTCATTTTCGCGAAGAGCTGGAAGAGCTGCAGAGCAAACTGCTCGAAATGGGCGGCCTGGTGGAGGCCGCGATCCACAACAGCGTTTTGGCGCTGGTGGATCGCGACGAAGACAAGGCCAAGGAAGTAATGTGGAACGAAGCGCTGGTCAACCAGAAGGAAATCGAGATCGACGAGCTGGCCACCCGCATGCTGGCCCTGTTCCAGCCCATGGCGCGCGATCTTCGCTTCATCACCGCCGTCATCAAGATCAACAACGACCTGGAGCGCATGGGCGATCTGGCGGTCAACATCACCGAGCGCGCCCTGACCCTGATGCGGGAGCCGGCGGTCAAGCCGCTGATCGACATTCCCCGCATCGCGGACCTGGCCGAGAGCATGGTGCACCGCGCACTGGACGCGTTTGCCAAGCACGATGCGGACATGGCGCGCGACGTGCTGCTGGCCGACGATGCCGTCGACCGCCTGCGCGACGCGGTCTATGACGAGTTGCTCAGCTTCATGCAGGAAGAGCGCAGCACCATCAATCGCGCGGTCTCCCTCATGTTCATCGCGCAAAACCTGGAGCGCATCGCCGACCATTCGACCAACATCGCCGAGGACGTGCTCTTCGCGGTGAAGGGCATCGACGTCCGCCACCACGCCGAAACCGGCGAATAGGTAGGGCATGCTTTAGCTTGCCAGGCCCGGCGGCCCGCCCATTTCGGTTTTACTCCGCCGCCACATCCAAATACGCCAGGTAATAGGCCGCCAGCTTATAGGCGGCGTAATAGTCCTCAAAATTGATCGCGTCCATCCGGTCTCGTGGACTATGGAGAATCGACCAGGTTTCCTGCGTGACGGAGTGGATCGAGATGACGGGGATATGGGCCGACAGGAACGGGTGTGTGTCGTCATCACCCACCCGATCGACGTTGATACCCTGAAGAGGAATGCCGAGCATCCTCGCAACCTCGCTCAGGCGCGTCACCAGCGCCGGAGTTGACCGGCTTGTCCACACCTTCACCGTAGTCAGGCCGAGACACTCGAGGTTTACAAATGCGCGGGTAAGCGCCTTCTGCTCGGGCGTCATGTTCCTGACATATCGTGAAGAGCCCACTAGCCCGCGCTCCTCAGCCGTGAACGCGACAAAAACAAACGTGTGTCGGCGAGGCCGGCTCTTCAGCGCCTGATAAAGCGACGGCAGCAGGGATGCGCCGCTCCAATCGTCGACGATTCCCGTGCCCTCATCCGCGAAATCGAAGTGGCCGCCGATGATGATGGTGGAACTCGTTTGACCTGGCAACGTGCAGATGACATTCCCGGACTTTTTGTCCACCCGCTGCTCCTCAACCGGGCACCCTACGTCGTGGAAAAGATCTTCGATTTTGGCCTGACGTTGCCGGGATCCCACGGCGCCGCTGGCGAGCCGATTCTTCAGTAGCGGCTGATCAACCAGACTCACTTCCAGTGTTTCGGCTAAACAAGCGCCGGTGAGCAGTGCGGCGACAACTGCCGTTCGAGAGATTCCGCGGGTCAATCTTCAATCTATAGTAAACGGGGATTCAACTGCAAAAGGACGGCCGCAAGCTAGTGTTGACTAGAGCGTGCTTCCTCTCCACCACACACGAGCAAGACCGGTCAGCATACTATTATCCACTCCGAATCATGTGCGAACCTGGAGCACTCGAGATCACCTGTTGCTTTCCCAATAGAACTATGGCATTCTCATGTTGGTAAGCCAAATGACCGTCGCACGGGACCAAACCGTATGAAGCACAAAAAGGACGTCCAGCACGGAACACTGGCCCTGATGGTCCTGAAGACCCTCGATGTGCTGGGACCGCTGCACGGGTATGGCATCGCCCGGCGCATCGAGCAGATCAGCGGCGACTTGCTTTCGGTCAACCAGGGCACGCTGTATCCCGTCCTGCTGAGGCTGGAACAGGAGGGTGCCATCGCATCGGAGTGGGGTCCTTCGGAAAACAACCGCCGGGCGCGCTTTTACCGGTTGACGCGTGCGGGACACAAATTACTGGAAGCCGAAAGACGCGAGTGGGGGCAGACGGCGGCGATCATCGCGCGCTTCTTTGAGGTGAAAGCGAAGGATCTGGCATGAGAGCCCCGCATCGGTTACTCACACGCCTTCTCAACTTCACGGCCAGGCGCCGCGGCGACGAACGGCTCAGAGAAGAAATGGAATCGCATATAGCTGCCCGGACTGAAGAGAACATCCGCGCCGGCATGACTCCCGAGGAAGCACGCCGTCACGCCCGCCTGCAGTTCGGGGGTGTGGAGACGATTCGGGACGACTACCACGACGAAGAGGGCCTGCCATTCGTGGAGAACCTGCTGCTGGATGTTCGTTATGCGGTTCGCGTGCTTCGGAAATCTCCCGCCTTCACGGTCGTAGCCTTACTCACGCTGATGCTGGGGATTGGGGCGAACATCGTCGTCTTCGGAGTGCTGAACGCGGTCCTGCTGCAACCGCTCGATGTGAGCGACCCACAGAGCCTGTATCAGATTCGCCATAGGCAGTGGATGATCGGGCGGCTACTGACTACGTCGTATCCCGCGTTTGAGGATTTTCGGCGGCGAAACACCACCTTCAGCGGGATGACCGGGATTTATGGATATTCTCATGCGGCACTGAGCTGGCGCAACGCGCTGAGGAATGTCCACGGCGATGCGGTCACCGGCAATTATTTCGATGTGCTGGGCGTGCAGCCGGAGGTAGGACGGTTCTTCCACGCCGCGGACGAGCATGGCCCGGATTCAGCGCCGTATGTGGTGTTGAGCGATGCTCTGTGGCGAAATATGTTTGATGCCGATCGGGGCGTAGTCGGGACGACCGTGGAACTCGACAAGCATCCGTTTACGGTAGTTGGCGTGGCGCCGGCGCGGTTCCACGGCAACGAGCGGTTTGTGTGGCCGGACTACTGGATGCCCATGGTGATGGAGGGGGCGGATTTCCTGCATAGCCGGACAGCCATAACTGTGACGGTGATTGGCCGGCTGAAACCGGGAGTGACGCCGCAGTGGGCGACGGAAAACCTGAATGCGATTGCGGCCGAGCTGGCGAAGGAGTATCCGGAGACCGACGACGGACAGTCGCTGCGGCTGATCCATCCGGGACTCTACGGGGACGACGGTGATGTCATTCGCGGATTTCTTTGGAGCGTGACCGCGCTGGCGCTGCTGGTGCTGGCGGCGGCATGCGCGAACCTGGCAACTCTGTTTGCGGCGCGCGCGGCGGACCGCAGCCGGGAACTGGCGCTCCGCGTGGCCCTTGGATCGAGCCGGTGGCGGCTGGTGAGGCAATTGTTGACCGAGGCGGTGCTGGTATCGCTGATCGGCGGAGCAGCGGGGCTGGTGAGCGCGCGGCTGCTGTTGGGTGTGTTGAACCGCTCGCAGCCGTTCGTTGGCTCTCTGACCGTAAGCGTGGATGCGCGTGTGTACCTTGCAGGCCTGGCACTGACGCTGGCTAGCGCGCTGTTGTTCGGCATGGCGCCGGCGTGGCAGACGTGGCAGAGTAGTCCGTTGCAGATGATGAAGAACGGACCGGTGGATTCCTTGCACCTGCGCCGATTTGCCCTGCGGGACCTGTTGTTGGGTGCACAAATTGCAATCTGCACGCTGGTGGTAACGGCCTCGCTGGTGGCGGTGCGCGGGTTGGTGCGCGCGCTCGACGCGCCGCTGGGTATCCAGCCGCAGGGCGCGATGCTGGCCGATTTGGACCTGAGCGAGGCGCGACAGGCGGGCGACCTGACGGTCGAGAAAGAGAAGGCGATGATTGAGGCGGTGCGGAGCATCCCCGGTGTGACGGCCGCGGGCACGGTGAGCCGGACGCCCTTCACTGGCGGGTTGCATGGGATTCCGATTTTCCGGCCGGGGACGACAGAGTTCAAGCTGAACAACTCCGTGCTGGCGCCGTACGTGTTTACGATGTCGCCGGGATACCTGGAGGCGGCCCGTACACGGCTACTGGACGGGCGGGATGTCTCCTGGCATGACACCACAAAGACGCCGTATGTGGCGATCGTGAACGAAACCTTCGCGCGGAAGATGTTTGGTGAGACGCCGTGGGGTGAAACGGCGGCCCTCGGACAGCGCTTTATTTTGGGGGGCAACCTGACGGAAGTGGTGGGCGTGGCGGAGGACGGCAAGTATCACGACATGCAAGAGTCGCCGCAGCCCGTGGTGTATGTGCCGTTGTCGCAAAGCGAGGACACCGAAACGGTTTTCGTGGTGCGGTCGCAGCGGGCGCCGAGCGAGATGGCGGCGGCGCTCGCACGCACACTGAGCGGCATCGAGCCGAATGTGCCAATCACGGTCGAGAGTTGGCCCGATGCGCTGGAGGATGTGCTGTTCCCGGCACGGGCGGCGACAGTGGCACTGGGCGTTATGGGTCTGCTGGCGGCGATGCTGGCGGTGACGGGCATCTTCGGTATGGCGGCCTATAGCGTGAGCCGGCGGACAAAGGAACTGGGCATCCGCGTGGCATTGGGCGCGCGTAGGACGCATGTGATGAGCGCGGCCGTGGGGCGGCCAATCGTGCTGCTCGGCGTGGGATCGGTGGTGGGGTTGCTGTCGGGCGTCTTCGCCACCCGGTTGCTGGGGCAGATTGTCTATCAGGCGAATCCGCGGGATCCCGTGGTCCTGGGCGGCGCGGTGCTGACGATGGCGCTGCTAGGCATTGCAGCCTCCGCCATTCCAGCATGGCGAGCGCTTGCCGTCGATCCATCCAAACTCATGCGCGAAGAGTGAGCCAGGCGAATAGCCAAAGCATGCCGCGTTACCCTAAAATTCCGAAGTTGGACGCCTCGTATCAGGGCACGGCTTGAGCCGTGCCGCCGACAACGCACATTCTGATGGGCTTTAGCCCCTGTCCGCTGCCCAGGGGCTAAAGCCCATCAGCATCATCCCGTTCCGGCACGGCTGAAGCCGGCTGAAGCCGTGCCCTGATACAAGGCCTGTTTTGGCTCCTCCGCTCTGGAAATGCAACTTCGCGGAAATTGACTTCGGAATCTAGGGTTACCCCTGCTGTTCCCACTTGGATTCCAGCAGGCGGGAGTATTCGCCGGAGGCGTACAACTCGAAATGGAAATTGGCGGTCGTGATGGCGCTGTGCGTCTCGGCTTCCATGAAGCCCTGATAGAGCAAGTCGCCAAAGCGGTGGTAGCTTAAAAGGAAATCCCTCGACAGCATCTCGATCGGCGGCGGCTCGCTGAACAGCGCGTTGAGACCGATCGCACGGCAGAAAATTGCCAGATAGTCCGTCACTCCCCAACGGGTCAGTTTCTCCTGGACCTCTTGCGGCGGGCAGACGGTGATCAGGCGGGCGAAGCTCTGACGGCGGACGCAGGCGCCCTGGAGTTCGGGGACACGCGAGGCCCATTCCGCGCATTGCTCGATCCAGCGCATCACGTCCTTGCCAATGAAGAAAAGCATGCGGAGTTCCGCGTACCGGCCGGCCAGCACCCGGCGATGCAAGGTTTCATCCTCGGTTCCATCCCGCGCGGCCAAACCGGCCAGCATCAGCGCGGCCTTCGAGTTCTCGATCAACGTCGCCGGCGAGACGCGTTCGTTGAACGGATGCAGAATCAGCGGCGGCAGGTCCCATACCGCGCCGCCGAAGTCATTCTTGAGCGTAGGCATTTAGCTCCAGCATCCTTATCGGCCCCATATGCCAAAAACATTAGGGGAAATCGCCGATGCATGGACACCTCAGCCGGGCGCGTCTTCAACCGGTTTCTTGTGACCGACCGGTTTGCCGCCAGGGCGCAGGAGATATAGCGGCGCCGACGATAGTACAACAATCGCCAGTAGAAGCCAGATATTGATTCCCGGAATAGCGCCGAATCGGAGTTCGCGGCATTCGTCAAAGATGATCAGGGAGCAGAACGCCAGCCACCCCGAGAAGGCTACGATCCACCCGGCCCGCGTCGGGAGCGCGATCTGAATCACAAAGACCGGGAGCAGCACCATGTACACCAGCAGCAGGCGAAGATCATCTACCATGAAGAGACCTACCAGCAGGCAAAAGGCGCAAAGGACGGCATGCGGAAGGAACACCCAGCGCCGCGGGCCGCGATGCACCCGGAACATCGACGACAAGCCGCCGCTGAGAGCCATATCGACCCAGTTACGTAATGCCTAAACCCAAGAACTGCAATGCGTTACCGTAGCAGATGTTGCGGATCATAGGCCCCACCAGATCGTCGGAATCGGGTAACTCCCCGGCCTCCATGTCTTTGCCGAACAGGTCGCACAGCACGCGCCGGAAGTACTCGTGGCGCGGATAGGACATAAAGGATCGCGAGTCGGTGATCATGCCAATGAAGCGCGAAATCAGGCCGCAGTTGGAAAGCGCATTCATCTGCCAGGTCATCGCTTCCTTCTGGTCGAGAAACCACCAGCCGCTACCAAACTGGATCTTGCCGGCGGTAGCGCCATCCTGGAAATTGCCGATCATGGTGGCGAGCACGTAATTGTCGGCCGGGTTCAGGTTGTAGAGCACCATCTTGGGGAGCGCGTTTTCGCCGTCCAGGCGGTCCATGTAAGTGGCCAGAGCGTCGGCCTGCGGCCAGTCGCCAATCGAATCGAAGCCGGTATCCGGGCCGAGCTTCCGGTACGCCCGAGTGTTGTTGTTGCGCCGCGCGCCGAGGTGAAGCTGTTTGGTCCAGCCCTTAGCCGCATCCCAGCGCCCGAATTCGAGCAGCAGGAAGCCGGCAAAACGCGCCTGCTCGGCGGGTGTCGCCGCCTGGCCGTTGCGAGCCTTATCGAAAATGCCGGCGGCCTCCTTTTCGTCGCAGAAGTCGGCGAAGGTCCAATTCAATCCGTGATCCGAGAGGCGGCAGCCCATCTGGTGAAAGAAACCGTGCCGCTGGGCGAGCGCGTCGACGAAATCGTGGAAGCTCGAGACCGAACCGCCGCTAGCTGCCTCGAGCTTCGCCACCCACGGATTGAACAGTTCGGGCAGATGGACGTTGAACGCCTGATCGGGCCGAAAGGCGGGGAACACCTTGGTCGCCAAACCGGAGGCGGCCAGCGCCTTGTGGCAAGCCAGGTCGTCGGTGGCATCGTCGGTGGTGCAGAGGGCGGCCACGTGGAACTTGCCGAGGATGCCCTGGGCGCGCAGTTCCTCGGTGGCCAGCAGTTCGTTGGCGCGGTCCCAGATGCGCTGCGCGCTCGATTCGTCGAGCAGCTCATCGATACCGAAATAGCGCTTTAGCTCCAGATGCGTCCAGTGATATAGGGGATTGCGCAGCGTGTTAGGCACGGTGCGCGCCCAGGCCAGGAACTTCTGGTACGGGTCCACTGCTCCAGTGCAGAACTGCTCGTCTACGCCATTGGCCCGCATGGCGCGCCACTTGTAGTGGTCGCCCTCCAACCAGATCTCGCACAGGTTTTGGAACTGCCGGTTGCCTGCCAGGTCGGCCGGCGGCAGGTGGCAATGATAATCCAGGATCGGCTGCCCCTCGGCGTACTCGTGATAGAGCCGCCGCGCCGTTTCGTTGCTCAACAGAAAATCGTCGTGAATGAAAGACATGGACCGACCGCCTCGAATGGGCAGCATAGCATGTTGCCGGGAAGGGCGATTTACGTCCCCCTGCCGACGCTGGGCCGGCGCGGATGCGATCACTTGCCGTAGTTGCGGTAGGCCAGGTCGAGCAGTTCGACCACGTGCATGACGCGCTGATGGTTGCCGTGGAGGCGGACGCCGGCTTCGAGTTGCAGTTCGCAGCCGGGGTTGGCGGTGGCGATGATGGTCGCGCCTGTGCGGTTCACCGCCTCCATCTTATGTGCCAGAATCTGCAACGACATTTCGTTTTGCACGATGTTGTAGGAGCCGGCGCTGCCGCAGCAGATATCGGCGCCGCGCATTTCCTCGAAGACGATGCCGGGAATGGCGGCGAGCAGCTTGCGAGGTGCGCCGCGGATACGCTGGCCGTGGGCGAGATGGCAGGCGTCCTGGTATGTGACCACTCGATCCACCGCGCCCATTTGCCGATTCAGCTCGATGGATGCGAGGAATTCGGTGATGTCGCGGACCTGGGCCGCGAACTGTTGTGCGGCGGTTGCGTAAGCAGGATCGCCGGCGAGCAGCTCGCCATATTCCTTGAGCATCGCGCCACAGCCGGCGGAGTTGCTGACGATAGCGTCGAACGCGCCGCCGCGGAGGGCATCGATATTGCGGCGCGCCAGCCCGCGCGCGTCATCGGGGAGCCCGGAATGAAGATGCAGCGCGCCGCAGCAGCCTTGCCCGGCGGGCACTACCACTTCGCAACCGTTGCGCTGGAGCACCCGCACGCTGGCCTCATGCAGGCGGGCGAAAGAAATGTTGGCCACGCAGCCGGAGAGGAAGGCCACGCGGTGCCGGCGAACACCGTCGGCGGGAAATGTTTTGCCGATCTGGGAAAAGAAGAACGGCGGGTCGGCCGAAGGCGCGAGCTGTGCCACGTTGCCGAGTCGGCCGAGCATCCTCATCAGGCCCAGACCGCGCGCCAGCGTCTTCAGGCCGCTGACTTCATACAAGTAGAGCAGGGTGCCGGCGATCGAGAGCAGGGCGCGCGACTGGAGGAGCTGGCCGAACAGGAACGCGCGCAGCCAGCGAGCCAAGCGGCCGCGCGGAATGCGGGCTTCGATTTCGGCGCGGGCCTGCTCCACCATGCGGCCGTATGGCACGCCGGAAGGGCAGGCGGATTCGCAGCCGCGGCAGGCCAGGCAGAGGCCGATGTGTTCGAGGTAAGCCGGGGTGATCGGCGCGCCCTCGGAGACCTGCACCATTTGATAGACGCGGCCGCGGGGCGAATCCATCTCCAGGCCCAATTCGCGGTAGGTGGGGCAGGCGTTCAGGCAGAGACCACAGTGGACACACTTATCCAGATCGAACTGGTTGGGCCCGGCGGCGCGAGGTTCAGAGGCGATGGTAGAGTCGGCCACGGTTCAACAGGTTGGACGGATCAAACAGAGCTTTGAGCCGCCCCATGGTTTCGAAATCGGCGCCGGGAGCGGGCCACAATTCGAGTTCGGATTTGCGCGCCTCGGGCGCGAACTCGATGACCGCTTTCCAGCCTGACCCGGCCGCGTCCGCCAGGTATCGGGCGGCGGAGCCGGTTTCATCGAAATATATATAGCAGACGCCCGAGCCGGTGCGAGCCATGGCCGGGACAGCCAGCGGCGCCATACACTTTTCAAGATCCGTCAAAGTAGAGGAGACGCGCACCACCGCGCCATCGGGGTGGGCGGCGAGAAAGCAGGGCGTGAAATCTTCCGTCTGGCGCCAGAACTCCTCGTGGGGCGCGCCATCGAGTGCGACGGTGTCGCCGAAAGAGGCCAGCTCACGCTGATAGCGGTCCACGGCGGTCTGGTTGCCGGCGGCGCGCACGGCCAGAATCCAGGCCGCGTTGCCGTGAACGGCGGCGGGCGGATTGAACAGGTCGATGGCGGCGGGCTGCAGCACGCTTGCGAGCAGACGGGCGCGGGCCGCAAAAGCGGTTTTCGAATCGGCGAAGGAAACCAGTACGGTGCGCTCGACTTCGGGCATGGGCTGGAGTTTGAAATTGACCACTGCGATGGCGGCCAGCGTGCCAAAGGAGCCGATCAGGAGCTTGGCCATATCGAGGCCGGCCACATTCTTGACCACCATGCCGCCGGACTGCACGAGCTTGCCGGCGAGCGTGACGAAGCGCATGCCGATGACCATGTCGCGCGCGGTGCCGTAAAGGCGGCGGCGCGGGCCGCTCGAGTTGGAGGCAACCACGCCGCCCACCGTGGCTCGCCCGGCGAATGGCGGATCGAGCGGCACCATCTGGCGGTTCTGGCGGAGCAGGGCGGTGAACTCGTGCCAGGGGAGGCCCGCCTCCACGCTGATGGTGAGGTCGCGGGGTTCGTATTCGAGCACGCGGTGAAGCGCGGTGGTGGTGATGTTTTCGTCGGCGCACGCGACCGGGCCCGCCATCATGCTCTTGCTGCCGTTGCCCTGCAGGCAGATCGTGCGCAGGTGGCGCGCGGCGCGGCTGAGCGCTTCGGCGAGATCGTCGTGGGTCTCCGGGGTATGCAACATGCCGTTCGAAACCGGCGCAGACGCCGGGCCAAACACTTTCGGGCCCGGCTAGAAGATAATGATAAGCCATGGCAAGTCTATATGCCGGGACGTCCGGCTTCGCGTATCCGGCCTGGAAGCCGGACTTCTATCCGGCCAAATTGCCGGCCAAGCAGTTTCTGAAGCACTATGCCACGCGGCTGCGCGCGGTGGAAATCAATTACACGTTCCGCCGTTTGCCGGCGGCGGCCACCCTGGCGGCCTGGGTGGAAGCGACGCCGCCGGGGTTCGTGTTCGCGGTGAAGGCGAACATGCGCATCACGCACATCCTGCGGCTGAAGAACGCAGACCAGGCGACGCAGATCTTTTTCAAGGCGATCGACCCGCTGCGGTCGGCGCGGCGGCTGGGGCCGATCCTGTTTCAATTGCCACCGCAGATGAAACGCGATGACGCCCTGCTGGCGGCTTACCTGGAAGCGCTGCCCAGGGATCTGCGCTATGCGTTCGAGTTCCGGCACCCATCGTGGCTGGTCGAGGAAGTGTATGCCGAACTGCGGCGCCATAATGTTTCGCTGTGTCTGGCCGAATCGGAGAAGCTGGAAGTGCCGGAGGTGATCACGGCGGATTTCGTTTACTACCGGCTGCGCAAGCCGGAGTATACCGATGCCGACGTGAACGCGATGGCCGCGCGATCGAAGGAACTGCTCGCCGCCGGCCGGGACCTGTACCTGATGTTCAAGCACGAAGACACGGCCGCGGGAGCGTTGAACGCCGAGCTGCTCGTGAAGCTGGCGGGGTAGGTAGCCTGTGCGCTCGCGTACAGCCAGATTCCTTCAGCACCCGAAACTCCACCATTTTCCTGTCCTGGCCCGAATGTAAAATCATTCGCGGAGTTGCGGCCGGGACATGGTACACTGGAATTCTTCCGCGTCCGTCCATAATTCCAACCGTGTTGACCTGCTGAACTGGAGGTTTTTCTTGAATAAAATGCGTATTCTCGTTTTTGCGGTGCTGTGTGGCGTGCTTTGCACGGCTGCACTTGAGGCCCAGCCGGCCGCAGTCACAGTCATTTCGGGGAACGGGCAATTGACCTGCCAGCTTTGCCTCAGCTCTCCCTTCCAGTATTTCGATCCTCTGGTGGTCCAAGTCACCACCGCCAACGGGAGCCCGGTGATCAATACACAGGTGACCTGGGCGGTGACCAGCGGCAGCGCTTTTTTTGGCCAACAGGGCAGCTTCGGCGTCAATAGCATTATCACGAACACCGATAGCAACGGGTATACATCGGCTTCGATTGCACAGCAGGCAGCCCAGCAATCCGGCCCTCAGTTCGGGGCCCAGAGCACGGTTACCGCGACTGCGGGCAACGCTACGGCCACGTTTTTCGAGTCGCAGTCGGCGCCGGCGTTGAATCAACAGCAGGCCGTGAATGATGTCTACGTGAGCTACGGGAACGCACCCATATATACGACGATTACCGGAGTGGCGGGTTCGGCGGGACCATCCTTTCAGATGGGCGTTTTCACCAACACTGGAACGGGCGTTCCCAACGTTTCCTTGATGCTGTTGAACGCCAACGGCACCATTGGACCGACGGACAATCAACCTTCGGCATACTGCCAGACGCAGTCCGGAGCTGGCAATTATACTGCGCTGACCAACACCCAGGGCATTGCAACCTGCAACGTGGAGTTCGGCCCGGTGGCGGGCGCGGGAACGTATAAGATCGTCACCGGAGGAGCCGTGCCGCAGACGGCGGGGAACCCGCCCGATACCAACTTCGAAAGCGGCGCTCTGAGTCTTAGCGTCACGGCGCCGACGGTGGGCGCCCTCACGGTGGTCAGCGGCAACAACCAACCCGCCGCTCTGGCGGGCGCGACGCTCCAGCCGCTGGTGGCCGAAGTGGTCGATGCTAGCTCGAAACCGCTGGTGGGCCAGGCTGTTACGTGGTCCGCAACCCCAGCCAGCGCCATCCAGCTCAACAATGTTACGTCGGTCTCCGATTCCAATGGATTGGTTACGGTTCAGAACCCGGTGCTGAGCGCCTTGGCGTCCGGCGCCATCAGCGTCACGGTTACTTCGAATACCAACTTGAGCGCCGTGGCCCGGTTCGCCATCACCGCCGTGCAACCGGTGACGGTGAGCGGTCTCACCATGGAAAGCGGCAACAACCAGACCGCCGTGGAAGGCGTGGCATTCACCAATCTGCTGGCAGTGATGGTGACTGGCAGCAACGGGGAACCGTTGGCCGGCGTCCCGGTTGTGTTCTCGGTGAGCGGGCCGGTCACGCTTTCCGCGACCTCGACAACCACCAACTCGAACGGGGTGGCGCTGGTAACGGCGACGGCGGGGATTACGCCCGGCGCGGCCACCGTAACCGCCTCGATCAGCACCTACATCCAGGTCTTCAGCCTGACCGTGGTGGCGCCGGGGCCGAACCTCACGCTGGCCGGCTTCATGAACGGAGCCGATGGCCAGGTTGGTTCGATTTCGCCTTGCAGCATTGCGGCGATTGCCGGCACGGGAGTGGCCCTGGGCGGGTCGGGCCTGCCGCCGGTGGTAGGGCCGTTGCCGTATGAAGTGGCGACCGACATGGTGAGCTTCGGTACCGGCTCGGCGGCGATTTCAGCGCCTATCTTCTCCGTCTCGAACATCAGCGGCCAGCAACAGATTTTGATCCTGGTGCCATGCGAAGTGACGCCGGGAACGGTGCCGGTAACGGTGGCCGTGAACGGCGGCAGCCAGACCCTCAACGTTAACGTGCTGCCGGCCAGCCCGGGCATTTTCCAGACGGCCCAGTCCGATGGGGTGGTGCGCGCCGTGATCGAGCGGCCGGACGGCACCTTTGCGGGTCCCTCCAATCCGGCTCGGCGCGGGGAAACTGTCACCGCTTTCGTGACCGGCCTGGGACCGGTGAGCCCGCAGATCGCGACCAACTCGCTGCCCATTTGGAACACGCCGTCGTTTGTTAACGGCCAAGTGGTTGTCGGCGTCAACAACGAGGGCGCGCCGGTGACGGAGGCTGAATTGTCACCCGACATAATCGGCGTATATTACATCCAGTTCCAGGTACCTAACGATGCGCCGCAGAACAACAGCGTGGCGTTCTCGGTCGGCCTGATACCGGTTGGTGCGACCCAGACGTATTACAGCGCTAACAGCAAGATTCCGATTCAGTAAACCTCCTTGCTTTTGGGGCCGGGAGCTGACTCCCGGCCCCAAGCTTTCCTCAATCCCTTCAGCTTCGTTTTTTGTTCGCCATCAAATCTATATGTAGTGTGGGCTGATCTCTGTGTAGATTGGGTGGTACCACAGTAACTCCGTAATAATCAAACACTTCCCGCAAAAACCACTTGCAAAGGCCTTAGCCTCATGGCACTATAAGTTGTGTTAGGGACCTTTCCTGGATAGAATGTGGATAACGAAATTCAAGAACTGCTGATGGTGGAACCCCCGCGGGGGATGTACTCCAGTCGGCTGGACGACAAAGGCCGGGCGAAAATGCCGGTGACGTTCCAGCAGTTCTTTGCCGCGCTGCGCGAGAAGAAGCTTTTTGTGACGAGCCTGGACCGGCGCGTAGCCCAGATTTATCCGATGGCTGTTTGGCGTCAAAACGAACGATTCTTCGACAATTATCGGGACGATCCGCGGCTGGCGCGGAACGTGGCTTTCAACGCGGCGGACCTGGGCGCGGAAGCGGAGATGGACGCGCAGGGGCGGATTCTGTTTTCGCCGGAGCTGCGGCGCGAATTGGGAATTGAGAACGCGCCGGTGCGTCTATTCGCATATCGCGGCAGGATCGAAGTGCTGAGCGAGAAGCTGTACGAAGATCGCAAGCGGGAGGCTTCCGCGACCGCGCCCGAAGATGTGGCGAAGCTCGAGGCAGCAGGACTGGTCTGATCTGATGGCGTATGCATTTTTCCGTGATGGCCGCCGAGTCGCTCGAGTTGCTGGCGGTCCGGCCGGACGGAATCTACCTGGACGCGACCACCGGGCTGGGCGGGCACACGGCGCTGATTGCGGCGCGGCTGGAACGAGGGTTTGTAATCGCCAACGACCGCGACGCGCAGTCGCTCGAGATGGCGCGGCAGAACACGCTCGAGTTGGCGGAGCGCATCCGGTTTCGCCATGCCACGTTCGGGATGCTGGCCGAAACGGTGCGCAGCGAGGGTTTCGAGAAAGTGGACGGCCTGCTGGCCGACCTGGGCGTCAGCCGGTATCAGTTGACGGCGCCCGAGAGAGGTTTTTCGTTCTTGATGGATGGGCCGCTGGACATGCGCATGGACCCGACCCAGGGCATGACGGCGGCCGATCTGGTCAATTACAACGCCGAGAAGGCGCTCGCCGATCTGATCTATCAGATGGGCGAAGAAAGGGGGGCGCGGAAGGTAGCCAGAGCAATCGTCCGCGCACGGCCCATACGGAGCACACTGCATCTAGCCAATGTAGTGGAGCGGGCCGTGCACCGGACGGGCCGTCTGCATCCGGCCACGAAGACATTCATGGCCCTGCGGATGGCGGTGAACGACGAACCTGGGGAGTTGGACCGGCTGCTGGAGACGGGGCCGGAGATTTTGCGGGAAGGCGGGCGCATGGTCGTGATCAGCTTCATGAGCATCGACGACCGCAAAGTGAAAGTGCGATTCCGGGAACTGGCGCGCGAAGGGCGTGCCAAGCTTCTCACCAAACATCCGCTGGTGCCGGGCGACTTGGAAACGGCGGAGAACGCGGCCTCGCGCAGCGCCAAGCTGCGCGCCATCGAAATCATTGAGAAAGGGAACGACTACCATGGCGACCATGCCGGCATTCTTAGGTAAGACGGCGACCGCGGGCGCAAGCGCATCGAGCGCCGCGTCGTCGGCCGCGCGTCTGGGAAAAAACTCCGATCGGCTGCGGGCATTGCCGCTGGATGACGTGCTCTTTTTCTCGAAGAAGATCGACAACTCGCGGCTGGTGCGGGCCGCCGACCCGCGTGGGCGCGGCGCCTGCTGGAGCGCGGTGGGAGCGGCCAGCGTTCTGCTGGTGCTGCTCACCGGCACGCTGGTTCCGACCCTGGCCGGGCGTTTGGAAGGATACAAGCTGGAAGCGCTCAAGGGCGAGGAGCGGCGGCTGCTCGACGAGCGCCGCACGCTGGAGTTGCAGGAAGCCGAGCTGCTGAGCCCGGACCGTCTCCAACAAGTGGCCGAGAAGCAGAACCTGGTGGCGCCGCAGGCGGGCCAGGTGGTGCATCTGGACGGCAACAAACCGGACAGTGCTTTTGCGCTAGTCAAGTAGCGGAAACGGGGGGCGTGATTGACTCACGCAGCGCGGCATGCTGGAGCGTCGTCTGAAATGGCTCGCGGGACTTATCCTGATCTGGGGCGGGGTCATTCTCTGCAAACTCGTTTCCCTGCAGGTGGTGCATCACCGGCAATATGCCGGGCTCGCGCGGGCGCGCCAGGAACAGGTCGTCAAGATTCTCGCTCCCCGCGGCACGATTCTTGATCGCACGGGCGCGCCGCTGGCGATGAGCGTGCCCACCCAATCGATCCTCGTCAATCCTCAAAAAGTGCCCGATCTGGGCGTGGCGGCCGACATCTTTTCGATGGTCCTGCGAATGGACCGCGCGGACCTGTATGCGCGGCTCGAGGCGGCGCGCCAGGACGGGCGCGGCTACTTCGTGGTGAAGAAAAAAGCCGCTTGGGAAGAGGCGCAACGCCTGCGCGGCATGGACTTCGACTGGATCCAGATCGACAGCGGCAGCGAACGGCATTACCCCAACGGGCCGCTGGCCGCGCACATTCTGGGCGGCGTGGACTTCGCGGAAAAGGGCAACTCAGGCATCGAAAAAGTGCTGCAAGCGGAGTTGGAAGGCGCCGCGGGCGAAGAGCGCGTGTTGACCGACGTCAAGGGGCGCGGCATCGATGCGCTGGTGGAATCGGAACCGAAGCCGGGCGCGGCGCTGACGCTGACCATCGACGAGCGGCTGCAGTTCGTGGCCGAGCGCGAGCTGGCGGCGGCGGCTGAGGCGAAGGGCGCGCACTGCGGGAGCGTGGTGGTGATGAACCCGCGGAATGGCGAGATCCTGGCGCTGGCGAGCTATCCTTCTTACGATCCCAACCGGCCGCCGGACGGGACCGACAACCCGGAGGCGCGGTTGAATCACGCCAGCTCGGTTCCCTTCGAGCCCGGATCGGTGTTCAAGGTGGTCACCCTGGCCGCGGCTCTCGAGACCACCCAGTTGCGGCCGGAGAGCATGATCGATTGCGGGCGCGGTTCGATCACCCTGTTCGGGCGGACGATTCACGAAGCGCACGGCGGATACGGCGTCATGTCGATGGCGGACGTGCTGAAGCACTCGAGCAACGTGGGCGCCATCCGGATCGGCATGACGGTGGGCGAAGCGCACATGCACGAATACGTGCGCCGTTTCGGGTTCGGGGAAAGAACCGGGGTGCCGCTGCCGGCGGAATCGCGCGGCCGCCTGCGCAGCCTCGAGCGGTGGAGCAAGCTCTCGCTGCCTTCGATCTCGATCGGGCAGGAAGTCTCGGTAACCGCGCTACAGTTGGCGCAGGCGGCCTCGATCGTGGCCAACGGCGGTCTGCTGGTGAGGCCGCGGCTGGTATTGAAGAAAGGCGGCCAGGCTCTGCCTGTGCCGGCGCCGGTGCGGGCGATCAAGCCGGAGACGGCGATGACAATGCGGCAAATGATGGAAGGCGTCGTGCTGCCGGGAGGGACCGGGTATCCGGAGGCGCGGCTGGAAGGATATTCGGTGGCGGGGAAAACCGGGTCCGCGCAAATCTATGATGTTGCCGCGAAGCGTTATACGCACAACTACAACGGCACGTTCATCGGGTTCGCGCCGCTCAACAATCCATCCATCGTGGTGGTGGTGACGCTGAACGGGACGCACGGCAACCTGGGATTCGGCGGACGGGCGGCCGCCCCGGTGTTCCATGCCGTCGCGACCGAAGCGTTGCGCGTGCTCGATGTTCCCAAGGATCTGCCGGAGGCGCCGCCGCCGCCCGTAGTGGCCGGCAACGCCGCCGACAAGGACGATCTGGCGATCGCCGACCTGGGGTCGCGCGAACCGAATATCCTGGAAGAAAGCGACGAGGAGACGCCGGTGGCGAAGGCCACCGCTCCGGCAGGGCCGAGGGTTCCCGACTTCAAAGGCAAGACCATGCGCGCCGTGCTGGCGGAAGCGGCTGAAAAAGGATTGCCGGTGATCCCGGACGGCAGCGGAGTGGCGCGCTTGCAGCGTCCGCCGGCCGGGAGCGTGTTGCGGCAGGGAGAACGGATTCGGGTGCGGTTTTCGCGATGAAGCTGGGCGAGCTACTCTCGGGAATCCGGCTGCGCCGCCCGGCGCCGCCGGGGCTGGCGAGCGTCGATGTGGCCGGGCTCGAATACGATTCGCGCCGGATACGCGAGGGCTATCTCTTCTTTGCTTTTCCGGGCAGCCGGGCCGATGGCCGCGATTTCGCGCGGGCAGCGCTGGAGCGGGGCGCGGCCGCGGTGGCGAGCGAATCCGCGGCGCCGGTGGGCCTGGAAGGGCGCTGGATCGAGGTGGATCACGGGCGGCGGGCGCTGGCGCACGCGGCCCGCTTGTTCTACGGTAAACCGGACGAGCAGGTGGCTCTGACCGGCATCACCGGGACCAACGGAAAAACCACCACCGGATTTCTGATCGATTCCGTGCTGCGCGCGGCGGGATTCACAACCGCCCTGGTGGGCACCATCGAGTATCGCCTGGCGGGGCGCGTGCTGCCGGCCGTGAACACCACGCCGGAATCGCTGGACCTGATCCGGCTGCTGGCCGAACTGCGCGCCGAAGGCGGCACGCACGCCACCATGGAGGTTTCCTCGCACGCGCTCGAACTGGGGCGGGTATACGGGCTGCGGTTCCATACCGGGGTGTTCACCAACCTGACGCGCGACCACCTGGATTTTCACGTCACCATGGAGGCTTACTTCGCGGCCAAGCAAAAGCTGTTCGCCGGCGAGGGCGGCGAGCCGCCGGCTTTCGCCGTGCTGAACCGCGACGACAGTTACTCGCGCGCGCTGCATGTCGCGCCCGAAACGCGCGTCTTCTGGTACGGGATCGGCCCGGACTCCGACCTGCGCGCGCTGCACATCGTCTCCGGAAGCCAGCGGCTGCGCTTCGACGTCCAGTATGGCAAGCAGCGTTTCGCGGTGGAATCGCCGCTGATCGGCAAGATCAACGTGTATAACATTCTGGCGGCATGCGGAGCGGGAATCTCCTATGGCCTGGCGCCGGAGGTGATCGCGCGCGGCATCGCCAGCTTGCGGGCCGTGCCGGGGCGCTTCGAGCGAGTGGATGAAGGGCAGCCGTTCGTGGTGGTGGTGGACTATGCCCACACGCCGGATGCTCTGCAGAACGTGATTGCGGTGGCGCGCGGCTTGAATCCCAAGCGTGTCATCACGCTGTTCGGATGCGGCGGCGACCGCGACCGCACCAAGCGGCCGCTGATGGGACAGGCGGCGGCTGAGCTGAGCGATTTCGTGGTGCTGACCAGCGACAACCCGCGTTCGGAAGATCCGCTGGCGATCATGAACGACGCCCTGGTGGGGATCCGCCGCGTGGACAAGCCCCTGGTGGTGGAGCCGGACCGGGCCACCGCCATCGCGCGCGCGCTCAATGAGGCGCGCGAAGGCGACCTGGTGATTTTGGCCGGAAAGGGACACGAGACGTACCAGGTCTTGCAGGACAAGACCATTCCGTTCGACGACCGGGCGGTGGCCCGCGAAGTGCTGCGAGGTTATGGGTATCATCCGCAGGCTTGAACCATGACCTTGGATTTACAGGAAGTTGCGCGCGCCATGGCGGCTGCGGGCGAGGCGGCGGCGCTGCCGGTGGCGGGCTGGAGTGTGGACACCCGGACACAGCAGCCGGGCGATGTATATTTTGCCCTACGCGGCGCCAATCGCGACGGCCACGATTTTGTGCCTCAGGCGCTGGCGCGAGGCGCGGCGGCCGTGGTAGTGGAAGCCGCGTGGAACGCCGGCCCGGACGGCAAAACGCTGCGCGTGGCGGACACGCTGGTGGCGCTCGAGGAACTGGGAGCGTGGGCGCGGCGGAAGTGGGGCGGGACGGTGATCGGGGTGACGGGCAGTGCGGGCAAGACCACTACCAAGGACGCGATCGCGCACCTGCTCGAAGTGCGCGACCCGGTGGGGCGGACGGTGGGAAATCTGAACAACCACATCGGCGTGCCGCTTTCGATTCTGCGGCTGCCGGACGGCGCGCGGACAGCGGTGCTCGAAATGGGGATGAATCACGCGGGGGAAATTCGCGCGCTCGCCGGCATGGCGCGGCCCGAAATCGGCGTGGTCACCAACGTCGGGTACGCACACGTGGAATTCTTCGATTCAATTGAAGGCATCGCGGCGGCGAAGAGGGAACTGATCGAAAGCCTGCCACGGGACGGCGTAGCGGTGCTGAACGCAGACGACGCGCGCGTACGCGGTTTTCGCGACGCGCACGCCGGGCGTTCGGTGACGTTCGGTTTTTCGGAAGAGGCGGACGTGCGGGCGGAAAACGTATCGGCGAGCGGCGCCGGGACGCGGTTTCGCGCCCTGGGTGTCGACTTCGAGACCACTCTCGCGGGCGGGCACGCGGTGATGAATCTGCTGGCTGCACTGGCTGTGGCGCGGGTCCTGGAGATCCCGCCGGAGGCGCTCCGCGAGGCGGTCGAGAGCTTCACCGTGGATGCCATGCGCGGCGGGCGCTCCGTGCACAACGGCATCGTGGTCTGGAACGACTGTTACAACTCGAATCCGGAAGCGGCGCAGCGGATGATCGACGTACTCAGCCAAACCCGCGCGGCGCGGCGCTTCGCGGTGCTGGGCGAGATGCTGGAACTGGGGCACGCGGCCGGGGCGCTGCACCGCCAGGTGGGCGCATACGCGGCACGGCACGGAGTGGACGTCCTGATCGGCGTCCGCGGACAGGCGCGGCTGATGGTGGAAGCGGCGGCCGCCGAGGGAGTTCGCGAGACGCAGTTTTTCGAGGACCCGGTTCAAGCCGGGGAATTCGTCCGCGGGTTGGCGCAGGCGGGAGACGCGGTGCTGTTCAAAGGCTCGCGAGGGGTGCGCATGGAACGCGCGCTCGAAAAGTTCCAAACGGAGGCGCCGGCGAGCTCCTGAACTCCGCGGGACTGCCCCTGAACCAACCCGATGTTTTACTATCTGCTCTACGAACGGCTCTTCCGGCACGCCAGCGCCTTCCGTGTCTTCCGCTACACGACCTTTCGCACGGCGTTCGCCAGTATGACGGCGCTGTTCCTGTGCATCGCGCTGGGGCCGTGGCTCATCGCCAAGCTGCGGCAATTTCAAATTGGCCAGTTCATCCGCGAGGAAGGCCCGAAGTCGCACCAAAAGAAAGCCGGGACGCCGACCATGGGCGGCGTGCTGATCATTATTTCGATCGTGATCCCGACCCTGCTGTGGGCGGACCTGCGCAACGTTTACGTGTGGGTGGCGATAGCCGCGCTGGTGGGCTACGGGTGGATTGGATTTCTGGACGATTACGCCAAGGTCACCAACCGGCGCAACCTGGGAATGTCGGGTAAGAGGAAACTGCTTTACCAGTTTGTGGTGGGCTTTGCCTTCGCCGCCGAGTTGCTGGTGTTGCGCTCCCATGGGCAGTTTGCCACCGCAATGAACATTCCGTTCATCAAGAATTATCAGCCCTCGCTGCTGATCGGCGGCCTGCTGACGAACCCTTGGACGTACTTGCTCGGCGTGCTGCCGTTCGTTGTGTTCGTGGCGCTGGTGGTGGTGTTTTCGTCGAACGCTGTGAATCTGACGGACGGATTGGACGGGCTGGCGATCGGCCTGATGGTGATTGCGGCGGGCGCGCTGACGATGCTGACCTATGCCGGCGGGCACGCGCAACTGGCGGAGTACCTGCAACTGGCGCGCAATCCGCACTCTTCGGAGCTGACCGTGTTTTGCGGCTCGATGACGGGCGCCAGTCTGGGGTTTCTGTGGTACAACGCGCACCCGGCGGAAATCTTCATGGGCGACGTCGGATCGCTGGCATTGGGCGGCAGCATGGCGGTAGTCGCGGTGCTGATCAAGCAGGAAGTGCTGCTGATCTTTATCGGCGGCATTTTCATTTTGGAGGCGGTTTCGGTGATTCTGCAGGTGGGGAGCTACAAACTGCGCCACGGCAAACGCATTTTCAAAATGGCGCCGCTGCACCATCACTTCGAGGCGCTGGGATGGACCGAATCGAAGATCATCGCGCGTTTCTGGATCGCCGGCCTGGTGCTGGCGCTGTTCGCGCTGACCACGCTGAAACTGAGATGACGATGAACTGGGCCGGCGCCAGAGTGCTGGTGGTCGGCATGAAAAAATCGGGGCTGGCGTCGGCCGAACTGCTGGCGGGCCTGGGCGCGCGCGTCCGGTCGACCGACCTGAAGCCGCTCGACCAACTGGGCGAAGCGGCGGAGGTGCTGGCGCGCTTTGCGATCCCCTTCGAATTGCAGACGCCGGCAGTGTTTTTGGAGTGCGACGCGGTAGTGGTCTCGCCCGACGTGCCGGTGGACCTGGCGCCGCTCGAAGCCGCTCGCGAGCGCGGCGTGAACGTGATCGGCGAAGTCGAGCTGGCGGCGCCTTTCCTGAAGGGGCGCACCATCGGCGTCACCGGCTCCAACGGCAAAACCACCACCACCAGCCTGATCGGCCACATCCTGCGCGCGGCGGGCATCGCGACGCAGGTGGGTGGCAATATCGGAACGCCGGTGACGGCGATGATCGCGACATCGCGCGAGGACGGCTGGAACGTGCTGGAGCTTTCCAGCTTTCAGATCGAGACCATTCGCGATTTCCACGCGCACGTGGGGCTGGCGCTGAACGTCACCCAAAATCATCTGGATCGGCATCACACCTTCGAGAACTATGCGGCGGCCAAAGGCCGCCTGTTTCGCAACATGACCGCCGGCGACTTCGCCATTCTGAACGCGGACGATCCGGTAACGGCCGCCTACGCCAACCAGACGGCGGCAACCGTGGAATGGTTCAGCGGCACGCGCAAAGTGGAGCGCGGCGCCCACTTGTGCGGCGAGAAACTGGTGCTCGACGGGAAGCTCCTGATGGAAGCCGGCGAGATCCCGCTGCGCGGGCGGCACAATGTGGAGAATGTGCTGGCGGCCTCGATCGCCGCCGCGCGCGCGGGCGTGATGAGCGGCGCGATTGCCGCCGCCGTGCGGACTTTCCACGCCGTCGAACACCGGCTGGAGTTTGTGCGCAAGGTTGGTGGTATCGATTTCTATAACGATTCTAAAGCCACCAGCGTGGACGCAACGCTCAAGGCGCTGGACGCGTTTCCTGGCGGCCTCTGGGTGATTCTGGGCGGCAAGGATAAGGGGCTCGATTTTTCCGCGCTGCGCGAGCCGCTCTCGCAAAAGGCGCACGCGGCGCTGCTGATTGGCGCGGCGGCGCCGAAGCTTGCCCGCCAGTTGTCCGGCGCGCTGCCGCTGGTGGAGTCGGGCACGCTGGACGCGGCGATTCAATACGGCTACCGGAACGGCCGCGCCGGCGACACGGTGCTGCTGGCGCCGGCCTGCGCCAGCTTC
Source organism: Bryobacterales bacterium (assembly GCA_003142185.1). Classification (GTDB taxonomy): domain Bacteria; phylum Acidobacteriota; class Terriglobia; order Bryobacterales; family Bryobacteraceae; genus Bog-375. The sequence continues at coordinate 132,816 of PLOR01000057.1, forward strand.
GACCAGTTCCGCAGCTTCGAGCATCGCGGAGAAGTGTTCAAACAGGTCGTCAACCAACTCGAGCGAAAGAACTGAATGCCGCAGCGACTCAAAACCGACTGGATTCTCTTCGCGGCCGTGCTGGCCCTGGTGCTGTTCGGCCTGCTGATCGTCTACAGCGCCTCCTCGATCATGGCGCGGATGGACGCGCGCTACAACTCGAGCTGGTATTTCGTGGTCCGCCAGGCGGGTTACGCGGTGGTGGCGGTGGTGGTGATGATGGCGCTCAAGCGCACCCATTACCGCGTCTTTCAGAATCCGGCGGTAGCCTTCGGCGCCATCGGCGTGGCGCTGATGTTGCTGTTCGCGGTGTACTTCGTGGATGCGGCGCACCACCGCTGGCTGCGGCTGGGCGGTCCGGTGGGAGTGCAGCCGTCGGAGCTGGCCAAGCCGGCGCTGGTGATCTTCCTCGCGTTCTTCGTCACCTGGCGCGCGCGCGCCATCAATAACGCGCGGCACACGCTGGTGCCGGCGGCGCTGGCGGTGGGGTTTCTGATTTTCGCGGTGGTGGTGCCGGACCTGGGAACGGCCGTGGTGCTGGGACTGGCCGCCATGGCGGTGTTCTTCGTGGCCGGGCTGCAATGGCGATATTGCTTCATTGTGGCGGCAATGGCTTTTCTGGGGCTGGTGGTTTCGATTTTCGCTGAGCCTTACCGCTTAGGACGCGTGATCCGTTTCTTCGATCCCAGTTTTCAGTACGTGTCCCGCATCGACCCGCACGGCTGGCTCAAGGCCCGCAGCGAGCGGACGCTCCGCACGCGCGATACGAATTACCAGTTGGAGCAGTCGCAGATCGCCGTAGGCGCGGGCGGCGTGGCGGGCGTGGGGTTGATGAATGGCAGGCAGAAGCTGCTGTATTTGCCGGAGGCGCACACCGATTTCATTTACGCGGTGGCGGGCGAGGAGATGGGCCTCATTGGGGCGGCGGGCTTGCTGGCCGGATTCCTGGTGATCTTGTGGCGCGGCCTGCGGGCCAGCCTGCGCATGCGCGACGATTTCGGCCGCTACCTGGCGCTGGGTGTGACGGTGGTGATCGTGGTGCAGGGGTTCATCAATATGAGCGTGGTGTTGGGCATCATGCCGACCAAGGGAATTCCGCTGCCGATGATCAGCTACGGCGGCAGCTCGTTGGTGAGCACGCTGGCGCTGCTGGGCATCTTGATGAACGTGAGCGAGCATGCCGGGTAAGCCGGCCGCGCACGCTCCGTTTCTGATGGCCGGTGGAGGGACGGGCGGACACGTGATTCCGGCGCTGGCGGTGGCGCAGGAGTTGCGGCGGCGGGGTCACGATGTGTTTTTTGTGGGCACCGAGCGGGGCCTGGAAGCCAAGCTGGTTCCGGAGGCGGGGTTCGAGTTGAAGAAGATCGAAATCGGCGGGCTGAATCGCGTGAGCGCCAGGCAAAGGCTGTCCACGCTGGCGCGTCTGCCGTTCGCCACGCTGGGTTCGATGAACTACCGCGCGTCGGCGGTTTTCAGCATGGGCGGGTATGTGGCCGGGCCGGCGGTGATGGCGGCGCTGGCAAAGCGCGTCCCGGTGGTGGTGATGGAGCCGAACGCGATTCCCGGATTCACCAACCGTGCCATCGGGCGGCTGGCGGCGCGCGCGCTGATTTCCTTTCCCGAAACGGCGCGGTACTTCGCGCGGGGCAAATCGGAGCTGACCGGGTTGCCGGTGCGGGAGGAATTCTTCGCCATCCCGCCGAAGCCGCGGGAGGACCGGCTACACCTTCTGATCACTGGTGGCAGCCAGGGGTCGCGCACGCTCAACCGGGCCAGCCGGGAAAGCTGGCCGCTGTTTCGCGCGGCGGGGTCCGCGGTTCGCATCGTACACCAATGCGGCTCGAACGAACTGGAAGAAATGCGGCAAGCTTTCGCGGCATCCGGTTTGGAGGGAGAGGTGATGCCGTTCATCGCCGACATGCCGGCGGCGTTCGGCGAGGCTGACCTGGTGGTGAGCCGTTCCGGAGCGGGCGCGGTCTCCGAGCTGGCCGCGGCGGGCAAGCCTTCCATTCTGGTTCCCTTCCCGTTCGCCGCCAACGACCACCAGATGCGTAACGCGGAAGCCATCGAGCGGGGCGGCGCGGCGCGCCTGGTCCGCGACGCCGAAATGAACGGACAACGCCTTTACACGCTGGTGCGCGAGTTGGCGGAGACGGAGGGCGCTTTGGAGCGGATGGGCGCGGCCGCGCGCCAGTTCGCGCACCCGGGCGCGGCGCGGCGGGCAGCCGAAATACTAGAGGAGGTGGCGCGGTGGTAGTAGAGGTAGGGCATGCTTTAGCTTGCCCGGTTGTACGTTTTCGATTGACACGGGCCGCGCTAACCGAAACAATACATTAAGGAAATGTTTTTTCGTCCACAACACTTTCACTTCACCGGGATCGGCGGCATCGGCATGAGCGGCATCGCCGAGGTGTTGCTAACCCTGGGGTATGAGATCAGCGGCTCGGACCTGCGGCTCTCGCCCACCACGGAACGGCTGGCGGCGCTGGGGGCGCGGATCTACGAAGGCCACGCTGCGTCCAACCTGGCCGGGGCGCGCGCGCTGGTAGTGAGCTCGGCGGTGGATGAACAGAATCCCGAAGTTGTTGAGGCCCGGCGGCTGCAAATTCCGGTCATCCCGCGCGGCGAGCTGCTGGCGGAGCTGATGCGCCTGAAGTACGGCATCGCGGTGGCCGGCAGCCACGGCAAGACCACCACCACATCCATGGCCGCGACGATTCTGAACTGCGCCGGTCTCGACCCGACAGTGGTGGTGGGCGGAAAGGTCGCCACCATGGGCGGCACCAACGCCAGACTGGGACGTAGCGATTTTCTGCTGGCGGAAGCCGATGAGAGCGACGGCTCGTTCGTCAAGCTGGCGCCGATTATCGCCGTGGTCACCAATATCGACCGCGAGCACCTGGACCACTATCCGTCTCTCGACGCGATTCGGGCGGCCTTCATCGAGTTCGTCAACAAGGTGCCGTTTTACGGCGCCGCGATCGTCTGCCTGGACGACGCCAACGTGCAGGGCATCCTGCCCCAGATCCGCCGGCGCACGATTACCTACGGCACCACCGCGCAGGCCGATATGGAAGCCGGCGAGATTGCCTGTGGTTCCTTTTCGAGCGACTTCCGGCTGCGCTCGCGCGGCAACGATCTGGGCCGCTTCCACCTGCGCATTCCGGGCCGGCACAACGTGCTGAACGCCACCGCCGCGGTCACGGTCGCGCTGGAGCTCGAAGTCAAGCCGGATGCGATTCGCGAAGCGCTCGCCACCTTCAGCGGCGTGGACCGCCGTTTTCAGGTGCGCGGTAAGGAGCGCGGCATCACGGTGGTGGACGATTACGGCCACCATCCCACCGAGATTCGCGCGACCCTCGACGGGGCGCGCCTGTGCGGTTTCGATCGCATCCATGTGCTGTTCCAGCCGCACCGTTTCTCGCGAACCTTTCACCTGATGGATGAATTCGGGCGCGCCTTCCATCAAGCCGACAGCGTGTTCGTGCTGGACATTTACGCGGCTTCGGAAAAGCCCATCGAGGGAGTGACGGCCGAGGCGCTGGTGGGGCGGATCCGGCAGTTCGGCCACCATTCGGCGGAGTACGTGGGCACGCTCGCGCGCGGCGTGGATCGCCTGCTCGACGTGGCGAGCGCCGGCGACCTGGTGCTCACGCTCGGCGCCGGCAACGTGTGGCAGGCGGGCGAAACCGTTTTGGAGCGATTGCGCGCGGAGGCACCCATTGCCGCGGGATAACAAGAAAAGCGGCGGCATTCGCTGGCGGCTGTGGCTGGGCCTGGCGGCGGCATGCCTGGTATGCGCATCCACCGCGGTAGCGGCTTTGCAACTGCACGATTACCTGTCGACCGACGCGCGGTTCGTGCTGTCGCGCGATCGCACGGATGCGCTGGCCCTCGCCGGGCTGCGCTACGCGTCGCGATCCAAGGTGCGGCACGTCTTCGACGCCGATTTCGGCCGCGGAATTCTGGCCGTGCCGCTGGCCGAGCGGCGGCGCCGTTTGCTGGCGATCGATTGGATCGAGGACGCCTCGGTCTCGCGCGTCTGGCCGGACCGGTTGGTGGTGCGCATCCGGGAACGCATTCCGGTGGCCTTCGTCTATTTGGCGAGCAGCGTGGTCTTGATCGACGCCGAGGGTGTGCTGCTGGAGCCGCCGCCGCAGGCTTCGTTCACATTTCCGGTGCTGAGCGGAATCCGCGAAGACTCCACGGAAGATACGCGGCGCGATCGGGTGCAGGCGCTGCTGCGGCTGGAAGACGATATGGGCTACCTGGCCAAGGACATCTCCGAAGTGGACGCCTCCGATCCGGAGAATATGCGCGTGGTCGTGCAGGTGGATCACCAGACCGTATCGTTGCTCCTGGGCGACACCAATTATGGGCGGCGCTATCAGAATTTTCTCGGTCACTTCCAGGAAATCGAGCAGCGGTCGCCGCAGGCGAGGACCTTCGATCTCCGGCTGGAGGATCGCATCACCGCGAAGGAATAAAGAAGCCAACCGATGGCGGAAAAACCGATTTACGCAGTGGGACTCGACGCGGGCAGCACCCGGACGCGCATGGTGGTTTGCGCGCTGGAGGAACAACTGCGTCTGCTCGGTTGCGCGGTGGTGGAGTCGGAGGGTTGGTCGAAGGGATCGATCGCGGATCAGCGGGCGGTGGGCGAATCGATTCTGGCGGCGCTCGCACAAGCGGAGTTGAGCGCGGGCGTCTCCGTGGAGTCGGCGGTGGTCGGGATGGGCGGCCCCAGCTTGCGCGGCGCAGCCGGGCGTGGCGTGCTGGAGCTGGGTTACCCGCGGGAAATTCAGCAGCGCGACGTGAACCGGGTGAAGGAGCGCGCTGCGCGCGTGCAGTTGCAGGAAGACCGCATGGTGCTGCAATTGTTCCCGCAGGATTTCGTGGTGGACGATCACCCGGGCCACCGCGATCCGCGCAAAATGACGGCGGCGCGGCTGGAGCTCAACGTTCACCTGCTGACGGCTTCGGCGCGGGAACACGATGCGCTGGTGGGAGCGGTGAACCAGGCGCACCTGGTGGTGGAAGAGACGGTCTTCGAGGCGCAGGCGGCCTGGTACGCGGCGGTGAAGCCCGAGGAGAGGCGCGAGGGCGTGGCGCTGGTCGACATCGGCGCCGATTCCACTTCCCTGGTGGTTTACTACGACGAGGTCATGTGCCTGGCTTCCACCGTGCGGGTTTGCGGAGGCCACTTCACCAGCGACCTGGCGCGTGGCCTGTGCGTCAGCCCGGCCGAGGCCGAGCAGGTGAAGATCGAATACGGGAGGGCGCGCGCCGCCGATTCACCCGAGAACATCCTGGTGGAATTGCCTGCGCCGGAGGGCTGCGGGCCGCGGCAGGCGCCGAAGAGGCACGTGGACCTGATCCTGGAGTCGCGCGCGCGCGAGTTGTTTCAACTGGTGCGCGGCGAGTTGGCGCGCGTGGGCATGGAGCAGGCGCTGCTGGGCGGCGTCTTCATCGCCGGCGGCGGCGCACGGCTGGCGGAGATTCTCGACGTGGCGGCAGACGAATTGAAGTGCCAGTCGCGATTCGGACTCGCGGAGGGAATCGCCGACTGGCCGAAGGAGATGGACGACCCGGAATGGTGTACCGCGGCCGGCCTGGCGATGTACTCGGCAAAACTGAAGGCGCAGACGGAACGGCAGCGGGCGGCGGTGGGCTGGTTGAGCAAGATTCTGTAGCGGGAGGCGAAACGAAAATGGGGCTGATGGACTCGCGTATCGAAGACTTTAGGTACGAAATCGCGGAAGAAGCGCACCACGGAACCCAGATCAAGGTGATTGGCGTGGGCGGGGGCGGGTGCAACGCCGTAGCGCGCATGGTGCGGGAAGGCGTGGAGGGCGTCGAGTTCTGTGTGATGAACACGGACCTGCAGGCGCTGGAGGCGGTCGAAGTTCCCCACAAGCTGCAACTGGGGCCCAAGCTCACCAGGGGGCTGGGCGCCGGGGCCAATCCGGAAGTCGGCCAGCAGGCCGCGCTCGAAAACACCGACCACATTCTGGAGGTACTGCAGGGTGCGGACATGGTTTTCGTCACGGCTGGACTCGGCGGCGGAACCGGAACCGGCGCCGCGCCCGTGATCGCCAGCCTGGCCAAGGAAATGGGCGCGCTCACGGTGGCCGTGGTGACCAAACCATTCGGATTCGAAGGCCCGCGGCGCATGCGCCTGGCCGAAGAGGGGCTGCGCAGACTGGCCACCGCGGTGGATACGGTGATCGCCATTCCCAACGACCGGCTGCTGGCGTTGGTGCCGCGCGGCACCAGTTTCTTCGAGGCGTTCAAAGTGGCCGACGACCTGCTGCGGCAGGCCGTGCAGGGCATCAGCGACATCATCACCACGCCGGGATTGATCAACCGCGACTTCTCCGACATCAAGGCCACCATGCTGGGCATGGGCTACGCGATGATGGGCACGGCGGTGGGACGTGGCGAGAAGGCGGCGGTGGATGCGGCGCGCCAGGCCATCAGTTGCCCGCTGCTCGAGGACTCGCGCATCGCCGGCTCGAAGGGCATCCTGATCAACATCACCGGTTCCAGCCGCCTCGGGCTGCACGAAGTCAACGAGGCGTGCTCCATCATCCGCGAGGCGGCCGAATGCGAGGACGCGCAGATCAATTTCGGCGTGATTCTCAACGAGAGCCTGGCGGACGCGGTCAAGATCACCGTGATCGCCACCGGGTTCCAGCCCGAGCAAACAGCCGTGGTGGCGGAGCAAGCGGCGGTGGCGCCGGAGCGCCGGGCCGCCGGTGCGGTAACCAGGGTGCGGTCGCTGGGCGCGGAGCCCGAACCGGTTCCGCCGCCGGCCGCGGTGTTGCCCGAGCCCTTGGTCGCGGCGTCCGCGCAGCCGGCAGGGGCCGCCGAGGAAGAAGGATCGATGGAGTTCGATCTGGAAGACCTGGACACCCCGGCATTCATGCGGCAAGGGCGGCTGCTGAACTAACTGGCCGTGGCGCACGCACTCGTGCGTGCCGCATCGACACTCGTGTCGATGCAGGGCGGGCGTTGACGGGACGCGTGCTCAACCCGGGCGTCGCGAAGAGTCGCGACGCGGCACCGACGAGTGCGTGCGCCACAACTACCGAAGCCGGTTATAATCGGAGTTCCCATGAAAGCTCGCGTTTTTGTTTCCTTGAAGACCACGGTGCTCGACCCGCAGGGCAAGACGGTGCGCGCGGCGCTCCAGGGCCTCGGTTATCCGGCTATAGAGGATGTACGCCAAGGCAAATTCTTCGATATCGCCATCGCCAGCGGAGTCACCCGCGAACAGGCGCGGAAGGATATCGAGACCATCGCTCACGACGTTCTCGCTAATCCGGTGATCGAAGAGTACCGCGTGGAATTGCTGGACTGACCGCCGTGGCGCAGCTTGCCCGTGCACCATCCGGGGCTGTCAAGCCTGCTGAGCCGAGAGTCGTCTCGGCTTTTCCTGTTTTGCCGCCGCTATTTAGGTGAAACCCAAGCGAAACGGTGCGGGCGGCCACCTATGCTATACTCGAATAGTTTCCCGTTCGCAAGGACCATCGGAAATTCTATGCCTAAGCTCAAGACACATAAAGGTGCGGCCAAACGGTTCCATAAAACCGGCACGGGGCAAGTGATGCGCAGTCACGCCTTCGGCCGGCATATCCTGACCTCGAAGCCGCACAAACGCAAGAAGAAGCTGCATCAGAGCGTGCTGGCCGATCCGACCAACCAGCCGGCTCTGAAGCGCATGCTCCCCTATTAAACGGGTGAGCGGTTTGCGCGGACGGTGCGCGTGGCACGTGCCCGTTCCGCCAAGTCTATTTCAAAGGAGATTGAAACGTGCCCAGAGTTAAACGTGGTCCCCACCGCAAGGATGCCCGGAAAAAGACGCTCAAACAGGCGTCGGGTTATTTCCTCACTAAAAGCAAGCTGAATCGCGCCGCGCAAGAGGCGGTCGAACGCGGCCTGAAGTTCGCTTATGTCGGGCGCAAAAACAAGAAGCGCGAATACCGCTCGCTGTGGATCGTCCGCATCAACGCCGCCTGCCGGGAGGCTGGGATTTCGTACAGCCGGTTCCTGAACGGGCTGAAGGCTTCCCGCCTGGAACTGAATCGCAAGGTGCTGGCGGATGTGGCGCTGCACGATGACGCTGCGTTCCAGCAACTGGTTTCGGTGGCCAAGTCCGCGCTGGAAGTCAAGGATTCCGCCCGCGCGGCGCTGGAAAAGAAATGACGGCTACCCACCAGCCGGATGCGCTCGCCAGCCTGGAGGATCGCATCCAGCAGGCGGTTCAACTGGTGGTCCGCTTGCGTCAGGAAAAAGATGCGGCATTCGCCCAGGCCGCCGAGGCACGGGCCGAAGCCGGGAAGTTGGCTGACGAACTCGCGGCGCTGCAGGCCGAGCGCAAACAGGTGCGCACCCGCATCGAGAAGCTGCTCGAACAGATCGAGCAATTGAGCGGCGGATAGCGGATTCCGCTCGCCGGAGAAGCATGGAAAGCCCTCCTCCCGAAAAACAGACGGTACGGGTCACCATCCTCAATCGGCAGTATACGCTGCGAGCCGCGGGCGATCCTAGTGACATCGAACGCGCGGCGGCGCAGTTGGACGATCTGTTGCTGGCCCTCGCCGCCAAGGCGCCGAACGCGGATTCCACGCACATCGCGGTGCTGGCATGCCTCCACCTGGCCGACAAGCTGACCGCTCTAGACCGGGAGATGGAATCGCTGCGCCAGAGCGTTGACCAAAAGTCCGAAAAATGCCGCGGCATGATCGAGGAGTTGATTGCCTCGGTGGAAGCAGGCGTGTGATGCCACGCGTTTTGCTGGGTCTGATGGCCGCGCTGGCAGTGGCGGCGGGTCCGGCGCTCGAAGATGAAATCGCGCAGTGGCGCCGCGCGCGCGCGTCCACGCTCCAGGCCGAGGGAGGCTGGCTCACCGTGGCCGGCCTCTTCTGGCTGCATGAGGGCGCAAACTCGTTCGGCAAAGACCCCGCTAGCGAAATCGTGCTCCCCGATGGACCCGCCCAGGCCGGCGTTTTCGATCTGCGCGCCGGCACGGTAGCGGTGACCATGAAAGCCGAAGGCGCCCGCCGCGAATTGCAACCGGATTCCTCCGACGTTGTCAAAGCCGGCCGCCTCAGCCTGTTCCTCATCAAGCGCGGCGACCGGCTCGGCATCCGTCTCAAGGACCCCGAGAATCCGGCGCGCAAGGAGTTCCACGGCCTGGACTATTTCCCTGCCAGCGAGGCGTACCGCGTGACAGCGCGCTGGGTGGCCTCGCCACGCCAGATTCCCGTCCTCAACGTGCTGGGTCAAACCGAACCTTCCCAGTGTCCCGGCTATGCCGAGTTCCGCATTGGCGAGACGGATCTGCGACTTTACCCGATCCTCGAAGAGCCGGATGCTCAGGAGCTGTTTTACATCTTTCGCGACCAGACCAGCGGCCGCGAAACTTACCCAGCCGGCCGGTTCCTCTACTCTGGGCTGCCCAAGGAAGGCCGCGTGGTGCTCGATTTCAACAAGGCCGTCAATCCGCCCTGCGCTTTCACGCCCTACGCCACCTGCCCGCTGCCGCCGCCGGAAAATCGCTTACCGGTGCGGATTGAGGCCGGCGAAAAGAAATACCATTAAATTCGATTCAGACTGCGGCCACCGCCATAACTCGAACGCTCGACTGGGTGTTAGTGTTAAGCAGGAGGAAACCATGCGAAACACCAAATTACCCATCATTCTTGGCGTAGCGGCGGGCCCTCGCCTTTTCCACATTGGCGTTGGCGGGACGCCATCCACACTATCTGCGCGCGCGGACCGATCTCCGCACGGCGCAGTTCCTGATGCGCGTCCATGACGAGGACAACGTGATGCGGCACCTGCGCGAAGCGGATGCCGAGATCGACCGGGCGGTGAGAGAAATCGACCATGCGGCAGTGATCGACCACAAGGACCTCGAAGACCATCCGTCGATTGATCGCAGCCTGGACCGCCGCGGCAGATTCCACAAGGCCATGGAATTGCTACAGAGCGCCCGCGCCGATATCGGCCGTGAGGAAGACAACCCGCGCGCCATCGGCTGGCGTGACGAAGCCTATCGCCATATCGACGCTGCGATAGGCCAACTCCGCCGCGCGGTGCGCGATCTGCACATGGATCACATGGAAGGCTACTAGGTCTCCGGCTGCGTGCTGTTGCGCTTCCCTGAAGAACCACTCCTTCACGGTCGTGTCCCGGCTCCGCCCGGAGCCGCGACCGTCAGGGAGCGGTTAGCGCGGCTGCTAAGCGGCGAATCCTAGGGTCTCAGTGCAACCTTCCAACCTTCCCCTTGACACAAGTCCGAAGGATGCTCTTGAGCGCGGCGAGATCGGCTGCGGCCACCTGACCCTTGGGAATGAGGTGGAAATTCCCCTCCGGCATCCACAGAAAGATATGCTCAGTGCTTTCCGAGACCCCTTTGACGAGAGCCCAACCGATCCGGCCGCTGGCGTGCACACGTTCCGTGAGGACGCCCCCAGCCGAGAATGTATATTGCGACAGCCCACGGAGGCTTGGGTTCCTCAGCGCAGCCCTGGTTCGAATGTACGGAATGCCCAGGAACAGGCAAGCGCCGAAGAGGATCGCGGCAAGGACACCGTAAATCAGGTCGCTGTATTTCCGCGGTTCAGCCGAAGCAATAAGCGTTACGAACATAAACGCCACAATGAGCACGCCGAGAAACCATAACTTGCGGAAAGCGGTCCGGACAAGAGCCCGGTACAGATCCGACCTGGACAACTGAACTCTAATCGTGACCGCCTGCGGTTCATCTGGCATAAGTGGAAAAACGATTTATAGCAGACAGCACGCGCTGCGTGGGGTGCTTCGGCCCGATCCAGCGCACCCAGCGAATTCACCCATCTCAGACCGCATGCGAAAGAGGCTCCTCGCGGACAAACAGCACTGCCACGAGCCTCTTGCCGTCTGCGACCTCATGGAACCAGGTGTTCTTGCACCGATAACCGCGCGCCGCGAAGGCCTCGATCAGATGCTGACGCGGCACCAGAGTGGCGTGCGCGATCTCAACGGCCTTGGCGATGGATGGTGGAATCGGCCGGCCTGGTGTGATCGCCGACGTCATGCCCTCCGGGTTCTCTTGGATGATGATGCCGCAGGCGGCGGGGTGAAGTCCAGTAATCGTCTCGACGCCCAGCGGTTTCGGAAATGGCG
>PLOR01000039.1 GCA_003142185.1 Bryobacterales bacterium
AGCAGTTGCGCCGGCCACTGCTCCGCGCGGATTGCCGCGTGCTCCTGAGCCACCAAGGTTTCGATATCGGGAATGGTGCTCAGGCGGCCTCCACCAGGTATTGCCTGATGGCGCGGCGCCAGGCGGCCTCCCGGTTGCGGCCGGCGCGCACCAAGCCGGCGGTAAGCTGTGGGTGAGTCAACCACCAATCGCCATACGCATCCACCAGCGCGAGACCTTGCAGCCGGTGCAATTGCTCGAGCAATCGCGTGAGGTCCTGAAGCTCGCCGATGTCCGGCCGCGGCGCGGTGGGATCGAAGAAACCCGCCTTGATGGAGTCGAGCGATAGTTCCACCATCGCGATGGCGGCCGCCCGCCAGTGTTCCGCGTCGGGCAGGTCGCGGCGCAACACCTCGCGATCGGCTGCCCACCGCGCGCGGGCCTCTACCGCTGCTGGCGAATCGTCATCAATTGGAATGCCGGCCAGTGCCGCGAGGTACCGCACGGCCTCTTGCTTCGTTCCCCCGTGCACCCTCACCACCAGATCAAGCAAGCCGCCGCCCTCGCCGGCCGCATGATCGAACCAGGTGCCCTTGGTATCGTTCAGCGAAACGTTGAAGCCGTTAGCGCCATCGCGCCAGAATGCCACACCGCGCCGCCCATTGGGGAGTGTTGCGCCGCCCAGCACACGGTAGACGGTTGAAATGGTGACCGATTCGAGAATGTGGGGTACAATCGAAACTGACACAGGGAAACCTTTCAGGCCCGCGAGTGCCACCAGCACAGCGGGCCGTTATTTTGTTCAGGGCAAAAATCAAAAGCGCGCCACCGCGCCATGATACCGGCCAAGTCCTCGCTGCCGAGCGCAGCCCGCCTCGCGGCGGTTTGGGGCAGGGTACCCCAAAAATCCCCCACGATTTCGCGGCCGTGGCTGCCCATGCGCTGCAAACAGAGGGGAAAGACACCACCAAGCCTCTGTTTGTGTATCACAGGCACTTAGCTTCTGGCCTCCACCGCCGGCACGGTCCCGCGCTCGATAAGTTCGTCTACCAGCGCCGCGCGCAGGCGCACGTTGCGGCCGATGTGAACGTGCTCCAGCTCCCGACGCCAGATTTTCTGGCGTATCGTCTTGGGCTTGAGTCCCGTGGCGACGGCGAATTCGTTCACGGTGAGTAACCGTCTCTGTAGCATTTGGTCTTGCATGATTCGAGTATGCCTCTTGACTCCTTTTCACGTCACGTGATATCATGCTCTCAATGAGTAACGAACATCGCAGTCACCCTTTCACCCAGGCGATAGCTCCGCGACCCCGCACGCAAACGGAATTGACGCGCCGCAACCGCACGCTTTCATACAGTGATGCGTTGGTTGTGGTCGAATGGCTGAACGCTACGAAAGGAACCGCGCCGTACCGCCGTGCGCTTGAAGTGCGGCAGGAACTCGAAGAGCTGGGAGCGACGATGGATTCTCTGCGCCAACAGAGGCAGGAAGCCAGGGCAAAGAATAAGGGGCGCCGGAACCCGCTATCCCAAGGAGACGTGAGCGAGGCAGTGCAACGCGCTGAACTCTACACGCAATTCCGCGAGCGCCACAACGCGCTTAATCGACTGCTCGCGCGGTATGCCTTCGTGCCCGCGATGGCTTGCGATCTTGATGCTGGCATCTGGCGATGCAGCTCAGTGCCGAAGGCCACGCGCGGGCGCACCATTGAGATTCCGGACGGCGAGTTGACGGTCCAGATCAATGAGGCTGCCGTGATCGCGGCCTTAGCCCGGCTCGCCGCAAACCGCGAATTGTACAAGGCCCGCCTGTGCGAACAGTGCCAGGAACGATGGCGCGTATCAGAACGGCAGATTGATAGATTCTGCTCTACAGAGTGCCGCGCGAGGTTTCGCATGAGTCAACCGGGGTCGAGGGAACGTCATGCGCGCCAGCAGCGCGAATACAGGCAAACGCTGAAATCCCACCCCCCACGAAACGAAAGGAACTAAACCATGTCACTCTATCGCCCTGCAGGGTCGCGAATCTACTGGATGGATTTTCATTTCCACGGCCAGCGGATCCGGGAGAGCACAGGAATGCCGGGCGTCACGCGCGCCCGTGAAGTCCAGGCGAAGCGCAAGCAAGGGCTGCGGGACGGCTCCGCGGGCATTCGAAAGGCCGAAGCCCCGAAACTGTTTTCCACCGCGGCCGCGGAGTTCTGTGAGAGGAAGGCGCAAACCTGGTCCGCAAGCATGATCGTGAGCGCGCGGAACAGTCTCAATCATCTGCTCCCGGTCTTTGGCAAGAAACTGCTCTGCGACGTCGACGGTCGCGATATCGCCAAATACCAGCGCGCACGCCTGGCCGAAAGCGCATCGAATCGGAGCGTCAATATCGAAGTCGGATTGCTGCGTGGGATCATGCGCCGGGCCGGCCTCTGGGCGCGCGTCGCAACGGACGTTTCCATGCTCCGCGAACGGGACGATGCCGGCCGCGCGCTCAGCGCCGACGAGGAAAGCACTTTACTGGGCGAGTGCGCCGCCTCCAGAAGCCGGATACTACACGCCATGGTTGTGACGCTGCTCGAGACGGGCGCCCGGCTCAATACCATCCGCACCCTGCAATGGGGCGCCGTCGATCTCGAGTGCGGATCGCTGAAAATCGGCCGCGACAAGACGGTCGCGGGAACTGGCCGAACGATTCCCCTAAGCAAGCGCGCGATTGAAACCCTTCGATTTTGGGCGCAAAAGTTCCCTGGCCGCACTGCGGGAGACTACGTGTTTCCGGCCGAGACGTACGCTACCGCCGGCGCCGAGGATACCTTCGGATTCACTGCGGATGTGATTGTAATCGACTCGGACCCATCGAAGCCGATCGGTTCCATCAAACAGGCCTGGGAACACGCCAAGGCGCGAACCCGGTTGCATTGCCCCGAGTGCAAGAGCGGCCGGCTCGCAGAGGCAGTGAAGCCCGGCTATGTGTGCGCCGGCTGCCACTGGGAAGCCGCGGAACTTCCGCCCGGCCTCGCGTCCATCCGGCTCCACGATCTCAGACATTCCGCTGTGTCGCGCATGATCGCTGGAAGGGTTCCACTGCCGATGATTGGAAAGATTGTGGGCTGGTCCCCCGGCACGCTGGCAAAGATGGCCGCCAGGTACGGCCATTTCAGCCTTGAGGAAATGCGTTCAGCAGTCGAAACCATCAGCGGGCCGCCCGAAATTCCAGCGGGGTACCCCAAAAAGTCCCCAAAGTCGGACGCTTCCGAAGAGGGGCGCATTCAATAACGCTTTTGGAATCATGGAGCTGGCGGAGGGGATTGAACCCACGACCCTCTGATTACAAATCAGATGCTCTACCAACTGAGCTACGCCAGCTTTAACTCCGGAGTTGCAACCCCGCTTCCTCAGGTTAAACCGGCTCTCCCGCCGCAGTCAACGCGAGGATGCGCTATTGGCCCGTTCACGATCCTGTTTCTCGCGCAGAGCCAGCGCCCGCACCAAGGGGAACAATCTACGTTCGTCCATTGAGCTCGGGAACCGCCAGGATGTCGTTAATGCGTTCTTCGAGGAATTCGAGGCGCTCGGCGGGCGTCAGCGACAGCATCCAGCGGATCAGCGAAAGGTCGACTCCGTCCTCGCTGTACTCAGGTGCCGGCGCTGGTTGGCCATATTCCATACCGCGTGATTTCAGCATAGCCGATCGACCCAGCCATCGGAATCGCTCCCGCCGCTATTTCCCCACGGGGCGCGAGCTGCGTTCGTATTCGGCGTTGAATTCACAGCCGATCAGCGCAATCAGGGCCATCATGTACATCCAGACCAGCAGCGCGATGCCGGCGCCGACGGAGCCGTACATCAGGTTGTAATGGCCGATATTGCGGACGTACCAGGCGAATCCCGAGGTGGCCAGCATCCACAATACGGTGGCCAGCACCGCGCCCGGCCACACCAGACTCCAGCGCTGCTTGCGGTTAGGGCCGAAGTAATAGAGCAGCGTGGTCACCAGAATCGTCGTCAGGAACGCCAGCGCCCAGCGCGCCAGCCGGCTCACCAGCTTCCACCCCCATGCCAGCGGGTTAAGCAGCGGATCCACTTTCAGCCAGTTCAGCACCATCTTCTCCACCTGGCCGCCGAACACGATCAGCAGCGTGGCCGCCACCAGTGGCGCCGCCGCCAACAGCACCAGTGCGATCCCCACCAGGTTGCCGCGCGGGAAGCTACGGTCGCGGGGCACGCGGTAAGCTGCCTGGAAGCCCTCGATCAGACTGTTGATGACGCCCGAAGCGGCCCACAGCGAGATCAGCCCGGCTATAATCAGCAGCGAAATCGGGCGCGCGCCCGTAACGCGGAACTGCTGCACCACCAGGCTTTCCGAACCCGGCGGCACGATTTGCGAAAGCACGTTTTCCATCGTGCTGGACATAAATGGGGCGCCGCTCTGCACCAGGATCGTGGCAGCCGATGCGAGCACCGGGAAAAAAGAAAGCAACGCGGAATAGGCCGCTCCCTTCGCGATGCCTAAGCAGTTGTCGTCGAACGCGGTCATCAGGCTGCGCCGCAGCAGCCTGGCGAAATTGCGCGGAGTGAGCGCCACAGCGCCAGTATAGCTGGCTCGCCCCTGTGAGGCAGGTACCCGACCGGCCAACCCGGCCAACCCGGTTGGTCCGGTTAGCTTTCGATAACTCACGGCCCGGATGCAGCGTCGGAGCATGTCCGGTACCCTGGGAGTGAAGTTTTTTGGCGTTTCGGGTGTGAAAGTACCTGAGAGTCCGGTAGAATCCAATCTGGGGATTTGCGCAAGGGGTCCCGCGGTCGATACTTCGCAATGAGGAGAGATTTCGATACCCCTCGATTCCGGCGTTGTCCTCGTTGAAAGGGGGTCAATGAAAACGGGCCGGCAGGAAAGCCGGTGCCGCGCCATAAGCCACCCATGAGTGAGACGGAACTCCAGGCTGAGATCCAACGATTCGGCAGGCTCTACGTTGCCTCGAGCCATGTCAGCCACGCCGTGGTGCGCAGCCGGTCGCGGCAGGAACTGCTGGACGAAGTGGTGCGCGTGCTGGTGGACGTCGGAAAGTTTGCCATGGCGCTGGTTTCCTGGCATGACCCGGCGACCCAAGAGTTGGTCCCAGTAGCCCGGTTCGGGGATGCGCAGGGCTACGCGGACCGCATCCGTGGGTTCGCCGACGAAAGGCCCGAGGGCCAGGGCCCCTGGGGAACAGCTTTCCGCGCTGCGACGCCCTATGTCTGCGACGATTTTCTGAGCGATCCCCGGACGCTCGGGTGGCGAGAAGCCGCCCGAGAATCCGGTTGGCGCGCTTCAGCAGCCTTCCCCATCCACATCGGTGGATCGCCGCGCGGATTACTCTGCGTTTACGCTTTCGAGCCTGGCACGTTCGGTCCCGATCAAGTGGAGTTGCTGGAGCAGGTCACGCTCGACGTGGCATTCGGCCTGGAGCACCTTGATGGTGTGGAGCGGCGGTGCCAGGCGGAGGCGGCGCTCTCCGCCAGTGAACGCCGCCTGCAATTGGCAATGGAGGCCGCGGCACTGGGTTCGTTCGATTGGGACCTCCAGACGGGAAAGGTCATCTGTGACGGACAAACCGAACGCATGTTCGGTTATCAGCCCGGAGGTTTCGCTGGGACATATGAGACCTTTGCAAAACACGTCCGTCCGGACGATTTGCCCAAGGTAAATCGTGATGTGGACGCGGCGCGCGACTCTCGTAGCATCTTTTCTCACGAGTTCCGCATCGTCTGGCCGGACGGAAGCGAGCATTGGATCTTTGGCCGGGGCGGGTTCCTCTACAGCGAGTCTGGCCAGCCATATCGGATGTACGGCGCGGTGGCGGATATCACCGAGCGGAAGCGCGTGGAAGCAGCCTTGCGCGAAAGCGAAGAGAGGTTGCGGCAGGCGGTCCGCGTTTCCCATATCGGTATTTTCGACCACGACCACGTCGCCAACACCCTTTACTGGTCGCCGGAAATGCGGATGATCTACGGCTGGGGCCCCGAGGAACCCGTAACGTTGCCGGCGTACCTCAAATGCGTCTACCCCGGCGACGGCGAGAGAATCGCCGCGGGCGTCAAGCGCGCCCACCACCCGGCGGGGGACGGTTTGTTCGACGTGGAGCATCGGATTGTGCTCCCCGACGGATCTATCCGCTGGACCAGCATCCGGTCTCAGACGTTTTTCGACGGGGAGGGTGCTGCGCGGAGGCCGGTGCGAACCGTCGGCGCCATCAGGGATATTACCGGCCAAAGGCAGGCCGAGGAAGAGCAGCGGAAACTGGCAACACTGGTGGCCATGAACCGCGATGCCATCGGTATCATGACCATGGAAGGCCGCCTGGTCTACCTGAACCAAGCCGCCATGACTTTGTTTGGCCTGGCTTCCATCGAGGAGGCTTGCCTGAGGACCCTTTTCGACCTGGTTGCAGAGAGCGATCGGGAGCAAGCCCGTGCTGACCTAGGCGCAGCCCTCAGCCGCGGATACTGGTCCGGTGAAGCGCGTATACGGCACTTGCGAACGGGCCAGCCGATCGACATCGAAGGCACCCTGTTTCAGATCCGCGACGACAACGGCGCCCCGCTCTATATCGCTGCATTTGCACGCGACATCGCGGAGAGGAAGCGGGCGGAGGCGGAAAAGGCGAAGCTGGAGGAGCAACTTTTTCAAGCGCAGAAAATGGAGTCCATCGGCCGCCTGGCTGGGGGCGTGGCGCATGACTTCAATAACCTGCTGACGGTGATCAATGGCTACAGCCACCTCGCGCTATCCGAGTTGACTCCTTCCGATCCGCTCTGGAGCTCGATTGAAGAGATCCGCAAGGCCGGGGAACGCGCCGTAGGATTGACCCGGCAACTGCTGGCCTTCAGCCGCAAACAGATTCTGAAACCCCGCGTGCTGGATCTCAACCGCGTGGTGTTGGATCTGCGGCCGATGCTGGAACGCTTGATGGGCGAGGACGTGGAAGTGCGCGTCGCGCTCGAAGCGGTGAGCGAGACGGTGCGCGCCGATCCGCATCACCTGGAGCAGGTCATCATGAACCTTGCGGTGAACGCCCGGGACGCCATGCCGGGCGGCGGCAGACTGCTGATTGAGACGGCCGGCGTGGAACTGGACGCAACTTATGCCCGGCTGCATCCCGAGGTGAACGCGGGCCGCTATGTCATGCTGGCGTTGAGCGACAACGGCATGGGAATGGACGAAGCGACGCGGCGGCGAATCTTCGAGCCGTTTTTCACGACCAAGCCGGTCGGCAAGGGGACCGGGCTCGGGCTGTCGACGGTCCAGGGCATCGTGGCGCAAAGCGGCGGCCATATCAACGTCTATAGCGAACCGGGCCAGGGGACCACGTTCAAGATCTACCTGCCAGCGGTGGCCGATCTGGCGGCGGACGCGGCCAGCCCGGCAGCCGTCGAGGCACCCGGAGGGAGCGAGACCGTCCTGGTAGTGGAAGACCTGGCCGAGGTCCGCGACTATGCGGTCGCGGCACTGCAGGCATACGGTTACCGCGTGCTCCAGGCGGGAAACGCCGGCGAAGCGCTGCTGATCTGCGAGCGGGAGCGCGACCGTATCCACCTGGTTCTGACAGACGTGGTGATGCCGAACTTAGGCGGTCCGGAACTGGCCAGCCGCCTCAAGAAACTCCGGCCTGGGACCAAGGTGCTGCTCATGTCCGGCTATACCGACAAGGTTATCGCGATCAATGGCGCGTTGGACGAAGGTGTCCAATTCATCGAGAAGCCGTTCAGTCCGGAGCAGTTGGCCATAAAAGTCCGCGCCGTGCTGGGACCGGCTACCGATCTCGGCGCATAGCGCCAAGCGTGTGGCGCGGGCCGCCAAGCCTGCTGGGCCGAGAGGCGTCTCGGCTTTTCCTCGCCACTATTTGAGTGAACAGCGCCCTCACTCGTAGCGGAGTGCGGTCAGCGGATCCACGCGCGTGGCGCGGCGGGCCGGGATGTAACCCGAGAGTGCCGCAACGGCCACCAGGCCGAGCGTGGCGGCGATGGCAATCGCGGGGTCGTGCGGCGCAATCCCATAAAGCTGGCTTTCGAGCAACCGCGTCACCAGCAGCGCGACCGGCAGCCCGATCAGCACGCCTGCCCCGGCTAGCAGCAGCACCTCCCGCATCACCAGCCACACCACGTCTCCCGCGGACGCACCCAGGGCCATGCGGATCCCGATCTCGCGCGTCCGCCGCCCCACCAGGAACGCCATCACGCCGTAGATCCCGATGGCGGCCAGCACGGTGGCCAGCACGCCAAATGCGCTCGAGAGCGTAGCCGACAGGCGCTCCACGGCCAGCGAATCGTCCCGCTGTTTCTCCTCCGTTTTCATCTGGTATACCGGCAGATTCCTATCCAGTTTGCGCACCGCCGCGCGGATCATCGGGAACATCTGCTCGGGGCCCATCGGCGTGCGGACGTAACCGGTCATCTGTGCGGCCCATTCGTGTTGCAGGTACGGGAAGTAAACCTGGCGCTGCATCTCCTCGTTCATGCGGCTGTACTTGGTGTCGCGCACCACGCCGACGATCTCGATATCGGTCTTGGTACCTGGGTCGCCGCCCATACCGATACGCCGCCCCAGTGCGCCGCGCCCGCCGAAGTAGCGCTGGGCGAACTTTTCGTTGACGATGGCCACCTTCGGAGCACCCAGCGCGTCCTGTTCCGTAAAATCCCTGCCTTGGTAAAGCGGAATCTTCAGCGTGCCGAAATACCCGGGTGAGATGTGATTCACTCGCGGATTCATGTCCTCGCCCTGTTTGGCGACGTAGCCTTCCACGGCGATCGAGCTGTCCCATTCGTCGAAAGTGAGCGGCGGGACCACGCACATTGCGGCGGAACTGGTGCTGGGAAGCGCTGCCAGCGAGTCCGTCAGTTGCCGGTAGAAGAGCTTGGCGCGCTCCGGATTGTAGCCATTCAAGGTGGGGTCCACCTGAAAACTGAGCAGGTTGCTCACCTCGAATCCGGGGTTGAGGCTTCTCAGATTGTGCAGGCTGCGCCCGAAAAGTCCGGCTCCAATCAGCAGCAGCAGCGAAAGACTCACCTGCGCCACCACCAGCATCTTGCGCCAGCGCGCCTGCCCGCCTCCCACCACCGCTCCCGCCTGATCTTTCAGTACCCGCGCGATAGCCGGCCGCGCCGCCTGCAGCGCCGGCAAGAGCCCGAAAATCACGGCCGTCACCACCGAGATCGCCATCGTGAAGAACACCAGGCGCAGGTTTGGATCCGTGGAGAACCGAAGAGGCGGGTCGGTCTCCGGCATGATGCCGATCAGCAGCCGTATGGCCCAGGGCGAAATGATCAGCCCCGCCAGGCCGCCGGCCAATGCCAGCAGCAGCCCCTCCACCAAAAGCTGGCGGACGATGCGCGCCCGTCCCGCACCGAGCGCCAGCCGCACCGCGATCTCCTTCTGCCGCGACGCCGCCCGCGCAATCATCAGGTTCGCCACATTGGCGCAGGCGATCAGCAGCACCAGCGCGACCATCGCCATCATCGCCCACAGCGGCGCTTCCAGAAACTGCCGCACCACGTCTTGCCCGCGCCCGCCCGGTATCGCATCCATCGTAATCTTCAGAAACTGCTGCCGCGTATACGGCATCGCGTGCGCGAACTCCTTTTGCTGCACCTCCATCTCCAGAGTGCGATGGAAGAGCGGGGCGAGCGACGCTTTCACTTCCCGGAGATCGACGCCCGGCTTCATCCGGCCGAAGACCTGCACCCATCGCTGCCGGCGGTCCTCGAGCGGCTTATCCTTGTCCGTCATCTCTCCGGCCATCGCCACTGGTACGAACATCTGCACCTGAAACAGCGCCTGCACTCCCTCGAATTTCCGCTCCGCCACGCCCACGATTGTCAGCCGATGGTCTCGCACCAGAATCTGCTTGCCGACCACCGACGGATCGCCGCCGAACCGGTTCTGCCAATAGCTGTACGCGAGCACCGCCAGTGGCGCGCCGCTCGGAGTCCGGTCGTCTTCGGGCGTGAACAGCCGTCCCAGCGCGGGCCGCACGCCCAGTACTGGAAAATACGTGCCCGAGACCAGCTCTCCCGCCACACGCTCGTTGCGCCCCTCGAAGCTGGCGCTGAAGTCCGTGGCGTAAACGCAGAACATCCCACTGAAGACTTCGTTCTGCTTGCGCAGATCCGCATACGTCGGATAGGAGATCGCGTTCATGCCGTTGTTGGAGCCGTACCAATCGCCGTGCTCCACCAGTTGTGCCAGCCGCTGCGGCTGTTCCACCGGAAGCAGGTGCAGCATCACCTGATCTAGGAGAGTGAATATCCCGGCATTGGCGCCGATGCCCAGCGCCAGGGAAAGGATCGCGATAGAACAGAAGACCGGAGACTTCCCGAGCGTCCGGCCGGCATAGCGTACGTCAGCGAAAAGGCTCATCGACATTACAACCGAGTACGAGTTTCCCAAACGCCCGGTTCCCGATTAGTCTGCACGGACCCGCATTTTTACATCTTCCTTAGGATGAGTTCTGACGGATTCCACTTAGTGCGTGAATAGTCGTGCCTGCCGCGGCACCCGCGTTAATCGCCGGGAACGCGCTCGGGCGTGGGGGCGTACCACCAGCCCATGCCGGCCAGTGCAGACCGAGCGCGGGCCCAGTTGGTGCGCAGGGCGGAGAGCGCCAGCATGAACAGAATCACGCCAACCGCAGTGGCGGCTGTTTCGCCCACGGTCAAGCTGTTCTTCAGGAACCAAAGCCAGCGGCCGTAGACCAGTTCGATGTGCACCCAATACACCAGCAGCGAAGTGACGCCGAACTGCCGCACCCAGCTCCACGCGCCGTGCCGCGCGCCGTAACGCGTCCACAAATACGCGCCCGAGAGCATCACCAGCGTCACACTTGCCTTGGTCAACACCTGCGCCGGGCTGTTGAGCCAGAAACTCGATGCCGCATAAATCGAGTGGGAAGAGGCCGCGCACCATTGCGCGATGATGATCGTCACACCGCCGCCCGCCGCGATCCAGCGCATGGCGCCGTCGGTTGCTTCCGGCGTGAGCGAGCGGATCAGGCTGCCGGCGCTGATGCCGAACGCCAGGTGCGCCGCCCAGGGAAAGAACCCGAACGCCACGCGGCTGGGCGCGATGTAGTTCGCCAACGCCGCCGGCACGCGTGTCCAATTGGCTGCGCTCACCAGCGGACCGGCCAGTACGATGGCCAGTCCCACCGCCGCCGCGGCCGCCACACGCTGTCGCGTACGGAACACGGCCATCACCGAAAGCACGGCGATGGAAAAGCCCATGCAGTTGAGGATGTCCACCTTGAGCAGATCGGTCCACGCGGCCGGGAAGCCCGAAACGAACATTTGCGCGCGGAAGGCGAACGCCAGGAAAAACAGGTAACCGGAACGGCGGAACGCGGCGAACACGCGCTGGCCGCGCGTCAGGCCCCGGCGCTCGCTCGAATCCATCAGAAACGCCAGCGTCACGCCGGTGAGAAACAGAAAGATGGCCGGCGGCATGCCGCCCGCGAATTGCGAAAGCACCCACGCGCCGCCAGGACGCAGCTCCGGCTTCAGGAACGAATCGAACACGTGCCCTTGCAGCATAATAATGGCGCCGAGCCCGCGCAGCCAATCGAGATACTCAAGCCGGTTTGTGCTGGTTCTGGTCTTGATGCTCACTGCTAATGCCCGCTAGTTCAACTTCTCCGGAACGGCGTTCTTGGGAATATCCCACTTCAATTCCTGCGGCACGGGGTTTAGCTTGACGTTGGTGTAAGTGGTCAGCTCATAGTCGCCGCCCGGCTCCCAGAACTTCTGTTGCACGGCGATGCCCAATGTGTCGGAGATCCACAATTCCACCTTGGTCAATTTGGCCAGTACGTCGGGGGACTTGGGAGTGAGCACCAGGCGCACGGTCTTCTGCCCGGCCACGGTTTCCGGCCCGCCGAGTTCCACCGTGTAGGCGTTTCGAATCTCGACCGAAGCGCTGCCGAAGCCCAGCAACAGAAACTGGTCCACCATCTTACTGCCCTTTTTATCCAGGTCGATGATTTGCTTCGTGTTGGTCTTCGGATAGTACATTTCCACCTTGTGGCCGGTCAGCAGAACCTTCTTGGGGTCGGGATGCAAGATGTCCACCACAGCGCGGAGATCACGCTGTTTGGGGCCGCGCCGCACCGCTATGCTGCCGGTGAACGAATCGTCCTCATTGAGCAGTGCATTGTGCGAGATCTTGGTCACCTCGGCTGACAGGCCCTTGAAGCTGGCGGCTGCCCGATCCATTCGGTCAAAAGTAGCTTGCAGTTGATCCGCGCCACCCGCCGGCGCGGCCACGCAGATTCCGGCCACCCACAAGGCAAGCGCGGCATGGCGCGACGGAATTGGTTTGCGGGAATACATGGGAGGTTAGCGTCAGGGACGCACGAAAGCCATATAGCCCTGCAGTTCCCCTTCCGAATCCAGAATTGGTTCGACGCGCGTGACGTTAACTTTGGCCGTGGCGGGCTGTGTTTTGAGGAACGCCCGCAGGCGGCCGAGACGCTGTGGCTCGGGCACGCCGGCAAGCACCTCGGAATCCACGAACAGCACATTGCCGCCGTTTTCCGCCGGCCGTACGATGCTGGCGGCGCGCGGAATCCGCGGCTGGTCGCGGAACCAGTCGCGTGGAGTGAGGAAGATGAACGCAAGGATAATCCCCACCATCACGTCATACTGCCAACTGGCGCGCGCGTAATCCCAGAGGATGAAGCGCTTGAACATCTTCCTCTATTTTAACAGGCCCGCACCCGGCAAACCTGATACGATTCGCTATGGGCCATTATGGGAGGCTCGCGCGACGCTGCCGGGCGGTCTACTCTTCGTAGATCGACGGCTCTCCCGGCGGGCGGGTCTTCCAGCGGCGGTGGATCCACAACCATTGATCGGGATAGGCGCGGATCGCGGCTTCGAGTCCGGCGTGCAAAGTCGCCGTATCGCGCGCGGCATCGCCCGTAATTTCCATCGGCGGATTGAACCGCAGCACGTAGCGGCCCTCGTCTTCCACCCACAGCGCGTAGGCCAGAATTACCGCCGCGCCGCTGTGCGCGGCGATTTTGGCAAAGCCCACGCCGGCGCAGGCGGGCACGCCGAAGAAATCGACGAACACGCCGGACTCGAGCGACGCGTTCTGGTCGATCAGGATGCCGACTTTGTCATTGCCGGCGAGCGCTTTCAGGATCGACCGCGCGAAATCCTTTTTGAAAATCACGCGATTGCCGCGAAGGCCGCGGCGGCGCTCCACCAGCCGATCGATCATCGGATTGTCGAGCGGCCGCACCAATATGCTCATGGGCCCGGAGGCCAGCCCGTGCGCGAACGCACTCAGCTCCCAATTCCCCAAGTGCGCCGTGGCGAACAACACGCCGCGGCCCTGGCGGAGGGCGGCATCCACATGCTCGGCTCCCTCGATGCGTATCCACAGGTCCAGGTTGTGTGGCCCGATGGAGGGAAACCTGGCAAGGCCGACCAGCAATCGTGCGATCGAGCGGAACACACCATCGATGATCGCGCTACGCCCGGCCGCATCGAGCTCCGGCAACGCCAGCACAAGATTCCGCTCCGCCACCCGCCGCAAGCGCGGGACCCAGCGGTCCAGCAGCCGCGCGTAGTAGCGCCCCAACGCATCGGCCGCGGCAATCGGCGTCCATTGGAGCGACTTCAAAACCACCAATGCAAACGCATATTCGACCCAGTTCCGAAGGCGAGAGCGATGCGGCATGAAACCGCATTGTACCGTGCGCGACGCCGAGGCGCGGGCTTGAAGCCTCGCTAAGGCACGACACATTGACCGACCACAGAAACCGATCGTCGGTTCTACGTGCACAGCGACAAGCTCCGAAGTTTACCGTGTATCGGAAACAAAATCGCCTACAATTGTTAAAAGGATGGCAGCCCAGCCGGATCGCGCAACCGTAACCTGGTCGACGCCGGAGTGCCCCTTTTCGATCGAGTGCAGCAGCCGCGTGCTGGACGACATTCGCCTGGCGGTGACCGACGCTTTCTTTTCGCTGCCGCGCGGCGGCGCCGAAATCGGCGGCATTCTCCTGGGAGCCTGGCAGGAGGGCAGGCTGACCATCTCCGATTATGCGGCGCTCGATTGCGAACACGCCTTGGGCCCCTCTTTCACGCTTTCGTTGGGCGACGAAACCCGGCTGCAGGAATTGATCCGCGCCGCGAGCGCTTCGGGCGCCGGCCGGGTTGTGGGCTGGTACCATTCGCACACGCGGACCGGCGTCCTTCTCTCCGACACGGATCTCACCATCCACAACCGCTTTTTCCCCGACCCGTGGCAGGTGGCGCTGGTGGTGAAGCCCCACACCTTCGAACCGATGCGAGCCGGATTCTTCTTCCGCGGCTCCGGCGGCATTATTCATTGCAGTGCAAGCTACCGCGAATTCCCGATCGAAACTGTGCCGATGCGGCAAGTGCCCAGAGCCGTTCCCGCGGAGCCGCCGGCGCAACCGCCGCACCGGCCCGCGTCCGCCCGTCCCATCGTCGATGTCCACGCCGAGCCCGAAGCTCCTCCGCCGCCCCCCGCTCCTATCGTTAACGTCCGGGCTGAACCCGAGAGCCCGCCGCCAGCGCCGGCTCCTCCCATCGTCGACTTCCGCACCGAGCGCGCGGCAACCGCAGCGCCCCAAGCCCACATGCCCGAAACCGCGCCGGAAGCTCAGCCCGCCGCCCCCGCCCAGCTACCCATCCCGAGTATGTTCGAGCAAAGCCAAGAGCGCTCGTGGGGGTGGCTGAAGGTGGTGCTGCCGGTTGGATTGGTCCTGGCCGCGGGTGTCGCGGCATATGTTGAGCGCGACGTTTGGTATCCGGCCGCCGCTTCGCTGTTGCAGCAGGCGCCCCCCCCAATCAATGCCGCCTCGATTGCCCTGAACACGGTGGATGAAGCCGGGCAATTGCAGATTCGCTGGGACCCGAGTTCGACCCTCGTGCGCACCGCCACCGGCGCCTCGCTGGAAATCACGGATGGCGATCCCCCGCCCAACATCGTCCCGCTCGATGTCCGGCATCTGGCCTCCGGCGTGTTCACCTATGGCCGCCGCAACAAGCGCGTGGATGTCACGCTGGTGCTCGATCAGCCCAGTGGAACCACGGTGCGGCAGGTCACCAGCTTTCTGGGTCAAGAGCCGCCTGCGCCTGTTATGGCGAACCCTCCTCAGCCAAACAAAGATAGCGAAGAAATGGCGCGGGTCGTAGCCGGCCTGCGAGCGCAACTGGACGCTGAACGCGAGCACACCCGGAAGATCGAAAAGGAGCTGGCGACCGCTCGCGCCCAACTGCGCGAACAGCAACTCCGCCGCCTGAGCAACCAGGCCCGCCCGCTCGAACACTAGCCGTCCAGGTGCGCCCTTCAGGCCGCCGTCCGCTGCTAACACAACTTGCGGAAGCGGTCGCAATCGTTCCTGGCGCTACGCAAACGCCGTGTTATATGTAACTGTCGTGAGGTGAACCTGTGAGAGCGCTTGGTCTGTTCACGCTGATAGCGTCCGTGTTGGTTGGTGCCGTTTTTGCCCAGAAAACAGAGCCCGAGGGTTCGTCCTTCAACGTGCGTGCGCTCGGCGCGCGCGGCGATGGCACTACGCTCGACACGGCTGCGATCTCAAAGGCCATTCGGTCGGCCAATGCCGCCGGCGGCGGGACGGTTGTCTTCCCCCCAGGCACTTATCTCAGCGGAACCGTGGAACTGTTGAGCAATGTTACTCTCGAACTCCAGGCGGGAGCCGTGCTCCAGGCAAGCCCGAATGTTCGAGACTACGGCAGCATCTCCGAATACGGCTTCGGCCGGAACTACGGCGTCGATAGTTCGGGCGAAGGGTTTCGTGTCGGACTCATCGTGGCACGGAAGGCGCATAACATCGCCATCACGGGCCGCGGCACCATCGATGGCAATGGCGATTCCTTCTTCGACCTGAAATCGCTCCACACCGGCGCCGATTTCGACGCCACTTACACAAGGCAAGGCGCGGATTTCGATGCTCCCACGTACGGCCTGGAGTCCGGTCCCGTCGAGGCCGGTCCCGCCGGGCGGCCCGGGACCATGATCATTCTTTCCGATTGCCGCAATATCCTCATCCGCGACGTGACACTCAGCAACGCGCCGAATTGGACGCTGCACCTGCAAGGCTCGGAAGGGGCCACCATCGCCGGGGTCCACATCGACAACGACGTGCTGATTCCCAATAACGACGGAATCGACTGTATGCGCTCGAAACACGTACATATCTCGGATTGCGATATCCGGGCGGGTGACGACGATTTCGCGATCGTTTCGAGCGAAGACGTCCATGTCAGTAACTGCTCGTTGTTCTCTTTTTCGGGCGCGGTCCGGCTCGAGGATACGCGTTACAGCACGTTCAGCAACCTGTCGATCCACGCCAATCGAGGTCTCGCCGTCTTCAGTCTCGGTGAGGAGCACACGGCTCATGTACTGTTTTCCAACATTACGATGGAGACCAGCCTGATCACCGGGCACTGGTGGGGCAAGGCGGAACCGATCTACATCGCAGCGCGCAAGGGCAAAGGAAAAGCGGACGTCCGGGACATTCACTTCACGAATATCACGATCGAGGCAGAAGGCGGAATGATGATCTACGGGGCGCCCGACAGCATTGTGCGGGATATTTACCTGGAGCAAGTCCGCATGCACGTGCGGGCGCCGCAACAGCGAATCGCGCAATCGGTCGGCGGCAACTTCGATCTTCGCTGGACCGCCACCAGCTTGAGTGAGGCGATTTTCAAGCACGACATCCCGGCGCTTTATGTGCGCTATGCGGATGGGCTTCGCATTCGCGACTTCGATTTGAGCTGGGGCGATAACTTGCCCGCGTACTTCTCAGGCGCTCTGGAGGCCGCGGATTCGAGGAATCTGGACTACGCCGATTTCAAGCCAAGCTCGCCTCCCGGCTCGACCGCGCGCCCTGTGTCGATACACTGATCGGCTGCAAGTTTCGCCGGGGGCAGTCCGGACATTCCGGGCATCCGGGCATCTTGCGCGAAACCGCTTCGGGCCTGCTATACTCGCACAAATGGGAATTTGAGGTTTCCCCCAAGCCTGAGGTTTCACCAAGTTGTAATTGAGGATCAGGTACCCTCGTCGTTCTGATTCTCCGAGGTTGATGGGCACGGTCTCGCTGTATTGGGGTTGCGTCTGGCTACCGCCGGCGCACGAACCGGCTTTGGCCGGAGGGCAACATAACCAGGGGTTCTGTTTACGATGAATGCTTCTGTTTCTCGGGGAGAAAAATCATGAAAAGTTTACCGACGGATTTTCTCAGAAAAGCTATCTGCTGGACGATCTTGATCTGCGCCGGCGCCTATCCCACGCTGCGCGCACAGCAGATTCAGGGCGCGATCACCGGCACGGTCAAGGACGCGAGCGGCGCCGCCGTGCCCGGCGCGACCGTGAAGGCGCTGAATATCGCGACCAACTTTACGGTCACTGCCAAAACGCAAGGCAACGGTTCGTACCAGACCTCGAACCTGCCGGCCGGGACCTACAAGTTAACGATCACCAAGGAAGGATTTGAAACCGAAACGCACACCGAGGTTCTGGTGAACGCGGATCGCACCACCACTGTCGATGGCAACCTGCGCGTGGGCGCGGTCAGCACGACGGTGGAAGTGACGGCGACTCCGCTGATGAACCAGGTGGACACCACCAACGGCTACGTGGTCGATCAGTTGACCATCCAGGAAACGCCGCTGGGAACCGGGAGCTTCACGCAACTGGCGCTCCTCACGCCCGGCGTGCACGCCGACATGCTGGGCGGCGCAGGCAGCAACGCGGGGCTGGGCAACCAGGCGATTTTCGCCAATGGGAATCGCGACACCAGCAACAGCTTCTCGATGAACGGCGTCGATACCAACAATCTGTTCAACGGGAACTCGACCAGCCAGGTGGGCGAGAACCGCTTCGTACTGAACATCGGAGAGAACTTCGGCGCGGGCGGCGCGATTCAGACCAGCACATCCGTCTACGGAGCCATTGGCCAGGCCCTGCCCACACCGCCGGCGGAAACGATCCAGGAGATTTCCGTGAACGCCGCCATGTATGACGCTACCCAAGGCGCCCATAGCGGAGCTCATGTCAGCGTGATCACCAAGTCGGGGACTAATGAGATTCATGGCCAGCTTTACGAGGAATTCCAGAACAGCTTCTGGAATGCGGCGCCGTTTTTCTATAACGCTTCGCCGGCCATCACCGACAAGGACCCGTTTCTCAGCCGCAATCAGTTTGGGGCCACCTTCGGCGGCCCGATAAAGAAGGACAAGGTGTTCTATTTTCTGGCTTACCAGGGCGCTCGCATCGCCGATGCGGCGGATGCCACCAAGGATGTCGACGTTCCTATCGGGCTTACCAACGACCGCAGCTTGCAGGGCATCGTGAATGCGATGCAGACGAGCTACGGTAAGACGATTACCACCTCGCAAGTCAGTCCCGTGGCGGCGGCCATGTTGCAGGCGACGCTGCCCAACGGGCAGTATTTGTTCCCCAGCGCGCAGATCACGAATTCAACCACGGCGAACGCGCTTGGCTATGACGCCGTAGTGCAGGGGCCGAACGCGAAATCCAACGTCGATCAGGGCATGGCGAACGTAGACTACGTGCTCAGCGAAATGGACCGGCTCACCGCGAAGTATTACGTGCAAAACAACCCCACCACCAATCCCTTCGGCGCGGTCGGATCCTTGCTTGGCTTTGCACAGCAGCTTTCCGCCGGCAGCCAGGTGGCCGCCATCAATAACACGCTGATCCTGTCGCCGGCGTTGACCTGGCAGCAGCACGCGGGATTCACCCGGATGCGGGCTTACTCCCAAACCAGTCAGGATTTCACACCCGGCGACTTCGGGATGGGCCTTCTCGGGTCTACCTCGTTTCCCCAGATGCAGATTTCCGGCGCCCTAGGTAGCAACGAACTGGAATTTGGTCCCAGCGTAAGTTTTGGCAATGCGGGCATGTACCAGAACCAATGGGAAGTGGGATCCTCTCTCAACTGGGTGAAGGGTCGTCACACGATCGCCATCGGAGGTAATTGGGATCACACGCAGCTCAACGTCCTCAATAACTCTACGACCACCGGAACGGATAATCTCGGGTTCAGCAGCTTCTTGAACTTCGTGGAAGGCAACGTGCGAACCGGCCGGTACTCGGACGCGTTTGCGGGCAACTCCAACCGCTATTACCGGTCGGACACTGCGGGCGCGTATGTCAATGACAACTACAAAGTACTGAGCAATCTCACGGTGACAGCGGGAGTGCGCTGGGACTTCGATGGTCCGCTCACGGAGAAGTACGGCAGACTAACAGCCTTTGACCCGAGCCTGTATTCTTATGATACGTCGAGCAACACGATTACGAATTCCGGACTCGAGATAGCCGGAAACAATGCGACGTTTGCAACGGCGGGCGCCAGCGACTCACTCCTGCAGAAACACCAGTGGGGATTTGCGCCGCGCATCGGGCTGGCGTGGAGTCCGAAGCCCAAACTCACGGTGCGTGCCGGCTTCGGCATCTACTACGACCGCGGCGAATTGTTCAGCGATTTTTCGCCCAGTGCCGGTTTCGGGTTCAATGGTCCGTTGGGTGTGACACTCCAGGAGCCGTTCGTGTCGGCCGGTTTCGCCACCAAAGGCGCGACGCTGGCTGCGCCATTCGGCACCACCGCGCTGGCGGCGCCGCCGGCCGATGCCGCCGCGTTCCAGGCCCTGCTGCCTAACCTCGCACAGACCACGAGCGGCAGCTATCCGACGGGCAATGCCTTTGGACCTTTCCTTATGGGCGGATATAACATCGGCAACAAACTGCCTTACACGGTCAATTGGACGTTCGATCTTCAATACCAATTGTCCAATAGCTGGCTCTTTAGTGCCGGCTATGTCGGCAACCATGGAGTGCATGAGATACTGCCGATTCCGTTCAACCAGCCGGGGATTGCGACCCCGCAAAACCCCATAAACGGCCAGATCTATTCCTATGGCGGAGTGAGTCCGCTCAGCGGGTGCAACGACGGGGTACTGGATCTCGAGCAGATATGCCCGGGGCCCGAGTACTCCGGGAATGCGCCGGTTCGCGTGCCCTATATCGGCTATGACATGAATTCCGTGTTATACACCGCCGATGGTATTTCCAACTATAATGCTCTGCAGCTTCAAGCCCGCAAACGGCTATCCAGTGGCCTGCAGTTCACCGCTTCTTACACCTGGTCGCACTCGCTCGACGAACAAAGCGGCTTGGGTTTGTTCTTTACCGGCAACAATCCGCTCGACCCGAGGTCGAACTACGCCTCGTCGGATTTCGATCAGACGCACGTTTTTCTGATCAACATCAGCTATACGATTCCTAAACTGACCACCAATCCGTCTCTCGGCTATTTCCTGAACGGCTGGACGATCGGCTCCCAGATCGTGGCGCAGAGCGGCCAGCCTTATAGCGTCTACGACTTTTCGGGATCGGTCGCGAGCCAATACTACGGATCCAGCGATTACATCACGAACCCCATTGTGCCGATGGTAGCTGGCGTCAGCGCCAAGCAAGCCGAGTTGCAGGGAACCACCGGCGTCAACGCCGGTCAGCCGGTCCTGAACGCAGCCGATTTTGGACCGCAGTTCCTGGCTCCCGGACAAGGCGGCGTTCCTCCGTGCGACGCAACGGGATGCGACCTGTACGAATCGCTGTATTCGACTACTGGACGCAACCTCTTCCGCGCGCCTTTTCAGTTTCGCATCGATACCACGCTCGCCAAGGAATTCCAGATCCGCGAGCGCTTCCGCCTGCGCTTCAACTTCGACGCGTTCAATCTCTTCAATCACCCGAATTTCGACGCGCCCAACAACGACGTTGATTTCTTTCCAGGCTACGAGGGACCGCCGACGATTCCGCCGGCCGGCAGCCTGGGGATGATCCAGCACACCATCGGCAGCCCGCGCTTCCTGCAGATGGATCTGCA
Organism: Bryobacterales bacterium; assembly: GCA_003142185.1. Lineage (GTDB taxonomy): Bacteria > Acidobacteriota > Terriglobia > Bryobacterales > Bryobacteraceae > Bog-375. The sequence goes on from PLOR01000039.1 coordinate 20,924, forward strand.
CTTGTCGTTCTGATCGCCGCAGTGTGGGGCGGGCTTTGTCTGAGAGGCTCGCCCCCCCTAATCGTCGCGCCTCCGAACGGAGCCGCGACCACAGGGAGCGGTCCTTTCGTTAGAACCGAATCTGCCGGTCGAAGATCCAGTTACGCCACTTCGCGATTACGATAGCCACCACAACCCACTCGTAGGGGCCGGGCATGCCCGGCCCGCCTGGCGCGTTCTTAGCTGAAGCTGCCGCTGGCGCCCTGAAAGCCGCGCATCGCCTGCTTGCCCATCCAGCGCACCACGCGCATGGCGTCATAACAGTACGCCAGGTTGTGGTTGAGGGTCGAGAAGCAGTGCGGCTGGCAGCCGTCCTTCATCTCTTCGAGTTGTTTCGTCTCGAACCTGTGCCGGCCCACCACGCCCCAATCGTAAGTGGCCGAATACATCGGGAAACAGGGCGCTAGCGTGCCATCCACGCGGATGATCACGTTGTTGTGCCCCGCCCGGCAGTTCCATTCCTGCAGCTTCCCCCGCATGAACTCGCGCATCTCATTCAGGCGCTGCACGGAATTCACCATCTTGTATCCGGACCGGTTTTTCTCGATCAGCCAGTCCACCAGCTCGTCCACCGCCGGCCAGTCCTCCTGGTGGATGTAAGTTACGTTATCGTCCAGATGGGCGAAATGCTCCGGCTGAATCATGGGCGTTTCGTTGATGTGATAGTCGGTGGCGATGCGGTGCTCGCGCGCGATCTCGGTCAGCTCGCGGATATCGTCCATGTTATTGCGGCAGATGTTCATGTTGAAGAACACCGTGTATCCGTAACGGTACTGCCGCCGCACCAGGTGATCGAAATGTTTGCGGATCGGATTGAGCGCCTTGGGCAGGCCCGGCTTTTCGTCCACCGTGTCCACCGCCAGGTTGAAAGTGGCCACGCCCGCGTCGCCCAGCCGGTCGATCACGTCCGGCCGCAATAGCCGCCCGTTGGTGGGCACGTAAATCCAGAAACCCTTCTTGGCGGCGTAATACACCACCTTGTGGACGAACTGCGGGCGCAGCAGCGGCTCGCCGCCCATCAGCGCCAGCACGCGGCAGCCGTTGTCGTGCAGCCAGTCGATGGAGCGGCGCGCCACGTCCTCGGTCATGCCTTTCACGTTGTTATCGAACGCCCAGCAGTAGTGGCAGTCCAGGTTGCACTTCCACTCCGTGAACAGGTACGCAATGATGGGGTGAAAAATCCCGGGCATCACGCGTGACCGCAAATAGGGAAACAGCCAGCCGCGCATGGCCCGGTAGACCAGCGGCGCCGGCCAGGCGCGTTTGTCCGGAAACACCTCGGGATCGGCAAGGGATTGCAGTTCCGGATGCGCCGGGAACACCGGCTCGGGCAGCGTCTGCGGTTCGGCAGGCGCGGGCAGCAGGTTCTGGGGACCGCGGCCACTCTTGTTGACCAGCAGGTCGTGCAGTTGCACGTCTACGCGAAAACTCTGGTGCGCAGTCGTCTTCCCGGTTTGCGTTTCCATCCACGTCCCTCTCTAGTCAAGAATGCATGCACGGCGAATCCGGTTACACGTCCGACCCGAAAATGGTTGGATTGCATGCTCGGATAACAGCTATCTTAGCCGATGTAGCGTTCTTCTTGGGCCGCAGTGAGTTTCTTCACGATTTCGCGATGGGCCTGCACAGGGGAAAGCCGCGGCGACGCCTCATGCGGGCCGCCTCTATTCTCTGCCTGTGCTTTATAATGCAAAGTGCTATCTGGTTGCAAGCATGACGAAAACAGCCTGTACCATTGCCTGTCTGCTGGCTGCGTTGTTCTTGGCCGCCTGCGGCCGGTCCAACAACCTGCTGCTGGGACGCGTCGAGGCGAAAGTGGGACCGCATCGCGTGGTGGTGACCGACTGCTATCGCTTTAGCGTTCCGCCTCCCGAGCGGACCCGCGATGGCGGCTACCGCTTCACGCCCTGCGCCGACGCCGATATCCGCATCGAACCCTCCGGGTTGGTGGTCAACGGGCTCTCCTATGGCGTGGTCGGGCCGGTGGACGACATTCTGGTGGATCGCGGCAGGGTATCGGTTCATCCCCAGGGCGCTGTCGAGTGACCGTAATCCTGCTACAACAGAGGGCATGGCAACCGAATCCGCGGATCGCCGTGCGTTTCTCAAGCTGGCCGGCGGCGCGGCCCTCACTTCGTCGCTGTTCACCGGGAACCTGAAAGGCGCCAACGACAAGGTCAACATCGCCTTCATCGGCGTGGGCCGCATGGGCTCCGGAAATATCGGTTACTGCGCGAACGTGCCCGGCTTTGAAATTGTCGCGGTTTGCGATGTCTACCAGCCGGCGCTCGATGCCGCGGTGGAACGGGCGCGCAAGGGCGGTTTCGCCGGCGTCAAAGCCGTTCGCGACTTTCGTGAGATTCTGGCCGACAAGTCGGTGGACGCGGTGTGCATTGCCGCGCCCGATCACTGGCACGCCTACATGGCCGTCGAAGCCTGCAAAGCCGGCAAGGATGTGTGGGTGGAGAAGCCGGCCTGCGTGTACGTCGAAGAAGGCCTGAAGATGATCCAGGCGGCGCGCAAGTTCGAGCGCGTGGTGCAGGGCGGCACCATGCAGCGTTCCGGCGGGTTTTTCCGCAAGGCGCGCGAAATCGTCAAGAGCGGCGAACTGGGCGACATCACCTTCTGCCGTACTTTTCAGGCTGACGCCACCAAAAAGGAAGGCTGGGGCAACCCGCCGGACAGCGATCCGCCGCGCACCCTCGATTGGGACCTGTGGCTGGGGCCGGCGCCGGCGCGCCCCTTCAACTCCAACCGCTGGGGCGTGGCCAGTGACCACTACTCCACCTTCCGCTATTTCTGGGATTATGCCGGCGGCAACATGACCGATTGGGGCGTGCATCTGCTCGACATCGTGCAGTTCGCTTTCGACGAAGCCATGCCGATTGGGATTTCCGCCCAGGGTGGGAAGTTTTACGTTTCCGACAACACCGAAACGCCGGACACCATGCAGGTCACGTACCGCTATCCCGGCTTCATCGGCGCGTACGAAAGCCGCACCGCGAATGCGTTCCCCATGTACAACTCAGGCTACGGGACGGCCTTCCACGGAACCAAAGCCACGCTAATGGTCAACCGCGCCGGTTATACGATCTTCAAGCATGGCCGTGGCGCGACGCCGGTCGTCGAGAACAACCCTACGCTGGCGGACATGAACCTTCCCCACTGGCGCAACTTCATGGAGTGCATCCGCTCTCGCCAGCACCCCACCAGCGATATCGAGAACTGCGTCCGCTCCACGCTCACCTGCGTGCTGGCCAACATTTCCATGCGCCATGGCCTTATGCTCACCTGGGACGACCGGGCGATGACGGTCCAGCAACCCGAAGCCCTGCCTTATCTTGAGGCCCGCTACCGCGCGCCGTGGAAGCTGGAAGTTTAGCCGCGCGGCGCAGGCTGTCAAGCCTAGCTACTTTCCGGCGCAAA
>PLOR01000008.1 GCA_003142185.1 Bryobacterales bacterium
ACCCATGTCCCCGGTCCGTACCGCACATCGGTAGCCAAAGGCTTTAGCCGCTGAGGCTTTCCTGCGTCCCCAGGGGCTGAAGCCCAAACCTTTCTCCCGATCCTTCGGCACGGCTGAAGCCGTGCCCTGATACAAGGCCTCCTGAAAGAGAGAAGCCGTGCGTATCCCCATCGTTCGGATTCGTGCGAATTCACCAGGAATCGAGAGTTCCGCTATTTCTGCGTCGCACACCCAAGGCGCTTGCCCCACCTGCGGTGACGCGAGCTAAAGTGATAAAGAAGGAGTCTCGCTTTGCACAAGATCTTGTTGGTTTTCTCGCTCGCGGCCTGGAGCCTTTCGGGGCAGGCGCCGGAAAAGGCATCGGGCGCGCTCGGGTTCAGCGTGAAGAACATCGACGCGACCGCCAATCCATGCACGAATTTCTTCCAGTATGCCTGCGGCAGTTGGTTGAAGAATAATCCGATTCCGGCGGACCAGGCGCGATGGGGCCGGTTCGACCAGTTGGAAGAGCGAAATCGCGACGTGCTGCGCGAGATTCTGGAGGCGGCCAGCAAGCCAGATGCAGGCCGCGACCTGACGGCGCGCCTGATCGGCGACTACTACGCGGCTTGCATGGATGAAAAGACGGTGGAGGCCGCAGGGCTGAAGCCGCTCGAAGACGAACTCGGGCAGATCCGCGGCTTGCGGGATAAGGCACAGCTTGCGGCAGTGGTCGCGCGTTTGCAGCGCGAGGGCGCCGACGTGATGTTCCAGTTCAGCTCGGGGCAGGATTTCAAGGACTCCAACCAGGTGATCGCGCAAGTGGACCAGGGCGGTTTGGGACTGCCGGAACGCGACTACTACCTGAAGCAGGACGCGCAGAGCGCGAAGCTGCGAGGCGAGTATGTGGAGCACGTGGCGCGCATGTTCGTTCTGGCCGGCGAGACCGCGGCCGAGGCCAGGGCAGGCGCGGAGACGGTGATGAAGATGGAAACCGCGTTGGCGCAAGGGTCGCTCGACATTGTGTCTCGCCGCGATCCGGAGAAGGTCTATCACAAGATCGCCACGCGGGAAATGGAAACGCTGAGCCCGGTATTTCACTGGAACGAGTATCTGCGCGCGAGCGGCGCGCCCGAATTCGCATCCGTCAACGTGGCGTGGCCCGCATACATGGAGGCGCTGAACGGGGCGATCGGACGATTCAGCCTGGCGGACTGGAAGACCTATCTCACCTGGCACGTGCTGCATGCTGCGGCGCCCCTGCTGCCGGAGGCGTTCGTCAAAGAGAACTTCGACTTTTACGGCAAGACGCTGACCGGGACCACCGAGATACGGCCGCGCTGGAAGCGTTGCGCGGATTTCACGGACGCCGAGCTGGGCGAGGCACTGGGAAAGAAATTCGTCGAGAAGACGTTCGGCGCCGAAGGCAAGGCGCGGACGCTGAAAATGGTGGACGCACTCGAAAAGGCGCTCGGGCAGGACCTGGAACAATTGCCGTGGATGACGGCGGAGACCAAAAAGCAGGCGCTGGTGAAGCTGCGCGCGATCGCGAACAAGATCGGCTACCCGGACCAATGGCGCGACTATTCGAGCGTGGCGATCCGGCGCGACGATCCGGTGGGCAACACCGAGCGCGCCAACGCATTCGAGTTTGAGCGCCAGTTGAAGAAGATCGGCAAGCCGGTGGACCGCCAGGAATGGGGCATGACGCCGCCCACGGTGAACGCGTACTACGATTCGTCGATGAACGATATCAATTTCCCGGCGGGCATCCTGCAGCCGCCGTTCTACGACAACGCGATGGACGATGGGGTGAACTTCGGCGGCATCGGCATGGTGGTCGGCCACGAACTGACGCACGGTTTCGACGACGAGGGCCGGCAGTTCGACGCTAAGGGGAACCTGCGCGACTGGTGGACGCCGGAGGACGCCAAGGAATTCGAAAAGCGTGCGGCCTGCATCGAGCGGGAGTACTCGAAATTCGAGGTGGCGCCGGGCGCAATGGTGAACGGCAAGCTGACGCTGGGCGAGAACACGGCGGACAATGGCGGCGTGCGCATCGCGCTGATGGCGTTGCTCAACACGATCGGCGGCACGGAAAAGAAGATCGACGGCTTCACACCCGAGCAGCGGCTGTTTCTGGCGTTCGGCCAGGTGTGGTGCGTGAACGAGCGGGAGGCGGCGTTGCGCATGCAGGTTAAGACCAACCCGCATGCGCCGGGCAAGGAGCGGGTCAATGGCGTGGTACAAAATATGCCCGAGTTTCAGCGGGCGTTTTCCTGCCAGGCCGGCCAGCCGATGGTGAGCGCCAACGCGTGCCGGGTGTGGTAGGGTTCAGGTCTGCTGGATAATCGCCGTCAGGCGGTCCACTACTTCTCTTAGCTTCGCTTCGGACACGCGACCGGCGCGGTAGACGACGATGCTCTCATCGGCCGTGAATAGCCGATTGGGGCGAACCCTGCTGCTCTGGCTAAGACCGCCAGAGACAAAATCCGTGTCGTCAAGCGGAACCGAATACTCGTCGGCTCTCGCCTGGCTGGTGATCTGGCACAGGATGACGTCGTCGCCTTTGAGTGTCGCGATGACCAGGGCCGGCCGCCGCTTTGCCTGGCTGAGGTCCGAAAAAGGGAAGTTGAGGACTACGACGTCGCCTCTTACAGATTGGCCCAGGCCGCATCCTCCTCAGGCGTTTGCCAGTCCTTGGCCAGTGACGATTCGGCCGCCAGCGCCGGCATCGCGGTCTCGGCGTGCGCGTCCTTGAGCGACCGCAGGAACGCCAGGAGCCTGTCCAGATCTTGCTCCGGCATCCGATCCAGTTCGCGTGTGATCAGCTCCCGTTTGCCCATGGCAGCCTCAATCCCATCGTAAGGCATTTTCGCGCGCTCTATCGCGCTGCCGATAGCCCTGTTCGATCTCGCTCAGCATCCGATCGAGGTCCGCGGTGGGAAACGAGTACAGAGATCCACGCCGGACCGCCTTCAGCTTGGCTTCCGGGTCGTTCACGGACATGCGCGTGCGAGCTTCGCGCAGTGTGCGGCGGACCCACTCACCGACGGTCAGTCGTTCGCGTCCGGCCAAGGCCCGGATATCCGCCATTTCGCGGTCGGGCAGCACAACCTGGAGCCTCTTGCTCATGGGTACGAGTATATCGTGCTATGTGGCGGAGCTTCACCCACGCCGGCTCGTCCGCCGGCGCAACAGCGCCAAATGGTAAATGTTGAAGGCTTGCCTTGAGCGGGCCGGGCGCATTCTGCTATTCTCAATGAGTCGAATTCATGAGCAGTTTTTTCCCGGCCGTGTGAGGCGGGGTCACTCCGAGGTTCACCATGTCAGGCCATTCCAAGTGGGCCACTATCAAGCACAAGAAGGCGGCTACGGACGCCAAGCGCGGGAAAACGTTCACGCGCATCATCAAGGAAATCACGATCGCCGCGCGCAGCGGCGGCGATCCGGACGGCAATCCGCGGTTGCGCAGCGCTGTGCTGGCGGCCAAGGCGGCGAGCATGCCGTCGGACAACATCAAGAAAGCGATCATGCGCGGCACCGGCGAAATCGAGGGCGGGCAGATCGACGAAGTGATGTTTGAAGGCTACGGGCCGGGCGGCGCGGCGGTGCTGGTGAACGTGGCCACGGACAACCGCAACCGGACGGTGAGCGAACTCCGCCATGCCTTTTCGAAGAACGGCGGCAACCTGGGCGAGCAGGGCAGCGTGGCTTGGATGTTCGAGCGCAAGAGCCAGATCTTCGTGGCCGGCGAAAAGGCGAGCGAAGACCAGCTCATGAGCGTGGCGCTCGAAGCGGGCGGCGACGATCTTCGGCAGGAAGGCGAAAGCTGGGAAATCCTCTCGGCTCCGGAAGCGCACGAGGCGGTGCAGAAAGCGTTGGAGGCGGCGGGCATTCCGGTCCTGGAAGCTTCGATTGCCATGGTTCCGAAGAATCTGGTGAAGCTGGAGGGCAAGAGCGCGGCGGGCATGCTGAGGCTGAACGATGTGCTGGAAGAGCACGAGGACGTGCAGAACGTGTACTCCAACTTCGATATCGACGAGAAGGAGATGGAGGCCCTCGAGCGCTGACGTGCGGGTGCTCGGCATCGATTGCGGGTCGGCGCGCACCGGATACGGCATCATCGCGAGCGACGGGCGCCTGCATCGCATGGTGGCCGCCGGGACCATTTGCACCAACGCGAAAGCGCCGTTTGAAAAGCGGCTGCTCAAAATCGCCAACGAACTGCGGACTCTGCTGCGGGAGCACGCTCCGGATCGGGCGGCGGTGGAGGGAGTGTTTTATTCGGCCAACGTGCAGACGGCGCTGAAGCTGGCGCAAGTGCGCGGCGTGGCGCTGCTGGTGGTGGCGGAAGCGGGCGTGCCGCTGGCGGAGTATTCGCCGCTGGAAGTGAAGACCAGCGTGGTGGGATACGGGCGGGCGGAAAAAGCGCAAGTGCAGTTGATGGTGCAATCGTTGCTGAAGCTCGACCATCCGATTGAATCCGAGGACGCGGCCGATGCGCTGGCGGTGGCGATTTGCCACGCCACTCACGAGGCCACGCGGGCGAGGATCGAACAGGCATGAACGGCGCGCGGTGGCTCTGCCTGTTGCTCTCGACAGCGACGGCTTCGAGCGCGGGCGGCGGCGCCGCGCGGCTGTTTTTTTCGAGGACATTTCCCGGCAGCGCCCCGGCGTATTTCGAAGTGCGCGTCGAGAAGACCGGCGACGCCGAATACCGCGAGGCCCCCGACGAGGAATTGCCGCTGAAGTTCAAGCTATCGGAAGAAGAGGCGGCGGCGGTTTTCGCGCTGGCGGAGAAGCTGGATTATTTCCGGCATCCGCTCGAATCGCCGGCCAAAGTCGCTTTCATGGGGACCAAGCTGCTGCGCTATGAGAGCGACGACGGCAAGAGCGAAGTCAAGTTCAATTACTCCGAGGATGTGGCGGCGCAGACGCTGCTCGACTGGTTCGAGCGAATGGCGGAATCCGCCGAGCTTCGCATCGATCTGGAGCGCGCGGCCAAGTACGATCACCTGGGTGTGATGCATGCGCTGGAGACGCTCGATGCGGCGATGGAGGGCCACCGGGTGGTGGGCGCTGGGCAGTTCCTGCCGATGCTGGACCGCATAACCAACAACGAAACCTACATGCACGCGGCAAGGACGCTGGCGGCGGATCTGGCGGGAGCGATTCGCAATCCCAAGAAGTAGGGGGGCGCATCTCCGATTTCCGATTTCCCATGCCCCGGCGCGGCAGCGTAACAGGGTATTCTCAAGGAAGGAGCGCGGATCATGGCAAGTCTCGACTGGTCGCAATGCCCTGCCGTGGAGAGCATCCCCGGCAAGCGTAGCGGCGCATGGGTATTCCGGGACACCCGAACGCCCGTTTCGGTGGTGTTTGACAATCTGGAAGCGGGAGCGACTGTCGGCGAGGTGATGGACTGGTTTCACGTCACGCGGGAACAGATGTCAGCCGTGCTCGAATTCGCGGCGCGGAGTCTCGACGCGCCGCCTGTAGTGCAACCCCCCGCTTCGATGGTCGATGCTCATACTCTTTGATAACGGGACCCCCGCGCCGCTTCGCTATGCCCTCAAAGGTCATGTAGTCGTGGAAGCAATCGAACGTGGATGGGACAGGCTTGTTAACGGCGAACTAATAGAGGCCGCTGAGGCCGCAGGCTTCGACCTTTTGCTGACGACCGACAAGAACATTCGATACCAGCAAAACCTGACGGGCCGAAAAATCGCCTTCCTTGTTCTCGGAAATCAGCAATGGCCGATTTTACGCCGATACATCGAAAGAGTCGCCGCCGCCGTGAACGCCGCAACACCGGGCAGCTACACCGAAGTGGACATTCCTTTCCGGTAGACGCCCCCGTCGCGTTGCACAGGCACGCGGCGAAGACTCTGGCGGCGGACCTGGCGGCCCGTCGCGCGACCACGAAGGAAAGGTGGCTCTATGAGCAAGCTATCGGCTGAGAAACGCAAAGAGCTTCAGAAGCTCGCCGCCAGGCCGGACCGCGAAATCGACCTGTCCGACATTCCCGAAATTCGGGAGATTCCGTCGGATGCCGTGATCGGCAGGTTCTACCGGCCCAAGAAAACCACCGTTACGATTCGGCTTGATGTGGACGTCGTGGCGTGGTTGAAGGCAACCGGTGATGGATATCAGACTCGAATCAACGCCTATCTGCGCCATCTGATGCAACAGCACCGCCAGCAATGAGGCTCACCGGGATCGAAACCTCGCCCGCTCCGAAGAAGGTTGCGTCCCGTCCCCTGGTTTCGAACGGTGTAATTGGTCCCCGATTGCTCCCCCACGCTGTGATCGTCACTGCGAGCGTCAGTAATTCGAGGCATCAAAGGAAGGCGGCTGGTGTATACTTAACAGTCGCCGGACGCGCGAAACGGAAGTTCCGGCTATGATGTCATCGTTAGTAATTTCGATAAGGAGGACTTTTCGTGAAGCGATTCGTAATCGTAGCTTTGCTGCCGACCCTTGCCGTGCCCGCGTTCGCCGCCGGCACGCACCAGGACGTGTTTAACGTCCCTTGCAGCGTGCTGTGGTCCGCAGTGAATGATACCGTCAAGAACTCAGGGAAGTACGGGATCCTAGGTACCGACAACACCAAGATGACCGCTTCGTTCACCGCCGGCGGCGGTCCCGGGGCGCGCACCGTCACGGTCGTCCTGCATGCCCAGGGAGACAGTTGCGAAATGCAGACGGAGGTCGGCGCCGGGCCTAAGCACAACGATGCGGGCTCTTTCAAAGATCGTGTAACCGCGTCCCTGGCCAAGCTCCAGAACGCGCGGGCCAGTGCGCCCGCCCAACCGGAAGCTGCCGCCAATCCGGCGGCACAAGGGGGCTCGGAAAAACCAGTTGCCGGACGCGCGCTAACCAACGCGGATGTGCTCAAGCTCAAAGAGGCCGGACTTAGCGACCAGATCATCATCGATAAGATCAAAGTCTCGCCGGCCCAGTTCCAGCTCGACACGGACGATCTCCTGCAGCTCAAGCAAGCGGGGCTCAGCGAGGAGATCATCGGCGCAATGATCCATGCCTCGCAGCGCAAAGAATGAGGAATCGGTACACGCACGCGGCAAGGACGCTGGCGGCGGATCTGGCGGGAGCGATTCGGAGTCCCAAGAAGTAGGGCGGGGAATTGAGTGGCGCGACCGGCGGCGGAGGAATTGGCGCAGTAGGGATTGATCGCGCAGTAGAGGCTGTCCCGGTTCCCCGGAAGGCGGCTGGGGATATACTAAACAGGGGCTGGCATCCGAAATGGAAGTTCCGGCCACAATAACACCGTTGGTAATTCCGATTCAGGAGGACCTTTCGTGAAGCGACTCGTAATCGTAGTTCTGCTGCTGGCCCTTGCCGTACCCGCGTTCGCCGGCACGCACCAGGATGTGTTTAACGTCCCTTGCAGGGCGCTGTGGCCCGCAGTCAGCGATACCCTCAAGAACTCAGGGAAGTACTGGGTCCAAAATATCGACAACGCCGCGATGAGCGCTTCGTACAACGTCGGCGGCGGTCCCGCGAAGCGCACCATCTCGGTCGTCCTGATCGCCCAGGGAAACAGTTGCGAATTGCAGACGCAGGCGGGCGCCGCGCCGCCCGGGCACCACGATGCGGCTGATTTCAAAGATCGTGTAACCTTGTCCCTCGCCAAGCTCCAGAACGCGCGGGCCAGTGCGCCCGCCAGACCGGCACAAGGGAGCTCGGAAAAACCGCCTGCCGGAGCCGCGCTGACGAACGCAGATGTTGTCAAGCTCAAAGAGGCCGGACTTAGCGAGCAAGTCATCATCGACAAGATCAAAGCCTCGCCGACCCAGTTCCATCTCGACACGGACGATATGCTGCAGCTCAGGCATGCCGGTCTCAGCGATGGGATCATCAGCGCAATGATCCATGCCTCGCAGCGCAAAGAATGAGGGATCGGTAAGGCGCTTTCAGAAATTCGGTCGACCGCCGACCGTAGGGGCCCGGCACGCCCGGCCTGCCGCGAAACACTCGGGTATTCCGGGACACCCGAACGCCCGTTTCCGTGGTGTTTGACAATCCGGAAGCGGGAGCGACTGTTGGCGAGGTGATGGACTGGTTTCACGTCACTAGAGCCGCGCCATGAACGAAGCCGAAGCCGGAGCCGAGCACATCGATCCCGCCCTACGGGCGGCGGCCTGGCTCCGCATGGCCTCCCACGCAGTGCCACGATGAGCGCCAACCATGCGAAACCAACCCGCCATTTTTGAATAACAGAAACCCGTGACGCTCTCGAAAATACACCGCAAGTCATTGAAAATGCGTTGAGGCCACCGCCGCCGACACCGCGACTTCGCAAGGTCGCCAAGCGCCGCCATTTTCATCGCTGCTGGTGCGCGCTCGCCGCCCATGAAAACAGGCTACGTGTTTCCATTTTCCTGCCAATGCAAATGGTAGCGCGGTATATTGCGAGCCACCACACGTCCGACTGATCGGCTGTTGCCCCACGACCAATGACGTGCACCCGATCATGGTGCCGGAACCGGAGGATTCCCTCCGCCAGTTGATTCAGCTCTCCCGTTTCCGTCCGATTCCAATCACGCTTACTCCGGGCCAGGGTAACGTGCGGTCGATGCGGCGCCAGAGCCAGACCAGGCGGTCGAAGAACCAGAGCAGGATGCGGCTGGAGCTGCGGCGCTTGAGGACGCGTCCGGTGAACCACCAGCCGGGGCGGGTGATGCGGTTGAAATGCAGCACTTGCTCCACGGTCAGGCCGGCGGCTTCCATCTTGGCGCGCAGCTCGGCTTCGCTGTAGCGCCGGTAGTGGCCGAGTTCCTCGTCGAGCGTGCCGTAGAGCCCCGGGTCCTGTGGCACCAGCACGATGGCGACGCCGCCGGGGATGAGCGCGCTCGATATGTTGGCGAGGCCGGTCGCGTCGTCCTCAATATGTTCCAGCACGTTGAGGCAGATCACGGTGTCGGCCTGGCCGATGAGCGGGACGAAATCCGCTGGCGCGCCCAAGTCACAGCGCAGCAGCCTCACGTTGGGGCGGAGCTGGAAACGCACGCGGAGCCGGGCCAGGTGCTCGGCATCGATATCGCTGGCAATGTAGAGTTGACGGCGCAGGGCCAGGTAGCGCGAGAGGTTGCCCATACCGGCGCCAATCTCGAGTACGCGCGTGCCCACCCAGGGGCGGATGGTATCCGCCATCCAACGGTTGAAGCGCGGGGTTTGCGAATGCGCGTCCAGCATGCCCGCGCCGCCGTCGCGATAAATGTCGCGCCGCAGGCCGTACCAGAGCACGACGCACAACGCCGATACAGCGTCCCAAGCGCCGATCTTCTTGCCTTCCTCATAAGTGCGGCCGCGGTAGCTGATGGGGACTTCGTACAGGGCAACGCGGCGTTGGGCGAGTTTGACGGTGATTTCGGGATCGAAACCGAACCCGTTGCTGCGCAATGGGATCGAGCGCACCAACGACAGGCGGAAGGCTTTGTAGCCGGTTTCCATGTCGGTGAGGTTCAGGTCGGCGACGGCGTTGCCCACGGTGGTCAGAAAATGGTTGGCCAGCGAGTGCCAAAAGTACATCACGCGGCGCTCGCCGGAGCTGGCGAAACGCGAGCCGAAGACCGCGTCGGCGTGGCCCTCCAACAGCGGGGCGAGCACGCGGGCGAGGTCGAGCGGATTGTATTCGAGGTCGCTATCCTGGATGACTGCAAACTCTCCCGAAGCGTGCTCGATGGCGGTGCGGATGGCTGCACCCTTGCCGCGGTTGCGAGTGTGCCGAATGACCCGAATTACGTCTGGGTGCAGCCGGGCGAGCTCGTCCAGAGTCTGGGCCGACCCATCGGTGGAACCGTCATCGACGGCCACGATTTCGATGGGTACCTCCTCCCACAGCGGCACCGCCAGCAGGCGCGCGATCAGCGCCGGCAGGTATTCCGCCTCGTTGTAGACCGGGATGAGGATCGAGACTCGCGGGTTGGCAGGCACCAAATGAAGATGGTAGTACGACTTGCCGGCCACTCGCTGTCCGGGCCCGCCAAACTTCCGGGCCCGATGCCGCCCCGTTGCACGTATTAAACTTCCTCCATATTGCCTCCATGACTCCAAATAGCTACCAGCAAGCCATTGACTTTGCGCGCGATAGAGTCACACTGTAATTGAGAGGTGGATGATGAAACCGACAGGGATCGCACTTCTGGCCGGCGCGCTGCTGGCCCTTACTGCGACTCCGGGTTTGGCGCAATACGTCGTTTCCGCCAAATCCGGCACGGTCAATTTCACGGAAGGCCAAGTCCAGTTGGATGGCAGCACCCTGGAATCGTCGATAACCCACTACCCGAACATTAAAGAGGGAAGCGTGCTCTCGACCGAGAATGGGCGCGCGGAGGTGCTACTGACCCCCGGCGTCACTCTCCGTCTGGGCGACCACGCCAGCCTCAAAATGATCACCAACCGGCTGATCGATACGCGGCTGGAGTTGCTGAGCGGCAAGGCCGTCGTGGAGGCCGACCGGATCGATAAGGACATCAGCGTCACCCTCGTCGTCAACAACGCCGCCGTGTCGCTTCCCAAGGCCGGCATCTATCGATTCAATTCCGCGCCGGCGCAGTTGAAGGTGTTCAAGGGCGAGGCTGCCGTACTATCGGGCTCCGAAACCAAGCTGGTGGGAGCGGGCAGAACGTGCGGCCTGGGCGACACCGAGGTTGCGGTCAAGAAGTTCGAAACGGCCGACACGGATGAGCTGGATCACTGGAGCGAACGCCGCGGCGAGCTGATGGCCATGGCGAACGTATCGGGCGCGAGTTCGTTCAATCCGTACGGAGGTTGGTACGGGTCGGGCTACTCGGCAGGGATGGGGATGCCGTTCATGGGCTGTTCCGGTCTTGGCTATATGCCATCGTTCGGCTATGCAGGCCCGGCGTGGGGCTTGCTTAACCAATTTTCCGGCTACCCGGCGTCCGGCTTCTGGTCGTACAACTCCTGGTACGACATGAATACGTACATTCCTTGCACCGGCATGTTCTATAACCCGTATGGCTACGGAATATGGAGCCCGGGCTCGGTGGTGGGCGTAGTCCCCACGAGTGGCACCGGCGTCACGCGTCGTCCGATATATGGTCCGACACATGGTCCGACA
>PLOR01000061.1 GCA_003142185.1 Bryobacterales bacterium
CCCACTTGCCAATTTTTTCCCCGATGCCGTACCCTGGTTGCTTATGCCAATCTACCAGGTGATCCTGCTGGCCATCGTGCAGGGACTGACCGAGTTTCTGCCGGTCTCCAGTACCGCGCACCTGTATCTCACCTCATGGCTTCTCGGCTGGAACACCGAAGGCCTGGACTTCGACATCATGCTGCACATCGGCACGCTGCTCTCCGTGCTGCTGTACTTTTTCAAGGATTGGGTGCAGATCGTCGGACAGGCGTTCGGAATGCGCATCGGCCACGACGAGCAACTCAAGCACAATCACATGCTGCTCTGGCTGCTGGCGATCGCCAGCATTCCGGTGGGTGTGGCCGGCCTGCTGTTCAACAAGCAGGCGGAGGGCGCGTGGCGCAACCCGTTCGTCATCGGCACCATGCTGATCGCCATCGGCGTGCTGATGTGGCTGGCGGAAAACGCGGCGCGCCAGCAGCGCGACATGTCGGCCGTGGGCGCCCCGGACGCGCTGTCCATCGGACTGGCGCAGGCGCTGGCCGTGGTTCCGGGGGTTTCGCGCAGCGGCATCACCATCAGCGCCGGCCTTTTCCGCAACCTGGACCGCACCGCGGCCGCGCGCTTTTCTTTCCTGCTTTCCACGCCCGTGATCGGGGCCGCCGCGGCGAAGACTCTCTGGGAGATGCACAAGCACCACCACCTGCATGACCTGATCACCACCAATTTCGTGGTGGGCGTGGCCGTCAGCGCGATTTCCGGATGCGCCGTCATCGCCTGGTTTCTGCATTATTTGCGGCGCAGTGGTTTGAAGCCGTTCGCCTATTACCGCATTGTTTTTGGCATAATAATACTTGCTCTGGCTTTCATCCGCCGGCCAGCGTGATGAAGCTTTTATCGCCGACCCAGCATAAAAGGCTGAACGAAGCCACCGGTTTCCTGCTCTTGTTCGCGGGAATGGTGACGCTGTTGAGTCTGATTTCGTACCATGTCCAGGATCCTTCCTGGAACACGGCTGCCTCTTCGCGCCCCCTCAACTTAATCGGCTATCCAGGCGCATACCTGTCCGATCTCTGTCTGCAGGTGTTCGGCGCATCGGCGTTTTTGTTTCCGCTGCTGCTCTTTGGGCTGGCTTGGAAATGGATACGCTCCGACGAATTGCACGCCGGCGCGATGAAGATCGCCGGCGCCGTGCTGCTATCGCTCGCCGCCAGTGCCGCGCTTTCCTTCTTGCCGCTGCGGCTGTTCGGGGGCACGGTACGCATGGGCGGCACGCTCGGCCTGGCGTTGGCCACTTCTCTGGTGGACGCGCTAAATCTAGCCGGCGCGCTGTTGGTGACAGCTACCGCGCTGGTAATTTCCCTTTACCTGGTTTCGAGCTTCGCACTCGCTGCTACCCGGCGCTGGTTCGAAGGCCCGGCGGCAGTGCTGCGCCGGTTCGCGCTGGCCTGGCGTCTGTGGCGCGAGCGCAGGCATGCCCGCGCCGTGGAAAGAGCGCGTCTGCGCGCCGCGCGCCGCGCGCTAGCCGCGAAGAACCGGGCGGATGCCGAGCTCAACAAGAAGCCAAAGAAAGCAAAGCCGGCCACGGTCGCCGCTCCAGCCATGGCGGCTGCGGCCGACGAGGCTCCCCCCTGGCAAACGCGCGAGACGGCCAGCATGGATGAACCCGCCCGATTCGAAGCCGTTGCCGAGATCCCCATCTGCCCGATCGAAGACCTCGCGCCGGAGCCCGCGCCAGCCCTGGTGCCGCCTCCTACCGAGCTTCCGCTCGCGCCGCCCGAGCCGCGCCGCTTAATGTACGATCTGCCTTCCACCGAACTGCTCAACGAAGTGCCCGGCCGCAGCCCCTACGACGAGCAGGAGCTCAAGGACACCGCCGGCCGCATCAAAGCCAAATACGAAGAGTTCAACGTGCTCGGCAACGTGGTGCAGATCAATCCCGGCCCGGTGGTCACCACTTTCGAATTCAAGCCCGAGGCCGGCATCAAGTACAGCCGGATCACCACCCTCAGCGAGGATCTCTGTCTCGGTTTGCAAGCCGAATCCATCCTCATCGAGCGCATCCCGGGCAAACCGACGGTCGGCATCGAAGTACCCAACACGCGCCGCGAGCTGATCGGCCTGCGCCAGATGTTCGAATCCGAAGAGTTCGCACAGTCGCACTCGCGATTGACCATCCCGCTCGGCAAGGACATCAACGGCCGCATCCGGATGGCGGCGCTCGAAAGCATGCCCCACCTGCTGATCGCCGGTTCCACCGGCTCCGGCAAGAGCGTGATGATCAACTCGATGATCATGTCGATCCTCTATAAGGCCACGCCCGACGAAGTGCGGCTGATCATGGTGGATCCGAAGCGCGTCGAACTGGGCATGTACGAGGGCGTTCCGCACCTGCTCACGCCGGTGATCATCGATCCCAAGAAGGCCACCAACGCGCTGCGCAACGCGGTGCTCGAGATGGAGCGGCGCCTGCGCCTGCTGGCCGAATACGGCGTGCGCAACATCGAGCAGTTCAACAAGAAGATCCGCAAGTTGCAGGAAGAGCCGCGCGATCTGTTCGGCGAGCCGGATGCGACGCAGGAAGAACTGCGCCCGCTACCCTACATCCTGATCCTGATCGATGAACTGGCCGACCTGATGATGCTCGAAGGCCGCAACGTGGAAGAGAGCGTCACGCGCCTGGCGCAGATGGCGCGCGCCGTCGGCATGCACCTGGTGCTGGCCACGCAGCGCCCCAGCGTGGACGTGATCACCGGGCTCATCAAGGCGAATTTCCCCGCCCGCATCAGCTTCCGCGTCGCCACGCGCGTGGATTCCCGCACCATCCTCGACGTGATGGGCGCCGAGCACCTGCTGGGCAAGGGCGACATGCTCTTCCTGCCGCCGGGCTCGTCGCGCCTCACGCGCGTCCATGGCGCGTTCGTCACCGAAACCGAAATCAACCGCGTGGTCGATTTCTGGAAGGCGCAGGCTGCGCCGGAGTACGACCAATCGTTCCTGGTCGCGCCGCCCAATGAAGAAGACCCCGAGGCCGCCGGCGATGGAGTGAGCGAAGAGCATGACCCGATGTACGAAGAGGCCGTGCGCCTGGTGCTGCAAATGGGCAAGGCTTCCACTTCCACGTTGCAGCGCCACCTGCGCCTCGGTTATGGCCGCGCCGCCCGCATCCTCGATATGATGCAGCGCGATGGCATTATCGGCCCCCCGGATGGCAGCAAACCGCGCGAAGTTCTGAAGCCGCCCGACTGGCTGCGGGAGGTCGAAGGGCAACTACGGTAGGGCCGGTTGACGGGCGGAAGCGCCGGTCCCACTTTGCGATGCTGTAGCGCTGGCGGTGTAGTGTCTCACTTCTGCACCACCGCCGCGGCTAATATGTCGTCATTCGCGTTCAGCAACACGCGGCGCGGGCGCTTCGCCAGCGTGATTTTCAACTCGTCACTGGTTGAATTGCCGCTCATTGGCACCGTGCCTAACTTGGCTAATTTGCCATCGTAGTCCAGATACACCGGCACGCGCATTTTGAACAATGGCTCGACGCCTTCCTGCGTGATCTTCATGGTGAGCAGGGTCTTCCCGCCATCCGCGTCGGCCAGCGTGTACTCCAGGCGGTAGCTGGGCACATCGGTCGAGTAAACCCACTCGTAGAAGAACCAATTCAGGTGCCCGTTCTTTTCCAGATCCATGTCCGGCCGCATGTGCTTTTCCGCCATGCGCTGAAAGTCCTCGGTGGAAGCTACCTTGCCGTGGTAAGTGGTCAAGAAGTCGTGCATCATTTCGATGAAGGCCTGGTCGCCGGTTTGCCGGTCCTGCATCAGGTAGCGCAGCATGTGCAGAACGAAAGCGCCCTTGCCATAGGTGACGGCCCGGTTGGCGCCATGGGTCTTGAATGAATCCAGGCGAATGCCCATCCACAATGGACCCGCGTCGTTGAGCCGGAAGCCGAACTGGTTCTTCTCCAGCAGCATCCGGCGTTCGCTGTCCCAGAACTTCTGTGAGTCGTCCCCGGTGGGCAGGGTCGCCTCCAGGAACAACCCCGCGGAGAAATCGGCGAAGCCTTCCGACAGCCAGTTGTCGTGGTAGGAGGCCTGGCCTACCGTGTGGCCCCACCATTGATGGGCCACCTCATGCGCGGTGACCACGTTGATGAACTCCTTCGAGAAGCGGAAGGTATTGCGGCCCAGTAAACGCCAGCGCGTGGTGGGATCGAGAAACGCGCTGATCGGAAGATAGATCAGCGTGGGCCAGGACTGTCCGAAGTCGAAGGCCGGCTGTTGGGTCACCGCCAGCCGCCCATAGGCGGTGGGACCGTACCACTGCGTGTACAGGCGCACCGAATTCAGCGCGTCCACCAGAACGTGGTCGGCCATGGCGGAAGGCGTCAGCAGGATGCCGCTAGATCCGCCGCCGCCCTGGTGCGCGCCGCCCAGGTCGTCGAGCGGCGACCCTCCCGAGGCGGCTTTCAGCCAATCCGGCGGCTCAGTGGTGGCGTATGCTTCCAGGCTGTACTTGTCCACATCGTCGACGCGTTCCTTCTTCTTGAAGTCGCCATAGTTGAACCCGGCGACCAGCAGCGGCTCGTCCGATTTCCATTCGGTCACCACGTCGCCGCCTTCCTTCTTCTCGCCGCCGGGTTTACCTACGCCGACCAAGGTCAGTCCTTTCGGCGAGTGGAAAGTAATGTCGTAAGTGGCGCGGTCACGGAACACCGACACCGCCGGATACCAATTCTCTCGCGCGCCCACCGAGTAATTGCCGCTGCCTTCTTTGGAAACGACCTTGTTGCCTTCGTAGTCCATCTCGGCCGTGTATTCATGGTCCTTCACCGTGGCCTGGGGCAGAATCAGCGACAGTTCCGCATCCTGTTTCACCCCCTCCTGAATGAAGTCGATGGCTTTGCCATCCAGGCTCGCGCTGGAAACGCGCAGATGGGGGAGCAGGCTGAAGGCGATCACTCGATCGCCGTCGCGCACGGCTTTGAAACGCAAGGTGGCCTTGGCGGCCAGATGGTCGTTTTTTCCCACGTGAACATCCATGTCGTAGTGTTCCGGCGCAATTACATGCTTTTCTTCGTTCGAGGAATACGTATGCGCGCGGATCTCCGCCACGGTGTGCGACATGTACCAGATGCCATCCTGTTCGTCGCCCGGGTCCACGTTGATGAGAGCTACCTCTTCGGGCCCCATCGAGGGGATGGCGCCTTGCGGCCGGATCAGAAAACGCATTTGCGGATGTTTGTGCGCGTGGAGCAGCGCCATGAAAGAGCCGGCGTGCGCGGGATTGTACAACTCGGCAAGCACCTGCGCCTCCAGGTTGGGGATGCGCTCGCCGAACATTTCGTATTCCATGAAGCTGCGCGGCGTCTCGACGCGCGAGCGTAACTGCGAGTGGAACTTTTGGAACTCGGCCTCGTTCTTCGCCGACACCGGTCCTGATTTGGCCTGTCCGCGGACTTCCTCAACGGTGCCATCGGTGAAATACAGCAGCGCGGCATCGAACTCCTCGTCAATCTCGGGCGCGCCGACGGTGAACCGCAGGCGCGCGGTTTCGGTCGGCAGGGCGGGCTTCAAGTGGAACCGTCCCTCACCGGTGAATACCGCGACCGCCTGGCGGCCGAGAACCGGAGCCAGAAAGCTGATCTCCCCNNCCCAGCAGACAAACCGACATGAGCAACAAAAGAATGTTAAGCCTCATGGAGAACCCGATTCTAACAGCATGCTTGTGGCACAAAGTGGCGCAGGTCCTCGGCCTGCGAAGGGCTTTGACGTACGGAGGTAGGACGGACGATCGGGTTTTGTCGTCTGTCAAAATGCCGGCCCCCGGCGGAAGCGCGACAGGCCACCAGAAGCGATGGCCTGTTTTACCTGCGCCGGCAACTCCCGCCTCTAACCAGTAATTCCTATCGACCAGGGCCGTCCTTATGGGGAAGGGCGATAATACGAACATATGTCTTCCGCTGCATTTTTCCGCCGCCCGGCGGTCGTGCTGATTCTTGGTTTGTGCCTCATCGGCGGTGGAGTGAGCGTTCTAAGCCGCCTGGTTACAGGGCCTTCCACCGAGCCCAAACGCGTGAAACTGCCTCATGAAGACGGAGCCGAGGCGTCGCCTGCTTTCTCTCCCGATGGAAAACGGTTGGCTTTCAGCGCGCGCGAGGCCGGCAGGAACGCTCCCTACCACCTTCGCGTGCGGTCCGTGGCAGGTGGCGCCGCGACGCAGTTGACCGGCTCACCGGCCAGCGATCTCGGTCCGGCGTGGTCGCCGGATGGCGCCAGCATCGCGTTTCTGCGTGTGGATGAGGATCGCGCGCGGTACATGGTGCTTCCGGCCGGCGGCGGCGAGCCACGCCAGGTGGCCGATTTTCCGGTTCCCGTTCCACCGCCCACGGCGCAGCCCGCGGTTTGCTGGACGCGCGATGGCCAGTCGCTCTACGTCGTTCAGTGGGCGAAAGCTCAGCCGCCGTCCATCGCCGTCGTCTCTGCGGCCGGCGGCGCGCCCCGACGTGTCACCCAACCGCCCGCCGGCTCGCACGGCGATAGCTCCCCCGCCATTTCGTCCGATGGCGCTACGCTCGCCTTTGTGCGGCAGTCGTCCGACAAGACCGGCCACGATAACGACAGCGACGGCCGTGACGGCAGCGATATTTTTCTCTCCGATTTGTCGGGAAGCAACCTGCGGCGCCTCACTTTCGAGAACACCGCCATTCAGGGCATCTCCTGGTCGGCCGATGGCCGGGATGTGATCTACGCTGCCAACCGCGTCGACCAGCACAAACTCTGGCGCGTCGCCGCATCCGGCGGCAGCCCGCGCAATGTGCTGGCAAGCGGCAGAAATCCGGCATTCCCCGCCGTCGCGCCCGGCGGGCACCGCCTGGCATTTACCGAAACGCCCGCGCTCGACGCCATCTGGCGTATCGATCTTACCGCGTCCAATCCTCGATCGAGCGCACGCCTCCTGATCCGTTCCGACGGCCGCGAATACGCGCCGAGCTGGTCTCCGGATGGGAAGAGGATCGCCAACATTTCCAGTCAGACCGGCAATCTGGAGATCTGGGTGGGCGATGCCGATGCCAGCCATCGCGCACCCATCACCCATCTGAAAGCCTTCCAGATCAGCCGCCCGAGCTGGTCACCCGACGGCCGCACGATTCTGGTGGTGGTCCGCGGCTTTGTCACCACGTCCTCCAACTCGATAGACGTGGATCGGGTGGCGAGTGATGGACACACCGAGCCTGCGCGCGTCCAGTTGCCAGGAGACAGCCATCAAATCTCCTGGTCGCACGATGGGCAGCGGGTTTATTTCCAGTCCATGGGTCAGTTATGGAAGGCGCGCGCCGACGGCCAACAGCAACAGAAGCTCACCAACAACTGGGGCGACGGCGAGCCCGAAGAATCGGCCGATGGCCAGTATGTGTATTTCCGCAGGGAACGGTCGATCTGGCGAGTCCCCACGGCGGGCGGCGCCGAAGAAGAGGTGATCGCACCCGACCACGATGCCCGCTTCGCCGCCTTTCAGACCGCAGCGGCCGGACTGTACTATCTGGAGCTCGACCGAGAGGAGCGCACCGCAGCCATCAGGTTCTATGATCTTCAAAGCAAGAAGAGCCGGGAACTGGTTCGCCTGCCAGTCACCGACCCCTCGTCCGCTTCTACCTTCAACGTTTCCCCGGATGGCCGGTACGTTCTTTACTCATCCGTAGATCACGTTCAAACGGCTCTCGTGTTGACGGAGAACTTCCGCTGAGGTGGGCAGGCTTCAAGTTTGCCAACGCCCGCTTGCGGGCGCGTTTCTTCTCGGCCTAATCCGGCAGCTTGACCCCGATACTATCGAGGAAGTGTTCGTCAAAGTCGACAGGATCTTCCGGGCGCGGGCATTCCCGCCAGCAATCGGCGAGCGACTTACTCGCGTATACCGTTTTCTGGCATTCCTCGCACCACCAATGGATGACGAGTTCCCGTTCGTCGGTGACGCCGACTTCTTCGATCCGCGCTGGCACGGCCCCACATCCGCACCTGAGTGAAAAGTGGCGATAGCTCATAGTGGCAACATCTACTAGTTACTTATCGCATTTAAGGGCAGTCCCGATACAGTCCCAAATCCAGACTTTTGTACTACAGGAGTACCGAACCATACAGGGCAAAAACTCACAATATTACGCCGGTTGCAACTGTAAACTTCGCGGCGTCTGATAAGCCTAAGTCGAAGAGGAACGCCCTAGAGTTTTCCGCGCATGTGCAGAAACAGGCATAGGTACCGTTTCACGTTGCCGGTGATCAGGAATTGCTCCCGCACGTGCTCGTGGCCTTGCGCGCCCAGGCGCGCGGCTAGCTCCGGGTGCGCCAGCAGATAGCGAATCTGGTAGGCCGTGCCTTCCACCGAGTGCGCCAGCAGACCGGTTTGCTTGTGCACCACCTGCGTCGGGATACCTCCGACGGCTGACGCCACCACCGGCTTCTTCTTCCACAGCGCTTCCGCCACGGTCAGCCCAAAACCCTCCCGCAGACTTTTCTGAATGACGATGGTGGCCGCGGTCTGCAGAGCATTGATCTCCAGCGGGCTGTCGGGAGGCAGTTGTAGAAGGTGGATGTCAGGATCGCCAGCCGCAGCCTCGCGCGTTTCGTCCAGCACCGCGGCGCCTTCCGGATCGTCGTCCGCCGTGCCGCCCGCCAGCACCAGTTGGCAATCGAAGTATCGTTTCACGATTCTGTAGGCGCGCACTACACCCACCGGATCCTTGAGCCGGTCGAAGCGCGAAATCTGCACCAGCAGCTTCCGGCCTGGATCGATCCCGTAATGCTCCAGGACCGAACGCACAAAGGACGGCTCCAACGTCCGGTTCTTGTCGGCGAGCGGATCGATCGACGGGTAGAACAGGTACTGCGGACAAGGCAACTGCCGGGCGAACGATGGCGAAGAGAAAACTGCCGCGTCGTAACGCACCACCCACGGCTGCAGGAACTCCCACACCGCCGGGTTCGGATTCGAGAGATCGATGTGGCACCGCCAGACCCAGTGGCCCGGCCCCGCAGGCCGGCCATCGATCGCGGCCACCGGTTGCGGATCGTGAATCACGACGAATTCGCGGTCCAGGTGCAGACGCGCCAGGTTCCGTTCGCTGTAGGAGCGAAATACCTCGAAGGCTTCCGGCCCCCCGTGGAACGCTCCGCCATGCAGCGCATTGTGGAAGGCTTTGGTTACCTCGAAAAAATCCTTGCCGCCGGCGAACACTTGCCACTCCGCGCGCAGATTCAGCTCTTCTAACAGCGGCACCACGCGGCCCAGCAGCTCGGCCACTCCCCCGCCCACCGCCGTCGAATTGACCATCAGAACTTCCGCGCCGGCCAACGGGCGGGCCAGCGCGCGCAACTCCTCCACCTCATTTCCCAGTAGGGGCACGTACCGGTCAAGCGTAGGGCCGGCTGCGATCATTGCCGCTGCACCTCCCGGTCGATGAGACTCACCATCTCTTCCCGTGCGCTGTCCAGCGTGTTGGTGTAGATGTCGATACGGTTCACGCGGCGCGCCAGGTCGTCCGCTTCCAGGCTGCCGGAGAGCCACTGCGAAAAATCGTTGGTGCGCAACTGCAAGCGAAGCCGCGATGCGATGAAGTGGTAGTAAAAAGACGAGTGGCTCAGGTGTACCAGGGAGCCGCGAAACTCTTCCAGGGTGTGCGCCTCCCAACCGAGCGGCACGGCCACCTCCACGCTCTCGCAGAAATAAAACGGCTCGAACGCGGTGACGCCGGCTTCCGCCGAATGCGCGTCACAGTATTCCGTGGTCAGCCGCCGCAGGTCGCCCCGTAAATCGGCCAGCGAGACGTAGTCGCGGATATCCAGCCCGCCCAGCCATTCGGCTAAAACAGGACGGTTGAGCGCCGCCATCACCCATTGCGCAAAGTCGTTGGAGAAGCTTTCCACCAGAAAATGGTGCCGGCCCAGGCTTTGGAACGTATGGTAGAAGATGGAGGCATCACTGGCATGATCCAGGCCAGCGCGCAGCTCGTTCAGACTGGATGCTTGCTGGTTGTTGATGCGCGTCAGGTAAGACGCAGCGACAAAACCGAACGGCGACTCCGCGGTTTTCATGGGACCTCCAGGTCGAGTTTTTCGAGCGCCCGGCCAACTTCCGACGGATTGCGCAGCCGGAAAGCGGCGCGGGTCTGGCGCGCCGCGCCGACGCGAGCCGTAATGCCGTGGGAAGCGGCCGCGAATGCCGGCTCGTCGGCGGCGTCGTCTCCGATGTAGACCGGCAATGCGCCGCTTCGGGCGTGACGCAAATGCAGGCGAACCGCGTCGCCCTTTCCCCGCAGTTCCCGCGGCATCACCTCCCAGACGCAGTCTCCGCCGGTTACGCTCAGCCAACGGCCGAACTCCCCGCGCAGTCCCTCGATTGCCGCGTGCGCACGCCCAAACGCGGACGGCTCCGCGCCGCGGCAGTGCAAGGCGAACGCTGCACCCTTGTCTTCCATCCACAATCCAGCGGAGCCATCGAGCCGCTTGGCGAGCGCGCTCCTGGCTTCTGCCAGCATCCGCAAAGTCTCGTCATGCAGGCTCGGCAAACCGCCGTTCTCCCAGCCGTACAATCCCAGGCAGAGCACGCCCGGCACCGCTACGCGCCCGGAAACGTCGGCTTGGCGCCGTCCGCTGATCACCCAGATCCGCACCCGGGGGCGCCGGGCCAGCCGTCGCAGCACGCGCCGCGTGGGCGCCGGCAAATGCGCTTGCTCGGGCCGCGCACGCAAGGGAGCCAGCGTGCCATCGAAATCCAGGAAGAGCTCGATCGATTTGGCGCTCCGCAGCCGCTCGACCACCGCATTCCATGCCTCCAGCAGGTAACGCATCGCCCAGCCCTCAGCCTCCCATCGCCAACGGCGCCAACTCCGATGCCAGTGGTTGGCTGTGGCCGCCGTTATCCGGCGCCTTCACTCGGATAGCCGCCAGCTCGGCGATCAGAGTGCCTGCCCAACGGTAAATATTGTGTTCGCGCACATACGCGCGCATGCGCGCCATGCGGGCGCGGCGCTCCTCTGGAGCCATCGCGAGCGCCTGATGAATCGCGTCCGCCAGTCCCTCCGTATCATACGGGTTCACCAGCAGAGCATCCGCCAGCTCGTGACTCGCGCCCGCGAACCGGCTGAGGATCAGCACGCCCTGCTCGTCGCTGTTCGCGGCTACATACTCTTTGGCCACCAGGTTCATGCCGTCGTGCAGCGAAGTCACCAGACACAGGTCGGCCGCGCGATAGTACGGCAGAATCTGGCTGTGACTATGGTGGCGCGGCAGGAACACGATTGGCCTCCAGCCATTGCTCCGAAAACGCCGGTTGATACGCTCGGCTTCTTCGGTCACCTCTTCCATCAGGTCGTGATAGCGCCGGATGTTGGTGCGGCTCGGCGCGCCGATCTGAACAAAGGTGAACTGCCCCACGTAGCTCGCATGCTTCTCGAAAAAGGTCTCGAGAGCTCGAAAACGCTCTGGGATCCCTTTCGTATAATCGATGCGGTCGACGCCCACGCCCATCATCGGCGCCTCCACGCCCGCCGCCCGCAGCATCTCCGTACGCTCCAGATAGCCCGATTCGGCTGGCGCTTGCCTGGCCGCCTCCGCGCCGAAAGGCACGCTGATGGGAAACGGGCGCACGTAGGTGAAATGTCCACCGCGGTTCACCGCGAACCGTTCCCGGTCGATGCGCGATTCGAGAAGGCGGTCCACCGTATCGAGGAAATTATTGCAGTGTGCCTGCACATGAAACCCCACCAGGTCGGCCCCCAGCAGCCCGTCAAGCAGTTCCGCCTGCCACGGGCAGATGCCGAATGCTTCCGGATTGGGCCACGGAATGTGCCAGAAAATCGCCACTCGGGCGTCCGGCCGCGCCGCCTTGATCAGTTTCGGCAGCAACGCGAAATGATAATCCTGCACCAGCACCACTGGGTCTCTCTCACCGGCGATCTCCTCCAGCACAGCGTCGGCGAACCGCTGGTTAACGGCGCCGTAGAACCCCCAGTCCTGAGAGCGGAAAATCGGCCGCGTGTGTGCGATGTGGCAGAGCGGCCACAGCCCCTCGTTGGCAAATCCGAAGTAGAATCCCTTTTCCTCTTCCGGAGTGAGCCAGACGCGGCGTAGCGAGTACTGCGGATGCTCTGGCGGAACGCGCACGCGCCCGAATTCATCCACGGTTTCCCGGTCGGCGTTGCCGGTGCCCTGCGCGATCCATGTCCCATCCGACGCGCGCAGGATGGGTTCAAGCGCCGTCACAAGGCCGCTGGCCGGCACCGAGCATTCCACCGTGTTGCCGCGCCGCGAATGCTCGTAAGGTTCACGGTTGGAGACTACAAACAGGCGGCTGCCCTCAAGCCTGGTCTGAATAAAGGCCCGCAGCCGCTCCTCGGTCCACAGCGATTCGCCGGCGTCCCTCAGCCGCGCTTCTTCCTCCGCGGCGGCGCGCGCAGCCGTCAGCGTGGTCGCCAGGCGCGCTGCCTCGCGCTTGAGCGGAGCGTAGTCGGCTTCCTCGGGCAGGTCCGGGCCTTCCAGCACCGCGCCACGCCGCAGATCGCCCAGCCACTTCTCGAGACGGGCCAACGGACGCCGCAAGCTCCAACGTAGAAACAGGAGCGTGGCGCACACGATCATCAGCGTCTGCACGACAACGCCAGCCAGCGCGCGCCGCCACAAGGAGATTTCCTGGGCATCGATGTAACCTGCGTCTTGAAAGACAGCTAGCGTCCCGGCGCGCCCGTTCTCGGTCACAATCGGCAGCGCCACCATGTGCGTCGTTCTTGTGTCCGACTGGAAAAACGCCTCGCTTCGGCCACCCGATTGGAGCGCGCGCTCCAGGGCCTCGGTTCCGGCCACCCCCAGTTTTTCCAAGCCGGCAGTCGTTGCCAACGGCTGCTCCTCGATATCGTAGATGGCGACACCAGCCAGCCTCTCGTGCTCTTGAAATTGCACTACCAACCGCTCGATTCCGGACGTCGAATGTTCTTCCATCAGCGGCGCCGCGGATCTCGCCAAGCTTTCAGCCACTACCAGCCCACGCCGCTCCAGTTCGCGCCGCAAGCCGCGCCGTTCCGCCTGGGCTTGATACAGCGCCAGGCCCAGCGAAACAACCGCTACACCCGCCACCAACGACACCGACAGACGCGTGCTCAGCCGCATGTGTTTATGAAAGCAAGGAGCGGGCCATAGAGGGAATTGAGCGGCACGCGCTGGACTTAGCTGCACCCGAGCGGCTGAAGCACGGCGCCGCCCGCCCGTTCTTTCACACTTTTCCAGGCAGGAATTACACGCCGTCCGGGTGTCGAAACGAACAGCTTCAGCGCTGCTCGGGATCGCGCAACTCGAGTGTGGTCTCGCGTTGGCAACACACGCAGGGTCCCGGTAAGTTGCTGCGAATGTCGCAGACGTCGCAGTAGTAAGTGATGAGTTTGAGCTTGCCGTCCTTCCGCGCCAATAATCCGCGGGTATGAAACGGATCGATCAGAAAATGTTCCGGTGCCGTGAATCGGCCGCGCGCTTCCACTTCAAAACCGTTGAGCCGCTGGTCGGCGAGCACCTTGCTGGTGGACTCGTCGCCCTCCAAGGTGATGTGCCTATGGTCTTCCGTCTCGACCACCGCCGGATTCCCCGGGTGCAAGATGAGCTTACCGCGCACTGTCGCGCCGCCCGGAGCGTCGACCGCCCACAGCGCCGCCCCCGCCAGCACCGCAACCCACAGACAGACTCGCATTGCTTTTATTCTAACCGGTGGGGCAGGTCCCCGACCCCGACCCGCCAACAGAGGGCCCCAGCTCGGCCATCGCGCATTCTACGCGCTGGCGCGATACGACAGCGTTGCCGAAGTGTCGGCGCAGAGCTTGTGCGACGTGACACGCACCGCCGCGCTGCCTTGGTTACTCCGGACCACGAATCCCGTCATCTTCAAGTCCAGGGGGCAGCGCCCGTCCGCATTCGCGGGCCATTGCGCAACCATTTCGATGTGCGAGCCCATCGGCAGCGCCTCGCGGCAGAGAAAGCTGAGACCGGCCGAGCTGATGTCGCACGTGGTTCCTCGCCCGGTCAACGGCGGCCCGTTACGTGGCACGACCCGGTAGCGAATCGGGAAGGCCAATGTATAGCGCATGCACTTACGGCGTTCCTGTTTTCGACCACCGTCCACGTCAACACCTCCAGCGTTCCAAGCCGCGCGCACCCATCGAGTCAGGGCTCCCGGTCGCACAAGAAACCGGCGTCGCTCGCATTCAGCTTTGCCCAGGGCGCAGTGCACACTGTCGCCCTGGGCACCCTCCGCACGGTCGCCCTGCACAGGGGCGACTGGCGGTCCTCTGAGCAAGCACGGGTCCAACCTTCCTTCGCTGAAAAGAAAGGTGGCTCTTCTCGCCCCAACGTGCATATTCTGCACTTGAGATGCAGCTTTTGCCGTTTGTTCTCTGCGGGAGTGTTCCACCCGACGCGTTCTCACGCGGAGCCGCCTTCCCCCGCGTGATAAATTGAAAGCATGCCTGCCGCTCTGCGCGCACTTACGATTCTGGCCGGCGCCGCGGCGCTATGGGCGCAAACGCAACCTGCGCAGCAGCCCGCGGGCATGCTCAACCCTTGGGAGATCGCCCCGGTCCTGGAGGAGATATCCGGCCATGGAGCGCGGCTGGCGGAAGGGCTCGGCCACATCAATGTGCGGCCCTGGATCGATCACGGAGCTTCGGAAACTTACCTGGAGCAGTGGCAGTCGGCTACCGAGCAGGCCAAGGCTCTGGCCGATACCGCTGGCGCGCTGGCCCACAATCCGGAGAAGTTGTCCGCCGGTCTCGACGTGCTGTTCCGCATTCAGGCTTTGGAGACCATGATCGGCTCGCTCGAACAGGGGATGCGCAAATACCAGACGCCGGCCGACGCCGCCGCGCTGGCCGCTCTATCCGCCGAGAACGGCGCCAACCGCTCGCGCCTCGAGCGGTACCTGGTCAATCTCGCCGCGGATCAGGAGCAGCAACTGCAGGTGATGGACAGCGAAGCGCAGCGTTGCCGCGCCCTGTTGACCGCGCCCAGCCAGCCGCCCAGGAAAAGATAGCCATTCTATGCCATTCCAGTGCAGTATTTGCGATGAGCCTTCGACGCGGATTTGCGTGCGGTGCACCAAAGACGCGTGCGACAACCATATCTGCGAGAAATGCTTGAAGTGCAGCGATTGCTGCGAATGCGAAGTAGCGCTCGACGCAACCCCACGCATTGCCACCACCGTGCATACTCCGCCCGCGCCGGAAACCGAAGCTGAATCCCAGGCCGAGCCCGAGCCCGCACCGCCCCCATCAGAGGAGCCCGCATCCGAGCCCGAAGCCGCGCCGCTCCCTTTATCCGAAGCGCCCGAGCCCGCTCCGATACCGGCCGCCGAACCGCACACGCCGGCTCCGCCCGTCCTTGAAGGCGAGTAGGTCCTTGACCGCGTAACGCAGCCCGGCCTCAAACCGACGGTGGACGGCGCAGGCTTTCATCACTGACGAAGAGCCTTGCAGACGGATGAGTGAGCGCCTTGCCTTCCGATCACGACCGCCCTGCATTGGGAGAGAATAGGCCCATGAGTCTCATGGATCTGTTGCTGGGCCGCCCGCTTGCGACTGAGGAAGAGAAGGCCGAGCGGATAACGCCCGCTAAGGGCATTCCTATTTTCGGACTGGATGCGCTCAGCTCCGCCGCCTACGGGCCGGAAGCCGCGCTGACGCTCTTGATTCCTCTGGGAATGGCTGGGGTGGCTTACATCGTCCCCATCAGCATCAGTATCATCATCCTGCTCGCCATCG
Source organism: Bryobacterales bacterium (assembly GCA_003142185.1). Classification (GTDB taxonomy): domain Bacteria; phylum Acidobacteriota; class Terriglobia; order Bryobacterales; family Bryobacteraceae; genus Bog-375. Next base: position 15,764 of record PLOR01000061.1, read on the forward strand.
TATATATCTCCTACCGGCAGACCATCATGGCTTATCCGCAGGGTGGCGGATCGTACACGGTCGCCAGCGAAAACCTCGGTGTGTGGCCTGGACTGTTGGCCGCCGCCTCGCTGATGGTGGATTACGTCCTGACTGCGGCCGTGGGCATTTCGGCCGGCGTGGGCGCCTTGATTTCCGCCGTGCCCGCGCTGGAGAAGCACACGCTGGCGCTATGCCTGGCGATTCTGATTATGGTAACGCTGGTGAATCTTCGGGGCGTCAGCGCAACCGGCGGCATCTTCCTCGCTCCCACATATTTGTTTATCTTCTGCTTGCTGGCGATGATTGCTCTTGGCGTCATTAAGACGCTGGCTGCCGGCGGGCATCCCATCCCCGTGGTCGCACCACCCCACCTGGGCGCCGCCACCGAAGCTCTGGGCATTTGGCTGCTGCTACGAGCGTTCGCCAGCGGCTGCACGGCGATGACCGGTGTGGAGGCCGTAAGCAATGGCGTGATGGCCTTCAAGGAACCGGCTTCCGTTACGGCACGCTTCACGCTTACCCTGGTAATCGGAATTCTCATGGCGATGCTGGCCGGCATCGCATTCCTTGCGAAGGCGTATGGCATCGCGGCCACGGCTCCCGGCGAGGCGGGCTATCAAAGCGTGCTCTCGCAGTTACTCGCGGCCATTACCGGCAATGGCATCTTCTATGGCGTGAGCATCGGGTCGATTCTGCTGGTCCTGGCGTTGTCGGCGAACACGGCCTTCGCCGATTTTCCGCGCCTTTCGCGGGCCATCGCGGAAAACGGTTTCCTGCCGCATGGCCTGGCAATCCGCGGCCGCCGCCTGGTCTATACCCAGGGTGTCTACGCGCTGGCCCTGTTGGCCGGCGCGCTGCTCATCGTATTCGGCGGGGTTACGGACCGCCTGATTCCCCTTTATGCCGTGGGCGCTTTCATGGCCTTCACTCTCTCCCAGGCGGGCATGGTGATCCATTGGAAGCGCGTGCGGGGCGCGGGCTCGTCGAGAAGCATGTTCGTGAACGGATTGGGCGCCGTTGCGACCGGGCTCACGGTGGTCGTCGTACTGATTGCCAAGTTCACAGAAGGAGCTTGGATCACTCTCCTCTTGATTCCCGGCCTCATCGTCATAATGCGACTGGTGAAGCGCCATTACGATCAGGTGGCCGAGGAGGTCAATATCGGTGCGCGTTTGAACATTGCAGATCTCACCCCGCCGTTGATGGTAATCACCGTCGACCGTTGGAGCCGGGTTACGCGGAAAGCTTTGCGCTTCGCGATGGCGATCTCATCCGACGTTTTGGCAGTGCACGTAGATAGCGGCCAGGAGTCGGATACGCTGGCCAGCCAGTGGGACGATTTGGTGGAGGTGCCTTCGCGCCAGGCCGGGTTGGCTGGGCCAGGCCTGGTGGTTCTCAAATCCCCTTACCGATTCGTGATTCGGCCGATTCTGGAATACGTGCTCGATCTGGAAAAGACCCATCCGCGGCGGCAGATCGCGGTGCTCATTCCCGAGCTGGTAGAGCGCCGCTGGTACTTGAATCTGCTGCATAACCATCGCTCTGCTGTGCTGAAAGCCCTGCTCCTGTTCCAAGGCGACCGGCGGATCACGGTGATCAATATCCCCTGGTATCTGGCCGACTGATCTGGCAACGGGGGGACGACCGCTCCTTATGGTCGCGGCCACGATCGGAGTCTTGCGGTCGATGAACCTACCAGGCCAACTTCGCTGGCCGCACGCCAGCGTGAGGGGCGAAGCCGAAATCATCGAAGATCTTATACAATTCCTTGCACAGCGGATCCTGGGCCGCATCGATCGGCGGAGTGTTGTCCGCGGAGGGCACTCCTGGAAGCGAGGTCATCACCTCGTGATAGCCGAGCTTGCGATAAGCCTCGAATTGCGATTCGGAAAACCACTGGTCGATTGTCGATTCGTGCGGAAACGAATCGTGTCTCGTACCATAGTTCTTTAGATCGGTCGACTCGTCCC
>PLOR01000090.1 GCA_003142185.1 Bryobacterales bacterium
CTGCCCCCGAACGTGCAGTTTTCGCTGCTGCAGCACGCCGTTACCCGGCGACTTTGCTTGCCCGCCTCTCGATCGTAGCGGAACCCAACGTGCCCTATATCGCGGACGAGCACGTGAAGGCACATAGGTGTAATCTTGCGGGTGGGGGCATCCCGCCAAGAAGGAGCACAGATGAAGTTCCGCGTCGTACTGCTGGGGGCTCTCATCTGCCTGGTGGCGCAAGCCGCCGGCAAGCCAAGCCATGGCGTCCCAACGATGGAGCAATCCGCTTCCAAGGTGCAACAATCTTTGACCGGGTGCATCGACGAACAGGATGGGCAATATGTATTGCTTGACGATCAAATGCGCAAGATCACCAGCCTGCAATCCGCCGGCTCGGATAAGGACGTTTTCGCCAAGTACCTGGGAAGCATGGTGCAAGTTAGTGGAACCAAGTCTTTTGAGCAGACCGCCACGTTCAAAGTGACGAGCATCAAACAGGTTGCTGGCAATTGTGCCCAAGCTAAGTAATCCTGTCTATGAGGGAGTGAGCGGCTGCAAGGCACGAGGGGAGACGCGGAGTTTTGGTGCAGGTTGAAGCACGGTGACCCGGTGTGGCCTGTGCACGGCTGCGACGAATGCCGGGTGGCGGAGGCGCGTGTGTTGGGACAACGCGCTGGACGTGCCAAGCGACTGTGCCTGGGTGCAAAAGGCTCGGGCTCGTCGCTTGAGCAGAGCTCACCATGACGAGCCGGGAGTTGTCATCTTCGCCTCTTCGCGCAGTGTGGCGACCCGGTTCTGCAACGTCCGCAGGCTGATCCCCAACATCCCGGCGGCGAGTTTGCGATTGCCGCGCGCGTGATCGAGGGTGAGTTTAAGTATTTGAAAATATGGAGCCACCCGCCGGGGTTGAACCGGCGACCTGCTGATTACGAATCAGCCGCTCTACCAACTGAGCTAGGGTGGCCCGCGCTTTTGATCCTAACAACTTGCAGCGAATTCCGCAATTCGAGTCGATCAGCCGATGACTCGTGCAAGAGAGGTGCTTTCGAGGACGAATCCGACGAGGGCAGGTCCCAGACCGGCGCTCAGTCGCCGGCGTTACCGGTGCTGGCCTGGAGTCTCGGCCGAGGCGGCGCCTGGTTCGATGAAGCCGTTGCGCGGCGGGTTGCCATCGTCGAGCAGTACGTACTCGGCCGGCGCTTCGAGACGCGATGCCTTCACGGTGCGGAGCGCGTCGTTACCTGCGACCGTGAGCACCATGTGCAAGGCATCGAGGGGGTTACTCGCGGCATACACCAGCGCCTCCCGTTCCGACGCGTGGACGTCACCATTGATCTTGAAGCCCGCGCCGTCGTAGAGGAGGCCGATTTTTTCGGCCCAGCAGGCGAGCGCTGAGTTCGCCTCCGGGCGGCCGACGAAAACCACATCGCGATGGCGCAACAGATCGTCCGACACTTCAAGGTCCTTGTAAATCGGCACCTGGCTTTCATACTGGTCGAGGAAGCGGGCCTGCATCCGCTCGGCGGCGTAGCGGTTCGCGCCGGCTTCGCGCACGGTGCCGTATACGATGACGGCGGAAGCAAGACGGCTCAAGATGTCGCTCGTGAGATATGCCGGGCCGTCAGGGGGCTCGGCAAACTCGAATTGCACGCCCGCTTTGTCGAGGAACGACTGCGCGGTCACGGTCTTCGTGGTGTTGGCCGCGAAGTACTCGGTCATCAGCTTCAGGAAGGCGTCGTCGCCCATCTTGCGCCGTAGGGAATCGAGGAACAAAACGCCCTTGGCCTGCTCGAGTTGGAACCGGGTCATGGCATTCTCGGGACCGAGTTTCAGCCTGCGGTAGGTGGCGCGTTGCGCGCTCAACCGCTTCTCCACGTCGTCCGATTCCAGTATCGGGTAATAACCGGCCGCGCCTCCGACAAACCAGGTGTCGGCGTCGGAAGCCGGCAGCACCCAGCCCTTCCATAGCCGGTCATTCAGGGACGCCGCCTTGGCGGGCGGTTTTGCATCTGGTTCCGTCTTGCCGGCGAGACGGGTCTTTTCGTTCTCCTGAATGGCGGTGCGCAAGCTTTCCGACTCTGCGGCACGGAACAGCGCGTAGCCCGAAGGGTACAGGCCATCGTTCTTGGCATAACCCGATCCCGGAGGCGTCCACTCGCGCTGGTTGGGCCTTCCGATTTCCGCCCACACCATCATGCGGTTCGCCATGTCCGAGGTGGCAACCTTGGCGTCCATGGTGCTCGAGGCGACCAGAGGCGCGGTGCGAAACGCCAGAAATGCGAACTGCTCGTCGATCTGACCCTGATGCGTCTGGTAGAGATTCAGCCAGGCGAGATCGCGAACGTAAGGGACATAAGGGATGTAGTCCGATCCGCCTTTCGGATCGGGGTAGTTCTCAAGGCGAATGTCGAGGTCCTTAGGGTTGTTGTCGCCCCAGTAGAAACCAGGTGTTCCGCCGAACCATTCGTCCTTCGAACTGCGCCACAGCCTGGCTCGATTGGTGCCCAGCTCGTACATGGCGATCTCATTGTTCTTGGCGTCGCCGATCAGCCATTCGTTGGTGTATAGGCCGTTGTTGTGGGCGCCCAAGTACTTCACGACTTCGTCGATATTGCCGCCGTACTGGATGGCCATGCGGGCGCGGAAGGCAATCGGGGTCCCCTGCGCGCTGAACGGCGTCTGGTTGATGGTGGTTTCGGTGAGGACCACGCCTGCGTCGTTCTGATACCAGTCGGTTCCGCTCTCGATGCCGCCGGGATAGCTCTGGATGAGCATGCGATGGCCGGCGGCGGGCTTGATATCGAGCATCACGTTAGTCTGCTCGGCGAGCGTCAGGGGCCACCACGTAATGTGGCCGATCACCATCTTTCCATCGCGCGTGGCGGGGCCGGTGGCGGCGAAGGCGCTGCAATGTTCCACCACCCGATCGGGTTTGCCGCCGGCGTACGCGGGCTTGTCGAAGCTAAGCCCTTCCAGGCCGGTAGCGGTGGTGGCTACGGCGGAGGCGAGCGTGCCCAATTCCACCGTGACGTTGGCCACTACGATGTCCATGAGGTCGATGCGGCGGTTGAGCCACTTAGCGCCGGCGTCGGATGCTCCCTCGGCGATGCCGCGCATCTCCTCCAGGATTTCGCGGTCGAAGCCGCGCAGAAAAAGCGCATTAGCGGTGGTACGATACTGCTCCCACTGTTGACTGGAACCGAGTTCGGCGGCGCAGCGATCCAGGTATTCGGGAATCTCACGCGCCATCAGGTGGCCGTGCTGGTAACCGCGTTCGTACGGAGCGCCTTCGATATGAAGGTAGATCCAACCCGCGGACGGATAGCGATAGGCGGGGCCAAAGGTCTCGACGGCCTCGCGCGCCGGCCACTCGCCGGCGGAGGATGCTTCGTCGAGACTCACGCCCTCAAACCACGCTTTGCCGCGCACGGACCCGCCGGCGCCGGCGGTCAGCAGGATCGCGTCCTGCGCGCGGCTGGCGACGAATTTCAACGACAGCCGGGTCCACGGTTGCGTACCGCCCACCGAGGCCGAGTGGACGTCCCATGGCGTAGAAGCCATGGCGATCGCGGCGCCCACGGCGATCGGGGAACGGTCGAGATCCTTCACCGCAAGGCCTTCGGTGAGTACCCAGCCGCTGAGCTCATATCGTTTGCCGATGGTCAACGCGATGGGCGCCGAACGAACCACGGGTCCGCTGCCCGAATCCGCCGGCTCCAGGCGCAACGACTTGCTCTTGCCGTGCAGCATCTTCGCGTCGGCCGTTGCGGTTCCGCTCAGGGCGGTCCAGCCGTGGCTGGGTTTATCGAACGAGCTTTGGAATAACCGCGTTGCGGCGTGAGCCGCGAGCGCGATAGCGAGACAGCACAGCAAACGGAACATTCGGCGCCCCTTGGAACAGAATACACCTTCGATCTGTTACCATTCCAGCCAATGGACGCCGTGCAGATCTCGCACGTAACCAAGACCTTCGGCAGTGTGACGGCGGTAGACGGCCTTTCGCTCACGGTGCCCCAGGGTTCGATTTACGGATTCATCGGGCCCAACGGGTCGGGCAAAACCACCACGATGCGCATGATCGTGAATATCTTCTATCCCGATCGCGGGGAGATCCGTCTTTTCGGAGACGGCCGGCCGGAGACCAGCACGGACTTCATCGGATACCTTCCCGAGGAGCGCGGCCTATACCAGAGAATGACCGTCCAGGCGCTGCTGGAATTCTACGGCGAGCTGCGTTCCGGGCACGGCGTCAAAGCCGAAGTCGCGAACTGGCTGGAGAGACTGGGTCTGGCCAGCCGCGCCTCCGATAAGGTCGAGACCCTCAGCAAGGGCATGACGCAGAAGGTCCAGTTCATCGCCACCGTGATCCCCGAACCGAAACTGCTCATCCTGGATGAACCCTTCAGCGGTCTTGACCCAGTGAGCGCGGAGGCCATCCGCTCCGCCATTCTGGATCTCCGCCGACGCGGCGTCACGATTATTCTCAGCACCCACGACATGCACCTGGCGGAATCCCTGTGTGACTACATCCTGATGATCTTCCGCGGCAGGAAGGTGCTGGATGGCACTCTCACCTCCATTCAGGATCAGTACGGCGAAGACACCATACGGGTGACAGCCGACGGCGGTGTTGCGGCGGTCGAGTCTCTTCCCGGAGTGGAGCAGATCCGCGATCTGGGCCAGGTGCAGGAGCTGCGGCTGACGCGCGGCGCGGACCCGCAGGAGGCGCTGCGCGCTCTTGTAGCGAAGGCTCGCGTGACCAGCTTCTCCCTGACGAAACCGTCTCTCTACGACATCTTCATGCGCATTGCCGGCCCGGCGGCCGAGGAGGCGAACCATGCGAGTGCATAAGGTCCTCACCATTGCCAAGCGAGACTATATCGCGACGGTCCGCACCAAGGCGTTTCTTTTCGGCCTGGTGGTTGCTCCGATCCTGTTTGGCGGCGGATCCATTGGCATGTCGTTTCTCAATGGCAAACCGGATTTAGCGGACCGCCACATTGCCATCATCGACCACACGGGCGTGGTGGCCGGCGCGCTGGTGAGCGCCGTGCGCGAGAAGAACGAACGGGAGCTCTTCGACAAGAAGACGCACCGGCAGATCGAGGCCCGCTACGTTTTCGAGGTGATCGCGCCGGCCGCCGATCCCGCTTCCAGCAAGGACCAGTTGCTGGCACTCTCCGGCCGCGTTCGCAGCAAGCGCCTGGTAGCATTTCTCGAAATAGGGAAGGACGCGCTGCGGCCGCCCAAGCCCGGCGACGACGCCGACGATTTCGACTTGGGGACAAGCAAGAGGACCAACCCCGACACGGGCGTGGCTTATTACACCAATGCGGGCGGCATCGACGAGATGCGCCGGTGGCTCAGCGGCCCCATTAGCGACGGCGTTCGCCTGGCGCGCCTCACGCAATTCGGCATCGACATCGAGCGCAACCGGGACCTGGCGGCTTCGGTTCGCATCGATGGGTTGAGCCTGTTGGAGCGCGACGAAAAAACCGGCGCGGTGCGGGAAGCGCGCAAACGCAGTGAACTGGAAGTCTTAGTGCCCGCCTTCACGGCCGTCGTTCTCGTCATGATCGTGATGGTGGGCTCGGCGCCCATGCTGCAAAGCGTCACCCAGGACAAGAGCCAGCGCATTGTGGAGACGCTGCTGGGCGCGGCCAGCCCGTTCGAATTGATGACCGGCAAGGTGCTGGGTTCGGTTGGAGTCTCGGTGACCAGTTCCCTTTTTTATGTGATTGCCGGCGTGGCCGCGGTAAACGCGCTGGGCGTCGCCGGCCTGTTGCCGCTCACCATCATCCCTTGGTTCTATGCGTACCTGTTGACCGACGTCGTGATGCTGTGCGCCTTCGCCGCGGCGCTGGGAGCGTGTTGCGGCACCCCGCAAGACGCGCAGAACTTTGCCATCGTGCTGCTGATGCCAGTGCTGCTCCCGGCGTTCATGCTGGTGACCGTGCTGCGGCAGCCCAACGGTGCGCTGGCTACGGCGATGTCGCTCGTTCCGCCGTTTACCCCGATCCTGATGCTGTTGCGCCAGGCCCTGCCCAGCGGCGTTCCCGCGTGGCAACCGTGGGTGGGACTGGCGGGCGCACTGGCCTTCGCGGCCGTAACTGTGTGGGCCGCTTCCCGCATCTTCCGCGTAGCTATCCTGATGCAAGGCAAACCGCCGAAGTTGGCGGAGGCGGTGCGTTGGGCGCTGAAAGGCTGAACGGCAGCGCCGGCGGTCTTGCCGCCGGTGTCTTGCGACGAGAGCACCGGCGGCAAAGACCGCCGGCGCTACCGCTTTAGAGGAGATGTTGCATCGCGTGCGAATCCGAGCTCAGTGTCGCCGTGCCGTCATCTTCGGTGGGCTGCTCTTTGCGCTTCTGCTGTGTCTTCGGGGCGCGCCGCCATCAGACTCCTTCCGCTTCGCGATTCTAGGCGATCGGACCGGTGAGGCCCAACCGGGCGTCTACGAGCAGGTATGGAAGGAAGTGGCAGCCGAGAATCCCGCCTTCGTCCTTAGCGTGGGCGACACCATTCAGGGGATGAACGACCGAAGCGCGGAAGCAGAGTGGCGCGAAGCCGAGCAGATGCTCAAGCCCTTCCGGCGCTATCCGCTGTATCTAGTCCCTGGCAACCACGACATCTGGTCCGCCGAATCGGAGCGGCTGTTCGAGAAGTATGCGACGCACCCTGCACACTACAGTTTCGATTATGGACAGGCGCATTTCACGGTGCTGGACAATAGCCGGTCCGACGAACTGGCCGCGGCGGAACCGGCCTTTCTGGAGACGGACCTGAAAGCCCATGCCGGCCAGCCGTTGAAGATCATCGTTTCGCACCGGCCGTCCTGGTTGGTCAACGTGGCGCTGCGGAATCCAAAGTTCGCGCTGCACCAACTTGCGCGGCGGTATGGCGTGCAGTATGTGATCGCCGGACATCTTCACCAGATGCTGCATCTCGCGCTCGATGGCGTGACGTATGTCTCAATGCCGAGTTCAGGCGGGCACCTGCGCTTGTCCGGAGCCTACGAAGACGGTTGGTTCTTCGGATACGCGATGGTCGTGGTACACGGCAACAGCGTCGACTTTCGAATCCAGGAACTGGGTTCGCCGCACGGCGAGGGCCGGACAACGAAGCTAACGGACTGGGGTATGGCCGGTTTGGTCAAGAGCGACCGACCAAAGTCCACGCCGGCGAAGTAGCACGAACGATGCCGGTCACCGCAACGCTGCAGGTGAGCCCGGACAACCGCCGATCAGTTGTAGTGAACGGCGGTGAGCGTCTGATTGGTGTCGACGGCTTTCTTTCCCGTCAAGCGTTCCAGCCCGGAAAGGAAAGCGCTGTACTCACTCTTGTTCAATTTGAAGAGGACTTCCACCTTCGGCGTTTTTGCGCCTGTTAAGCCGCTGTTCATCCACGTGACGCCAACGTAGTGGTTCTCGCTCTCTCCCAGGTGCATGTAAGGAACCACGTCGAGCACGGAGGCGCCAAGGCGGCGGCGAACACCGGTTGCGAAAGCGATCTCCGTGATGCTGCTGGCGGGCACGGCGATCCGACGGCCATGCTGGACGAGGACCACTTCATCCGTACCGAGCGTTGCGGTTACTTTGCTGCGATCGAACGGCAGCGTGCCACCCTCATAGTTGGCCGGATAATTTGCAGCCGCGACGTTCTTCGACTCGCGAGCCAAACCGGCGGCGGGCAAAACCATCGCCAGGAAGCATCCCAGAGCCAAGGGGAATTTCGTAACCATCATTCTCATCACCATCTTAGACGTGAACTGCGCGGCCCAGGTTACGCCGGTTACACCGTGCAATCTTTGCAACACTCTGTGAGATTTTCGATACGCGTGTCACTCGCCGCGGGGGCCCCCGATTCGCGCCTCACTCCAGTGACGCAATGCCGCGAATAAAGTCTGCGCAGCCTCGCTGCGGAAGGCCGCGACTCCAACCCAGGTTCCGAGTGTATTAGTTATGATGTCGGTCATACCGGAGTCGCGCGTCGGAAGATACGACTGGAGAATCTCAATAGTGAGACTGACCAGCGCGCCTAGGAAAACGGCCATTAGTGCCACCCGCTTGACCCGGCGTGCCACGGACAACCGAGCGCAAAAGCAGAAACCCAAAGGAATAAATCCGACGATGTTCTTGAGAGCGGAGCCCCAATAACTCCAGGACATGGTGAACTCTTTCCAAAAGGGCTCCAAAGAGATTTGATCCAAAACCACATACTTTTCCGGAATCGACAGATCGACTCCCGAATTGACGCGATTGTGGACGATGTTTCCAGCGCGCTCGTCAAAAAGGTAAAGCGCAACATTGCCTTCAGCGTTTCGGATCTCGGGGCGTCCGGCTTGGGTCCAGCTTTGGTAGTGTTTCAAGAGCTGCTGCGGCGTGAGTTCCCGGTTGTAAACCGCGAAACCCAGGAACTGGCCGGTCCAACTATCGGTTTGCCCGGGTGAATCACCAAGCACGATCCGGCCAGAGAACCGATTCGCGGGGAGGCGAAACCATGGCGCCTGCGTGGCCAAAACGCCGTCAATGTAAATCGTCAACCCGCTCGCGCCCGAAGTGATCGTAATGAATGCCGGCCGCTTTTTGCGAAACACACCGTTAACGTACAGCTTCACCGTTCTCGCCCGATTAGAACCATCCCGAATCGCAGCTTGCAGTCGAAGGTCCGTTTGCGATTCATGCAGCGAGAAGCCGAAGGGATCTTCAGGCGTGCTAAATGCCAGGAGAGTGCTGCTGTCCGGGACGCGTCCCGGCACTAACCAGATCTCCAGGCTGCCGGATAGCTGGTTCCCTTGCGGCGTCGCCGTACCCGACGCGCGGGAGCCGATCGCCGTGCCGTGCCCGCCGAAACGCAGGCCGGTGCGCTCTCTGAGCCACGTGACGTCGTTATTGGGCGCATGAAAGGGCCAGAGACCGAGTGTCAGGATGATACATAGAACCGCAATACAGACTATGTCCAGACTCTTCGTGGCGTGGGCCGTCAGGCCTCGAGAGCCGAGAGTCATCTCGGCTTTTCTTCCCGCCGCGCGGGCGTGATTTTCAAAGGAGAGGTCGTTGCGCTTATTACGGAACATGCGCTAACTCCGCATCCGCAACAGCAGGTACAACCCGGCGAGGCCGAATATGACGTCCGGGGACCAGCCCGCCATGGCGGGCGGCAGAAGATTCACGTCGCCGAGCTTTTCGAACAGGATGCCCAGACCCTTGTAACCCACGCCGATGCCAAGGCTGACGCCGATGCCGGCCATGGCGCCCCGGTTGCCAACCAGGAATCCGTAAGGCACCGCGATCATGGCCATGATTAGCGCAAACAGCGGTAGCGCGAATTTCAGGTAGAACTGCACTTGCAGCTTGCCGGTGGGGAAGCCGCGCTCTTGTAAATCGCGAATGTAGCGGTCGAGGCGGAGAAAGTTCATCTGCTTTTCCTGCACCGCCGCGGTTACGAAGTAATCGGGCGGCTCGGTCAGGTCGGAGTGCCAGCGGGTCTCCAGGCCGCCCGGCTCGCTCGAGAAGGACTGGTATGCGCTGCACGAGTCGCCGGCAAAGCGGCAACTCCAGCCGTTCTCGAAAGCCCACGTCTTCAGCGCCGGGCTCCACTGCCCGCGCTCCGCCACAATTTCGCGCTTCAGGCGAAACGTATTGGGGTCCATGTCGAACACATCCACTCCGTGCATAACGCCGGCCGCGTGGTCGAAGAATTCGTAGTAATAGATGCGCGAGTGGCCCATGATCCACTTGTGGTCCGCGCGTTGGTAAGTCTGTTTGGGCCGGCCCTTGATCTCATCGCGCATGGCGTCCTGCTTGAGGTTGGCGCCGGGCACGTAGTAATAGTCGAACAGAAACAGCCCGCCGGCAAATACCGTGCCCGCCAGCAGCAGCGGCATCGCCAGCCGGTACAGGCTCACGCCGCAGGCCCGGAACGCGGTGATTTCGTTCTGCTTGCTCAGCACGCCCAGGTGGACCAGCACCGCCACCAGGATGGCGAACGGCAGGGTTTCGTAGATCAACTCCGGCGTGAGGAAGAACAGATATTCGAACATCTCCATGAGCGGGATCTTGTTGCGGATCCAGTCGCCCATCAACTCGAAGAAGTTATAAGCCAAAATCATCGATAACAGGCTGGCCAGTACCACGCCGAGATAGAACATGAAGCTGGTCAGGATATAGGTGTCGACGATCTGCGGCAGGACGGGAAGCCTCCAGTGCGGCAGGCGGGCCACAGGCGCGGCCGGTTGCGGCTTATTGCGCCGCAACCAGGAGCCCATCCGGCTCAGCAAACCTGTGACGCCGCCCAGCAGGTCGCGATCTCCTGGGCGCTCCATGCGGTACAGAAAGATCACCCCAGCCACGAGAAACGCCGCGTCGGGCAGCCACACCGCCAGCGGCACCGACATGGTTCTCTGCTTGGCAAACCCGATCAGCGTGAGCGAGGAAAGGTGGTAGCAGAAGAAGCTGAGAAATAGTGCGATGACGTAGCCGGCGCTCTTGCCGCCTTTGCGCGTGGCGATGCCGAGCGGGATGCCGACCAGCGCCAGCGCGATACACGCCACCGGCAGCGCAAACCGCCGGAACAGCTCGATGCGCACCTCCGTCCAGTCATCGCCGGAGCGCGGATAGCGCAGCAACTGCCGCGTGTTCATGGCGGCCGTGGGCGGCGTCTTGTGCGTCGGCGGCGAGGCATCGAGCACCTGCGTGCTGATGGGCGCGCATGAGTCGTTGGCGACGCGGTCCTTGCCCATCTCGTGCGAACAATAGTCGTACAGCGTAAGCTGAATGCGGTTGTTCTTGGGATCCGAGATGGCGATGGCTCCGCGCGCCACGGTGATCATCGGTCCTTCCGCCTTTTCGCGCATCCCCGACACGCGCTGCTCGGGCGGCGTGATATCGGCGATGAATACCGGCCGCCACTTCACCACCGGCCCCGTCCCCACGTCGCCCACGTAGAGGATCCTGTTGGGGAAACTTTCGTTGAAGACCCGCGGCTCGATTTCCGCCGAGACCTGCCCTTGCAGCAGCTCGTTGACGATGTCGGTGGTCCTGCGGATGGCGAGCGGCGTCAGCCGCAGCGACGCCAGGCCCGCCAGACTCATTCCCAGCGCGGCGAACAGCACCACCGGCGCAATCACCTGCCGGCTGGAGACGCCCGCCGCGCGCATGGCGATGATTTCGCCATCCGACGCCATGCGGCCGAGCCCGATCAAAATGCCCACCAGCACGCCGAACGGAATGGTGAGCGGCAGTACCGGCGGCATCGCCCAGAGTAGCAGCGACACCACCGTGACGACGGGCGGATTATTGGCGCCCACAAGAATCGCGAACAGCTTGTCCGCCTCGCGCAGGAAGATGATGAAGGTAGCCAACAGCGTGCCCAGCACCGCGCTGGTCAGGATCTCGCGGAATACGTAGCGGCCCAAAAGGCGCATAGGCGGCTCCTAATGCGCCATCTCCGGTGGCGGCGCCACGGGCAGCTTGGGCAGTTCCTCTTCCACCGGGTGCAACTCAACGTCATCGATGATGATGGAGGGCGCCACCACGCAGCTTTCCGTGGTGTAGTTTCCCGCGCCCACCAGCGCCAGCGGGGCGCCATTATCCAGATAGTCGAAAACCGTGTTGTCGTCGCCCGCCACCAGGATGTCCTTGAGCGACCGCACGTTCAGCCCGCGGAAGCGGAGCCCGCGCACCAGCTCCTCGCGCCCGTCCGGATAGACCTTATAGATCAGCACCGGCGAGCTAACGGGATGCGCCGCGCCCTCGGCCGTGGTGAACATGCGCCGCAATTCGTCGAGCGACGCCGTGGACGGGTAATCCATCTTGCGCACCACGATGCCGTAGGCGAGGCCGCGCGCAACAACCAGCTCGATCAGTTTTTTCTTGAGATCGCCGGCCGGAATGGTTTCCGAGGAGCTGATGAACAGGTTGCCGATGCCGGCGGTAGCGGCGCCATACGGCCCTGGCAGCCGCGCGTGGCCGTTGGAAGCGGAGAATCCGTGCACCGGCTGCCGCGTCAGCAGGAAGCCCTTGAGAACGCCTTTTTCCACCAGCGTGAGCGGCTGCGGGCGGACGCCTTCGCGATCCACGTCATAGGAGCCGAACAGCAGCCGGCCGCGCCATTCCCGCTGCGTCGGATCGTCCACTGCGTCGAACGACTCGGGCAAGACGCGCCCGCCCAGCCGCCCTTCGAGCTGGCTCGCGTCGAACCCGGCGCGCCCGCCTTCCGGTTTGCGCGCGAGCGCCAGGCTGCGGCCCAGCAACTCGGCGAAGATCTGCGGGCCAGCCGCGCCTTCAAACAGCACCGGGCCGCTATAATCTTCGCCCTTGGGGGCCTTGGCCAGCGCTTCCAGGTTCTGTGCCATCTCGCGGAGGACGGCGTTCAAAGCGGCATCGCCCGGCAGGTGCGCAGGGTCGAGCGCGAGGAAGGTGACGGCGTCATGCAGCACCATGCCATCCGCCGCTTGCGCCACCGCGCGCGCCCGCAGACTGCTGGCATTTTCGGCCGCCCGCACCACCGTGCCTTCCGAATTCACCACGTAGTAGCCACCGGCCTCGGCGTCCAGTTCCACGCGCGAATCCAGTACCCCTGGATAATCGGCGAAGACCGCGGACAGCGTGCGCACCCGCGCCGCCCACTCGTTTTCGTCGATCGCCAGGCGCCCCAGCTCGTGAACATACTCCACCCGCTGGGCGTGCGAAAAGTCGTCGGTGGGACTGCTCTCGGTGAGATTGCGCCGCGCCGCGCGCTTGCGCGAAATGGTCTCCACGGCGCTTTTGTAAGCCGAATCGGTGGCCAGCCACAAATAGCGGCGCAGCACCGGATAGGAGTCGTCGAGTGGCCAACGGCCCAAGTCATAGCGTGTGCCACCCACGCGGCCGGCGAAGTTCGTATTGTCGAACTTGTAATCGCCCACGCGCACGGAGATCTCCGGCTCCCGGATATGGCTGCGGCGCCGCGCCAGCAGGCCGCCGAGCGAAGCCGAGACGCTGAAGGCGTCCCCCTGGTCGATCACGTACTGAATGAAGTACGGGGCATCCAGATTGGAGACCGTCAGTTTGCTCGAGCGCGCGATTTCGTCGCGCATGGCCGCCAGCACGGGGTCCGGCGCGGGAGCATCCGCCGCCAGTGCCGCCAGTGCCGCGGCGACCGCGGCCAGCATCAGGCGCCTCACTGTCCGCCCCCTTTTTCGGCGCTGGCCGGCTCCGGAAGCAGCGGCGGCCGGTCGTTCGCCTTGGCTTTCTTTTCGATTTCGATTTCCGATACCAGGATCGCCGGCGACACCGCCGACACCGGCACGCTGCCGCTTTCCGCGCCGCAGTAGCCGTTGAACACTTCCGGCTTGTCTCCGGTGGCCAGGATCTTGGCGAAGCTCGCCAGCGGCGTGCCCACTATATCCGCGCCGCGCACCAGTTCGTCCGGCCGGCCGTCGGCATACACCCGGTACACGATCACCGGAACCACGCTGAAGGCCTGCAATCCGGCGCGGCTGGTGGTGGTGAAGCCGTTGGTGATGTCGCGGAAGTAGAGGCCGTAAGGCTTGTTTTGCCGCTTGATCTCTTCGATCAGCATCTCGCGCAGCCTGGCGTCGGACACCGCTTTGGTCGATTCCACGATCAGGTTGGACTGCCGCGAAACTACTTCATACCCAGGCTGGCGCCGGCCGTGGCCGTTCGACTCGCCGAAGCCCGCAACGGCCGACCGCGACATGAGGAACGTTTTCAGCACGCCGTTTTCGACCGCGATGGTTGGCCGCGCCTTCACTCCTTCATCGTCGTAATCGTACCAGCCGTAGAGGTCTTCGCCCGCCGCGGAGTGCCGCGTGGGATCGAAAATCACCGACAGGAAATTGGGCAGCACCTGAGTACCGACGCTCTTGGTAAAGGTCTGGCCCTCGTCTTCATCCTTTTGGCGGAAGCCTTCGACGCGATGGCCGAAGATTTCGTGAAAGAACACGCCCGCCGCGCGGCCGGAGAGAATAGCGGGTCCCACGAAAGGCTCGGCTTCGGGTGCGCGCAGCAGCGCTGTCACGTCCTTGGCGACGCGGTCGATCGCCGCCAGCACGGTCTTGTCGTCCGGCAGGCCGCCCGAGTCTTCCGCTTCAAAGCTCTCGAAGTTGGCGACGTCGGCGCCATCGGCGGCTTTGGCGGAGGCGGAAATGAAAACGCGTGCGTAGCCGCGGCCGAATTCCAGGCGCGTTCCTTCGGTGTTCACGAAGTACCGCGTTTCGGCCTGGCCGGAAACCGTCACCCGGCTGGTGAGCACGCTGGGATAATTTCGGAACCGCTCGGAGAGCTTGCGGATGCGGCCGGTCCATTCCTCGACGTCGAACTTGAGCTTCACCGGCGCGGCGAGCGAAACCGCGGGTTCTGTGCTCGAAAAATCGGCCGAGGCGTCCTGTTCCGCCACCCTCACCTGCGTGTTGGTCTGAATCCGGATCAGCCGCTCCGCCGCCGCGCGATACGCGCGATCGGTCTCCTCCCACAGGCGGTGCTTGATGGAATTGGCGTTGTCTTCGTAAGTGATCTGCGCGCCGGAAGTGAACTGGGCCGCGCCGCCGCCGGCTCCACGCACGCGATGGTAGTTGTCCAGTTTCGGAGAGCCTACGCGCACGGAAACATCCAGCGTTCGCGATTTCCCACCGCCCGTCGAGTCGATCGCGCCCAGCGTCCCGGACACGTTGTAGACGTCTTCCTGGGTGATTTCGTAGCTCAGAAAGTAAGGTGGAGGGTCGGCCTTGTCCTTGAGCGCCTGAAAGTTGCGCGCCAGTTCCTGGCTCATGGCATCCACCAGCGTTGATTGAGCCGTGGCAGCGGCTGCGAGCGCGAGCGGCAGCGCCAGGCGAAGCAGGATCGAGGGGGTCAAGTCTCAGCATAGCAAACTGGCCTCGGCGTCCCATTGCGATGCAACGCCGTTGTGCTACAAAGCTAAGGTGGGGTGGACGCGCGAGCTGATCGGGTTGCCGCCGCCTCCTCGGAGGTTTTCGTGATGACGAACCACCACCTTGCGGCGAAGCTACTTCTGCTGCTCGCGCTTCCTCTTTGCCTTCCGGCGCAGAATCCTACAGCCCCGGTTTTGAAGTTTGCCGTCTCGGGCGATTCGCGCAACTGCGGCGATGTGGTGATGCCGGCCATCGCTGGGCAGGTGGTGGCGAGCGGAGCCAGTTTCTATTGGCACCTGGGCGACTTCCGCGCCATATACGATTTCGATGAGGACATGGCGCCGCCGCACGAGCTGCACCTGGACGCGCCGCACCTCAGCATCATCAACTACTTGCAGAAAGCGTGGCCGGATTTCATCGAGCATCAGCTTCATCCTTTCGGCAAGCTGGAGGTTTTTCTGGGCATCGGCAATCACGAGTTGATTTTTCCGCAGACGCGCGACAGATACGTGGCTCAGTTCGAAAGCTATTTGAACAGCCAGCGCCTGGCGGCGCAGCGCCGGGCCGATGGCGACGCGGCGGGCCCTCGCACGTACTATCACTGGGTCATGAACCACACCGATTTCCTGTCGCTCGACAACGCCAGCAACAGCTTCGACGCGGAGCAGATGAAATGGATCCGCGCGCGCCTGGCAGCCGACCGGAAATCCAGCGACGTTACGACCGTGGTCGCCGGGATGCATGAAGCGTTGCCGGGCAGCAAGGGCTTGAGCCACAGCATGTGCGATTCCGGCGCGGGGATTGAAACCGGCCGCGAGGTCTACAACCTGCTCTGGGATTTGCAGCAAAGCGGCAAGCGGGTGTATGTGCTGGCCAGCCATTCGCACTTCATCATGGACGACGTCTTCCGCACGTCCTACTGGGGCGAGCGCGTGCTGCCGGGATGGATTGTGGGGACGGCCGGCGCGGTGCGTTACCGGCTGCCGGAGGGCGTTGCGAGCGGGACGATCGCTCGCACCGATGTGTATGGCTACCTGCTGGGCACGGTGATGTCGGACGGTTCGATTCGATTTGAATTCCGGCAGATCGGCCTGGAAGACCTTCGCCGCGCCAACGCCGGCCGCTACCCGGACGCGCTGGTCGGCTGGTGCTATGAGAAGAACGCCGACCAGAAGATCCCAAAGCCGGAAGCTTGCGTGGCGGGGAAGTAGAAGTGGGGCAGGTCCCCGACCTGCCAGCGCCGGCTTTGGAAAGAATCCAACCAAAAGCCGCGGCTAATCCCTTTGTTTTCGAAGAAATTCGGTCAGATCCTGACCGAAAATACTCGTGAGGCAGGTTGGTAACGGCTGGTAGCGCCGGCGGTCTTTGCCGCTGGTGCTTTTCGTCGCGGGCCGGGGGAAAACGCGCGCGCAGGCGGGCGCTGGCAGGTCGGGGACCTGCCCCACTGGCGGCGTGTTCGAATACTGGCAAAGAACCGGCGGCAAGAGACCGCCGGCGCTGCCGGGAAAGTAGATGCTCCACGCGATCGTGGGCGTGCGAATCTCAAGTATGAGGTGTTTTCCAATGAAGTGGCGAAGCGTGCGATGGCTGATCTGCGGTTGCCTGCTGGCGGCGGCGCGAGCACAGGCGGCTGAGCCCATCGGACTATTTGCAGAGCACACGGACGTTGGCGCGGTTTTGCATCCGGGGTCTGTGGTGTACGATGCGGCGCGGCGCAGCTACACGGTCAGCGGCAGCGGCGAAAACGTGTGGGCTACGGCGGACGCGTTCCAATTTGTCTGGAAAAAGATGGAGGGAGATTTCACGCTCACGGCCGACATTTCGGTGCTCGGGCAAGGCGGAGATCCGCACAAGAAGGCGATGCTGATGGCGCGGCAGAGCCTGGACGCGGATTCGGCATACGCCGATGTGGCACTGCACGGCGTCGGGTTGACGTCGCTGCAATCGCGCGATGCCAAGGGCACCGATACGCACGAAATCCAATCGAACATTTCCGCGCCCAAGCGGCTGCGGTTACAAAAACACCACGGTGAGTTCACGATGTGGCTGGCAGGCGAGGATGACCAGTTCCGTATGGCGGGCGGTTCGATGCTGGTGCCGCTGACGGGGCCGTTCTATGTCGGCCTCGGCGTCTGCGCTCATAACAAGGACGCGGTGGAGACGGCGGAGTTCAGGAACGTGGCACTGGAACCCATTACGGCTGAATCTTCCGCGCAGTTATATAGCACTCTCGAAACCGTCACCGTTGCGTCCACTGACCGGCGCGTAGCGTACGCTGCGCCTATAGGCTACGCCAAGTTCGAGCTTACGGCTCCGATCTGGACCCCGGATGGCGCATCGCTGGTATTCGACGACGAAGGCCAGTTGAAAAGGGTGCTGGCGGCTGGAGGCGAGCCGAAGGTCATCGACACGGGGCTTGACGCCATGCTTTCGTATCTTTTTCACGGCATCTCACCTGACGGCACGATGTTGGCTGTGAGTGGGGCATCCCTGGACCGCCGGAAGGTTCTTTACGTTGTGCCCATCGGCGGCGGCACACCCCGGCCTGTCGCGGCACCGTCGCCGACTACTTGGCAGGGCTGGGCGCCGGACGGAAAATCCATCCTGTTCACCGGCGAGCGCCGTGGCAAGCCCGGAATTTACACGATTCCCGTCGCCGGAGGTGAGGAAACGCGCGTGGCGGAATTACCCCCTCGGTGCGGGGACGCGGAGTACTCGTCAGACGGAGAATACATTTACTACGGCTGCCGTTCTGATCGCTCGGACGCGCGGGAAGTCTGGCGCATGCGGGCCGACGGATCGCAGCGGGAACGGGTGGCCAAGGGCGGCGTCGGCGACTGGTTTCCGCACGTGTCCCCGGATGGGCGACTGATGGCATTTCTAACCTCTCCGCCACATTCGGACTTCCCTATCAATTTGACGCTCGTTACGCTGCGCGTCATGTCGCTTACCGATGGAAAGATCCGCGTGCTGGCCAAGCTGGTCGGCGGGTGGGGAACAATGCCACTTCCCTCGTGGTCTCCCGACAGCCGACGCCTCGCGTTCGTCAGTTACCAGAAAGTCAGCGCCGGCGCGCAGCCTCCTGCTCCCGCCGTCGTAAAATAATTGCAGTGCCAGATACAATCACAGTGCCGGAAACTTCACAAGACTTCTATCGAATTCAGAAGCTGCCGCCGTACTTATTCGCGGTGATTAACGAGATGCGCGCCAAGGCGCGCGCGGCCCAGATCGACGTCATCGACCTGGGCATGGGCAACCCGGACGGGGCTACGCCGCGCGTGGTGGTGAGCAAGCTGGTGGAGGCCGCACGCAACGCGCGCAACCATCGCTACTCGCAATCGCGCGGCATCCCCAAGCTGCGCGAGGAAATCACCAAGCGCTATCTCACTAATTACGGCGTGGAGCTGGACCCGGAGCGCGACGCCATCGTCACCATCGGCGCCAAGGATGCGCTGGCCCACCTGCTGTTCGCCACCGTGGGTCCGGGCGATGTGGTGGTTTCGCCGAACCCTGCGTACCCGATCCATCAATACGGCGTGATTATGGCGGAAGGGTGCGCGGAGAAGCTGCCGATGCCGGACGCGCCGACGTTCCTGAACGCGCTCGAAGGCTTCTATCGCACGGCGGCGCGGAAGCCCAAGATGCTGCTGATTAGCTTCCCGCACAATCCGACCACGGTGTGCGTGGGCCTGGATTTCATGCGCGAAGTGGTGCGGCTGGCGGCTGCGCACGGCACCATGATCATCCACGATTTCGCGTATGCCGACCTTGGTTTCGACGGTTACCGTCCGCCCAGCATTTTGCAGGTGGATGGCGCCAAGGAGATCGCGGTCGAGATCTTTTCCATGTCGAAGAGCTACAACATGGCGGGCTGGCGGGTGGGTTACTGCCTGGGCAACCCGAAGATGATCGCGGCGCTGGCGCGGATTAAGAGCTACCTGGATTACGGCGTGTTTCAGCCGATTCAGATCGCGTCGATTGTCGCGCTGCGCGAGTGCGAGGCGGATACGCGCAAGATTTGCGCCGTGTATCAGAAGCGGCGCGACGTGCTGGTGGCGGGGCTCAAACGCGCTGGATGGCCGGTGGAGAAGCCACGCGGCTCGATGTTCCTGTGGGCGCCGCTGCCGGAGCGCTACCGCGAGCTGGGGTCGTTCGAGTTCTCCAAGCTGCTGATGGAAAAGGCGCTTGTGGCGGTTTCGCCGGGCATCGGATTCGGGCCGCTGGGCGAAGGCCACGTGCGGTTCGCGCTGGTCGAAAACGAGCAGCGCATCCGGCAGGCCACGAGGGCCATCGGACAATTTCTCAAAGCGTAGAGCGGGGTACTACAGCGAGGGAAAAACCAATTTGGGCCACGGATGAACACAGATGAACACGGATAAGAATAAGAAAACCTATCTGTGTCCATCTGTGTTCATCCGTGGCTATTATTCTCTTTCTGGATTTTCAGGAAGCGGCCTCACGGGAGACCACACACAATGACACAAGCCATTCGACTCACGCCGTCGCTGCGCGAGAAGATTTGGGGCAAGACGCGGCTGGAACCGTGGTTTCGTGATTCGGCCAGTCCTATCGGCGAGGCCTGGTTTTTGGCTGAGCGCGAACTGCCGCTGCTGGTGAAGCTGATCTTCACCTCCGACCGGTTGTCGGTGCAGGTGCATCCCGATGACGGCGAAGATGGGCCGCGCGGCAAGACGGAGATGTGGCACATCCTGGAAGCGGAGCCGGGCGCGACGATAGCCGTTGGTTTTCGCGAACCGATCACGCGCACGCGGCTGCTCGAAGCCACGCGTAGCGGGGAAGTGGAGCACCTGTTGAACTGGATCGAGGTGAAGCCGGGCGAGACTTACTTCACGCCGGCGCACACGGTGCACGCCATCGGCGCGGGTATCGTGCTCTGCGAGATCCAACAGAATTCCGACGTGACGTATCGCCTGTGGGACTACGGCCGGCCGCGGCCTATCCACGTGGATAAGGCGGTGCCGATCGCCGATCTGGGCCTGCATCCGGGAGCCGCGCGTCCGGTGCGGGCTGGTGAGCACCGCGAGAAGCTGGTGCACGCGCGCCAATTCGTCACCGAACTGGTGCGGCTGGGAGCCGGCGAGGCGGAGATGCCGGAGGCTCGTGGCTGTCAACTGTGGATTGCCATAGAGGGAAGTGGAACCATCGGCAGCGAGGCCTATCGCCGCGGTGACGTCTGGCTGCTGCCCGAAACGGGCGGGCAGCCGGACGTGAAGGCGAGCGAGCCGAGCCGGTTTCTCAGAACCTGGGCGCCCTGATTCTCTAAGGGGCTGAGCCGGTGACGAGATTACCGGCGCCACCGGGGCGGCGAGCGGCTTTCTGGGCTATCGTAGTGATTGTGAAAGCACTGGTGAAAAGCCGTCCCGAGCCGGGGCTGTGGCTGGATGAGATCGAGACGCCGACAATCGGCATCAACGATGTGTTGATCCGGGTGCTGCGGACCGGCATCTGCGGCACCGACGTCCACATCTACAAGTGGGACGAGTGGGCGCAAGCCACGATTCAGGTGCCGATGGCGATCGGCCACGAATTCGTGGGACGGATCGTGGAGGTGGGATCGAACGTCGCCGATTTCTTTCCCGGCGACACCGTCAGCGGCGAAGGGCACGTGGTCTGCGGACGCTGCCGCAACTGCCTGGCCGGACGGCGGCACCTGTGCGCCAAAGCGCGCGGCGTAGGAGTGAATCGGGCGGGCGCGTTCGCCGAATACATCGCGTTGCCGATGGCCAACATCTGGCGCCATCATGAGAGCGTTCCGCTGGATGTGGCGGCCATTTTCGATCCCTTCGGCAACGCCGTCCACACCGCGCTCTCGTTTCCGGTGCTGGGTGAGGACGTGCTCATCACCGGCGCCGGTCCCATAGGCATTATGGCCGCCGCCGTGGCGCGGCATGCCGGGGCGCGTTACACGGTCATCACCGATATCAATCCATATCGGCTGGAACTGGCGCGCAAGCTGGGCGTGACGCTGGCGGTGGATGCGAACCGGACCAAGCTGAGCGAGGTGCAGAAACAGCTCGGGATGAGCGAGGGTTTCGACGTGGGGCTGGAGATGTCGGGCACCGCGGCGGCGTTCCGCGACATGCTCGAGAACATGAGCCATGGCGCCAAGATCGCCATGCTGGGCATCCCGATCGCCGAAGTGGCCATCGACTGGCGCACCGTGATCTTCCGCATGCTCACCGTCAAGGGCATCTATGGCCGCGAAATGTACGAGACATGGTACAAGATGACGGTGATGCTCGAATCGGGGTTGGACATCACGCCCGTGATCACGCATCGTTACCACTACACCGAGTTTGAGCGCGGCTTCGAAGCGATGGTATCCGGCAACTCGGGCAAAGTGATTCTGAGCTGGGAATGAGATGGCTGCGCGAATAACCGCCCGCCGTTGGCTGGTGCGCGGCCGAGTGCAGGGAGTGGGTTACCGCTGGTTCGCGCAGAAGGCCGCCGCCGGGCTGGGTCTCAGCGGTTATGCGCGCAACCTGGACGACGGGCGGGTGGAGGTGTACGCAGCCGGCGCGGAGGCGAAGCTCGCCGAGCTGGCCGGCATGTTGTACCGCGGGCCTCGCTGGGCCGACGTGCGCGGGGTTGAAGAACAGGAATGCGCCGTGCAAGAATTGGGTTCGTTCCGCATTGAGGCTTGATGGCAGATCTGAAGAAGCTGATCCGCGAGGTGCCGGATTTTCCCAAACCCGGCATCCTGTTTTATGACATCACAACCCTTTTGAAAGATCCGGCGGGTTTGCGCGCGGTGATCGACGGGTTGAAAGACCATTACCGCGATGCCCAAGTGGACGTGGTATTGGGCATTGAAGCGCGCGGCTTCATTTTCGCTCCTGCGCTGGCCTATGCACTGGGCGCGGGTTTCGTGCCGGTGCGCAAGCCCAAGAAGCTGCCGGCCGAGACGGTGAGCGTGACCTACGACCTGGAGTACGGCACGGACACGTTGGAGATGCACAAGGACGCGGTCTCGAACGGCGCGCGCGTGCTGATCGTGGACGACCTGCTGGCAACCGGAGGCACCGCGGCCGCAGCGGCGCGCATGGTGGAATCGGCCGGCGGCCAGGTGGCCGGTTTGGGATTCGTGGTCGAGCTTACCTTCCTCCACGGGCGCGCCAGGCTGGCCGGCCGCGAGGTCTTCTCGCTGCTCCAGTACGACAAATGAGTCTGACCCGCCGGGCGCGTGTGCGCGCACTCGCCAAGATCAACCTGGAGTTGCGCGTGCTGGCCGAGCGGCCCGACGGCTACCACGAGCTGCGCACCATCTTTCACACGATTTCTCTCGCTGACTCAATCGACATTGCTTTTACCCCCGCGCGGCGGACCATCATCGAGCTGGTGGACGATCTCCACCTCGACGACAACCTCGCAGCGCGCGCGGCCCGCGTCGCAATGGATGCCATGCGACTTACCGGGCACGTGGAGATGCGGCTCAAGAAGCGGATTCCGATGGGCGCGGGACTGGGCGGAGGCTCATCGGATGCGGCCGCGGTGCTGCTGGCGCTGCCGGTGCTTGCGGGGCGCGGCCTGGCGATGGATCGCTTGCGCCAACTGGGGGAACAGTTGGGCAGCGACGTGCCGTTCTTCCTGCTGGGCGGGGCCGCAGTGGGCATAGGCCGCGGCACGGAACTGTTTCCGCTGCCCGATGGCAGGCCGTTGAGCGGCGTTCTGGTGTCACCCGGTATTCATATTTCGACGGCCGGCGCATACGCCCGGCTTAATTCGCGTTTGACAAGCGAATCTCAACAAAATAAAATGGTTACTTTCCAGTCTCGAGTGTGGGACGGGGGTGTCTCCAGGGCCGCCTGCAACGATTTTGAAACGGTGGCCGCGGAGCAGCATGGCATCATCGGCGCGATCAAGAAACGGATGTTGCGCGCCGGAGCTTCGATGGCGCTGATGACCGGCAGCGGATCGGCCGTGTATGGGATTTTCCCTGGTTCCGCCCAGGCATCTGAAGTTTTTAGGGTCTTCCGAAAAGAAAAGGCGTTGCGCTTTTCGCTGGTGAGCCGTGCGCGATACCGCGCGATGTGGTGGCGGACACTCGAAGAGCACATTACTGCGAAAGTATGGCCTCCCCGAAACCGAAAAGAGCAATGAGTCACGACCGGCTACAACTATTCACGGGCAACGCCAATCCAGCGCTGTCGCAAGAGATCGCCCAGGGCCTGAACACGACCCTGGGTGCTTGTACGGTGCGGCAGTTCGCCGACGGCGAGATCCACCTGCAGATCCAGGAAAATGTGCGCGGCGCCGACGTCTTCGTCATCCAGCCGACGTGCAAGCCGGTGGAGCGCAACCTGATGGAACTGTTGCTGATGATGCAGGCGCTGAAACTGGCTTCGGCGGAGCGCATCACGGCAGTGTTACCCTATTATGGGTACGCGCGGCAGGATCGGAAGGACAAACCGCGGGTGCCGATTTCGGCCAAGCTGGTGGCGGGGCTGCTCGAATCGGCCGGCGCGGACCGCGTGCTGACGCTCGATTTGCACGCCGCGCAGATTCAAGGCTTTTTCGATATCCCGGTGGATCACTTGTACGCCTCGCCGGTGTTGATCGAGTATTTCCGGGCGCAGAACCTGCCGGATGTGACGGTGGTTTCGCCGGACGCCGGCGGTGTGGAGCGGGCGCGGGCGTTCGCCAAGCGGCTGAATTCGTCGCCCCTGGCAATTATCGATAAGCGGCGCGAAGAGGCCAACGTCGCCGAAGTGATGAACGTAGTGGGCGACGTGGAAGGGCGCCATTGCCTGCTGGTGGACGATCTGATCGATACCGCCGGCACGCTGGTGAAGGGCGCCGAAGCGTTGATTGAGAAAGGCGCGGCTAGCGTTTCGGCCTGCGCGACGCACGCGGTGCTGTCCGGTCCGGCGGTGGAACGGATCGAGGCATCCGGGCTGAAGGAAGTAGTTTTTACGAATTCGATTCCGCTGGCCGATGAGGCCAAGCGGTCGAGCCGGATCAAATCGTTGTCGGTCGGGCATTTGCTGGCGGAAGCCATCCGATCGATTCACGAAGAGACTTCGGTGAGCGTGCTGTTTATTTGAAGTTGGGGCGACAGACCACGAAAAGCGATGGTCCGTCCTACCGGCCGCAACCCACGTCAACCCCGTAAGGGGTGAACCGGACTTGCGGAGAATCAAGGAGAGTTTGCGTGAAAAGAGACATTACCGTAACAGCCGAGGTGCGCGCGTCGCGCGGCAAGAACGAAGCGCGCCGCACACGCCGCGCCGGGCAGATTCCAGCCGTACTCTACGGAGCATATAAGGACGCGGTCAGCGTATCGGTCAACCCGCGCGAGATCCTCAAGATCGTCCGCAGTTCGACCGGTTACAACACGATTTTCAACCTGGCGATTGAAGGCGGCGAAACGACGCCAGTAATGTTGGTGGATCAGCAGGTGGAACCGGTGAAGGGCACCCTTCTGCACGCCGACCTGAAGCGCATCGATCTCACCAAGCGGATACGCATCACGGTTCCGGTGTATACGGTGGGCGAGCCGGCGGGCGTGAAGCTACAGGGCGGGCTGCTCGAAGTCATCACCCGCGCGATTGAAATCGAGTGTCTGCCGGACGAGATCCCCGAGAGCTTCTCGGTGGACGTGAGCGAGTTGATGATCGGGCAAAGCAAGCGGGCAAGCGATGTGGCGCTGTCGGCCTCGATGAAGCTGGTGAGCGCGGCGGAGACTGTGATTGCGCACGCGGTGGCGCTGCGCGCCGAAGAAGTCGCACCGGCGGCGGAAGCCGCGCCTGTAGCGGAAGCCGGCGCAGAGGCAGCCGAGCCCGAAGTGATCAAGAAGGGCAAGAAAGAAGACGAAGCCGCGCCCGAGGAGAAGGAAAAGGAAAAGGGCAAGAAGAAGTAGGCTTCCATGTTTCTGGTGGCCGGTCTGGGGAATCCGGGCGAGGAGTATGTGCGGACGCCGCATAATCTCGGGTTTCTCACCATCGACCGGCTGGCCGAACGGCACGGCATCCGCGTCACCCGCAAAGATTCCAGAGCGCTCGTCGGGTTGGGCGAAATCGACGGGCAAGAGGTGATGCTGGCCAAACCGCAGACGTTTATGAATCTCAGCGGCACTTCGCTCGCGCCGCTGATGGAAAAGCACTCAGTTCCTCCGGATCGCCTGGTGGTGGTTTACGACGAACTGGATCTGCCGTGGTTGTCGCTGCGCATCAAGCCGAAAGGCACGCCGGCCGGCCACAAAGGCATGATATCGGTGATCGGGAGCCTGGGAACCAGCGACTTGGCGCGGGTGCGATTGGGAATTCATCCGGGCCGCCCGCTGCGGAGCGGTGCGGAATATGTGCTGGCGCCGGTACGGCGCTCGCAGGACAAGGAATTGGACGACTTCGTCGGCTACGCGGCCGATGCGGTCGATTCGATAATCGCCGAAGGCGTCGCTAAGGCCATGACGAAATTCAATCGTCGCGCCCCAGGCTCAAACATAGAGGAAGCATGAGGATTTACGAAGAGCTGTTTATTATTAAGCCGGATGTGCCGGAAGAGGAAGTCGACCAGTTCGTCGAACAGTTGCGAACGCAGTTGACGGCCGCGGGCGCCACGGTGGACAAAGTCGAAAAATGGGGCAAGCGCCGCCTGGCATACAGGGTGGATAAGTACCGCGAGGGCACGTACGTGCTGCTCGAATTCACCGCCGAGGCGGATACCGTGAAGGAACTCGAGCGCCGGCTGCGCGTCTCGGACATGGTGATCAAGTTTCTGACAGTGCGCATCGACAAGACGCGGAAGCGGCTGGATAAGCGGAAAAAACAGCGCGACAAGCGGGCCGCCAAGCGCGCGGCCAATGCGCCTCCGCAGCCCGCCACCGTTCCCGGTGCACCCCAGAGCGCGGCTCACGCCGGAGAGGCGCCGGCCATGCCCGGCCAGCCCAAGGAGAATTAGCCATGGCGGAATTCAAAGGAAGACCCGGCAGCGCCGGACAGCGGCCCACGGGCGGCGACAAGGCCGTCGTTTCGGGGAAGAAACAGTACTTTCGGCGCAAAAAGATCTGCCGCTTCTGCGTCGAGAAGATGGACGACATCAATTACAAGGACGTCAAGACGCTGCATGCTTTTGTGGCGGAGCGCGGCAAGATCGTCCCGCGCCGCATCTCGGGCGTGTGCGCGCCGCACCAGCGGCGGCTTACCGACGCCATCAAAAAGGCGCGCAACATAGCCCTGCTGCCCTTCGCGGCGGCGAACTAGGTCAGGAGGAAACTCGCATGGAAGTCATATTGAGAGAAGACGTGGAGAAGCTGGGCAACCGCGGCGATATGGTTCGCGTAGCGCCGGGTTATGCCCGCAATTTCCTGCTGCCCAAACGCCTCGCCGTGGCCGCCACGGACGCTAACCGCAAGATCGTCGAACAGGAACGCCAGGCGCACCTGCGTAAAGAAGCTCACCTGAAGGGCGAGGCCGAAGACTTGTCCAAACTCCTGACCGGTGTCACTGTCACCATCGCACAGAAGGCCGGCGAACAGGACCAGTTATTTGGCTCGGTCACTGCCAAGGATGTGGCCGATGCGCTGGCCGCCAAGAATTTCACCATCGATCGCCGCAAGATCCAGCTCGACGAGCCCATCAAGCAACTCGGCGAGTTCAAGGTCCCGGTCAAGCTTCACAAAGATGTCATCGCCGAGGTAACGGTGGTGGTGGCGAAAGAAGAGTAGTTCCTTCTTCGGGCCCGCCTGGCCACGGGGCAGGCGGATCAAAGTGGGGATGTTCGCGCGACGGCTCGGGCCTATGCAGGAAAGCCGAGCCGCCGCCGGATCTATAGTAAGTCAAAATCGCTTTCATTTCTCCGTCTTCGCGCGTGACTTCCAAGCGCTGCTCCCATCGGCGTCCTACCGCGCTCGTTCCCGATCCGCCGACCGGGCGGTGAGGAGCGCCGGCCCAGTCACAAGCTGACGCAATTTCCGTAATCTTCAGAAAACAGAATGGTTGCCACAAAGGCCGCAGTGTGCGCGGCACGCTGCTGGTAGGTGCCTGATGAATAATGTGGGTGAGCAGGGCGTGTTTCTCACGCCCTGCTCAGCCCCTGGCTTCGGGCAGTTACCGAACACCGCGCAACCCAACTTAATCGCAGCAGATTGGCTGGCGAGTAACGCGAGTGCGGTGATGCCAGGGCGAGGAGAACAGATGCCGAGAATGCTTTGGGTGGTCCTGGTGGTTTGGATCGCCGCAGGCCAAACACAGATAGATCTGAGCACGCAAGCAAAGAACGTACCTATCAAATCCGGAGCCAGCCTGCCAAACACGTGCGCGGTTGGGCAGATCTTCTTCCTGTCGGGTGCGCCGACAGGAGCCAACCTGTATGGCTGCACGGCCGTGAACACGTGGTCGGCGCAGGGCGGCCAGGCGAGTTCCATGATGCAGGGAACGCTCGCCGGCGCGCCGAAAACCTGCACTGCGGGCCAGACCTATTTCGCCACCGATGCATCCGCCGGGGCGAATCTGTATGGCTGCTCGGCGGCCAACACGTGGACCTCGGAAGGCGGGAGCGAGACAGTGGCCAGCAACGGAGTGACGGTAGGATCCCGCCCGACGACCAACTTTCTGACGGGCGTGGGGCTGATATCGGTGATTACCGATACGGGCACAGAGATCAATATCCAGTCGGCCCTGGATACGGCGGTCGTGGCAACCCTGCCCGGCGAACAAACGGGTTCCAGCCTTCTGTGTGGCCCTACCAGGGGCTCGGCGAATAGTTATGAATGCTCGATGACACCGACGGCGACGGCCTACACGTTGGGCATGGTGCTGCATTGGATACCCAATGTAAACGGAGCGGGGGGAGCCACCACGCTGAATGTGGACTCCCTAGGGGCAACGAGCGTCAAGCAAGCGGACGGTGTGAGCGACCCGTCGGCGACGGACATTGTGGCCGCCAGCATGCGCGAGGTCTGGTATGATGGCGTCAACTTCCGGTTCCTGGGAACGGGGTCGGAACAGACTTCGGGAGGCGGATCGGGACCGGTACAGAGCGTCTTTGGACGGACGGGAGCAGTTACGGCTGCGAACGGGGATTACGCCGCGTCTCAGGTTACCAACGCGGTGGCGACCAACTCGAGCAACACGTTCACGGCGGGCACGCAGGATTTTTCGGGAGCGGCGCACACCAGACCGATGATCGTGGTTAGCTCATCTGGCAGCCTACCGGCGGTGTGTGCGGTGGGCGAGCTGGCATTCGTTAGTGGCGCGGCGGCTGGGCAGCAGATCTACGAGTGCTCGGCCGCGGACGTGTGGACGCAGCAGAGTGGTGGCGGGGGCGGAAGCGGGACGGCTCCAGCGCCGGTGTTCAGCAATTATGCGAACCGTCCGGCCTGCAACGGCGCCGCGACCGGGACGCGGTTTTTCGCCAAAGAGATTTCGAACAAAGAATGGCAGTGTGACGGAACAACATGGCAGCCAATAGCATTCGGGATGCAGGTGGTCGAGCCGACGGCGCTTACGTGGTCAACGGAGGTGGGCGGCGGGCCAGATACTCCGAGCATAGCCAACGTAGCCGGCGCCGTGCAATTGTCAGCGAACCATTCAACGGTAAGTGGCTATGCCTTTCAGGGCATGATGACCCCGCTCGCGATGACAACGCCCTACACCATCGAGATCGCTTTCACTCTTGACGAATTGTCCGCCGGCCAATACTCGGCGTGTCAGTTCGGCGTAGCGAACGGAAATAGTCCTTCCTCCGTATTCTTCGGTATCGGGTGGAGTTTCAGCAATGGCATCTTATTCGCTCCGACCCTTAACGTACTCGCTTCTCAATTCAACGCGATAGGCGGGGGATCCCGCATCGGTCTCCCCGGTATGATCAGCCAGCCTGTTACGCGCGTCGAGATGGTGGATGACGGCACCAACAGGGGCTGGTATTATAACTCCGGTTCCGGCTATAAACTTCTGTATTCCGAGAGCGACACAACGGACATTTCATCCCCTAACTACTGGGGAATTGGCTGCACCTTATATAGCGCGGGCGACCAAGTTCAACTGACTTTGTATCATGCGAGCGTGCATCACTAAAATGAGAACACTGTTACTATTAAGCCTCGGTTCCCTTTGTTTCGCCGGGCAGGGAATCGTTCTTGGCTCCGGCCAATACGTCTATAATAATTCGATACTAGCGCTGCCTTCGGGAACGCCGTATCGGATTGAAGAGTCACTGCAGAACATGTCTTGCGGTTACCATGTATTCAATCCTGGCATTGTCGGCGCTAACATATACCCGTTGTGCATTAACAGCACAAGCCAAATCCTTATGGTTTGTCCTGGCGACAACAATGGTAACTGCTTTCAGATAGAGACATACGGCCTGCCGGGAGGCTTCGTCACATTCCGCCTTCAGCACCTCCCTTCATCTTTGACAGACGTATGTCAGGCGTGGGATGTAAACGGGAACCAAATCGCCAATGCGACGGTTTCTTACTCCAAGGAATTCGCGTACGCGAATGGTGTGAGTGTCGGTGACGGCAACGGCGCGGGGTATGTTATCAACTATGCACGCATTTACGCAGCGACGGTGGGAGTCAATTCCCGACCGCCTGTGACGGCAGACACGACCGCGGGTCTGGTCTTCGAATGGAAGTTCGACGGCAACCTGAACGATTCTGGCCCTGGCGGATACACCGGGGTATTAACCAGCGGCAGCGCGAGCTACGTTACGACACTGGGGCAGTCCCTGGCAGTGCCGTTGGTGGCGAATGCGGATGTTAGCCCGTCATGGCCCGCGTCGATCCCGGGGTACCAGCCAAGTATGCGCGCGGGGCAGCCAGCAAGCCTTTCATGCGCCAACAGCTATTCACAATCGGATAACCCGAGTGTCTCGTGCTTCTGGCAGGTACTGCTTCAGCCGGGACAGGCCCCGCCGTTTTGGAACGACCAAAGGTCGCAGACGCCCACGCTTACCGGGCTCGTTTTTGGCGATTATGCCGTGGAGTTGACGGTGACCGATCAAGCGGGCAACGCGGCGACATCCGTTACACACATAGGCGCGGTTGCGACGGACGACAATGGCGTGGTGGTGAATGCCAATCCGGCCGCTGATGCGATCCTCGGCCCCATGATTGCATTTGGGCAGAACCCTTGGGGAATTGCGGACTATTGGCATCTCGCAGGGAGCATTGAAAGGGAAGCTCAATATGTTTCGGCCGGTCTGTCACCGACTTGGCCTTACGCAAGTTGGGAAGTGATGCAAGCGGGCACGGTGAGCTATAACTGGGTTGGCGTCGGGATGGCTCCAACCTACATGGGCGGTGCGCAGACCGTGTTGACGGCTGCCTGTTCCGGCAGCGCAACATCGTGCACGGTTGCTAGTGCGACGCCACTGCAACTAACGACATTGCCGGCGAGGATTTACATTTCGAGCGCAGGGAGCAACCGCAACAGTCCGACGTTCGAGGAGATCCGCGTTTGCTCGGTGTCCGGAACATCACCGGCCACATTGACGTTTTGCTACGACGGCCGCGGCTATGCGGATCCGGCAAACGGCACGCGACTGGCGGCCCAAAGGTGGAACGCAGGCGATGTTGTAGGCAACGACCCAGTAGTTGGCACCGGCACGGCGTTCACGACCACGCTGTGTCCTTCCGGCGCGCCCGGTCCGGTCGGAACCCTTTCCTATTCGACGGGCACAGTGGCGCTGACAGCAGGATCAACCAGTGTCACCCTGAGCGGAGGCAGTTGGACCGCGGCAACGGTGTCCGGCGCGTTCGATATGGTGGTCTCGGCTACGCATTCGGGCACGGCGTTCCAGTTCATCTCGCCAATTTCGAGCCTCACGGATGCAACTCACTTGATACTGACACGTCCGTTTCCGTCAGATGCGGACACGGCGGGAGGCCTGACGTACTCGATCATCAACCCAAACAGCTTTGTGGTTCTCGGATATACGGTGTCACAAGGGCTGAACCCGGCAGTACCCTTCACCAAGTACTGGCCCACATCCTATGGCTGTGAGTCGGATACTCTGGCGTACATCCTGCCGTCCTACGACCCAGGCTCATTAGCGTCCAATCCGGTCACCACCGCACAGCCGTACACCTACATGGTGGGCAACTGGTGGTATAACCAATCCAGCACCGGGGGACTGGACTATTACTCCGAGGACCTGGCGAATTTAGCTGGGTGGCTCCGGTCGGGCCTCAAGCAGTTTCACGATTCATCCATGATGATTGGCGACATCTGGATAAGACAACCGCAGAAATCCAATGGGGGCAACGGCGACCTTTTGATTTATGGCGGTCCGGTGATTGGCGGTGTTGCGAACGCAATGCTTTCCGATACGGGTCACGGAACGCAGTGGAAAGACATCCGGTCGTTTGCGCTCGGTGCTATAAAGGGCTATCCTGCTCCTGCTTCACCAACTACTGATTGTAATAACGACGATTCCAGAGAAAAGGGATACCAGGGGACCTTTCTGGCTCTGGCAGCCGAGTTCGATCCAGACACTACCTCTTCGTATGCGCCTGGAGGGATAAGCTGGCACCAGTACTGGCAGAATGCACTGCCTCAATATGCGACAAATGAAGCATCCTGCGCCAACCAGTTCGGCAACACAGACAATTCCTGGCGGAGCACCTTTTACGGGTTCGGCGGTCAGTCAGCGGCAAATGCAGTAACCCTTACAAATGGATCGACCACGGGAACCGGCACGGGTCTCGTAAATACCTTTTGTTTCGGAATGGGCCAAGCATCGAACGTTACGGTCACAAACGGCTCCAGCACGGTAACGGGAACCGGGTTTCCGACGACCGGATGGAACCGGGTGGCTATCACCGGACCTGGACTCACGGATCGAAACGGCAATCCGGTCGCCACGCTGTGGGTTTATGCCACTCCGAATTCTTCAACGCAGTTCACAATCAGTTTTGGCGCAACGTGGCCGGGGACCACGAGCAGCAGTGCGAGCGTGATGTTCGACAATGGAAGTGCGTTGGGCGGATACGTCGATGGCGTAACGTCGTTCATGTCATTCGAAGCCGACCCGCTGAGTCAGTATGAATGGTCCTGCATTTATAACTCGCCCTCCTCGATCACACTGAATCGCCCCTGGAGCGGCACAAACAGCATTAACTATGGTTACACGGCCAACGTTACCGGGTACGCAGTTCAGCCCTTTATGC
This sequence comes from Bryobacterales bacterium, assembly GCA_003142185.1. GTDB lineage: Bacteria > Acidobacteriota > Terriglobia > Bryobacterales > Bryobacteraceae > Bog-375. Next base: position 31,986 of record PLOR01000090.1, read on the forward strand.
TGGGGATTCGTCAATACGCGTGGCTAGAGGGACAACAAGCCTCGGCGGTGACCCAACCATCGGTGTCAGCACTGTTCGCGACATTGCGAAGCGAGGCCGGCATCTATGAGAGAAGTGTAGCCGATCCGGTTGCGGGAGCAAGCTATTACGCGGTTCAACCGGCGTGCAATCCAATGACGCTGGCATCGATGGGAAACTCGGTTTGCTACGGCGGTTATCCTCCAACCGGGCTCCCTGGCGCCAATTATAGTTATACGGCAGAGCGGGTCAACACGATAGAGAACTCGATGTCACTGACTGATTATTATGTGTCGCAAGGCGGCAGCGGGTCGGCGATTGCATGGGGTGATCTGATGTATGGAAATTGCATGGGCAATCCAGTGTTTACGACGGGCGGGGTTTATGCGGCAGCCGACGGAAACACGTGCGATAGCGCCAACGGGAACCTGAACGCGGCTACCAATTGGGGTATTGGGGCGGGAAAGTGGTACGGCTTCTTCTTTGGTATTGGCGCATCTTGGCGATGGCCGGCACAGCGACTGGGCGGCGTGCAGGCGGCGCGGCCACGCGCCGTCTTCGTCGGATTCGATCTGGGCAGCGTGGCATCAGCGGGCAGCGTGCAAATTGTGGTCACGGCGCCGTCCGGCGCCCAGACAAGCTATACATGTTCAGTTTCGCCTTGCCAGGTGACGGTTGACGATCGACAGGGGAGCCACCTGTACCGTATGAACTATGTGTCGCAAAGCGGCGATGTGCTTGCCCGGTCGCAGACCGCTCTGCTCGATTGACCATGATTTCGAGTGCGCGGCGCTGTTGCCCGATGCGAGCCGACGATGAGTTGGGCCCGGCTGAGCGATCTGTTATATCCTGGCGTTATCATCGTTACTGCTGCTTTAGCCGCGGTCTACCTTCCGGCTGGGGCGCAGATTCGGCGGGTTGTGCTGTGGTGGATCGAGGGCGACGGGCAGCAGGAGAGTTTCGCGCCGGAAGGGGATCGCTGAGCGCCGAGCGTAGGTTCCCGGGTCCATCGAGCGGCGGTCCGCGTTGAATGACGAAGCAGATAGAGATGAGACCGGTTTCGTTGCTGCTGATCTCGGACTCCTATCCGCCCGTATTGGGCGGATCCGAGACCGAGGCGCAGAGGGTGTGCGCGGAGATGATCCGGCGTGGACACCGCGTCCTGGTGCTGACTTCAGGCGGGTCTCCGATGCCGCCGGTGCGCGACTGGGTGGACCCGGCGGGGGTGCCGGTGCGGATTCTCACTCGCAATGCACGGGGCAGATGGAAGGATACCGTATTTGCGTGCCGCGTGGCCTGGGTGTTATGGCGGGAACGACGCAACTACCAGATCGTCTATTTTCTCATGCAGGGCCTGCATCTGGCGGCGGGCCTGCCGGTGGCGCGCGCTCTCAAGAAACCAATCGTGATGAAGGTCGCCGGAAGCGGCGTGATTTCTGTGTTGAGAAGCTCGCGCATCGGCCGCGTGGAGTTGGGCTGGCTACGGCGGTGGGCCGCGCGACTGTTAATTCTCAATGAAGGCATGATGCAGGAGGCGATGGAGTACGGGTTCCCTCGCGACCAGATGTTGTGGATGCCGAATCCGGTGGATACGGAGCAGTTCCGGCCGGGTCAGCCCGATGAGATTGCCGACCTACGTGCAGGATTCCGAATTCCGCCGGAAGCCTTGGTGGCCGTTTATGTCGGCCGCCTGTCGGACGAAAAGGGACTGCCGTCGATGTTAAGCGGCTTTGCGCTGGCGGCGCGAGAGGAGCCGCGGGCGATGCTGGTTTTGGTCGGGGATGGGGCAATGCGAAGCGAGTTGGAAGCGATGGCCGCAAAGCTGGGCCTCGGATCTTCGCAGGTTCTCTTCAGCGGCCGGGTAGACGTATCGGAAGTCCCGCTGTGGCTGCAGGCTAGCGACGTCTTCACGCTAATGTCGCCGAGCGAAGGATTCTCCTGCGCGCTGGCCGAGGCCATGTCCGCAGGCTTGGCTTCGGTGGTAAGCCGGATCCCGGCAAACGTGCAGCTCATTGAGGACGGTGTTCACGGATTGTTGGCGCCAGTGGGAGACGATTCCGCCATGGCCGGTGCCCTGATTCGGCTGTTTCGCGATCCGGCATTGCGCGGCCGCCTGGGCCAGGCCGCACGGCAGCGCATCATCGATAACTACTCGACCGGCCAGGTCGCGGAACGCTACGAGGCTCTTTTCGCGGAAGTTCTCGGCCAGCGAGGGTAGGCGTTTTTGTCGAGACGAATCGAGGTCTCCGGCTACTAGATCAGCGTGGCCGGATCGAGTGCTCAAGAAAGGAGAGACGTCCGAGATCTCCTGCTGGAAGACATCCAGCCGTCCGCCGATAAGCCAGTCATTCGCGACAAGGACGCGGCCTGGTTTGAGCAAGTCCGCGGAGTCTGTGCGGGGTACCGCCGAGACGATTGCCGGAACGTCCTGCGCCTCGGGAACGGTTTTTTCGAGAATACGCCGGATTACCTCGATAACGGCCACGCCAAGGACTTGCGTGGTGGACCACACCACAACTTCGAGCCCGCTGCGCTAGAGGCGCCGCCCGACGCGGCGGACGAGGAAGGCTTCGTTCACCCGATTGAGAACAGGCACGGCGACCAGTTGCGCCGCGAACCATCGGGAGTGCGTGGCCCCGCCTTCAAGCAGCGAGTCGTCTCCTGGGTGAGCGCGAACTTGTTCGATCACCTCACCTACACGGTCCGCAACGGTGTGAATCGGGAGCTTCGCCGAAGGGGAGGGTTAGGATGGCTCCCCATGGAGCACGATACTCCCGAGGCAGGCTTTTGGAAATCGCTGGACTTACGCGGTAAGGTCGTCTACGACATCGGCGCCTTTCACGGACTTTTGACAATCTTCTACGCGCGGAATGCGCGGGTCGTGGTTGCCTGGGAACCCAACAGCCGGAACCGGCGGCGCTTGATGGAGAATGTGAAGCTGAACCTATTCTCCAACGTGATGGTGCGGCCATACGGACTGTCGTCGAAAGCAGCGCGGGCGGAAATGAGCTTCGACCCGCTGATGCCAGGTATGGCGACGGTGGATAGCGGTGTGGCCAGCGGAAGCGAGCACGAAACTATCGAACTGCGGACGCTCGACGGAGAACAGGGGCTGGAGCCGCCAGACCTGATCAAAATCGACGTGGAAGGATTCGAGCTCGAAGTGCTGAAGGGCGCGGCCAAAACCCTGGAGCGCGGGCCCGACCTGTTTCTCGAAATGCACGGAGCGGACGCGGAGGACAAGCGCCGGCGTGTGCGTGCCATCGCGGATCATCTCTGGGCACTGGGTTACCGGCGGATTTCCCATGTGGAGACGGAAATGCAAATCACGCCGGAAAACGCAGCGGCGGCGTCGCAAGGGCATCTCTACGCCCGCGTGTAGAGTAGGCACAACACGAAAGTCAGGCGGCGAGGAGGGCTCCAGGCCTCGTTTTCTGAAATAATGTGGCTATGTGTGGAATCGCGGGGTATGCGGCAGCGTTGCGCACCCGGGCAACGGAGCCGGCTGTCAGAGCTATGGTTCGGGCACTGGCGCGGCGCGGCCCCGATTCGGAAGGCCTGGAGAACTGGGACTGCGCCAGCTTGGGCCACCGCCGCCTGGCGATTCTGGATTTGAGCGAGGCGGGGAGTCAGCCGATGCTCTCCGACGACCGCCAAATCGGCGTTGTCTTCAACGGTTGCATTTACAATTTTCTGGAACTGCGCCGCGAACTCGAGAGTCGCGGCAATCGGTTCCGGTCGGATTGCGATACCGAGGTACTCCTGCACGGCTACCGGGAGTGGGGAATCGACGCTCTGGTCAGCCGCCTTCGCGGCATGTTCGCTTTCGCCGTGTGGGATAATCCGCGGCGCGTGCTGACGCTCGCGCGCGACCGGCTGGGCGTCAAGCCGCTGGTGTTTTGCGAGCGCCTTGGCGAGATCGCCTTCGCGTCCACCATCGCGGCCCTGCGAACGGCGGGATTCGGCGGCGGCATCGACCCGCAAGCGGTCCTGGAGTTCCTCGAATTCGGGTATGTGACCGAGGCTCGCGCCATTTTCCAAGGCATCGAGAAGCTCGCCCCGGCGACGATTGCGGAGTGGTGCGACGGGCGCATGGAGCGCAGGCAGTATTGGTCATTGCCGGAAACCGGAGAATCCGCCCCGGTCGTTTTCGATGAGGCCGTCGAACAAACGGAACAGTTGATACTGGAGGCGGTCAAGCTCCGGCTGATTTCAGACGTGCCGCTGGGCGCGCTGTTGAGTGGCGGCATCGATTCCACGCTGGTCTGTTGGGCCCTGCGCCAACTGAATGCCAACGTCAGGGCGTTCACAGTGCGCGCTCCCGGCAGCGACTCCGACGAGAGCGCCGCGGCAGCGGACACCGCCCGGAAGCTGGGGATCTCGCACGAGATCGTCGACATGCCGGACACGGATTTCTCGCTGGACGAGCTCACCGATGCCTACAGCGAACCGTTCAGTTGTCAGTCGGCCTTGGCTATGTTGTGGGTCTCGCGGTCGGTGAAGCGCTTGGCCACCGTCTTGTTGACCGGCGACGGTGGAGACGATGTCTTCTTCGGCTACCCGTTTTTCCGGAATGCGTGGATGGCGCAAAGGCTTGCCCGGCGGCTGCCACCGGCGATTGCGGCGGCCTGGAACAAGGCAGGCTCTGTTATCCCGGACTATGGGCGTTTGGGCAGCGCGAAGCACTTTCTGAGTTATGCCAGCGGCGGGCTTGGTCCTTTTATCCGGGCGCACGACGGGCTGCCATACTATCGGGAGCGTGGAATTCTAGGGGAACCACTGGCCGGACGCGAACTGGCCCAACGGCAGCTTCCACCGTCGCTTGCCTCCGCGCGCCGGCTGTTGTGGGAGTTCTTCTCATATCACCGCAACCAGCATTTCGTGAGCGAATTCATGGTCAAAATAGACGGCGGCACCATGCACTACGCGCTCGAAGCGCGCGCGCCGTTCCTCGACCAGAAAATCTGGGAGTATGCGGCGGCTCTCCCCGCCCAGGTGCGGTTCCACGGGGGAAACCTAAAAGCCGTGCTGCGGGAAATTGTGCGGCGGCGCGTGGGGTCCGACGTAGCGTTCCGTGAAAAGCAGGGATTTACAGTCCCCGTCGAACGTTGGCTGGCAGAGCGCTGGAGCGGCATGCTGGACGGCCTGCGGCAAGGTACGGCGCTGGAGCGGGACGGATGGGTACGCAGGGGCTCGCTCGAAGCGCCGCTTCGCGATGCGCTGGGCCGGCGGTGGATCCCGGTCCAACTGTGGCGTCTGCTCGTCCTGGATCACTGGCTGAAGAAAAACCAGGCACCGGCATTTGAAGACCTTCATCCCGCGGTCTCCACGGCCGACTCTGGCACCGGTGTAGACTAAAACAGGACCCGAGAGTCTAAAATGGAGGGTCCGTCTAAGGTGGGAATTTCGTCTAAGAGGGAGTTAGTGAAGAGGTTCGCCGCCGGAGTGTTCCTCGCGCTCCTGTTCCCTTGCGCGATAGCCTCAGGTTTCGGGCGCCAGCCTGGCGTCTTCAGTTTCTTCGCTCATCTCTGTGCGCTGGTCCCCGGGGTGGTGGGCGACTATGTGCGCGTTGCGTATTACAGGATGACGCTGCGGAGTTGCTCGCGCGACTGCGAGATCAGTTTTGGCGCTTTCTTTGCCCACTCGCAGGCTGCTGTGGGACGCTGGGCCGGGATCGGACCATATTGCGTGATCGGGCGCGCGGTGATTGGGGAGGGCACGCGGCTCGGACCCGCCGTGCAAATCCTGAGCGGAGGCCAACAACACAAAAGGGATTCGGAGGGCCGGTTGACCGACGAAGGCCGGAAGTTTGAGGAAATCGTGATCGGCGAGCATTGCTGGATCGGAGCTTCCGCCGTGGTGCTGGCGAATGTCGGCGACAGAAGCACGGTCGCGGCGGGATCGGTCGTCGTGAAGCCGGTTGCCCCGGGGATTGTCGTCGGAGGAAATCCCGCGCGACCGCTCGCCCGGTTGGACAACGGCGCAGGCTAAACGCGAGGGGACAACTCGGCTATAGCGGAGGTTCCGTTATGAGCTGGGAGTATTCGTTTTGCGGGTTAGCCGCGATGCCAAAGGGCCGACGCCACGACCCAAATCGCGCCCCAAGCGCCCGCGCCCAGAAAGATGCCGATGAGGACACCCCGGGCGGCGCGGCGGTGCTCGGGCTGGGAGATTTCTGCTTCCGCAACCTGGCTTGCCACGGTGACCGCGGTGTCCAAGGACGTGTGCTCGCCGGACCGATCCATGGCGAGCGTCTCCGATGCGGTCGAGCTTCGCATACGTTGTAATGCTACGGTCAGGCTCTGGTGCGGTCCATCCCACCTTTGGTTCATACTGCCTTGTTAACCTCGGCAAGGTGGCAGAGCATAACCCGGACGGTTGCCGGTTCGCTGGAGCGAGATTCCCGGTTAACGCCTGAGGGCAGGGCAGTTCCAGAGTGGGCGGACAAGTCTCGCAGGATGGGTGGCGGGCTAGGTCTTCGACCTTTCGGCCGGCAGATTCGGTTCTATCGAAAGGACCGCTTCCGAGCCGCGGCTTCCGTTCGGAGGCGAGGACCTAGACTCAGTTGGCCCCGTGGCCGGTAAGTACGCGGGGGATGGTTTGCAGCAGGATCTTCCAATCGAGCGCCAACGACCAATTGTCGATGTACTGCATGTCCAGTTTCATCCATCGATCGAAATCGACGTTGTCGCGGCCTGAAACGGCCCACAGGCAGGTGAGGCCTGGCCGCATGCGCAAGCGCCGCCGCTGCCATCGCTGATAGGTTTCCACTTCGCTCGGGACGGCCGGACGCGGGCCCACCAGCGACATGTCGCCGCGCAGCACGTTCCACAGTTGGGGCCATTCGTCGATGGAGAACTTGCGCAAGTACCGGCCGACGAAGGTGAGGCGAGGGTCGTCCGGGATCTTGAAGGCTGTCTGGCGCGTGTTGAGGTGGGCCAGCGATGGCTTGAGTTGCTCGGCGTTTTCGCACATCGAGCGGAACTTATAGAACCGGAACTGGCGGCCGTTGAGCCCGCAACGCACTTGCGTGAAGATCGCTGGGCCGGGCGATGTAAGCCGGATGAGGGCCGCGAACGCCGCCATGAAGGGCGCCAGGACCAGGAGGCTGGCGGCGGCGATGGCAACATCGGTCACACGTTTCAGGAGCAGGCGGATCTCGTCGTCGGGAGCGGCGGTGAATGTCAGCAGCGGGGTGGACTCCAGGCGGTCGAGGGAAACCGTGCTGTTGACGTGAGGAAAGAAATCCACTGCCACTCGTGTGCGGACGCCCTCTTGATCGCAGAGGAGAAACACCTCTTCCAACTCAGCCAGACTCTCGCTGCCGACGGCGAAGATAATCTCGTCGACCACGTGCTGGCGCAAGAAGGATGGCAGTTCCGCGATGGGATACACCTTGTGGACGGCGCCAAGGGTTATCTCAAGCGGGCCGCCACCCGACTCACTAAAAAATCCGCGCAGGCGAACGCCATACTTGGCCGACTCTTCCACAATGCCCGCCAAACGGATCGCACGCTCGCCGGTGCCAACCACCATGCAATAGTGAGGGGCGGCAAATTCACGGCGGATCGCGCCAACCACGCGGCCGGCAGTGAGCCGGAAGACCAAGAACAGCACCCACGCTACAGAGGAGTAAAGAGCCAGGAAGAAACGGCTGAGATCCATCCGCAGCGCGTACTCGAAGACCAGCAGGCAGAGTCCGCCATAGGCGCATTGCCGCACCGAATCACGGAGGATGGCGCCCGGGTGGGCGGAATCGAGCTTGTCATAGACCCCGAGCCACAATCCGATCATTACCCAAGCGAAAAGCGAGAAGCCGAGCACCAGGACCTGTTGTTCCGCCGTAAGGTAAAACAGGAAATGCCAGTGCTGAATGGCGCGTGCGTGGTAGGCGATCTCAAAGGCGAGCGCGGCCAGGATCAGGTCCGACAATCCGTACAAAGCACGGGCGCTCCGCTGGTGACGAAACATTCGGGCTCAGGATAACACGGGCTGGACCACCCAGGAGCGACGGCACCGGGGCGAATTGCCATCGAGCGGGAGGAGGTGGCAGGGCTCGGCTCGCCTCACTGGGGAAATCCGAACTTCCCGGCCAATCGCTTCAATATGGAAGAATTCTTCCGGGCGAGACCATATCGCGCGAAGGCAGGGATATCGTAGTCGACCTCGGACAAATCGGAATCCGTATTCCGGCGGGGCGGGACCTCAACCGGCCCCAATTTCGGGGACAGAACCTCGTCGGCGGGAACGGAAGCTACCAGTGGCTGCGCGGGGACGCCCGGAGCGGTGCGGGAGGGTATCAGCGCCAGATTCGTGGCCGCATCGCGGATGTAGCCCACATCAATCGTGGAACACCCATCCCCGTAAGCCATCAGCAGCGCCGAATCGCAGATGGAGTTGATCAGCCGGGGAATTCCTCCCGACCATAGCACCACGCCCTCGATCGCCTCCGGAGCAAACGGCGGCTCGCCGGTTCCGCCCGCCTTTGCCCAACGGAACCGTATGTACTCGGCGGTCTCCGCGGCGGTGAGCGGATCGATGTACAGGCGCAACGCGATCCTCTGTTTGAATTGGCGTAAGTCGTGCCGGTCCAGGAGATCATCCAACTCACATTGACCTAAGAGCACGATCTGCACGAATTTGTCCGGGCCAAACTCGTAGTTCCCGAGCAAGCGAATCTCTTCCAGGACTTCCGCACTCAATTTGTGAGCTTCATCGATCGCCAGGATCGCAATTCGGCCATTGCGGTGGGCCTCCAACAGGAACCCCTGCAACGTCCAGAGACGCTGCGCTTTATTGGCGGGAATGTCGGTGATTCCGAAATCCAGCATGAGAAGCTCAAGGAACTCGGATGGCGTCAGGGTTGGATTCAACAGAATGCTGGACAGGACTTTACCGGTGGGCAACTGACTTACAACAGAGCTCAGGAGGGTTGTTTTTCCGGTGCCAGCATCGCCGGTCAGAACCACGAAACCCTTTCGGCCTAGAATGGCGTACTGTAATCCGGCGAACGCCTCGTGATGTTTCGAGGACAGAAAGAGAAACGCCGGGTCTGGCGTCAGGTTGAATGGCAGCTTCTGTAATCCGAAGAAGGCGGTGTACATATCTACAAACGTGGCCACTGCAATTCTGCAACCACGTCCCCTCTCTTGAAGTGTAACGCGATCCGGATGGCGGCTGCACTTGTGTTTGCGGCGTCGCCGGGCGCAGCCGCTGTCACACTCGGCAATCCCGGCGCCAGCCCAGACCCCCTTGCAATCGGGAGCGAAGACGAATCGAAGGGGAGAAAAAGCCAAAAGAGTTGGACTTTCCGGGGAGGTCGTGGCTCGTAACGCGTTATGAAGCAATGGCCGCCGCCCGAAGGCGGTTTGGCCCCCAATATGCTTACTGTAAGCGCGGCTTAGCATGCATGCCGGAAGTGCGGGTCGCTCAAGCCGTCTATTACGGAGTCTAATCTTATGTCAGCCGCTGCATTACAACCGCTCAGCGTGGCCGAAGTGCTGGCCGAGAGAATCCGGACCCGTTCGGCTCGCGTGGGAGTCATCGGCCTCGGTTATGTCGGATGTCCGTTGGCCGTCGAATTCGCACGTGCGGGCTTCGCCGTCACGGGCATTGACGTTCAAGAGGGCAAAGTCGCCGGTATCAACTCCGGTCAGTCTCATATTCAAGACGTTCCTGCAAGCCGTGTGCGTGACTTAGTAAAGAAGAAGAAGCTTAGGGCCACGACCGACTTCTCCGTGATTGCCGAACTGGATGCGATCAGTATCTGCGTCCCCACTCCACTGCGGAAGACCAAAGACCCGGATATGAGTTACATCATAGCCGCGTGTGAGGAACTCGCCAAATACACGCATCCGGGGATGCTCATCGTGCTGGAGTCGACCACGTATCCAGGCACTACCGAAGAGGTGTTATTGCCGCTGCTGGAGACGGCGGACCTTCGGGTGGGGCGGGATATCTTCCTGTGCTTCTCTCCCGAGCGCGTGGACCCGGGGAATCCGAACTTCCAGACGGTGAACATCCCCAAGGTAGTGGGAGGGATTACGCCGGAGTGCACGGAAATGGGCGCTCTGTTCTATGCGCAGGCGCTGCAGACGGTAGTGCCCGTCAGTTCCAGTCAAGTGGCCGAGATGGTCAAATTGCTGGAGAACACCTTCCGGATGATCAATATCGGGCTGGCGAACGAAATCGCCATGATGTGCGATCGCATGGGCATCAACGTCTGGGAAGTGATCGACGCGGCGGCGACCAAACCGTTCGGGTTCATGCCGTTCTATCCTGGCCCGGGGCTGGGAGGCCACTGCATCCCGATCGACCCGTTCTATCTTTCGTGGAAATCGAGGCAGGCGGGAATCGAGGCGCGCTTCATCGATTTGGCGGGCTACATCAACGGCCAGATGCCGCACTTCGTGCTGGATAAGATTCAGGGCGCTCTCAACGAGCAATCCAAGCCGCTGCGAAATTCGCACGTGCATATTCTGGGCGTGGCGTATAAGCGCGACATCGACGACGTGCGGGAATCGCCGGCGTTGGACATCATCCATGTTCTATCTCAGCGTGGCGCACGGGTGACTTACAGCGATCCGCGAGTCCGCCGTTTGCAGTTGGATGCCGGAGGGGAGTATTTTGCCGAAGAGCCTTTGGCGGCTTGCTCGCGCGCCGATTGCGTGGTGATTGTCACGGACCACTCCGAATTCGATTACGCGGCGATAGTCGATCAGTCAAAGCTGATCGTTGACACGCGCAACGCTTTGAAGCGGTTTAGCTCCTCCAAAATCGTCCGCTTGTGAGCGAACGGCCGGCCAGAGCCGGCACATCGGCTACGGCACAGCCGTCGGCTCTTGCAGGTCAAGCCAGGCGCGATGCGAGCGAGACGCTCCGCGCGCACTCCTGCGGATCCGATCTACGGCGCGCACATACCGGTTATCTGGTGCCGGCCGCGACTCTCCCCAACGTCTCTCTGATGTTAGCGGCGAAGGGTGATCGCGGATCGTCTTGGAGGGCTTTTTGCAAGGTCCCTCGGGCTGCGTCGGGTTGGCGGTCGGCCCAGTAGGCCATTCCCAAGTGAAATCCGAACATGGCGTTGTTCGGAGCTTCCTTCACGGACTCCCGCAACTGCGCCACGGCTGAGTCGAACGATCCCAGTTTGTAGTAGGCCCAGCCAAGCGTATCGGCGGCAAGCGGGGATCTGGGCATCTTCTGCTTCACCCTTTGAGCGAGAGATAGCGCCAGGTTGACATCGCCGCCGTGATCCAGGTAAAGAACAGCCAGCGATCCGGCGGCGACGGCAGATTCCGGATCGATCTCATGCGCCTCTTCGCAGAGTTTTTTCGCTTCTTCCCAATTGCCTTCCCGCTCATACTGAGCCTCTAGGACGAGATAGTTTGAGAGGTTGTGGGGATTGGCCGCAATTGCCTGGCGGAAGTCCTGCTTGGCGCTGTCAACGGCGCCCCTGGCGAGATGAATGTTTCCGAGCAGACTGTAAGCCTGGGGCGTTTTCGGATCAAGCGCAATCGCCTGCTTCAGGCTGGATTCGGACTTATCCAGGTCCTTCAGGTTAAAGTAGCCTAGCGCCAGCAGGAAGTGTAACCCGGCATTCCGCGGGTTCTGCTGAACCAAGCCTGCAATTCGCTCGACGGCTTGGGCGGTCTTGCCCTGAACCATATACACATTGAGCAACTGCGCCAAGGCGGGAAGCGACGTCGGATCTTGTTTGAGCAGGTCCTGAAGCGCGGCCTCGGCCTGTTGGGGGTTACCCGTCGCCAACAGTGCCTGAGCGTTCGCAAGCTGCGCCAGAGGCAAACCCGGGCGTGCCTGCAGTGCAGCAGCGGCCAATCGCAGGGCTTCGTCGTTGTCTCCCGCTGCAACCGTAAGCGACGCCAGCGCAGCTTGAGCCTCGGTCATCCCTGGAGAAAGGGCAAGTGCCCGAGTGAAAGAGGCCTTGGCCAAGTCTGACATGCGGAGTGTCCTTTGGGCGACGCCCAAGAGATAGTATGCGATGGCGGACTGCGGATCGGCCTGAACCGCCTTCTCGAGAGCCGAGACCGCTTCCTGCCGCTTGCCCTCTGCGAGCAGTATCCGACCATTTGAGAGAAGTACCCGCGGACTGTCTGGTCTAATACTCATGACCTGTTGTTCCAAGGCGGCTGCTTCCTGGATGCGATTCAAGTCGATCAGAACCTCGACCAAGCTCATCTTGACTGAAGCGTCCCTCGGTTTGGAGGTCATCAGGATTCGGAATTCGGCGGCCGCCTTCTCTTTCTGGCCGGTGGATACGTAAAACTGCCCGAGGGCCTGGTAAGCCTCCGGGTCGTCGGGGGCAATAGTTTTGATCCCCTGGTAGAGTCTCTCTGCGTCAGACGGTTTTCCCGCCCGGACCAGGATCCGGGCCCAGAAAACCCGAGGCAGAATCGCGCCGGGGTCCAGTTCGGATGCCTGCCGCATCTCAGCCTCGGCTTCAGACAGCCTGTCTTGCGAGAAGTAGAATTGCCCCAGACTGACGTGCGCGTCGACCGATTTCGGGTTGGCCTCGACTGCCTTGCGGCTAACAGCTTCCGCTTGCGCCGCCTGTCCCGCGGACAGATAGACGGCCGACAGGGCCGCATAGTGCTCGACCTGTTGGGGAGCGAGATCGATGGCCTCCTGAAATTCGCGCAGCGCGTTCGCACCGTCGCGGGTCAAAACGAACTTCTCGCCGAGTATCGCGTGGGCGCGGTCATTCGCGGGGTCGGATTTCAGGACGGCCTGCGCGGCAGATTGAGCCTGGTCGAACTGCCGGCGCGAGATCAGCAGGTCCGCAAGGTGCAGTTGCGCGCCGGTATCTTTGGGATCGAGGGCTGCGGCCTCCATAAACTCCCCGTAAGCGGCTTCGGAGTTGCCCAACCTTAGATAGCCCTCACCGAGCCGCGAATGGGCCGTTGCGAACCTCGGATCGAGACGCACCGCGTTCCGGAATTGGATGACTGCCTCGCGGTATTTGCCGGCGTTGAAGTACGCTTCACCACTACTAAGGTATTTGAGTTTCCGCCGATCGGGATCCGAAGAACAGCCTGCCAAAGCGACTGCCAGGAAGGCCACAAGAAACGTTCGATGTAGCGCGGTACCACGTGTTAGTTGCATTCCCCTCACCCAATGACTGAGCGAACCGGTGTTTGCGCCGGTTGCCCCTGACACAATATTACCAAGGTATTCAGTCTCACACATTGCTATCAGTACCAGGACTTTTCGATTGGCCAAGTGCTTTAGGTACAATGCCCGGGGACCATTCACTGGTTCTTGTGTGCTTGGATTGCCCTTTCGTGCCATTGACCAGGTCTACAACGGCCTGTAATCTTGATCAAGCTTCACAAAGCAGTTACGGCTGCGGCGTGACGAGGACATTTGTCTATGAGGGGTTTCGAGTAGCAGCTCGACGACATATCACTAGGGGAAGGAAGTCGCGGAATCGACAAGGGATGACTATGAAACTGATTCGAAGGCTAGCTTTTTGGGGAATCGCGGGAGCGTTCTGCTTTAGCGGCGGCGCTATCGCCGAAGTCAATATGACGCTCACGGGCGTCGGCACCGGTGCCAACATGGGCGGAGTTTACACGAGTCCATATGTGGCTTCGATAAATGGAGTATCGACCTACGTAATATGCGACGACTTCACGACTGACGTCTGGGTCGGCGACACTTGGGAGGCGAATGAGTACACCCTGTCCGAGGTAGGGTCGAGCGGTCCTCAGAAGTTTACGACGCCGGACTGGTCGCCGTACTCGATCCAGCAAGAGTACGATGCCGCAGCCGTACTGGCCGAAGACGTGATGGCCAATATAGGCAATGCGACCCTGGCCGGCGAATACTCTTATGCAATCTGGACCCTCTTCGACCCAGCCGCCATCGATGGATACGGCGGTAATTCCCTGACGGGTTCCCAGCAGAGTGCGGTCAACAGCTTTAGAACCGCAGCTCTAACCCAAGCCGCAAGCGGAGGGGCGTCGGGCCTCGACGTGTCGATTTACACGCCGAACCCGCTGGGTGCAGCGCAGGAGTTCCTTGTCGTCAACGCACCCGAGGCGTCGCTACCAGCTACCTTAGGGTTTGAACTCGTGGCCCTTGTCGGCGGAATCTTCCTGATGCGCCGCCGGCTGGTCCGGGCTTAGACCGCAAGACGAGCGATCACGTCAAGCCACGCTTGAACGAAGGTGCGCGATGGCGAAACCCGCGCGCTTTCGTGACAGCGGCTGCTTTTTGGGCGGAGTGCAGATTCCTTGGCTGCTGAAGGCCCGGTCGTACTCATGAGGACGATCGCCAAAGCCGGGATCGCCAGTCCCTCAAGAGATGGCAGTCATCTCATCTCGCGTAAACTCACCGAACACGAGCTGAATCTCGCGCATGTCGATTGATCCAGGTTTTCGGCCAGCGAAGAGGGAATTCTTGGTGAGGCCGCTTTAGCGAGGTGCGCGGGGAGGATCAAGTAGTCCCTCCCGTCAAGTCCCTACAGGCGCACGAGCGCCGGTTGTTGATCGACGTCGGATTACGGACCGCAAACGCACGGCCTCACACCTTGCGGATCGGGATCCAGCCCGGGATCGATTTCCACCACGACGACGACGGCGCCGTTGCCGATTTTCACTTTTTCACTCGTTTTTCCCCACTGCCCGACCTTCGCCGGGGAACCAGCGAAGCGGCTTTCTGCCCACGCTGCGGTCGATCCGACTAGCGCTCGGTATCTTCCTCGGGCAAGCTGTGCGTGTATTCCTCGAGTTCCCTGCTCGGCCCGTTGGGCGCTATCCTGCCGCGATTCCACGTAGCCCTGGGCGACTTGACGCAGTTCCCACTTCCGCAGGGGATATTTGACCGGACGCCAATCGAGCGCGGATCACTTCGTGCCAGACGCTGGGTGCCTGGAGGGTGCTTGGAAGCTGAATAGGTGTTCGGAATCCGAAAACCTGTTTTGGGCATTTCGCATTTACCACTAACGGCTTCATTGCCAAATACAACTGTCTCAGGGCGACGGAACAAGTTAGAGTCAACCGAGCGCTGACATACTTCCGTCGTAAAAGCGAAACCGCCAAAGGTTAGTATCCACAATCAGCCACGAGTCAACGGTCGCCGATGTGTCACAGTAGCAAAACCTGCACTGTCGAAGGCTAGTATCTGCACTTGGCGGTGCAAGTCATTTGCCATCCCGCCTCTTTTGGGCCTAACAAGCACGTTGGCCAAATGCGTGCTTAGTGCTCAATCTAAGGATCATGTGAGCATGAAAAACATTATAGGCACTTCTGTGCGCCTGGTGCTGCTTGCGACTGTGGCGCTTGCTTGGTGGCTGCATCCGGCTAGCTTGGCGGCTGCGGTACCTGTATCTGTGACTTACGTCCAAGGCAATTTCGGCACGCCGCAAACAGCTCAGACCACGGTGAAGGTCACGTATACAGCCGCGCAGGTTGCTGGCGATCTCAACGTGGTGGTGGTGGGTTGGAATGACAGCAAGGCCGTGGTGAGCGCAGTTACGGACTCGAAGGGTAATACATATGCACGCGCGGTGGGCCCGACAGTGCAGAGTGGGTACGCTTCGCAGTCCATTTACTATGCGAAGAATATCGCAACGGCGGCTGCCGGGACAAACAGCGTCACGGTGACTTTTGCGAGTGCCGCGACATCCGCCGACATACGCATACTGGAGTACAGCGGAGCGGATCCTAACAACCCGGTGGACGTGACGGCTGCGAGTACAGGCAGCAGCGCTACCAGCAGCAGCGTCGCCGTGACCACGACCAACGCGACCGATCTGCTCGTCGGTGCGAATCTGGTTCAGGGCAGTACCACCGGCCCGGGTAGCGGCTTCACCAAACGGCTGATGACAACACCGGACGGCGACATCGCGGAAGACCGGATGCTCACGGCGGCCGGCAGCTATAGCGCAAGTGCGCCGGTGAGTCCATCGGGCGCGTGGATCATGCAGATGGTCGCCTTCCGCACTCCGTCAGGAGGCACAGTTCCGCCGGCAGTGAGCAGTGTATCCCCGAATAGCGGATCCACGGCGGGAGGGACAGCAGTCACGATCACGGGTACTAACTTTGCCGCGGGAGCGACAGTGACGTTTGGCGGGACGGCAACGACGAACGTAATAGCCGTGAACAGTACCACCATTACGGCCACAACGCCGGCGGGAAGCGCGGGCGCGGTGACGGTGACAGTAACGGTTAGCGGGCAGAGCGGAAGTCTGACCAGCGGATTCACTTATGTAACTAGCCTCGCAGGTAGCCCGACGGTGGCCGGCGTATCCCCGAATAGCGGATCCACTGCGGGCGGGACAGCAGTCACGATCACGGGTACTAACTTTGCCGACGGGAGCGACAGCGACGTTTGGCGGGACGGCGGCGACCAAGGCGGTGGTGGTTAGCGGAACGCAGATCACGGCCACAACGCCGGCGGGAAGCGCGGGCGCAGTGACGGTGACAGTAACGGTTGGTGGGCAGACCGGAAGCTTGGCCAATGCGTTCACCTACGCATCTCCCACTTCTCCGCCGACGGTGAGCGGTGTGTCTCCGAATAGCGGGTCGACGGGGGGCGGGACAGCAGTCACAATCGCCGGGACGAACTTTGCCGCCGGAGCGGCGGTGACGTTTGGCGGGACGGCGGCGACGAACGTGGCAGTGGTGAGTGGAACGGAGATCACTGCTATGACGCCGGCGGGCAGTGCGGAAGCGGTAACGGTGACGGTGACAAATCCCGGGGCGCAGAGCGGGAGTTTGGCGAACGGGTTCACCTATGTGGTGGTCGCAACCACAGCGATTACTTATGTGCAGGGCAATTTCGGGACACCGCAAACAGCCGAGAGCACGGTGAAGGTCGCGTACACGGTCGCGCAGGTTGCCGGCGACCTCAACGTGGTAGTGGTGGGGTGGAACGATAGCACGGCCGTCGTCAGTGCAGTTACGGACTCAAGCGGTAACACATACACACGCGCCGTGGGTCCCACGGTCCAGAGTGGATACGCTTCGCAGTCCATTTACTATGCAAAGAACATCGCATCGGCGGCTGCCGGGACAAATAGCGTCACCGTGACCTTTGCGAGTGCCGCGACAAACCCCGACATTCGCATAATCGAGTACAAGGGTGCGGATCCTAGCAACCCAGTGGATGTAACGGCTGCGAGTTCCGGCAACAGTGCCAGCAGCAGCAGCGGCTCGGCGACAACAACCAACTCGACCGATCTGATCTTTGGAGCAAACCTGGTCCAGACCAGCACCACCGGTGCGGGCAGCGGCTTCACCGGACGGCTGATGACAACACCGGACGGCGACATAGCGGAGGACGAGATGGTGACGGCAACGGGCAGCTATAGCGCAACTGCACCGGCCAGTCCATCGGGCGAGTGGATCATGCAGATGGTGGCTTTCCGCACTCCGACAGGAGTCACAACTCCGCCGACGGTGAGTAGCGTATCGCCAAACAGCGGTTCAACGGCGGGTGGGACAGCAGTCACGATCACTGGGACGAACTTCGCCGCTGGAGCGGCGGTGACATTAGGCGGCACGGCTGCAACGAACGTGGCGGTGGTAAGCGGGACCCAGATCACGGCGACGACTCCGGCGGGAAGCGCGGGAGCGGTGACGGTGACGGTGACGGTCAGCGGGCAAAGCGGAAGCTTAGCCAGTGGGTTCACCTACACTTCTTCCGGAACTCCCAGCCTGACGTCGATTTCGGTGACGCCCGCAAATCCTACGATTCTCAACGGGGCATCGCAGCAATTCACGGCAACGGGAAAGTATAGCGACGGCAGCACGCAGAACCTCA
Source organism: Bryobacterales bacterium (assembly GCA_003142185.1). GTDB lineage: Bacteria > Acidobacteriota > Terriglobia > Bryobacterales > Bryobacteraceae > Bog-375. Next base: position 49,788 of record PLOR01000090.1, read on the forward strand.
CAGCATCGGTGAGCTGGTCGTCCTTGGACCAGAACGTCGCCACGATCGCGGCGGGTGGTCTGGCGACTGCTGCGGGTACGGGAACCTCGACGATTGAGGCCGCTTCGAGTTCCATTAGCGGCTCCACGACTCTCACCGCTACGTCGTCGTCATCGGCTGCGCCGGAGCTGGTTCAGCACGTCAGCGGCTCGAACTCGCGCAACAACAGCTTTTCAAACCCATACTGCTACTACTTGTGGCTTCCCGGATACACGACCGCCGGAAACGCAGTGGTGGTGGGATTCACTTTAGGCGGCACTGCCGCGGCGACGGTCACGGACGACATGAACGACGCCTTTAAGATGGTGGCCAATTACTACGACAGCACGGACACGCAGTCCATTGCCATTGCCGCGGCATTTAACGTCGCGCCGGGCGCACGGAAAATCTCCGTGTGTTTTGCGGGCAGTCCAGGCGGCTACGTCCAGTCCATGGCGACCGAATTCAGCAACGTGACCGGCGTGGACGTATCATCCGCCGGAGTTCGAGGTAGCGGCACGTCGCTGACCGCGGGAAGCGTCACGCCCTCCGCGAGCGGCGAACTGGCTTACCAGATCGGGTATGCGATGACGACGAATCAGAATCAATCGAGCTTTACGGCCGGGTCGCAGGCCAGCGCAGCCTGGGGCCTGCTGAGCGCCGATTTGATGGACGGCCTGGCGGCACAGTATGGCGTCTACAATTCGACGAGTGCGATCGATCCGACCATGACCATGGGGAAGGGCGGCACGTGGATCTCGGCGGCGGTCCTTCTCAACACCGGAAGCGCCGGGGGCGTTCCGTCCGGAATGAGGATCGTCCACCTGGATCACGAAAACATTCCGACGCACACGTCCTCCGGTGGCAGCGGGAATCCCTTCCCTAGCCCACTGACTTTGGAATTACCCTGCTCCGGCAACCTGGAGGTTGCGCTAATGGGCGGCGGAAACCCACCCAACCTGATCACCGGCATGACCGATTCGAACGGCAATAGCTGGGAGCAGGCCGGGCAAAATGTCACGTACGGCGATACGGACCTCCAGACGTTCTACGCGGCCAACGCCAGTTGCTCGAGCACCCTCGCGGTGACCGTCCAATGGGACTCGACCGATGGCGATCAAACGATCATGTTCTACGACGTGGCAGGAGCTGCTGCGTCCCCGCTTGACACGACGGCGAGCGCCACCGGGAGTCAAAGCACGGCGGGAAACCTGACGGCGCTTTCGATCACTCCCAGCACGTCCTCGACCGAGTTCATCTTCGCCATGATGCCGGTGGACTACAATACCGTGACGGGTCTCGTCAATGGTTTCAACGACGCCGATATGTTCAGCGGCGAAGCCCTGTCAGGGCCCGAGCCGGTGGATGAGAACAACGGCTGGGGACACTTCGTCGTCTCCAGCACAAACGCTGTGCCGATTACATGGACCTTTCTCTCGAACTCCCTGGCAGCGGGGTCCTGGTCCTCCATGGCCTCGGCCTTCAAATAGGACTAAGTGGCGGAGCCGGACGATCGCCTCAGCCACCAAATGGGGATTGGATGACACTAGTTGCGCTGCAGCAGCAGCGCCCAATCGTTGCCGTCCGGGGCCTTCGGTGAAGTCCAGGAAGCGCCGGCCGCGACCGTTCCAATGGGCAGGATTGCGCCAGCTAATGGACTGAACCATTCGGCGCGGTAGCTGCCTCGGTCCAGTTTGAGCGTGACCGTGCCGCCGTTGGGAAGATACGCGGCGTAGGTTCTGCCAGGCTCGGCGACACAGTATGCGCCGGTGTTCACCAACTCGTCGTGCGGCTCGGTTTTCCACCATTCGAAGCTGGTGAAGAAATCGACCATGTGGGCGTACCCGGCCAGCATGGTCATAGTTTCGTCGCCGCGGCCATTCATCCAGCCGCCGCCGGTATCCGGCCAGATGCCGGTGCCACGCCGCGCGGATTCGCCGGCGGTGCCGTAAGCTCCGGCCATAGCAATCTCCCAGGCCGTCCGGCGCAGCGTTTCGGCGGAATCTCCTGGCGGCGGCGGCGCCCATCGCGGATAGTGGTCTTCGTACCCATACTCTTCGTTGGTTTGCGGAATGATGCGTCCGGTCTTGATCTGGATGCGACGCTGTTTCAGCATCAGTGCATGCTGGGTGCGCGACCAGTCCTGGATGGACGTGAACCCGAACCATTCTGCAGCCCGGTCCTGGTGTTCGGGGTGAACGGGATGGCTCGTGGCCAGGTGGCGATAGGGGTCCCACCTTTCCAGCAGCGTGCCCATCTCGCGGGTCCACCGGGCGTCGCGAAAACTGTCCAGGTCATCGCCGAGGTCCCAAGTGATGTTGGAGAAAGCTGACAAGCGCGCCGCGGCGTAGCGAAAGTAGCGGCGTTCGTCGTCGCTGCCGGGGCCAGGGTGGAGCTTGCCATCGCCGATGTCGAAAATCACGCTAATGACCATGTCCCGCTCGCGCGCGATGCGCAGCATGCGCTCGTATCTCTGCCAGTGGGCCAGGGTGAAGCGCGAGTAGTCGAAGCTGGGATGCCAGAAGTCGTCGAGCCTGGCGGCGGGCCACGGCGTGAGGTAGGTGGTGAACTCATCGGTGTTCACCACCGGTTCGCCGTACATGGTGAAGGTGCGCCCGCCAAGCAGTGTTCGAACCCGGTTGACCTTGAGCCGGTGCAGGCGCTCGATGCTGTCGGCAATGATGCGTTCGTCGCGCCAGCCCATCAACCAGAAAGCTGTGGTGCCGTTGAAGAAGTAGTGCTCGCCGGTACCTTCCCAGAGGAAGTGCCAGGGATAGCGAGGGTCGACGCGAATGGGGCCGCGGCGATGACCGTCGGTGGCCCGAAACCTCCCGTCGTAACTCTTTTCGGCGCCATTTTCGTAGTAGGTGACCGAGTAGGCGTACTCACCCGGCGCTGACGGCATGAAGCGGATGCGGAACATGCTGCCGTCGGCCGAATCGCAGAAGCCGTCCACGTGGAGCCGTTCGCTGGAACCGGCCTTTCCGAAGGAACCGGCGACCGAGGCCTCGGTGAATGGATTCCGCGCGCGCGGTGAGTCGATGTATACGGAAACTTCGACGAAATCGTAAGCCGATACTGCCGGGGCGGACTGCGAGAACACGATCTTAGACCGGACTTGCCTTTCGTTCACCCGGTGGGCGCTGTCCGGCAAGAAGAAGATGACGTGTTCGAACACCCGCAGGACCGGCTTCCCGACAAAAGCGATCAGCCCGCAAGCGAGCGCTACCGCCGCGATAACAACCCAGTTGCGCGACGAAAGAGTGGGCGGATGCATTCTCAGTTGGAATTAGCCAAGCAACCGCGGTTGCAGTTCGCTTTCCGGTTGCTCGCAGCCTTTGTTTTCGCGGATCACCGACGCCTCCCCTGTCCAAGAATAAACAATCCCGCGAGGTTTACGAGCACTGGCCTGCCGGGTAACCGGACTGTTTGCGAATCGTCGCCTGGTGGAGCTGAAGACGTCTCCCGAATCGAAAGCCGCAACTGAGAGAACACAACGAAAGCCGACCGCGTATAGATACTGAAGCCGGGAGCCAAATTGGAGATTCCGGTTTATACTTATAGTTACGGGCCAATCGTGGGCCTTGGCCAGCCGTTGCCCCTCCGGTCGCCCGTGCCGCGCTCGGCCACTGGTAGAGATGCAATTTCGACCGCTCCTTCTTCTGCTGCTCGCGGGTCCCGGCTTCGCTCAGAGCGATTTTGGTGAACTGCGGCTCACCATCACCGATTCCAGTGCTTTGCCCGTGCGCGGCCGCGTGGATGTGGCTAGCCAGGCTAGCCACTATGCTCGAAGATTCCTCGCCGATGCCGAGGGCCACGTGGTTGCCAAGCGCCTCCCCTATGCCACCTACACTCTGAGCGTCAGCTATCCAGGCCTTGCTCCAATCTCCCAACTAGCGGACGTTCATTCGGCAATCCCCATAGAGTTGAAGATCACCCTCGGCGTCGCGCAATTGAGAACCGCGGTGAGTGTTGGTACGGAGGGCACTCTCCTCGATACAGGCAACTATGGCTCCGCCAACCGGATTGGAGTTGCGGCAATCGAGGACCGTGTTGCCGCCATGCCCGGCCGCTCGCTCGCGGATTTGGTGAACCAGGAGCCGGGCTGGATATTCGAAGCCAATGGGATTCTTCATCCGCGGGCGGAGGAGTATCAGGTTCAATATGTGCTCGACGGCCTTCCGCTGACTGACAACAGGTCGGTTGCCTACGTTCCCGATTTCGATGTCGACGATGTGCAGGAAATGAGCATTTTGACCGCGGGTTTCCCCGCCGAATATGGCAGGAAGCTGGGCGGCGTCATCGAAGTGCAAACGCAGAGGGACGCGCGCCTTGGCTTTCATGGTAAAGCCATTGTTTCTGGCGGCACCTTCGACACCGCCAGTACGTATGCGGAGGGCCAATACGGCTGGGGACGCAATACTCTTACTCTGAGCGGGTCCGGCGCGACAACGGATCGTTACCTGGATCCTCCTGCGCTACAGAACTATACTAATCATGGCACGCTGGCCGACCTGATGGCTCACTATGAGCGCGATCTGACCGATAAAGACCGGATCGGCATCATCTTGCGCCGCGAACAGTCCAAGTTCGAGGTGCCGGACGAGATCTTACAGTGGCAAGCAGGTCAGCGGCAGGATCGCCAGAGCTTTGAGAGCGCCGCGCAGTTCTCATACGACCACATCTTCTCTCCGAATGTGCTCGCGCTCCTCCGCGCCATGACGCGGGATTCCACTGCCGGCTATTGGTCGAACGACCTGTCTACGCCTATGATCGCCAGCCAAGCCCGCGCCTATCATGAGCAGTACGCCAAGGGCGCGATTTCCGTCCATTCTGGAATTCAGGAATGGAAGGTGGGAGGCGACTTCGATTATGCATCAATTCAGGAGGCGCTCAGCTACCGGATCACCGATCCCGCGCTGTTCGATCCCAGCACACCGCTTTCGTTCAATTTCTACGGTCACGCTCCGGATCGCGAGCAGAGCGCCTTCGCCCAGGACGAGATCCATTGGAAACACTTGACACTGAGCGCCGGCCTTCGTTTCGATCATTATTCGCTACTGGTCAATCAGAGGGCGGCGAGCCCGCGCATCGGAGTCGCATACTTCTGGCCGTGGGCTAACATCGTTTTCCGCGCTTCCTACGACAGGGTCTTCCAGACACCGCCGTTTGAGAATCTTCTGGTGTCGAGCTCTCCGCTGGTTGCCAGCCTCAGCGATCAGGTCCTGCGGCTGCCCGTGCAGCCGGCGCGCGGGAATTACTATCAAGCTGGTTTCGGGCGGCCTTTCTTCCAACACATCAAGATCGACGGAAACTTCTTCTGGCGCGGCTACAACAATTATCCGGATGACGACCTGCTGCTGAACACAGGGGTCAGCTTTCCGATCACGTTTGCGCGCGCCAACATCTATGGGGCGGAGGTAAAGCTCGATCTCCCACGCTGGGGGCCGTTCTCGGGTTATGTTAGTTACTCCAATGAGAGAGGGAATGGCTACTTTCCAGTTACCGGCGGCTTGTTCCTGGGGGATGCAGCGGCGCAAGCCAACAGCGCGGGAAGCAGCGTCTTTCCAGTGTCGCAGGACGAGCGCAACGCCGTCCGGACCCGCTTTCGCTGGGATGTTACACCGCGGCTATGGGCGGCGATTGGCGGAACTTATGACAGCGGCCTGCCGATCGATTTCGACGGAACTTATCAGGAAGCTGCTGCGCAGTACGGGCAGGCCATTCTCAACCGGGTAAACTTCTCCGACTATCGGCCCTTTCCGCTGGTATCTCTCGACGCGTCTATCGGAGTGATCTTTCGCCGCGACGAACGACATCCAATGCGGTTTCAAGTCGATGGTAAGAACCTCACCAATGAAATCAACGTGATCGATTTCGCCGGCCTTTTCTCCGGGACCGCCATCGCCACCTCCCGCAGCGTCACCGCGCGGTTGCAACTCGGTTTCTAGAAGGGGGCTTTTGCAACGTTCTTGCCGCACGAGAGCAGCAACGTTATCCTGCCGTGCCGATGAAGCCCGCGCTACCGGTAACCATGGTGATCACTCACCGCGCGCTGGTCGAATCCAGCCTGAAACGGCGTTCTGCCCTTTGCAACACCGCAAGTGCCGGAACCAAAATCAGTAGGCCGAGCAACGCGAATAGCAGGCCGCCACGCCGGTGCAGATCGCCGTATAAGAAGGCCCGGTTCACGTATACTCCGAGAGCCGAAATGACAACAATGCGCACCGAGTTCTTGAATATGACCACGGGAACGGTGAAAAGAACGAGCAGACCCTTGCTCCACCAGGACCTGAGGAACATGTGTCCCGCCAAAATGGTGGTGACCACCATCGCCAAGCTCGATCGGATGCCGCTGCATTGCTCGGCGATCTCGATTTCAACACTGGGCAACGAGAACCTGAAACCTTGCCTGAATACCGGTATGCCCGAGATCTTGAACAGGAGATAACTCACGTCTGCCGAGCCCTTCTGTAAGCCAAGCGTGATCTGGTTCAACACGCTGACAGGGATGGGAACCATCAACAAAAGAAAGCACACCGGGAAGGCCGCGGCGCGGAGACTCTGCGCGCCATAGCAAAGGAGAAACACCGCCGCCCACACCAGGATGATTGAGGGCATCACGCGGAGCAGACCGCCGGCATCCGTCGACGATGGGTGCCGCTTTAGAAGCCAGAATAGAATCAAGCCAAATGCAAGCAATGGGATTCCGCTTCTCGGCGCATAGTGGGCGTTGGACAAGATTGCCTTACGCTCGAAGTAGAACACGCACAAGCTTATGAATGGCACAAAAACGATATACGTGTATCGATCGCTCTCGATCGCCATTCTGAACAACATGCTCAGGGGCTGCCAAAACGGAACGAGCAACACAAGGAAAACGAGCAAGAATGGCAGGCGTCGCGGCATTGATCGCAAAGACAGTAAACTCATCAGTCCCCCAGAAGAAACGCGCCTAGGCACAGCACCTTTCCCTGAAATAGCAGTTCCAGTTCAGAAAATACCTGCCGCCGCAGCGCCGGAGCCGTATCTACGTGGAAAGTCCTTCTCTTCCTCTAGTGGCTGCCGGACGGCCGGCTCAGCCGCAACCAACCGATGTTTCACTGCGAACAACGCCAGTTCGAGTCGGCTGGAGACTCCAACCTTGTCAAAAATGTTGGTCAGGTGATGCTTGACGGTCCGCTCACAGATCGAAAACTGCTGCCCGACCTGTCGATTCGAATTGCCAGCGGCGATTTTTGCGACGATCTCCATCTCTCGCGCCGTAAGCCCGTACTCCTGCTGTGCGAAGGAGTTTTGCAGGGCAAACGATGCGCGAAATGCTTCCAGAAGAACCGCCACGCTGCCATTTTCAAAGCAGTATTGACCATCCATAACGCGCCGGATGGTTTTCCCCCACATTGCCGGAGCCGCCGTTTTCGGAAGGATGCCTTGAGCGCCAAGACGGAAGGCTTCCACGATCGAGCGCTTGTCGATCGCCGCGAGCATCACAATGGTCCGTTGCGGGGCCGAACCTCCCACATCGAGATCCAGCGGCACAGACTGCTGGCACAATCCAAGATCGATAAGGAGAATGTCCGGTTTCAACTGCCGGGTGACTATGGAAGTACTTGACGCATCAGACGCTTCACCGACGACCTGCACGTCGCGGTTGCGCTCCAGCATTTGCCGCAACCGCTGGCGAATGCTCAACTGACCATCGGCTATCAGAACTCGTGTCATAGGAGATCCAGTTCAGCGCGCGACGCGGTTCATGTGGCCGTGCCTCCTGGCCTTGCACAAACCGAGGCAGCGGCTGCATGTGCACTGCGCGCAATTAGGTATTTTCGTCTTCCGACCGTGGTGCCTTAGGTGAATAATAGGATTGGTAGCGCTTGGAATACGAGCGATCAAACGAAGTTACCCCGTTGAGTACTATTCCAATGACGCGTTGGCGCCCGATAATGGCAATAGTCTCGTCTATGGCCTCACGAACTGTTTGGTCGGCCCGTGCAACGAGTAAGGTGGCGTCGGCATAGCGCGTCAATGACGTCGCATCACTCAGGGGCAGGACGGGGGGAGAATCCACGATAATCCAATCGAAGTGGGGCGTGAGTTTGCTCATCACGCCAGCCAGAGCGGCAGTCTGCAATAGCTCCGAAGCGTTGACACGCGAACCGCCAGCCGGCAAGAGATACCAATTCAACGGGTGAACGCGCCGAATCACCGACCGCGGATCCACCGTACCCTCCAAGCATTCTGCGAGACCTGCCCATGGTTTGAGCCGGAGTCTGGCATTCAAGATTGGCTGGTGAAGGTCCGCTTCGATCAACAGGACACTCTTCTTGCCGCCCTCAGCCAAAGCCGTAGCGAGGTTCAGGCAAACTGTGGATTTTCCGTCGTGGGGAAGTGGACTCGTGATCAGAAGAGTCTTCAGTTTTCCCGACGATCCCAATTCCCGCAACCGCATGCGCAAAAGTCTATACCGGTCGGCGCCTGGGCTGCGTGGATCTGTGTGAAAGACGAGCCTGGTTTCGGGCAGGATTTCGGCGTTTTCTACCGTCCCCGCAGAGAGTTCGTCGGAGTCAGCCGGAGGTCGTCCCGAACTTTGCATTAAATCGACTAACCGGCTCATCAACTGGACTCCAAGAACGATTGGATTTTCACGGCCATAGTGTCACCCAAAAAAGCTTCAAAGGTACTTTATCGATGTAAATACAGGTACAGCTCTGCGGCCGAGACCGACATCGCCACTACAGCCCCGCCGAACCACTCGAAGACTTTCCTGCGAGTGTGGGACCTCTGTTCCGAATCGGTCAACACCAATGGCACAGTAACAATGATCGGAAACCGTTGCTGAAGCTTCAAGTCCTTCTCGGCATGGAATGAATGATCTTTTAAATCGATAAGGAATGCCAGCGCCAAGCCCAGAAAAACGCCTGCTGAAGCGCCGCCGAGCGCAATCTTTCCGCGCTTCGGGCTTGACGGTACTGTCGGAAGGGTAGGAGGGTCGATCAGGCGAAACTGCTGTCCTCCCTGTTGCTCTTCCAAATTTGACGCCAGTTGGGACTCCAGCGATTTGCTCAGCAGGTCCGAGTATTCCTTTTTTAACAGGTCGTCGTCCCGCATCAATCCGGCCAGTTGCTGTTCCCGAACAGGTGTCAAATTCAGGCGCTCCTGGTACGCCGTGATCTTTGCCTTTAATTGCGTTTCGTCCTTAGAAAAATCCGCGATTTCCAGCCGGTTAGCCTCCAACTGGCTCTCGATCTGTGCAATTGACGCGTTGTCTTCGGATGGGGCTGTTGAACTTCCGGGAATTAGCGACTTCTGTGCCGCGGCCTTTTCGCCTTTCGCATCTTCTCCTCCGGCAATGGATTTCGCAGACTTTAGACTGGAGAAAGCAGCTTCCGCCGCCGCAACCTGGCGGTGGACCTCGAGGACCTCAGGGTACTGTGCTCCATAGGTTGTCCGCAACTCCGCCTCTTTGGCTTGTAGCCGCGCGAGATCCGCCCGCGCCGCCTCAAGGGGATTTGCGGGCTGAATGATCCCATTCACCTGGCTGACACCTGCCGCCGCCATCGAAGTTGCCTGCGAGGCCAGCCGCCGATATCCGTCCATCATCGACTGAAGGTACACCTTTTGCTGCCGGGCACGGTCGAGGCTGTCCTCGGTATTCTGTAGCTGAGACTGGAGGCTGGCGAGGATGGCGAGGTTCCCTTGTTGCTGCTCAGGCAGTGAGCCAAGATACTGCATCTTAAAGTCTCTTAGTTTCTCCTCCTGATCGGCCAGCTTCGCCTTTGCCGCTTCGAGTTGCTCGTGAAGGAAGCTGGTTGTATTCGTGGCTTGTCGCGCCCGGGCTGTGAGGTTAGTTTGGATGAAAATCGAGGTCAACCGGCTGGTGATCTCCTGAGCAATCAGCGGCGTGCTGGCAGTGAAGGAGATCTTAAACGCATTCAAGTCCTTCTGTCCGGAAGGTTCGCCCACGGGATCAAGCGGCCTAACGTCGATGTCTTCCCGCATGCGGGAGAGAATCCGCTCAGGAGCCAAGTGCTCTCTTTCTTCACGGTAAAGTCCGAACTCCTGGATCAGCGCCAGCAACTGCGGCCGCGATAACACCTCTTGCATTATGGCCTCAAGGACCCGGTTGAGGTCAGTGGTTGCCGTCGGCACGACATACCTTTCCGGCACGCTTTGCTGAACCACGATAATCGTCGCTTCGGACGTGTACCGGTTGGGAAGCCGGGTCAGGACAAAAGCCGTGGCAATGATAATAGTGGCGGCTGTCAGCAGAAACCACCAACGGTGTCTGATCAACGCCCCAACGAACCGAACTATCGTTTCGCCAAGATTGCCTTCAGTCTCTTCGGTCGTAGTATGGTTATTTGTACTTTCCATATCACTCTGTCGAACCACTCGGATACGCTCCAGCCAGTACGAGTGGGCGGGGGATCGGCCCAGTTTTCGTCGGGGGTGTCCTTTTTCAGGGGTAAGGCGCCTCCTCGTGCAAGCTACCGCCCTTTGCGTCCCGGCCGATCCGACGACACCCAGTACTAGTCGAAGACCCGGCCTGCTCCCCTTTCCCTAAAGGGCAAGGGCAATTTGATCGCCAAACTCAGTCCTTGTGGAAGATAATGATATATTTCAAAGACTTAAGCTGTATTTCTCACAGTGCGACGTTCGAAACAAGTACTATGCCATGGAGGACGATTTGGATTTGCTGCAAGTTTCTGACACTCCCCAGCCTGGCCAGATCTGGCGCTCCGCCCACCGCGAGTCAGATGACGGCGGCCAATGTCGTGGCTGGCGGGCACCGAGTCTATTCGTCGTGTGTCCGGTCCAACGCCACAGTTTCAAGCGAGATCGCTAAAAGACCATCTTCAGCCCGAACTGAATCTGCCTGGATGTGGTTGCGGTTGTTGTGATTAACCCCGCTGCGGGGCTGATGGCGGGAATAGTGGATGCAGTGTTTGTACCGTTGGTAAACACAGTCGCATTGGGTGGCCCGAAATTCGCCCGATTCAGAAGGTTAAAGAATTCCGCTCGAAACTGTAAGGTGACCTTTTCGGAAATCGATGCGTTCTTGAACACCGATACATCCAGAGTGGCTAGACCTGGCCCGGTCAGCGTTCCTCTTCCCAGGTTGCCATAAGTGCCAAAGGCTGGCAAAACGTATGCATTGGGATTGAACCACTCGTTGGGGTTTCCCAGCACGACTGGCCCAGAGAAAGACGGATTCAGCGAAGGCCGATCGGGATTCCTCGTATCTCCATCCTCGGAACGATTTGCACCAATCTGGGGCGTGAACGGGAAACCGCTCAGCAAGGTGACGATTCCATTCAACTGCCAGCCGCCAGCTAGCCGGCTTCCCAGCCCGCTGCCCCCATGCAGCCAGTGCCTGTTTGTTCCGAACGGCAGCTCATACTGGCCGGAAACGCTAGCTTGGCTTGCTGCGTTCAGGGCCGACAATCCCCAATCCCTGGGCAGGTCGTTCCTGTCTAATATCATTTGCGCCTGATTTTGGGACTGGGCTCCAGTCAATCCCGAATTCATATCCAGGTTCTTAGACCAAGTGTAATTTGCCCGAAATTCCAGGCCATGAGTCAGGCGGTGCGACACCTCCGATTGCAGGGCATTGTAGCTGCTGTTTCCCTCGGTGTACCAGAAGAACCCCGCTGACAGGTACGGATTGGGCCGGGCTCCCACCGGAATGTACTGCGCGCCCTGCGGTACGGTGCTCCTCAGAGATGGGGCCACGCCGCCCGATTGGCACCCGTTCGGGTTCGTGCAAACCTGCGCCGGAATGCTATTGGGATCTACGCTGAGCAAACCATGATATCCGTGCGATCCGACATAGGCAACGCGAACCGACGAGTCCCGGTCGAGTTGCCGCTGGACGGCGAAATCCCACTCCTCGACCGTCTGAGTTTTTGCGTTGGGCTGCACGCCCTGAGGCGCATAAATAGTGCAGGGCACCGGCACTCCGGGTCCGCAGGAGGGAAGTGGCTGCACAGCCGGCATAACCGGCAGCAGCGAAGACAGGGCCACATTGGAGTGCGAGACCGATCCATTGTACGGAGGCAACGAATTCAGCAGGAAGCTGAGTGCGTCTATCAAGGAGTAGTAGGTTCCAAATCCCGCCCGAACCGCGGTCCTTCCGTTTCCAAATGGGTCCCACGCCAGGCCGACTCTGGGGCTGAGCAGCAGCTTCGCCTTGTTCTCGGTGAAGGCTGAATCACCAATCCGCGGAGTGGTCACCAGAGTGCCGGTCGAGTCGGTGACGTAGTTGGCAGCCCGGCCGGAAACTTCATTCCAGCCGGTGCTCCATTCGTGCCGGATGCCGGCTTGGAGCGTCAGATTGGGCCGCAGTTTGATGGCATCTTCGAAATACCACGCCCCATATAGACTCCTCCAGCCCAGTTCATTGGGGTCGGGCACTGCCTGGAAAGTAGTCACGATGCCTTGTAGGAAGGTCGTCAAGTTGGAAAAGCTAGCCTGACCGAGTTGGCGCGACGCAGTGTTTTCATTGTCGTCGAGCCGCTGAAACCAGACTCCGATGCTGATCTGATGCCTCCCCTTGCTCATCTGCACCGTGTCGGAATAGGTGAAGAGGTTTCTCCGATTCCAGACCCCAGCCGCATTGTTGGGGCCTGCTGAAGTGATGGTGCCGTTGTTGCCCGTGGTCGTGACGCCGCCATTGATGACGATGCCTCCGGGGCCAGCTCCGTTGACGAAGGAAAGGCTTGCAGGAAACGAGGCCAGCAGCGCCGAATCGAGATTGAAGGCCGCCCGGGAGTAACCAGCGCGGAACGTGTTGAGAATCTCCGGCGAGAGGATGTGCGTCTCTTCCAGACTGGCGACTTGCATGCGCAGATCGGTACGCGAGGCGAACAGAGGGTCCGCCAGGGGTATGAGGCTATCGCCGTCGTCAATTGTGTAGACGGCCGAGACCGTGTCGCAATCGCGTATCAGGTAATCGGTCCGTAGCGTGCCAAAATCCTCACGGATGGATTCCTTGGGGTTGTTATACGACAGTGCCGCCCCGCTTGCCACACCATTCGAAAGCAGCTCCGGGCCGTTCGGCAGGGGCCAAAACGTCATGTAGGACAACATCGACTTGTTCAGGTTAGGGACCGTGGAGTAGATGCCCGTGGTGGCATTCGGCAACAGGCCCTGCCGGGCCTCCAAGTCGGGGACCACACTGACACTGCTGAGCGCCAATGCCTGCCGAAATCCTTCGTAATTGCCGAACAGGAACAGGCGGTTCTTCTTGAGCGGCCCTCCCAAGGCGCTTCCGAATTGGTTTCGCCGGAAGGGTGGGACGAAGGCTTGGTCAAAAACGTTGCGCGCGTCGAACGCACTGTTGCGGACAAACTCGAACACGGCTCCATGCAGCACGTTGCTTCCCGCCTGAGTCACGATGCTGACCTGAGCGCCAGCCCGCTTCCCATATTCGGCGCCGTACGTATCGGTCAGAACGTTCAGCTCGCGGACCGCATCAATACCTAGCAGTTGGCCGCTCGCGCCGCCGGGAGTGACGGCAAGCTGGCTCGCCCCGGTATATTCAATGCCGTTCAGCAGGAACAGGTTGTCTCCGGTCCGCCGCCCCTCGACCGAAAACGTGTTGCCATCGCTGGTGCTGGTGTTAGCGCTTTTCATGGCGCTATAGTTGATCGCGCCGGGGTTGAGCGTAATCAGGTTGTCGATGCTGCGTCCATTGAGTGGCAGGTCCTTCACCGCGCGCTCTCCCACCATTCCGGAAACCGCCGCGGTCGTCGTGTTGACCAAGGGAGCATCCGCCGAAACCGTCACCGGCTGGACCAGGTCGCCCACCTCGAGCCGCAGGTTTACCACCGCCTCCTGCCCGATCTCCAGATTGATCCCCGTTCGGACCGCAATCCTGAAGCCCGCCTTTTCAGCCTTCACTTCCTGGAGCCCAAGCGGAAGAGAGAAGACTCTGTAGTGGCCCGCTTCGTCGGTCGTTACCGCCCGCGTCGCACCAGTTTCCAGACTCTGCACCGTGATCGCCGCGCCGCTGATTACACCGCCGGTCGTATCCTCCACGCTTCCGGAAATCGTGGCGGTGACCTGAGCGAGCCCCCATGCGGGATCTGCCAGCGGCAACAGGAGGCCCACCACAAGAGTCCAAAAACCCCGCCCGGCCCGCAGCCGCTCAATCGGAAACCGAGCCCTCATCTGAAAACCTCTCGGGCCCCGGTGGTTACATTACTGTCGATCACTACGGCAGCAGCCCGAACGCCG
>PLOR01000046.1 GCA_003142185.1 Bryobacterales bacterium
TACCGATGTGTTGCGGCACGACTGAAGCCGTGCCCTGATACAAAGCCAGCCGTGGAGTTCCCGCTTCCATGTCTCACACCCACGGCAGTGAGCGTTAGATCCATTTCTTCCGCAGCAACCAGACTTTGATCACCTGCGTAAGGCCCATATAGCTCAGCAGGGTCAGCATCAGGATCGGCCAGTACATCCGCGGCAGGCTGGTGAGCCCCAGCGAAGGCGCCAGCGGGGAATCAGGCAACCACATCCCCAGGGCCATGATGGAAATCGTGGTCACCGTCAGCGGCCAACTCGCCCGGCTCTGCAGGAAGGGAATCTTATTGGTGCGAATGACGTGGATGATCAAAGTCTGCGTCATCAGCGACTCGACGAACCAGCCGGTCTGAAACACCGACGCGCGGGAAGGGTCCCAGCAGTGGAAGACCCAGAGCATGACGAAGAAAGTCGTGTAGTCGAAAATCGAGCTGATGGGGCCGATGAAAAGGATAAACCGCTTGATCTCATCGATGTTCCAGGGCCGCGGCCGCGCCACCTGCTCTTCGTCCACCGCGTCGATGGGGATCGGCACTTGCGAGAAATCGTACAGGAGGTTGTTGGTCAACACCTGGATCGGAGCCATCGGAATGAAAGGGAGAAAGGCGCTGGCTCCCAGGACGCTGAACATGTTGCCGAAGTTGGAACTCGCCCCCATGCGGATGTACTTGAGAATGTTAGCGAAGACTTTGCGGCCCTCGATGACTCCCCCTTCCAGCACCATGAGGTCCTTTTCGAGCAGGATCAGATCCGCCGACTCCTTGGCGATGTCGGTAGCCGTGTCGACCGAGATGCCGATGTCCGCAGCTCGCAAGGCGGGAGCATCGTTGATGCCGTCGCCCATGAATCCGACGACGTGGCCCTTGCCCCGGAGAGCGCGAATGACCCGCTGCTTGTGGGCGGGAGAGAGGCGGGCGAACAGCGTGGTCTTCTCGGCCGCATCGGCCAGCTCGGGATCGGGCATTTTCTCGATGTCCGCGCCCAGCAGCATGGGATCGGCCGAAAGTCCCACGTCCTTGCACACCTTGCGGCTGATCAGATCGTTGTCGCCGGTGAGAATCTTAACTCCGACGCCATGCTTGTGAAGGGCCTCGATGGCAGGTCCCGCGGTGTTCTTGGGCGGGTCCAGAAACGCGACGTACCCTTTGAGCACAAGGTCGCGTTCATCATCCTTCGAGCAGGCCAGTTTGCCCGGCAGTTCCTTTCTTGCCACTGCCAGCACCCGGAAGCCGTCGTTGCTGAGGCTCGCGTACTCTTCCTTCAGCCCGACCATCAGGTTGGGGTCCATCGGCGACAGTTTCCCGTCAAGCTCGAATTGAGAGCATTGTTGGAAGACCTCTTCCGGGGCTCCCTTGGTGAGGAGGATTGCTTTGCCTTCGGGATCTTCCACGAGTACGGACATCATGCGCCGCGTGAAGTCGAAAGGGAGCTCGTCCAGCTTCTTGTGCTTCTCGACCACCGCTTTCTCGTGGAAATCGGGGCTATCCAGGATGGCCACGTCGAGCAGGTTCTTGAGGCCCGTTTGAAAGTAGCTAATCAGGTAGCCATCCAGCAGCACTTCCTCGGTTTCCCGGCCGGCCACGTTGCAATGCCGCTGGAGGACGACGCGATCCTCGGTCAGCGTGCCAGTTTTGTCGGTACACAGAACATCCATCCCGCCGAAGTTCTGAATGGCGTTGAGGCGCTTGACGATCACCTTCCTGCGGCTCATGGCGAGCGCACCCTTGGCGAGACAGACGGAGACGATCATGGGCAGCATTTCGGGGGTGAGGCCCACAGCCACCGCCATCGCAAAGAAAAAGGCGCTTTTCCAATCGTGCTTGGTGAACCCGTTGATGAGGAATACCAGGGGCACCATCACCGCCATGAGCCGGATCATGAGCCATGTGAAGCCGCTAAGACCCCGGTCGAAGCTGGTCGGCGCCTGGGCCTCCGTGATCGAGCCGGCCATACTGCCAAGATAGGTGTGGACACCCGTAGTAACGACGACCGCGGCCGCGGTGCCGCTCTGGACGCTGGTTCCCATGAAGCAGGTGTTCTTGATTTCAGTCGGTGAGGTTGAGACCTCCGTCTTGGTTTCAGGGTCGTGAAACTTCTCGACAGGGAGCGACTCCCCGGTGAGGCTACCCTGGCTAACGAAGAGGTCTTTGCAGGAGAGCACCCGCACGTCGCCGGGGATCATGTCGCCGGCGGACAGCTTAATGACATCCCCTGGCACCAGGTCACGAAGCGGCATCTCCTTCGCGCCGCCATCCCGAATGACGGTAGCTGTCACATGGATCATGGCCTTGAGCTTCGCGGCAGCCGAGTCTGCCCGCGCCTCCTGGATGAAGCGGAGCGCGACGCTGAGCACCACCATGCCCGCCATCACGGTCCCCGCGCGCGCGTCGCCCGTGGAGAACGAAACCGCCGATAAGGTCGCCAGCAGGACCACCAGCGGGTTGCGGATGATTTTCATCAGACGCAGGAACCAGCCTTGCTGGCGCTCCTGCGCCACTTCATTCGGACCGGTGGTGCGTGCGCGCTCTTCGGCCTCGGTTTGTGTCAGGCCCGCCGCAGTCGTCCGCAGAGACTGGAGCAGCTCTTCGCCGTCCTTCCCGGCGGCGTCGAGGACGGCGGGTGAAACTCGGATGGCCTGGTGCTTCGCCTTGGTGGCAGTCGCCGGCTGGTCCGGGCGCGCCGGTGGCTCCGCATGGCTCGGGCCCGCAGCCCCGGCAGCATTGACTAAATCCACTGGTGTCCTATCCGCATCGGGGGTCGTCACGGTGACTGCCGTGGGTTTTCGAGATGGTTCCAATGGGTGGACATCGCGGAGGTTTGGATGACAATCCAATGACAAGTAACGTTGCTATTGAAGCGGCGCGTCAACCGTGGCTCGCTCCTGCAATCCGGCAGCCAGGACGAAGCCGGATGGCTTATCTGGGTCGGCGTCGTGGTTCGGCTCCTTTGCTCTCCTGACCTTGCGGCATTTCTTGCCTTACGGAGGGCAGGACTTGCCCATACGTAACAACCGGTCGGGCCATCTTAGGCATCACGGAAGAAGTAAGCCAACTGGGCCGCTCTTCCGAGTACATCGTGTTCCCAGACACGCTTCCACACGTTGGCAGCCAAATCCGGCAACTTAATAGAACGTCTCCCGGTTCGCCATTCCGCCTGGGGCGTCTTCATCTTGACCTATCAGCTTAACCCACGGACGCCGGCCTTACTGGACCGGCGCCCGGCGTAGATACATGAGTAGCAGATATCCGAAAACGATGGCCGCCAGCAGTGCTGCAATCGCCCAAGTCAAGTCACCCAGCACTCCGTATAGGGACATCACACGATCACTGAAGAACCATCCCAAGGAGATAAAGACGGCCGCGCCAGTGAGTTCACCCAAAATGTCCCAGAAAAGGAATCGGTGCCACGGGTAGCCGGCCGTGCCGCTGGCCAGGTTGATCCAGGGTCCCAGGGGAGTAAGCAGCCAGCGGGTGATAAAGATACCGGAGCCGCCCCAGGCTTTCACTTTGGCTTCCATGGCCTGCAGGCTGACACGCTTTCCTAACAGGCCGCTGAGCTTGGTCACGATAGCCGGCCCTCCCCACCGGCCGATGGCGTAGCCGGCCTGATCGCCGAGGACGGAACCGGCGCCGGCCGCGCCAATCGCCCACCAGAGGTTCATGCCACCTTGCGAAATCATCGAGCCCGCGACAATCAGAAGGAGCGTAATGGGCAGCGGCACTCCGAGAGCCGCAATGGCCACGATTCCGAAAAGGGCCGGCACGCCGTACTGGGATACCGCTGCGAGAAGTTGATCGCTCATCGCGGTTGGCCGCCCGGTGATTGCTCGGCGGCATCGATAGCGCGTTGCAGTTGGGCTATCAGTTGAGAAACGGGGCGGTTCAGCTCGCGGGCGATGTGACGCACCGATCGCCGGTCGTGCGGCTCCAGCGGACGAACCCCAATCGCTTGAAACAGCACGGAGGCGGGGACGTGGTGGGTATGGGCGACAAATGGGACCGACATCCATTCCCGGATGGGCTCATTTGCGGTGTGAATCTGCCGCACCCGCCGGCCGGCCCTGGAGGCAAAGATGATAGTGCCCGCCATCGCCAGCACGAAGGCGAGTCCAAGAGCCAGTGTGCGCCGCCAACTTTTGCCCACAATTCAATATAGCTAAGGCCGGCGAGAATCGGCGGCATTGCATGGCGCTCGACGCCCGGCGCGAAAGCCACGTGCAGAATCCGCCACGACGAGTGCAGGCTTTGCTCCGCCAGCCAGCCGTCAAACCCGTATTCCGCGACGATCATCGCCAGGCCCTCAAATCCAGCCCTCGTCACCGTTTTCACCGGAACGGTAGCGCGCGTGCTGTAACTCGTGCAATGCCGTTGAAAACGGCAGTCCCGGAAGGAAATCATGAGGACATACTCAGCCACTGCAATCACCGGCGCCGTCTTAACGACGCTTCTCTTCGCGTTCTCCGCCTTCGCGCACGACCACACCGCCCTGAACGGCACTTGGACGCTGGTGCCCGCCAGAAGCGATTTTGCCGGTCAGCCCGTCGTTCAAACCGGCACTGTGACGATTAACGAGCGGCAGGGCATCATCACCGTCTCTCGCAATTTCGTGTATGAAGGCGCCACCGAGACCTTCTTCTACCGCGACATCACCGACGCCAATAACAACGCCACGATTCACACCGGTAAAGACCTCAAGAGCAAAACCAGTTGGGATCATGACGTGCTGAAGGTGACGACCACGCAAGACGGTGCGATTACCATCGAAAGTTACACCCTTGCGGCGGATGGCACCATGCTGGTCAGCGTTGTAAGACCTGAGCACAAGCCGATTACCCTCGTCTTCCAGCACAAATAGAGGGAATTGCCCGGAGCAGTTCTTGCCTTGTGGTCGGCAGGACTTGCACATAAGGGCCTGCCGGGGCCTGGCGTGATCCACCTTGGGCCCGCAATATTCAGCTTTGGCCTTCAACCTGCACGCACTGGGGTTTGGAAGAGGTGAGAAAGTGACGACTATATTGATTGTTCTTTTGGTGTTGTTTCTGCTCGGTGGCGGCGGCTGGGGTTACTCTCGTTTTCGCGGCTAGCGCTGGCTGGCCATTTGGCGTGGCCTGGCGAATTGAAGCCAGGAGGCGGGTAGAAGCTGAGCCACCATCCTGCGAGCTGGCTCAGCGAGGCTTCGTAGAGGATCGTGATGCAGGTAGTGTTGGAGATCGATCATGAGTATATCGGCAATAAGCACAACAGGATGGGTCTTAGTCATTGCTTTCGTGGTGGTGTTAGCCGCAGGTGTCGCCGTGTTCTTGTCGCAGCGGAAGCGCCGGACGGAAAGACTGCGCACTCAGTTCGGTGGCGCTGAGTATGCCCGCGCCGTGGAGAAAGACGGCGACCGGCGGCATGCGGAAGCCGCGCTCGAAGAGCGCACACAACGAGTCGAGAGGTTTCACGTCCGGCCGCTGGCGGCGGCAGATCGAGCGCGCTTCGTAAAGTCCTGGAGCGAGGTACAGGCGCGCTTCGTCGACGGCCCAGCCGGTGCGGTTACGGCAGCGGACCAACTGCTGGGCGATGTGCTATCCACGCGGGGCTATCCGACAACCGGATTTGAACAGCAGGCGGCAGATATCTCCGTGGATCATCCACTGGTTCTGGCAAACTATCGTAAAGCTCACGAAATCGCGCTGCAACAGACGCGGGGGGAGGCCAGCACGGAAGAACTGCGCCAGGCAATGGTTCACTACCGGACGCTTTTCGAGGAACTGGTCAGCGAGCCGGAGATGCCGCTAGCCAGGGCCGCATCATAAGTAAGGAATTACCATGTCATTCGGGATTTACATTGTCGGCTTCTTGATATTGATCGGCGGGCTGATCTATGCGGCCGTGATACTGCATATCGCCGCGCATTGGATCGCAGTGGGTTCAATCGTGCTGTTAGGCCTTGCGATTCTGAAGGGTGTCCAAGCCACGCGTGGAAAAGATCCTTCGTAATAAGAGTACGAAGGGATCAAAAGGAAAAAGACGAAAATGAAAATGTTCAAATCGTGTTTGTCCCTGTTGGCGGCGGTGGTCATCGGGACTCTGATCGGGTGCTCGGCGACGTCCACGAAGACAGCCGACGTTTCTGCCAGCCTCCGCACATCGCTGGATAAGGCTGGCTATAAAGATGTCTCGGTAAGTCAGGATCGCGATAAGGGCGTCGTGACCCTGGGTGGGCACGTAGCGGCAGACGGTGACAAGTCGCAAGCCGAATCCATTGCAAGGTCCATCGCCGGCGCTCAAGTTGTGTCAAACGAGATTGCGGTGATCCCTCCCGGTTCCGGGAGCGATGCCAAAAACGTAAACGCGGACCTGGACAAGGGCATTGCGAACAACCTGGATGCGGCTCTCATTACAGGAAAGCTGCATGATAGCGTAAAATACGCGGTTAAGAATGAGGTTGTCACACTGACTGGCGATGTCGACTCTCAGTCGACGCGCGCGCGGGCCCAAGATATCGCAGCGGCGGTCCCGAACGTGCAGCAGGTGGTGAACGAGTTGCAGGTTAAAGCGCAAAAGGCCACTTCGTCGAACTAGGTCTCCGACCTTGTGATGTAGCGCTCTATACTGGAGCGCGGCGCGCCTCCGAATGAAGCCGCGCCCATAGGGAGCGTTGCTTTCGATAGAACCGAATCTGCCGGTCGAAGACCTAGCGACTGACAAGCCGCCGGCTCTCAGGCGGGTCCTTCTTCCATGGCCCGTTCGTACACATAGCCGGCGGCGACTACGTCCTCAATGGCGAGCCCGTTGGACTTGAAAATGGTCAGTTCGCCGGCGCGGGTGCGGCCGGGGCGGCCTGCGACGAGTTCCTGCAACTCCACCACGCGGCTCCAATCTTCCTCGCTGAAGGCGAGCAGCAGGTCGCCCGACTCCAGGCGGGATTGCTCGCGGCTATCCACCACGAGCAGCCCTGCGCGTTGCACCAGTTCGGCCGGAATCTCTCGCCGCTTGGCCTGGTTGGATCCCATGGCGTTGACGTGCGCGCCATCAGCCAGCCACTCGGAGGCCACCACAGGCGCGCTGGAGCTAGTCGCGGTGACCAACACGTCGGCGCCGCGCACGGCTTCTTCGGCGGTGGCGGACGCTTCGACCAGTGTCCCGAACGAGCGCGCGCAATCGGCGGCGAACGATTCGCGTTTCTCCGCCGACCGGCTCCAAACGCGGACGCGCTCGAACCGCCGCACGGCGAGCATGGCTTCCACCTGCGCGCGCGCCTGAAAACCGCTGCCGATCACGGCCAGCGTGCGGGCGTCCGGCCGCGCCAGCAGATCGGTGGCCAGGCCGCTGGCGGCGCCGGTGCGAATCTGTCCAAGCGAATTCGCTTCCAGAATTGCCAGCAGCGCGGCATCGGCGGCGCGGTAGAGAAGGAAGCGGAAATGCGGCTCGTGCCCCGGATTGGTCGAATACACTTTGATGCCGTAATAAGCGCCGTCGGCGCCGGCCATGTAATGCAGCGCGGAGCGGGTGGGGAGAATCAGCCGCCGCCGTGGATGATTGATCGCCTCGCCGCGAGCCAGGCGGGCGAACGCGGCCCGCACGAGGGCAATGCATTCGCCCATCGGCAGCAGGCGCTCGACGTCAGCTTCCGTCAGATACAGCGGCTTCGAACTCATGAATTCACCTCGATGATCTGCGCCACTTGCTCCCATTCCTTGAGCAGCGCGGCGAGCCCGGCTTGGCGGCCCGCCACCAGCTCCGTCAAGCGCGCGGTCTCTTCCACGCTCACGAAATTGCCCAGCGCGGCTTCGGCTTCGGCAATCTCCGCTTCCAGACGCGCCACGTCCACTTCGATCTCGCTCCGCCGGTCTTTCATTTGCCGCAGCTTGATCGGGTTGAGCCGCTGCGCCGGTTTGGCCGCCGTGGTCATAGTGCCGGGCGCCCCGGCAACCGCCTGCGAGTCTGCCGCGCCAATAGCATCCGCGCCGCCGGATTTCCGCCAGAGGTAGTCCTCGTAATTGCCCGGGAAAACCGTGACGCGGCCGTCTTCCACTTCGAAAATACGCGTGGCGAGTTTGTCGATGAAATAGCGGTCGTGGGAAACGAACACCAAGGTGCCCGAAAACTCCTGGAGCGCGGTGAGCAGCACATCCTTGGCGCGCATGTCCAGATGGTTAGTCGGCTCGTCGAGCAGCAGAAAATTCGACGGCACCATCAGCATGCGCGCCAGCGCGTAGCGGTTGCGCTCGCCGCCGGAGAGCACGCCGATGGTTTTGAAAACGTCGTCCTCGGAGAAAAGGAAACAACCCAGAATGCCGCGCAGCTCGGTGTTGGTGGCGCGCGGGGCCACCGTGGAAAGATCGTCGATCAGGCGCGCGCTTGGGTCGAGCTCCTTATACTGGTCCTGTGCGAAGTAATCCGGCTCGGCGTTGTGCCCCAGGGTGTACTCGCCGGCGGTCACCGGTTCCACGCCGGCGAGTATTTTGATCAGCGTCGATTTGCCGGCGCCGTTGACGCCCACCAGCGCCACGCGGTCGCCGCGCTCGATATAGAAATCCACATCCGCGAAGACGTTGAGATCGCCGTAGCTCTTGGCCACTTTCTGAAACTGCGCCACCACGCGGCCGCTGGCCTTCGGCTGCGGAAAACGGAAATGGACGCTCTTCTCCTCGGGCGGAATTTCGATCTTCTCCATCCGCTCGATTTCCTTGATGCGGCTCTGCACCTGCTTGGCCTTGGTGGCGGTGTAGCGGAAGCGAGTGATGAACGCCTCTAACTGCCGGATGCGGTCCTGCTGGTTTTCGAATGCGGCGGCGAGTTGGGCGCGGCGCTCGGTCTTCTGCTCTTCATAGCGCGAGTAGCCGCCACTGTAGAAATAGAGGCCCTTGTTCCACAGCTCCAGGATGCGGCGCACCGTGACATCCAGAAAATAGCGGTCGTGCGAAACCAGCACGATGGCATACGGATAATTCGCCAGGTACTGTTCCAACCAATTGCGAGCTTCCAGATCGAGGTGATTGGTCGGTTCGTCGAGCAGGAGCAGGTTGGGTTTTTCGAGCAGCAGCTTGGCCAGCGCGATGCGCATCTGCCAGCCGCCGGAGAATTCCTCGGTGCGGCGCTTCCAGTCGCGCTCGCGGAAACCGAGGCCGCCGAGCACGGTGCCTACCTGGGCTTCGATGGCGTAACCGTCGCGCGCGCGGAACTCGCCCTCCGCGTAGTGAAAGCGCTCCGCCACGGCGGCATACTCGGCGCCGGCCGGATCGAGCTCGCCCATGCGCGCGGCCAGTTGCTCCTGCTCTTCTTCGAGCGCGCGTAGCTCGTGGAAAACCGTCATGCATTCGGCGAATACCGAGCGGCCGGAGAGCGACAGCCCTTCTTGGGGCAAATAGCCGATGGTGACGCCGCGCTGCACGCTGATGTTGCCAGAATCGAGGCCCTCGATCCCAGCCAGCACTTTCAGCAGCGACGATTTGCCGGTGCCGTTGGCGCCCACGATGCCGGTGCGTTCCTTGGGCGTCACCAGCCAGCCGGCGTCTTCAAAAAGGATTTTGGGGCCGTAGCGTTTCCCGGCCCCGCTGAGTTGAATCATGAGTCGTGTCGGTCGGAAGGATCCTGAGAAAACTCTATTCTAGCGGTTTGCGGCGTGGCGCGGACTGTCGAGTCTGCTGAGCCGAGAGTCGTCTCGGCTTTTCTTGGCCACTGGTTGAATGAGACGCCACCCCGAGGAAAGGTCGAGACGACACTCGACACTGCACGCGGGACTCCCCGCCACAAATGCAATATGCATGCAAATTGCATTTTGTGCAACAATGAAGGCATGCCGTTGATTCAAGTGCGGGATGTTCCCGATCGTATCTACCGGCTGCTGGCCGAGCAGGCCGAGCGCGAGCGGCGCAGCCTGGCTCAGCAGGTGGTGGCCGTGCTGGCTCGCGGCCTGGATGTCGAACTCGACGCCAAGGCGCGGCGGCGCGCGCTGATCGACTCGCTACGCGCGGGCTCCCCCGTGCCGGCAGGCAAGGTCAGCGGTCCCGCCCGGCTGATCCGCGAGGACCGCCGGCGGTGAAGGTTGTGCTCGATGCGAGTGCCGCCATCGAGGTGGCGTTCATGCGCCGGCTGGGCGCATCACTGGCGGTCACGCTCTGCGATGCGGACGAAGTGCTGGCGCCCGAACTGTTCGTAGCGGAGGTTGTGAACACCATCTGGAAGTATCATCGCTTCGAGGGCCTGAGTTTGGATGTTTGCGATCGCGCGCTCGAAACCGGCCTAGGCCTGGTGGACGTGTTGGTGCCTGGCCGGGAGCTGGCGAGCGAAGCCTTTCTGCTGGCAAGGATTTCGCGGCGTCCGGCGTACGATATGTTTTACCTGGCGTTGGCCCGCTCCCGCGACGCGCTGCTGCTCACAACCGACGCGGCGTTGAAGAAAGAGGCGGCCCGGCAGGGAGTGCGGGTGGCCTGAGGTGAAGGCACGGCGAGGAAAGGTCGAGACGACTCTCGACCCTGCGGCTTGAGAGCCCGCGCCACGGCTAATGGATGGTCCGTGTTTTGCGGTTCATGTAATCCATCAGAAGATATTGGCCCAGGTTGTAGGGGGTGGTGAAGTAGGCTTTGCCGCGGCAGATTTCGGTGACCTTCTGCACGAAGTTGACCAGGCCGTAATCGCTGGCCAGCATGAAGGTGTTGATGAGGATGCCCTGCTTCTTGCAGCGGTTGACTTCTTCGAGCGTGCGGCTGATCACCAGCGGGTCAAGCCCAAATGCGTTCTTGTATAGACGGCCGTCTTCGAGCGTCAGACAGCTTGGCTTGCCGTCGGTGATCATGACGATCTGGCGCATATCTTTCTTTTCCTGGGCGAGCAGGCGCCGCGCCAGGATCAGGCCGTCGCGTGTATTGGTGTAATACGGGCCGACCTGCACGCGCGCCAGTTGGCTGATGGCCAGCTCCTCGGCGGTATCGTGGAACAGCACGCAGCGCAGGCTGTCGCCGGGGTATTGGGTGCGGATGAGGTGCGCCAGCGCGAGCGCGACTTTCTTGGCGGGCGTGAAGCGGTCCTCGCCATAGAGGATCATGCTGTGGCTGCAATCGAGCATCAACACCGTGGCGCAGGAGCTCTGATACTCGCACTGGTGGACATGCAGGTCGCCGTATTCCATGTCGAGCGGCACGCGCGCGCCTTCGCGGCGGATGGCGGAAAACAGCGTCTCGCTGACATCCAGGTTCATCGTGTCGCCGAATTCGTACTGCTTGGAAGAGCCGGAGGCCTCGATACCGGTGGCCAGGTCGCGTGTATCGTGGCGGCCGAAGCTGGATTTGCCCAGCGAGCCCAGCAAATCCTTGAGCGTCTTGAAGCCCAGAAAATCGAGTGACTTGTCGGTGACTTCGAATTTGACCTTGCTCTCGCCGCCGGGCCCCGCGCCGGGCTGGCCCGTCTGTTGGTCGCCGCTCTCCTCGACGTTGATGTATCCCTCATCCACCATTTTCTGCGCCAGTTTATCGAGCAGCTTGTCCATCTGCTCGGCAGACATGCTTTGCAAGCGCTCCATCATTTCCTGCATGCGGTCGTCGTCAAACAGCTTGCCCTCCTGGAGCGCCCGCTCGATGGCCCGCTTGAGATCATCGAGGGTGTGTTCGTTGGCCTCGCTGAAGGACGTGTATTGGGTGTTGAAGCCGCTCTCGAGGAGAAAATCGGACAACGCCTGCAGCAGATCTTCGGCGTCGACGCCAAGATCTTCGCCGGTGTAGCGGGAGTAGCAAACCGATTTCATGAACGCTTCCTGTGAGGCAGGTCCCCGACCTGCCAAGGCCGGGTCTGCCAACAGCCGCAACCTCTCAATTGAACTGCCGCCGCACCTTGGGCGGTTCGGCGCGGGCTTCTTCGCGCGGCTCGCGCTTCCGTTCTTCGGCGGTGAAGCCGCGTTCTTCGTTGCGGCTGATGCGGCGGTGCGCGTAGAGCCCTTCGAGCACGAATTCGGCGGCGGAGGCCCGCACCGCGTCGGGCTCGTTGGCGCCGATGCCGAGCGCTTTCAGTTTCTCCATCAGCCCCTGGATACCGGCCAACTGCCGCACTAGAGTGGCGGAATCCGTGTTGTCGTCGAGCTTCAGCGAGCCGCCCAGGTCGAACCATTGCACGATCGGGCCAACGTTGGCGCCTTCGAAATAGTGGTCGTAGACCTTGCCCACGGCGGTGCGGATCAGCTCGCGTGCCACCGCGTCGCCGCCCTTCAACTCGCCCTCGTATTCCAGTTCGAGCTTGCCGGTGATGGCCGGCAGGGCCGAGTAAAGATCGACGATGCGCGGCACGGCGAGATCTTCCTTGGCGCGCAGGGCGCGGCGCTCGGCATTCGACACTACGTTTTCGAGCGCCGAAATGGGAAGACGCTGCGAGACGCCGGAGCGTTTGTCGATGCGCTTGTCCTCGCGGGCCAGAAAGGCGAGTTGCTCCACCACCTGGCGCAGGTACTCGGGGACCTGCACTTTCGCCGGCGAGGGCCGTTCGATCCAGGCCTCTTGCGCCGTGATCGACATTCCCTGCTCCAGGGTGGCTGGATAGTGGGTGCGGATTTCGCTGCCAATGCGATCTTTGAGCGGTGTAATGATTTTGCCGCGCGCGGTGTAATCTTCCGGGTTGGCGGTGAATACGAGCATCAGGTCGAGCGGCAGCCGCACCGGGTAGCCCTTAATCTGTACGTCGCCTTCCTGCATGATGTTGAACAGTCCCACCTGGATCTTGCCGGCCAGGTCCGGCAGTTCGTTGATGGCGAAGATTCCGCGGTTGGCGCGCGGCAGCAGGCCGTAGTGCACGGTGAGCTCGCTCGAGATATCGTGGCCACGGCGCGCCGCCTTGATGGGGTCGATATCGCCGATCATGTCGGCAATGGTCACGTCGGGCGTGGCCAGCTTTTCCACGTAGCGCTGGCTGCGCGGGAACCACGCGATCGGCGTTGCGTCTCCCTGCTCCGCGATCAGGTCGCGGCAGCGGCGGCAAATGGGCCGGTAAGGATTGTCGTGGATTTCGCACCCTTCCACGTAGGGCGCCGATTCATCCAGCAGCGAAGTCAGCAGCCGGATCAGCCGCGTTTTGGCCTGCCCGCGCAGGCCGAGCAGAATGAAATTGTGGCGCGAGAGGATGGCGTTGACCACCTGCGGCACCACGGTGTCCTCGTACCCGAGGACGGTGGGAAACAGCGCGTCGCCGCGCTGGATTTTGCAGATCAGGTTCTGGCGGAGCTCGTCCTTGACGCCGCGGCCCGCCAGCTTGGATTCCGAAAAGGAACTCTCGCGCAACGCGCCGAGAGTGCGAGGTACTTCTTGGGTGACCTTAGACAAGCGATTCCCCCCCCTCTGTTGGCGATTGTACCAGACCCGGAGGAAGCTGCCGGCGAGAAGATTCCCGAAATTCAAAATCGGTCCGCCGGACCCTGGAAGTTCGTTGAAAAAAGCGCACGAGTCTATCGCTCTATTACGGGGCCTAAAGGCCATGTCTAGTACCTCCCATGGCGGCACGGCTGAAGCCGTGCCCTGATACAAGGCTCCGGAATCATGTTGCGAACTTGCGGGAAAGGACACCCGGTCTTCGACCGGCAGATTCGGCTGTCTCGAAAGGACCGCTCCCTATGGTCGCGGCTCCGTTCGGACGCGACGATTAGGGGGTCGTGCTCAGTTCATCGCGCTACATCACACGGTCGCAGACCTGAAAGGTCCTACTCGCCGATCTCGCGGCGGATGGATTCCGCGATGGCTTCGGCGAAGGTGTCCACGTGGCTCTGGTCGGCGGCTTCCACCATCACGCGGGCTAACAGTTCGGTGCCGGAGTATCTCACCAGCACGCGGCCCGATCCCGCCATGGCTTCCTCGGCGCGCTGAATTTCCCGGTTCACCGAAGGCACGCCGGCGAAGTCCCTTTTCTCGCGCACGCGGATGTTGACCAGCTTCTGCGGGTAGACGCGCAAATCGGCGGTCAGCTCGTCCAGTCCCACGCCGGCGCGGCGCGCAATTTCCAGCACTCGCAGCGCGGTGAGCAGTCCATCGCCGGTGGTCGCGTACTCGCGGAAGATGACGTGGCCGGACTGTTCGCCGCCCAGCGCCGCGCCCAGCCGCACCATTTCCTCCAGCACGTATTTGTCACCCACCGGAGTGCGCAGCATGCGAATGCCATCGCGCGCCAGGGCTTTCTCCAGACCCAGGTTCGACATCACGGTGGCCACCACGGTGTCGCCGGGCAGGTGACCGGCGGCTTTCATGGCGCGCGCCGCCATCAGCAGCACGGCGTCTCCATCGATGATTCTGCCCGATCGCGCGACGAAGATGGCGCGGTCGGCGTCGCCATCGAAGGCCACGCCGAATTCGGACTTCGAATCCAGCACCGTCCGGCTCAGCCCGTCCACGTGCAGTGCACCGCAGTTCAAATTGATGTTGCGGCCATTGGGCGCGCAGCCGATCTCGACCAGATCGGCGCCCAGGCCGCTGAACAGCTCGGGCGCCAGTTGCCAGGCCGCCCCGTTCCCGCAATCGATGGCCAGCTTGACGCCATCCAGGCGCACCGAAATGGAGCAAAGCAGGAACTGCAAATACTCGCGGTCAAGCCCTTCATCGGCCGTCAGCGCAGCCTCCCGCGGCTCGACCGGGTGTTCGCGGAGGGCGAGAATCTCCTGCTCGATCGCGTGCTCTTCCGCGTCCGGCAGTTTGAAACCGCTGTGGCCGAATACCTTGAGGCCGTTGTCCTGGTATGGATTGTGGGAAGCCGAAATCATCACTCCAGCGGCGAACGGGCCGGTGCGCGTCAGGTAGGCCACACCCGGCGTGGTGATGACGCCGGCGTAGCGCACTTTGACGCCGCGGCTGGCCAGGCCGGCGGCGACGGTGGCGGCAATCCACGCGCCCGATTCGCGCGTGTCGGCGCCGATCAGAACCTCGGGATTCACATGCGTGCGCGCCGCGTCATCGCCCAGGGCCACGCCAAAGGCGTAGACCGTGCGTCTATCCAGCGGGTACCTGCCGGCCTCACCGCGAATGCCATCGGTTCCAAAAAGCTGTTTCGCCACCGAAGTTCCAAGTCTCCTATTCTCTTTCTTTCGTCATGGTCACCGTCACGGTCACAGTGGGCGTCGAGCGGAAGCGCACGAACGGATCGCTGGCAAAGGCATTCACCTGGAAACGTCCGGTCGTCGTCAGCGAGGAAACATCCAGCCGATCGGTGAGGACTGAATTGACGGCCGCCACGTGGCTCTGCGGGCCCAGAATCGCCAGTTGCGCCGGCTCGGCCGTGGCGCTGGCCACACGGTAATGGCCGTGGAACTCGCCTTGGAACCGCACCACCACCGGAACGCTGCGCTCCAGGCGCTGTTCGAATGCGAGCCGGATTTGCGACGGGATGGCGCGCAGGATGTGGACGCCGCGCGAGAGCCGGACGTTGGCGGCGTCAATCGGAAAGGTGCGCTCACCGGGCGCGGCGTTGCTCATGTCCAGGATGGCCGCCGGATGCTGGCCACCGTCGCCCAGGCCGCGCAGTTCGCCGGAGGGGCCGCGCAGTTCGAGCACGATTTGCGTCACCGGTTCCGCGCTCAGCTCCAGGCCGTCCGGCAGGTTTTTGTACTCCACGTGCGCGGTGGCGAAGGTGGAGAGCTCCGGCTCGCTTGCCACCACCGCCCAAATCAGCACGGCGATCGAGAGCGCCAGCACTTTCCACCAGAAATTGTGGCTGACCAGCCGGGCCACCCACTGGAGCGTCTTCATAAGCGGCCTGCGCCTTCCTGCGAGGGCCCCGCCGGCGGCGGCGAATCGTTCTTGAAGGCCAGTGTAAGGTCCGCCGCGGATTCGTCGATCTGCGCCGGCGAGGGCCGCTCGACGCCGAAATGGCGGTGAATCCGTTCCAGCACCTCCGGCACCGTCAGGCCCTGCGTCAACTCGCCAAACGCCGCCACCGAAATGCGGCCGGTCTCCTCGGAAACCACCAGCGACAGGCAGTCGGTTTCCTCGGTGATGCCGATGGCGGCGCGGTGGCGCGTGCCCAGCTTGCGCGACAAGCCGGGATTGATGGTGAGCGGCAGAAAGCAGGCTGCCGCGGCGATGAGGTCCTTCTGGATAATCGCCGCGCCATCGTGCAGCGGCAGGCCCGGCTGAAAGATGCTCAGCAGCAGATCGCGCGAGACCTGCGCCTCCAGCCGCACCCCGCTTTCGATGAACGTGCGCAGGCCAATGTCCCGCTCGAGTACGATCAGCGCGCCGGTCTTCTTTGCGGCAAGTTGTTCCACCGCCATCAGAATCTCGTTGGCCGCTTCGGGCGCGTGGAACACCCCGGCGAGGCCCAACAACCGCCTGCGGCCGAGGCTCGCCAGGGTGCGCCGGATCTCGGACTGGAAGAGCACGATCACCGCCAGGCCAATGTACGGAACAATCAGCGAAAGCACCGAATGCAGCGCCTCGAGATCTGCCCACACCGCCGCCAGATAGAGACAGACAATCACCGCGATCCCCAGCAGGATGGCGCCGGCGCGCGTGCCACGCACCACCATCAGGCACTGGTAGACGAGGAACGCCACCACCACGATATCGATGGCGCCCGTCGCATCCAGGACGGGCAGCGACGGCAAGTGTCGAAATAATTGCATGGATCGGCGATCGGGACCGCTAACTCCCGAATCTTCATCTTAGCCCACGTATCAGCGGGCAGTTGACTCGCCCGCGCGCTGGCGACCGAACGCCCTCCGGCTACAATGAAGCATGCCTTTTGCTTCGATCCCGGCGGCGGTCGAGGACGTGCGCGCCGGGCGGCTAGTGGTGGTGGTGGACGACGAGGACCGCGAGAACGAGGGCGACCTCACCATCGCCGCCGAAAAGGTCACGCCGGAGCTCATCAACTTCATGGCCACCCACGGCCGCGGCCTGGTCTGCCTGGCGCTCACCGGCGAGCGCTGCGACCAACTGCGGCTGCCGTTGATGAGCCCGCTCAACACCTCCAACTTCGGCACCGCGTTTTGTGAATCGATCGACGCGCGCGAGGGCGTCACCACCGGCATCTCCGCCGCCGATCGCACCTGCACCGTTCTCAAGGCGATCGACCCGGCGTGCCGTCCGGGCGATCTGGCGCGCCCCGGCCACATTTTCCCGCTGCGCGCGCGCGAGGGCGGCGTGCTGGTGCGCGCCGGCCAGACCGAAGCTTCAGTGGATCTGGCGCGCATGGCCGGCCTCTCGCCCGCCGGTGTGATCTGCGAAATCATGAACCCGGATGGCACCATGGCGCGCGTCCCGCAGCTCAAGGAATTCTGCATCGCACACGGGCTCAAGATGATTTCGGTGGCCGAGCTCATCCGCCACCGCATGCGCACCGAGCGCTTCCTGCGGCGGGTGGCGGAGGGCTCCCTCGAAACCGAATTCGGCGCGTTTCGCACGGTCGCCTACACCAGCGATCTTAGTTCCGAGTATCACTTGGCGCTGGTGCGCGGCGAAGTCATCGGCCGGGAAGGCGTGCTGGTGCGCATGCACGCGCGCTGCGTCTATGGCGACGTCTTCGGTTCCACCGCCTGCGATTGCGGCCGCCTGGTGCGCTGCTCGCTCCAGGCCATCGCTTTCGAAGGCCACGGCGTGCTGGTCTATCTGCACGAAACCGGGCCGGGCTTCCGCACCGAGGATTCGCCCGATGGTCCGGCGCGCATGTTGTCGCATACCCGCGAGTTCATGCACTACCGGGGCGAAGCCGGCCAGCGGCAACTTCAGCACGAGCACGGCATCGGCGCGCAGATTCTTTCCGATCTCGGCCTCCACACCATTCGCCTGCTGACCAATCACCCGCGCAAGATTGTCGCGCTGGAAGGCTTCGGCATCGAGGTCGCCGACCAGGTGCCGATCGGGCATTGATGCGTCCGGTGTTTGCCCCGCGCCGCACTCCCGGTTAATAATCGTTGAGCCTTCGCGTCCACACTGTTATGAAGGCTTTAATCGCATCCACCGCGGCCCTTGCGGCCCTTTTCTCCGGCGTGCTGTCTGCCGCCGATCCACAACTCCTCAACCTGGTGATGCCGGACGTCAAGGTGATGGCCGACATCAACGTGGAGCAGGCCAAGACTTCGCCCTTCGGCCAGTTCGTGCTGGCGCAGGTCCAGCCGCAACAGCTCATGCAGATTGCCGCGCTCACCGGCTTTGACCCGAGCAAGGATGTCAATGAGCTGCTGGTCGCCGGCAATGGCGCGGCGCA
This sequence comes from Bryobacterales bacterium, assembly GCA_003142185.1. Taxonomy (GTDB): domain Bacteria; phylum Acidobacteriota; class Terriglobia; order Bryobacterales; family Bryobacteraceae; genus Bog-375. The sequence goes on from PLOR01000046.1 coordinate 18,183, forward strand.
ACATTCCGGCCTGGCGCTGGTGCTCGGCAACTTCAACGTGACCGCCATTAGCGCCCTCATCGCGACGCAAAAAGTGGTCACGGAAACCTATCACGGCGTGACCATCTTCGAGAACACGCAAAAGGAAGCGGGCCTGGCGTTTCTGAGCAGCTCGATTGCGGCGGCCGGCGATCTGACCAACGTGAAAGCCGCCATCGATCGCGTGTCGTCGCCATCCATTCTGCCGGCTTCCCTGCTGGGCGAAATCGGCCAATTGAGCGCGGCGAACGACGCTTGGGCGCTCACCACCGTGCCGCCTTCCAGTTTGAAACAGGCGGCAGCCGCGCCTGCCATTCCGGGCCTCGGCAACGGCGCTGAAAATGTGCTCGGCACCGTGCAGTCCGCCAGCGCCGGCGTCAAGTTCGGAACCAATGTGGTGATGACCGCGCAGGCGCAAGCCGATACCGCGCAGAATGCCACCGCCATCGCGGGCCTGATCCAGTTGCTGGTCAACATGGCGCAGTTGAAAGCCGCCGAGCAGCCGCAAGTGCAGGCGCTGGCCAAGGCGCTGACGGTGAGCGCGACCGGCGCGACAATTAATATCTCACTGACGTTGCCCTCCACGCAGTTTCAGGAATTGCTGCAGCCGAAAGCCGGAGCTCACCACCACGCCCGCGCGGGCCAATAGCCCGCGGCGCACCGGGCCCTGAATCTCGGGTCAAGTCAGAGATTGGACAGACGATCGGGTTTTGTGTCTGTCAGGCGAGGCCGCGGAGCCATCGCGATCGTCCAACTCGTCCCAAGACCAAGAGCCGTCACTTACAGAGCGTGCCATTCAGAGAGAACGCAGTCGGAGCGGTATTGGTCCCGCTGTAACTGGCGTTGAACCCGATGCCGGTGATGGTCGCGCCCGGAGCAATCGCGGCGTTATAGCTGGCATTGACCAGCTTCGCATTGGCGCCGCTCTGCGAATAGGTGGAATCCCACGCCTCGGTGATCTTCTGGTTGCCGGCCCAGGTCCAGGTGAGATTCCAGCCGTTCACGGATGTGGTTCCGGTGTTTTGGATGGTAACGGCCGTGCCGAAGCCGTTGTTCCACTGGTTGGTCACTGCGTACGTCACATGACACGCGGCTCCGGTGATACTTTCAGTTAGGACGGTCGACGTGCTGGTGAGGTAGTTGCTGTCGCCGCTGTAGACTGCCTTGATCGAATGCGATCCTACCGACAAGGTGGATATCGATAGAGCCGCGGTGCCGCCACTGATCGTCACCGTGCCGAGCGCGGTAGATCCATCCAGGAATTGGACGGTGCCCGTAGCCGAGTTCGGTGAGACAGTCGCGGTGAAGGTCACGCTCTGGCCGCTCGCCGCGGGATTCTTCGAAGAAGCCAGCGCCACGGTGGTTGGCGCCTTGTTGACGGCTTGCGTCACCACGAGTGACGTGAAGCCGATATATGTTGCATCGCCGGAATAGTCCGCGGTGAGCGGGTTTGAGCCGACGGGCAGGTTGCTGACCGTTAGCCGGGCCTGGCCATTGACGAGGTTCGCCGTACCCAGGGTGATTGAGCCGTTGACAAACTGCACGGGGCCGGTCGCCGCGGCCGGTGTTGCCGTCAGGGTAAGAGTCACCGGAGCGCCGTAGACCGAGGGATTCGGCGTGGTAGTGAGGACTGTCGTGCAAGGAAGCAGGACCACTATGGCCAACGTGGCCGAACTACTCGTCAAATACGAAGCATTCCCCACGTACTGCGCGTAAATGGTAGTCGATCCCGCGGGCAGAGTTGAAATGTTGAAACTGGCGGTCCCATTTGACAAAGTGGACGTGCCGAGGATCGTCGTCCCCTTCATCAGATTGACCGTTCCTGAAGCGGCCGCCGGCGTTACAGCCACAGTGAATGCGATGCTCGTACCGAGTAATGCACGAGTCCCCCAGCCGGTAAAGGTGGTTGTGGTCGCGATCTTCTGCACTGTCTCCGCAACGGCGTTAGATGTGCTCGAGTTGTCGTTGGCATCGCCGCTGTAGACGGCCGTGATCGAATGTGCGCCCGCGGACAAGTTCGAGAGCGACAGAGCCGCTGAGCCATTGCTGATGGTGACCGTGCCCAGCGCGGCAGATCCATCCAGGAACTGAACGGTGCCTGTAGCCGTGCTGGGCGTAACCGCGGCGGAGAGGGTGACGGATTGTCCGAAGGTCGATGGATTCAACGAGGAAGCCAGCGTCACGCTCGAGACCGCTTTATTGACGGTCTGCGACAGAATGGCCGAGGTGCTGGCCGCGTCGTTGGCGTCGCCACTGTAAACCGCCGTGATCGAATGCACACCGACCGACAGCGTGGACAACGACAGCCTGGCCCAACCGCTGACAACGGTCGCCGTGCCGAGCGCCGTTGCACCATCCCGGAACTGAATCGTCCCGGTCGACGGGCCGGGTGTGATAAACACCGTGAAGTCGACGTTATACCCAACCGTCGAAGGGTTCGCCGAGGAAATTAGAGCCACGCTCGATTGGGCCATATTAACCGTCTGCGACAAGACCGCCGAAGTGCTGGGGGCGTCGTTGGCGTCGCCACTGTAAACCGCCTTGATCGAATGCGCACCCACCGATAACGAGCCCAGCGTTAAGACCGCCGAGCCCCCGCTAACCGGCGCAGCGCCCAGCAAAGTAGATCCGTCCAGGAACTGGACAGTACCGTTCGCGGAGGTTGGCGTGACCTGAGCGGTTAGAGCGATGGTCTGGTTGTAAATCGATGGATTCAGCGAAGAAGTGACCGCCGCACTCGATACTATCTTGTTGACGGTTTGAGTGACGGGCGCGGATGTGCTGGGGAGGTAGTTCGCATCGCCGCTGCAAACCGCCGTGAGCGAATGTGCGCCCACGGACAACACCGAGAGCGAAAGAGCAGCCGTGCCGCCCGTGATTGTTACCGTGCCTAACGCAGTAGCGCCGTCGAGGAACTGCACTGTACCCGTAGCCGTGCTGGGCGAAACCGTAGCCGTGAAGGCCAAAGTCTGTCCGAAGGTCGAGGGATTCGCCGACGAAGTCAGCGCAACGCTGGAAGTCGCCTTGTTGACGGTTTGCGTCAGGACAGCCGAAATGCTGGTGGCATCACTAGTGTCGCCGCTATAGACTGCCGTGATCGAGTGCGCACCTGCCGATAAGGTGGAGAACGACAACGTCGCGACGCCGCCACTAATAGTCACCGCGCCCAGCACAGTAGAGCCATCCAGGAACTGCACTGTCCCAGTAGCCGTGACGGGCGAAACCGCGGCCGTGAAGCCGCCGGATTGCCCATAGGTCGAAGGATTCGCGGAGGAGGTCAGCGCCATATTCGATACCAGCTTATTGACGGTCTGTGACAGGACCGCGGAAGTACTCGTCGCGTCATTGGCATCGCCGCTGTAGACGGCCGTGATTGAATGCGGGCCCACCGACAAACTGGAAAGCGAAAGGGTTGCCGCGCCGCCGCTGACAGCCGCGGCGCCCAGCACAGTGGATCCATCCAGGAATTGAACTCCGCCGGTGGCCGCGCTTGGCGTAACCACTGCCGAGAGGGTGACAGATTGCCCCAAAGTCGAAGGATTCGCTGAGGAAGCCAGCGCCACGCTGGAAACCACCTGGTTGACGGTCTGTGTCAGCAGGACCGAATTGCTACCCGCATCGTTCGCGTCGCCGCTGTAGATTGCCCCGATCGAATGCCTGCCTGCTGTCAAGGTGGAAAGCGACAAGGCTGCCGAGCCGCCGCTGATCGTCACCGTGCCTAGCGAAGTAAGCGTCGATGCATCCATGAATTGAATGCTGCCGGTGGCCGAAGCCGGACCGACAAAGGCCGTGAGGGTGACGCTCTGTCCAAAAGTCGAAGGATTCGCCGACGAAACCAGCCCCACGCTGGAAACTGTCTTGTTGATGGCCTCGAGCAGGCTGGTCGAGGTGCCGGGCGCATCGTTGGCGTCGCCGCTGTAGGCGGCCGTGATCAGATGCGCGCCGATCGACAGCGTGGATACCGACAGCGCCGCCGTGCCGCCGTTGATGGTAACCGTCCCCAACGAGGTGGACCCATCCATGAAACCCACCGTGCCGGTTGCGGTGCCAGGAGAAACAACCGCTGTGAATGTAACTGCTTGCCCAAGAGAGGCCGGGTCAAGGGAAGAAGTCAGCGTCACGCTCGATGGCGGCGCCGGCTTCACCACCAGGGTCATGCCCCAGGACAAGCTCTGGAAGTTTGCATCGCCGCTGTAGTTCGCACCCAGGTTATAAGTGCCGGGCGACAGGCTTGGGACCGTGAATGCCGCTGTTCCGTTGGTCAGGGTCACGGTGCCCCAGATGCCTACGAAAGGCGGATTGTATTGCACGAATTGGACTGTGCCGGTGGCCGTTGCCGGGGAGACCGTCGCGGTGAGGGTTACAGGCTGGTAGGCGGTGGCCGGGTTAGACGACGAAGTCATTGTCATGACGACCGGAGCCGTGGTTACAGTCTCCGCTACCGCGGCGGAGGTGCTGGCGGAATCATTGCCGTCGCCGCTGTAGATGGCCGTGATCGAATGGGCGCCCACCGACAAAGTGGAGAGCGCAAGGGTCGCGGCTCCGTTGGCGGCGGCGACGGTACCCAACACAGTGGATCCATCCAGGAATTGAATGGTGCCCGTGACGGTGCCCGGCGTCACCGATGCGGAGAAGGTAACGGATTGTCCGAAGGCCGACGGACTGAGCGAGGAAGCCAGTGCCACGCTGGTAGCCGCCTGGACGTTTTGGGTCACAATGGCGGAGGAAGGTCCCGCCACATCGCCATCGCCCGCAAACACAGCTTGGATTGTGTGTGTCCCAGGCGTCAGGCTGGAAGTCGAAAACTGCGCGGAGCCGTTGGCCAACTGCACGGTCCCCAGGCCGGTTGTACCATCCAGAAACTGGATCACGTCGCTCGCGGACGCGGGCGAAACGGAAGCTGTGAAAGTGACTGGCGAGCCCGGCAAAGAGGGGTTTGAACTGGAGGTGAGTACTACGGTCGCTACAGGGCCGGGAGGGTTGCCCGTGACGGCAAACTGGTAGTCATATCCAGGGATACCCAGATCGGTGAAAGCCGATGCGGGCGGGTAAGCAGCCAACCCTCCCGGAGCATCCACGACGCCGAGATAACCGGCGCCGCCCGCCGTGTTCACCGTAGCTGGATAGGATATGATCCAGTTGGCATAACTGAACGGCGATTGGGGCGTCGAGAACACAATCCAATAGCTTCCGGCTGGAAGCGACAAGCCGGAGAACAGCGTGAACAAGCCATCGTACTGCGGCGGCAGCGAGAAGTTTGCGACGCTGACTTGCTGAGCTGTAGTTGTGCCGGGGCCGATAGCGCTCATCAAGTAAGCGGTTCCCTGTGAGATGTAGCCGGGGCCACCGCCATTCGCGAGGTGGGCCGAGATGTTGACGGCTGAATATGCCTGACTCAGGGCAAAACCAGTTCCCACGCCGCCAGCCCCAGACGAGCCGGACTCGGCGCCGGTCACCGAAAGAACCGGATTTGGCGGGAGTGCGGTCACGGCAAACTGGTATTGAGATCCTGCGGAACTCAGATAGGTGAAAGCGGATGCAGGCGGATAAGCAGCCAAGCTTCCCAAGACAACCGCATCGCCGAGGTAAGTATCGCCGCCAGGCGTGCTCACCGTGGCTGGGTTCGACTCAACCCAGTTCGCGTAGCTGACAGGCGACTGGGGCGTCGAAAACACGATCCAGTAGCTTCCGGCGGGCAGCGACAAGCCGGATAACACCGTAAACATGCCATCGTACTCGGGCGGCACAGAGAAGTTCGCACTGCTCACTTGCTGAGCCGTGGTTGTGCCGGAACCGATAGCGCTCATCAAGTATACGGTCCCCTGCGAGACGTAACCGGGGCCACCTCCATTCACGAGGTGCGCGGAGATGCTGACGTTTGAATATTCCTGACTCAGGGCAAAACCAGCTCCCAGACCGGCGATTCCGGTCCCGCCAGTTTCGGCGCCGGTCACCGAAAGAACCGGAGTGAGCGGATCTCCGGTGACGGCAAACTGGTATTCCAGACCGGTGGGATTCTGCAACTCAAAAACAGATGCGGGCGGATAAGCAGCCAAGCCACCCGAGGCGACCTCATCGCCGATATAAATAACGCCTTGCTCGGTGGTCACCATGGCTGGATTCGACATAACCCAGTTCGCATAACTGAACGGCGATTGGGGCGTCGAAAACACGATCCAATAGGCTCCGGCTGGCAGCGACAAGCCGGAAAACAGCGTAAACACGCCGTCGTATTCGGGCGGCAGAGAGAAGTCCACGCTGTTCACCTGTTGCGTCGTGGTTGTGCCGGGGCCGATGGAGCTCATTAAGTAAGCGGTTCCCTGCGACACGTAGCCCGGGCCACCCCCGTTCACGAGGTGGGCAGAGATGTTGGCGTTTGCATAAGCCTGACTCAGGTTAAAACCAGCTCCCAGGCCGGCGATCGCAGTTCCGCCAGCGTCGGCTCCGGCCACCGAAACGGCCGTGTCCGCGTACGCGGTCGCGCCAAAGCAAGCTAGTCCGATAAGCAGAACCTTCATTGCTCCGGCGAAAAGTGTCGAATTTGAAATTCTGAGTCGATGCATCGTTTTCATCCTTACGCTGTTGAAGCCCACTGCCTTCCTTGGATAATGAGCTGCCGGAAGGCCTGGGACTCAGAATAACCCGGACGTTTAACTCCGAAATAGTCTCTTAAGTTAATATTGGGAATTCTTTTCGGCCCATTCAATCCTCGCCGCAGGTGCCAGCGCGCAGGATCCCCAATGGATTGTGTGCCTCAGGGCGCGACCGCCCCGCATCGTCTGGGGTTACCCTGTTAGGGAGGTTACCCCATGCACGCGCATAAGCCGATCTATTCATTTGCCGTTCTGGCCGGCGCGGGGACGCTGCTGCTGGCGCCCTCGTTGCTCGCTGACGAGGGCATGTGGACTTTCGACAATCCGCCGATCAAACAGCTTCAGGAAAAGTACCACTTCACGCCCACGCAGCAATGGCTCGACCACATCCGCCTGTCTTCGGTCCGCCTGAATGACGGCGGATCCGGCTCGTTCGTCAGCCCGCACGGACTGCTGCTGACCAACCATCATGTGGCCCGCGGCCAATTGCAGAAGAACTCCAGCGGCGAACACGACTACATTCGCGACGGCTTCTACGCGGCCACCACCGAGCAGGAAATGAAGTCGCCGGATCTCGAGGTCAACGTCCTGGTGTCGCTGGAGAACGTCACCCCGCGCATCATGCAGAGGGTGCTGGGGGCTAAATCGCCCGAGCAACAGTTTGCGGCGCGCAAGGCCATGATTGCCGAAATCGAGCGCGAGAGCCAGCAGAAGACCGGGTTGCGCTCCGATGTCGTCACGCTGTACCAGGGCGGGGAATACTGGCTCTACCGTTACAAGAGATACACCGACGTGCGGCTGGTTTTTGCGCCTGAGCAGCAGATCGCCTTCTTCGGCGGCGATCCAGACAACTTCACCTACCCTCGCTACGATCTCGACATGGCGCTATTCCGCGTTTACGAAGACGGCAAGCCGATCGAGAGCAAGGACTACCTGAAGTGGAATCCCGCCGGCGCCGCGGAGGACGAGCTGGTGTTCGTCTCCGGTCACCCGGGCGCAACCTCGCGGCAGAATACGATGGCGCAACTCGAGTATCTGCGCGACACCGGCCTGCCCAATGCGCTCAAGCAGTTCAGAAGCAGGCTCGCCTCACTCGAACGATATTCGGCGCAGGGGCCGGAGCAAGCCCGCCAGGCGGCTTCTCTCATCTTCTTCCTCCAGAACAGCGTCAAGGCCGAGGAGGGAGTCGAACGCGGGCTGCTGGACGCCCGAATCATGGCCAAGAAGCAAGCCGAGGAGAACCAATTCAGAGCCACCGTGATGGCCAATCCGGAATGGGCAGCGGCCTTCGGCGGCGCATGGGAGGCGATCACCGGCGCCGAAAAGAAACTGGCATCGCGTGCCGGAGAGCGGGCCTTCCATGGCATGGATTCCCAGCTCGCCAATCTGGCTATGAACATCGTGCAGTATGTGGCGGAGATCCGCAGGCCGGATGGTGAGCGCCTGCCGGGATTCCACGAGGCCGAGCTCGATTCGCTGAAACTCCACCTTTTCTCATCGGCCCCGATTTATCCCGGGCTGGAGATAGCCCGCCTCACCGGGTCGCTGGAGCTGGACCTGGCCGAGAGGGGACCGGGCGATTCTTTCGTGAAGACTATGCTCGGCGGGCGCCCCCCGCAAGTTACGGCCGCCTTTCTGGTCAACGGCAGCAGGCTGGCCGATCCCGCTCAGCGCCGAAAGCTGGTGGATGGCGGCGAGGCAGCCGTCGCGGCCTCCGACGATCCCATGATTGTGCTGGCGCGCGAGCTCGATCCGGCGCGGCGCGAACTGATTCACTGGACCGAAGACAACGTCCAGAGCGTCGAACAACGCGCCGGTGAGCAACTCGGCAGGGCCCGCTTCGCGGTCTACGGAAAGTCCACTTATCCCGATGCCACTTTCACTTTGCGCCTCTCCTACGGCCAGGCGCAGGGCTATCCGATGAACGGCACCAAGGCGCCGTACAAGACAACTTTCTTCGGCCTGTATGACCGCGCCAACAGTTTCGATTTCAAGGGCCCCTTCGCGCTGCCCTCACGCTACGCGGACAATCGCGAGAAGCTGAATCTGGCCATGCCGCTCGATTTCGTCACTTCCAACGACGTGGTGGGCGGTAATTCCGGCTCGCCGGTCATCAATCGAAACGGGGAGATCGTGGGTCTGGTGTTCGATGGCAATATCGAATCGCTGGTCGGAGATTTCGTTTTCGATGGCGCCACCAACCGCACGGTCGCCGTCCACACCGGCGGCATGACCGAGGCCCTGCGCAAAATCTACAACGTCGGCGCACTGCTCAAGGAGATGCTGGGCGAATAGTTTCGCGCGGGTTGGTAAGCGTCCAGCCGCCAAGCTTCCGCAGGGTCAAACGAACAGGCATCGAATCTGCCGGTCGAAGACCTAGGCGCCTGCCACTGAACCTGCCGCCTTCCCAGTCTTTTCCCCAAGGAAGTTCACCAATTCGCGGTTCACTTCTTCCGCGTGGGTCCAAGTGATACAGTGCGGGCCGTCCTTCACCACCAATAAGCGGGCGCCCTTGATTAGTTTGGCGGTCCGGAGCCCCGAGGCGCTGATAGGCAGAATCCGGTCCGCATCCCCCTGCATCACCAACGTGGGCACGTCGACGCGAGTCAGATCCTTGCGGAAGTCCTCATGCCATGTCGCCACGCAAGCGAGAGAGGCCGTGGCAGAGGCACGGGCTGCTATGTTCCAGCTAGCCTGAATGACCTGTTCGCTGACACGCTTCCCCAGCAGGAGATCCGCGTTGTAAAAATTCTTGAAAAACTCGCTGAAGAACGCGTAGCGGTCTGCGACGATGCCCTTCTCGATCCCCTCGAAGACACTGCCGTCCACACCCTCCGGGTTGTCCGGCGTCTTCAGCAGAAAGGGAGGAACCGCTGAGATGAATACAGCCTTACTGACGCCCTTCGATCCATATTTCCCGAAGTAGCGCGCCACTTCGCCGCCACCCATGGAAAAACCGGCCATCGCGAATTCCCGTAGTTCAAGCTGCGTAACGAGTGTGTGCAGATCCTCGGCGAAGGTGTCATAGTTGTAACCGGTCGTTGGCTTGCTGGATTTGCCGAATCCTCTGCGATCATAGGTGATGACACGGTAACCCGCAGCCAGAAGCGCCGCGGTCTGCTTCTCCCAGGAAGCACCGCTCAGCGGATAGCCGTGGATAAGGACGACCGGCTTACCCGAGCCGTGATCCTCATAGTAGAGATCAATGTTGCCGGAGTTTTCCTTCCCGACTGTGATGTATGGCATTAAGATTCTCCTTTGTGACGTGTTTGGGTGACGTTTTGACGTTGAAGATGCTTCGGATACCGCGCAAACACAACCCTGCCCCTGGTGCTGTGGCGCACGCAAAAGTGCGCGCGCCACATCTGCCCCTCAGATCTGGACCCTACGAGGTCGCTTTAAGCGTGGGTTGCGGCGAGCGAATGCGCAGCTTCTTCATCTTTGTCGGCAATACCTGCACCCACAATGTGTTCGGAAACAAACCAGACTTGCAGCTCGTTCCTGCGAAGCACGTCGCTGACCAACAAGTCATTGGTTCCATCGTCGCCATTCGCCGCTGCGGCCTTGGCCGCCTCATGGGCTGCCTCGATGATGAGCTCGTGCGCCTGTAGCAGGCGAAACACCTGCATGGTAACGTCTTCACGGCCTCGCGGCGGGCGGGCAATGCGCGTCGTTTCGGCAACATCGGCAGCCATCGCGATCGCAACTCCGCCAAGCGTCTGAACGCGTTCGGCCAATGTGTCAACCAGCTCAGCCTGTTCGCCGTAATGCTTGTCGAAAAGAAGATGGAGCTGGTAAAAAGTGGGTCCCGAAACCTGCCAATGGTGCTTTTTATATAGATCGCGCAAGGTCATTGTGTCGGCGAGAATCTGGTTGAGACTGTCCACGCTGGCCAAGCGAACCTTGTGATCGAGCGATATAGGCCGGTTCGTCACGGTTCCATACTTTTGGATTTCAGTGTCGTGCCCGGTAAGGTGCGTTTCTTTAGAAGGATTGAGTTTCATGGGTTTTCCATCCGTTATGTCAGCATGCGAGGGGCCGTTCTAAGAAGTTTCCCCGAGTGCCGGCGTTGGCAACTCACGTGCGGTAACAACCGCATGAGCAAGCAAGACGATGAAGGGATCGAACCGTCCAGTTCCGTTTTGACCAGACAGAAGGGCGGGGGCACAGGTTCAGCCGGCCAGTCCGGGGACACTCAGGGATTGTCGGATGTCGCGGAGGCAGGCGGGGAGAGCGTCGAAGAACTGCTCGAGGAAGGGCAATCCTTCGAGGCCGAAGCAATCGAAGGCGTCGAGAATGCACCTGACGCCGACGTGGCTGAGGTTCACACGAAACAAGTCGTGGAGGACGATGTGCCTTCCGAATACCGGGATTCGAATTAGGGCGTGGGCGCCGGCCCGGCCAATTCCACGGGAGCCGGCCAACTGTGCCCTTGTTGAACCAGCAGACCTTGCGTCGAGTCCGGCCCCCAAGTGCCGCTGGCGTAGTTCGGAAAATCGTTAGGCGGGCTCGAGTTCCACACCTCGAGCACCGGCATCAATAGCCGCCACGCCGCCTCCACCTGGTCGTCGCGCATGAACAGCGTTGCATCGTTGTCGATCACGTCCGCCAGCAGCGTGACATAGGCCTCCGGCGATGGCGTGTCGAAGCTTTCGCGATAGCTGAACTGCATGTCCACCGGCTGCAAAACCATCTTCGGCCCAGGGTGTTTTGCCTGAAAGCGGAGCACGATGCCTTCGTCGGGCTGGATCAGCATGATGAGGCGCGACGGTTTCCAATCGAGGGTCGCCTCGCTGGGAAACGATTGATGCGGAACCGCGCGGAACTGGATGGCGATTTCCGACGCCTGACGGAGGAGCCGTTTGCCGGTGCGCAGATAGAATGGCACGTCCTGCCAGCGCCAGTTGTCGACGAACAGCCGCAACGCCGCAAACGTCTCCGTCGGTGAATCGGGCGATACGCCGTCTTCTTGGCGATACGCGCATACTTTCTTGCCGCCAACCCAGCCGCTGTCATATTGTCCGCGAACCGTGGAGCGATGCACCTCGTCATGCGGAATGGGCCGCGCCGCGTGCAGCACATCCACTTTCTTATTGCGAATCTCGTCCGCATCGAAGGAGACCATCGGTTCCATGGCTACCAAGCAGAGCAGTTGCAACAGATGATTCTGCACCATGTCGCGCAACGCGCCGGCCTTATCGTAATAACCGCCGCGATGTTCCACGCCCACCTCTTCGGCGACCGTGATGGTCACGTAGTCGACATAACGCCGGTTCCAGATCGGCTCGAACAGCGGGTTGGCAAAGCGGAACGCCAGGATATTCTGCACCGTCTCTTTGCCCAGGTAATGGTCGATGCGGAAGATTTGCGATTCTTGAAAGTCGTTGGCGAGTGTGCGGTTCAGCGCCTGTGCCGATTCCAGGTCGTACCCGATCGGTTTCTCGATCACGATTCGCGACCGTTCCCGGTCTGCCGCCAGGCCGGCATAGTTGATGAGGCGAGGGATTTCGCCAAACAGCGAGGGCGGCGTGGCCATGTAGAAAATGCGTTGAGCTTTGGCGCCCCACTCCTTTTCCAGGCTTGCGCACAGGTGGCCGAGTTCCACATACGTTGCGTTGGCTTTGAAATCGCCCTGCAAATAGCGGATGTGCGGCGAGAACTCCTTCCACTCCTTGACCGCGGCTTTCCCGCTGCGGGCGAACTTCCTGACTCCCTCATGCAGACGCTTGCGCAGGGCGTCCTCGCCGAGTGCGACGCGGTCCACCGCGATAATCGCAAAATGCACCGGAATACTGTGGCTCTGCGAGAGGTCAAACAGGGCCGGCATCAACTTCCGCCAGGTCAGGTCGCCGGCTCCGCCGAAGATGACGAATATGTTTGGTTCGAGTCGATCGTTGGTTTTCATCGCGCTCAGCCCTTTGTCCAGTCCGTATGGAATGTGCCTTTGACGTCGACGCGCTCGTAACTGTGCGCGCCGAAGTAGTCGCGCTGCGCCTGAATCAGGTTCGCCGGCAGCCAGGCACTGCGGTAGCCGTCTAAGTAGCCCAGCGCCGTCATGAAACACGGGACGGGCAAGCCTATCTCGATTGCAGCGCAGACGACGCGGCGCAAATCCTCCTGGTTGGCCCTTACCTTATTCGATAACTCCGGCGCCAGTAGCAGATTCGGCAGCCCCGGTTGGTTGCGATATGCCGTCCTAATATCCTCCAGCAGCTCGGCGCGGATGATGCAACCGCCCCGCCAGATTCGCGCCACGGCCTCGAGATCCAGGGTGTACGCGTACTTGTCCGATGCTGCCGCCAGGACAGCCATGCCTTGCGCGTAGGCGACGATCATCGCGGCATAGAGCGCGTGGCCCAGTTGGTCGAGGAAGACTTTGCGGTCGCCGGTGAACGGTGGGATCGGCCGTTTGAAGATCGCGCCGGCCGTCTCGCGCTGCTTTTCCAACACCGACATATCCCGCATCGCGACCGCCAGGTCAATCGTGGGAATAGGCACCTGCAGTTCCATCGCGCTTTGCGAGGTCCACATCCCGGTGCCATTCTGTTTGCCCACGTCCAGAATTTCGTCGATCAGCCGCTTGCCGGTCTTTTCGTCGATCTTGTTGAAGATGCGACTGGTAATCTCGACCAGGTAACCGTTGAGTTCCCCCCGATTCCACGCGTCGTACACGTCGCGCAGTTCATCGTCGCTCAAGCCGAGGCCCCGCTTCATCAGGTCGTATGTTTCGGCCAGAAGCTGCATCAGCGCGTATTCGATGCCGTTGTGCACGGTCTTGACGAAGTGCCCGGCCGATCCTGGGCCGAGGTAAGCTACGCACGCTTCCCCATTGACCTTGGCGGCGACCGCCTCGAGCAGCGGGCGGACCCGCTCGTACGCCTCTTTAGGTCCACCGGGCATGATGCTCGGGCCGTGGCGCGCGCCCTCCTCGCCGCCAGAGACGCCGACGCCGAGGAATTGAATGCCCTTGCCAGCCAGGTTTCGCGCGCGCAGGTTCGTATCCTTGAAGTAGGAATTGCCGGCGTCGATGATGAGGTCGCCCTTTTCGAGATGCGGCAACAGATCGCCGATCACGGAATCCACCGGCGGGCCGGCGGGCACCAGCATCATGACTGCGCGCGGCGCACGAAGTAATCCGATGAAATCCTCGATGTTAGCCGCCGCGTGTATGTCGTTTCCCGCCGATTCCTTCCGCAGCGCTTCGACCTTGCTCGAATCCTTGTCATAGCCCGCCACCGGGAAGCCGTGGTCGGCCATGTTGAGTAACATGTTACGGCCCATCACGCCCAAGCCGATCATGCCGATTTCGTGGCGTTGCGTCTCCATGGTTAGGCCTCCGTCGAAGTCAAATCAACGCTGCCACAAAATGCAAGTGGCTTCCAGCGGAACGGCAACGCCGGTGTAAGCCGGTATCAGGCGCGCCGTATAGTCGCCAGCCGGGCGTGTGGCGGGCAACAGTGCGCGATAAGCGTAGCCGCCGGGCGCGTCCGTCAATTGGCGAACGCGCTCCATCTCCTGCCGCACTTCGCCCTCGCCCGCCTTGCCATCGGCATAAAGCTCCACTCGCACGGCGTTCGGGTCGAGATCGTTGAGATAGACCTGAACCTCAAACGCGCGCTGCCCCGCATTGGTCTCGGCATTCATCTCACCGAAGCGCAGCGCTGGCCACGCCTTTTCGATGGTGTGCCGCCAATCGACCATCTGCTTGCCCGGGGCGCCCTTAGCGGCGGTACGCTCACGGTAGGCTGCCGCAGCCGGGAGGTAGTGTTGCTCGGTGTATTCGCGCACCGCGCGGCCCGCGGAATAGCGCGGTGTCAGACTCGCCATGCTTTTTCGCATCCGCGCGACCCAGGCCATCGGGATGCCCCGGCCGTCGCGAGCATAGAACTCCGGGATGACGTCGCGTTCGAGCAGGTCATAGAGCGCGTCGGCTTCGGCGGCGTCCCAGGCCGGATCGTCGTGATGTTCCTGGCCGTCTCCCAAAGCCCACCCGACCTCAGGTGTGTAAGCTTCCGCCCACCATCCATCCAACTCCGACAGGTTGAGGCCCCCATTGACGAGCACCTTCATGCCGCTGGTTCCGCAAGCTTCCCAGGGCCGCCGTGGCGTGTTGATCCAGACGTCCACGCCTTGCACCAGATTCTCGGTCAGAAGCATGTCGTAATCGCTGAGGAAGATCGCGTGGGGACGAACCTCGGGCTGCCGGATGAACTGCACCCACTGCCGGATCAGAGCCTGCCCAGCCTGGTCCGCCGGATGCGCCTTGCCGGCGATGATGAGCTGCACCGGGCGCTGCGCATTGGTCAAGATACGAAGCAGCCGGGGCGGGTCATAGAGGAGTAAGTTGGGTCTCTTGTAAGTCGCGAAGCGGCGCGCAAAGCCCAGCGTGAGGACGTTGGGATCGAAGAGATGGTTCGCGGTTTCGACGTCTTCGGACGGTGCGCCTGCCCCGGCTAAGTCCCGCGACAATCGCGCGCGCGCGTACTCCACAAGAGCCTTGCTGGCGGCGCTGCGGAACTCCCAGAGCCGGGCGTCGGTTATCTTGTGAATGTCCTGTTCCAGGGTCTCCGATCCGTCCAGCCAGCGGTCCTGTCCACAGGCCTCGTGCCAGAGACTGTCGGCAGCGGCCGAGTCCCAGGTAGGTGCGTGGACTCCGTTAGTCACGTACCCGATCGGGATTTCTTCTTCCGGCCAGTGCGGAAACAGCGGCAGAAAGAGGCGCCGGCTGACTTGTCCGTGCAGCCGGCTCACGCCATTCACCGCCCCGCTCCCGCGGATGGCGAGATACGCCATGTTGAAAGGCTCCGCTGCGTCGGCCGGGTTCTGGCGGCCCAGCGCCAGCAAATCTTGAAGCGCAATGCCCAGCCTCTGTTTGGCATATCTGGCAAGGTATTGTTCGATGAGGGCGGGCGCGAAACGGTCAAAGCCAGCGGCCACCGCCGTATGGGTAGTGAAGAGATTGCCGGCTCGAGTCGCGGCGAGCGCCGCTTCGAAAGGCTGCCCCGTCTCATCCATGAAGCTGCGTGCGCGCTCCAACACCGCGAAGGCCGCGTGCCCTTCATTCAGGTGACAGACTTCCGGCTGGATCCCCAGCGCGCGCAGCAGCCGCCATCCGCCGATCCCAAGCAGCAGTTCCTGCTTGAGGCGCAACTCTTGCCCGCCGCCATAGAGCTCGCTGGTAATCCCCCGATGAACCGGGTAGTTCGCCGCGTCGTTGCTATCCAGCAGGTAAAGCTTCACCCGGCCGACCTTCGCCTGCCACGCGCGCAGCCAGACCGAGTATCCGGGCAGTGCGATCTCCAGGCGCAACCACTCGCCGTTTGGCTGGCGCACCGGCGTGATCGGCAATTGTCCGGGATCGTTAAATGGATAGAGCGCCTGTTGATTTCCGTACTTGTCGATCTCCTGGCGAAAATAGCCCTGCTGGTAGAGCAGCCCCACGCCGGTCACCGGTACGCCCAGGTCGCTGGCGGCCTTGAGTTGATCGCCGGCCACATTCCCCAGCCCGCCCGAGTAGATGGGCAAAGCTTCGCTCAACATAAACTCCATGCTGAAATACACAACCGAGGTCAGAGGAGCGTCCGCGTGGTTCTTCTGAAACCACGCGGGTGCTTCCACCGCCTGCCGGCCGGCTTCCACCAGGCCATCCACGTTTTTCCGGAAGCCGGGATCGGCCAACACGCGCTCGATCTGGTCGCGCGACACCGTCTGCAGCACCACCCAGGGGTTATGAGTGATCTCCCACAGTCTCGGATCGAGCTGCCGCCACACTTCGTCGGTCGAGTGATTCCACGACCAATGCATATCCAAGGCGAGTTCCGCCAGGGAATCGAACCCTTCGATTTCCGTGGGCAGCAGATTGTATGCGGGGTGGCTGACTCGTGTGTGTTCACTCATGCTTATTTCCGGTTCCCTCTTGGTAGTGTGGATGCTGCATTCATCATGCCAGATTCCGCAGCAGCTTTCGTGGCGCGGGCAGTCTTGCCTGCTGTGTCGAGAGTCATCTCGACATTTCTTCGTCCCCAAAGGGAACGTCGGCACGACTGCCGACACGGCAGGCTGAAGCCGCACACTCTTCCCGTTCCGAGCGCCAGCGGTAAGTTGTGGGGCGGACGCCCTCGTCCGCGCGCGACCCCCTGGTCGCGCATCGCCCGGGCAAGTACCTGATTCCTCTGACGGAGAGCGGGTCCAGGGGGACCCGGGCAGACCAGGGGGTCTGCCCCCCAGGTCGCTGCAGCATTCCGAGACTGGGAAAAGCATGCGGCATTGGGCTGAAGCCCGCGCCACGGCGCTATCGCGCGGCCAAGTCCTCCAGGAAAATACGCCGGCCTTCCTTGTAATCCGCCGAAAGCATCGGCCCGAGCTTGGCGGCCTCGTCCGCATCGGCGCGCTCGGCGGCGAAGAGGCTCATCGCCGAATCGAACGCGGCGCGGCAGGCTTCGATCGTCGTGCCGTCATACCGGCCCGCTTCGTCGAGCAGGGCGTTGACCGCCAGCAGGATGTTCTCGGCCGCCTGCGTGCGTTCGGCCGCGGTCTCAACCAGTGCGGCCGATCGCGTTTCCGCCAGGTGCGGGCCGAAGCTCGCAACCAGCGCGCCCCATCGTTCGAGCACGATCAGCGCGCCATAGCGGTGCAGGTCGAGTGCGATTTCATGGACGAATGCCGAGCCTTTGGCTTGCCCCTCCAGCCGCCGCAATGCCGCCGCCGCCGCGTTGAACTCTCCGCTGAGCGAATCGACAAATGCGGCCACGCACCCGCGGAACTGGTCGTCACTCAGGCTGGGAAAGCGGAGAATGTGCAAGCGCGCCCTCAGCCCGCAACGTGGTCGCCCAACGCGCGCTCCACTTCCTGCGGCTCCAGTTGCTCGCCATTGTTCAACCGCACCAGGAGCGATTCGATGATCTGCTTGGCTTCATCCTTCTTGTAGTTCTTGATGAAGCCGTCATAGAAGTGCTCGCCCGCCAGCGCGTGATTGATTTCGCTCTCCTTGTTGTGATCCTGCAACTCCGTGAAATAGACCACGCGGTACCGCCCCGTGTACTCCGTCTCACGATAAATCTCAAACATCACCTTGTCCGCCTCGAAGAGCATGTTTATCGAGATTATCACAGGCGGTTGCGTTCTGCTGTGGTCCGGACAGACGAAGCTCGCAGGCGGTAGGATAGGGCTGATGAGGACCGCACTTCAGGCCGCCGTGGCCATCGCTCTCGCCGCGTCAATCGGCAGCGCATACGCACAGGCGGGCAAGACGGAACAGCCCCAAAGCGACTCGGGCGCAGCTTGTATTGAGCGACTACAGATTCCGGACTACCCGCGACTTGCGATAATGGCCGATTTTTTCGGTACGCTTACCACTTCCGTGCTCCTTTCACCGCAGGCAACCGTGCAATCGATCAACACCGATGCAAAAATGGCCCGCGGAGCCGGGGCACCAATTTTGATCGCGCCTGTCGAGACCGCCGTTCGGCGAGCGACGTTCAGGCCCAACTGCGGCGGACAGACGGTAGTGATGATATTTCATTTCGAGTTTAGCGAGACCGTTTCTTACACGCCGAAGCAGTCAGTGATGTTCGGTTATCCGAATACGTTTTGGATTGTGTCGGAAACGCAGCACTTGATCGTTAATTGAATCCGATGCCGACACCTCGCGGCAATCCACCCTCTATCCCGCCGGATGCCCACTTTGCCGCCAAGCCTCGCAAGCCCCTCCCGCATGAGTTCGTGCTCGATGCGATTGCTGCGCTGTCGCCACGCACTAACCCTATGTTCGGCTGCCTCGCGGTCTACGTGGGGAACAAGATCGTCCTCATTTTGCGCGACAAGCGCGAACCGGATGCGGACAACGGGGTGTGGCTCGCCACTACCGAAGAGCATCACGAGAGCCTGCGCCGCGAATTCCCCAACATGCGGTCCATTCAGGTCTTCCGCAAGAAGGTGACGGGCTGGCAGGTGCTTCCGGCGGATGCGCCGGATTTCGAGGAGGCTGCGCTGCGCGCCTGCGAGCTCATCGTCGCCAGGGATCCTCGCATCGGCAAGGTGCCGAAGCTGCGGCGGACCTCGGAATCGGCAGCGAAGGCACAGCGCAAGAAATAACTTCGCAGTTGCTGCCGTGGCGCACGCACTCGTGTCGTGCCGCGTCGAGACTCTTCTCGACGCCTCTGCGCCCTGAGGCAGCGGGCACCGGCAGGAGTGCCGACGCGGCATGCAGGATTGCGTGCGCCACGATCGCATCCACCACGGGTGTACCTCGCCAGCTCTTGGTAATAGGCCCTCGTACCTCTTTGCCTCGACAGTGAACCACCGCTTGCGGGGCCATTGTCACTCTTAGGGGGTGACTCGGCAAATCGTCAAGATTTCCCGGCGCCCGTCCCACTGAATATGCGACGAAGATGCCACCGCCCCAGGAAGGCAGGCTCTGTTTCGCGCAGCGCGCCGCGCTGCTCTTGTGGATTGCTGCGCAGGTGATGAATGCGAGCACATTGCCGGGCCAACCCGAAGGGCTCAGCCGCGCCTGGAAGCCAGGCACCGGGGTTCCGCCCATCGGCGACCAGCCAGCGCGAGCTTTCGCTCCGGCCGCCGCTGTGGAAACACTCAATTCCACGTTCCTCAACCGTGCGGCCAAACCGGAGTCTCCTGTCGAGTTGTGGCCCGATGCGAGGCCGTGGGCAGTCCATTTGCCTGCCGGCGAACAAAGCGACCCGTTGCGGGGCGTCGAGCCGCCGACCTGGATGTTACTGGGCGCCGCAACCGCGATGATGGCGACAACCAACAGCCGCCATCACCGCCGCCGCACATTCACAGGATGCCGCCACACGGCCGAAACGGCGGTCCCAACCAAAAAAGCCGCGCCCAACCCCTTGGTAGGGGGAGAGCGCGGCAGTCGAGTCCAGTGGTGATTCCTAGCACCGCATACTGACCGCTCCCTTTGGTCGCGGCTCGGAAAGCGGCTGGAAAACCGCTTAGTAGTCCATCTCGGGCCCGTGACCGCCCGGACCCATCGGAGCCGACTTCTTCTCCGGAATTTCAGCCACCATGGCTTCGGTGGTGAGCATCAGCGAGGCGATGGAAGCGGCGTTCTGCAGCGCCGTCCGCGTCACCTTGGTCGGATCGATTACGCCCGCCAGCACCAGGTCTTCATAAGTGTCGGTCGAGGCATTAAAACCAAAGTTGGGATTCGAGTTCTCCCGCACTTTCTCCACCACAATCGCGCCTTCGGTACCGGAATTGATCACGATCTGGCGCAGCGGCTCTTCGCAAGCCCGCTTGATGATGTCGATGCCGATCTGCTCGTCGCCAACGCCCTTGAGCGCAGCCAGCACCTTGTAAGCGCGCAGCAGAGCCACGCCGCCGCCGGGGACAATGCCTTCTTCCACCGCGGCGCGCGTTGCGTGCAGCGCGTCTTCCACTCTGGCCTTCTTTTCCTTCATTTCGGTTTCGGTCGCGGCGCCAACCTTGATCACCGCCACGCCGCCGGCCAGTTTCGCCAGCCGCTCCTGCAGCTTCTCGCGATCGTAATCGGAAGTCGTTTCGTCGATCTGCGCCTTGAGCTGCTTGATGCGGCCCTTGATGTCCTTATCCTCGCCCGCGCCGTCGACGATGGTGGTGTTGTCCTTGTCCACGGTGACGCGTTTGGCGCGCCCCAGGTCTTTCAGTTGCACGCCTTCCAGCTTGATGCCGGTCTCTTCCATGATGGACTTGCCGCCGGTGAGGGTGGCAATGTCATCCAGCATGGCCTTGCGGCGATCGCCGAAGCCCGGCGCCTTCACGGCGCAGGCGTTCAGGGTCCCGCGCAGCTTGTTGACCACCAGGGTGGCCAGCGCTTCGCCTTCCACTTCCTCGGCGATGATCAGCAGCGGCTTGCCGGCGCGCGCAATCTGTTCGAGCAGCGGCAGCAGGTCCTTCATGTTGCTGATTTTCTTCTCGTGGATCAGGATGTACGGATCCTCGAGCACGGTTTCCATGCGGTCCGCGTCGGTGACGAAGTACGGGGAGAGATAGCCGCGGTCGAACTGCATGCCCTCGACCGTCTCCAGCTCGGTGCTCATGGTCTTCGATTCTTCGACCGTGATCACGCCGTCCTTGCCGACCTTCTTCATCGCGTCGGCGATGATGTTGCCGATGGTGGCGTCGCTATTCGCGGATATCGTACCCACTTGCGCGATCATGTCGCCGGTAACCGGCTTGGAGAGCTTCTTGACTTCCTCGATAGCCGCGGCCACGGCCTTTTCAATGCCGCGCTTGATGGCCATCGGGTTGGCGCCGGCAGCCACTGCCTTCACGCCATCGCGGAAGATCGCCTGCGCCAAAATGGTCGCCGTGGTGGTACCGTCGCCGGCTACGTCGCTGGTCTTCGAGGCGACTTCGCGCACCAACTGCGCGCCCATGTTCTCCAACGGATCCTTCAGCTCGATTTCCTTGGCTACCGTGACGCCGTCCTTGGTGATGTTCGGCCCGCCGAACTTTTTCTCCAGAACTACGTTGCGGCCCTTGGGGCCGAGCGTAACCTTCACTGCGTCGGCAAGCTGGTTGACGCCGCGCAAAATTGCCTGCCGCGAGTTTTCTGCATAAACAATTTGTTTCGCCATCTTGTCTTTGACTCCTTAGCTAGCTTTCTGCGCCACTTTGGGCGCGTCTTCGAGAACGGCCAGGACCTCATCCTCACGCAGGATGAGATAATCGTCGCCGACCGTCTTGGGAGCGTCGGTGCCGGAATACTTGCCGAACAGAATCCGGTCGCCGATCTGCACATCGAGCGGCACTACTTTGCCGTCGTCGAGGCGCTTGCCCTTCCCCACCGCCACTACCTCGCCCTCCTGGGGCTTCTCTTTGGCGCTGTCGGGGATGTACAGGCCGCCGACCTTCTGTTCCTTCTCTTCAATTCTCTTGACCACGATTCGATCATAAAGCGGACGAATTTTCATCAAATTAAACCTCCTGTGAATGTTGATTACCAGGTAAACCGGTGGAACCCCGCTCGCAGTATTCCCGCGGAGATCCCTCATCT
Source organism: Bryobacterales bacterium (assembly GCA_003142185.1). GTDB lineage: Bacteria > Acidobacteriota > Terriglobia > Bryobacterales > Bryobacteraceae > Bog-375. The sequence goes on from PLOR01000046.1 coordinate 39,798, forward strand.
ATTCTTAGCACACTCCACGCGAGAGTGACAAGATTCTCTTGTAAACTGCTCTAAATTAGTTATTTATAGCACTTGACAAGAACTCGCTAAGATTTCCTTAGCGACTCGAAGATGCCCAGCTCCCGGTTCTTTCGCACCTCGTCCCACGGGAAGCACCGCCCGTTCATCGCCACATAAACGCCGGGTGGCAGCGTTTGCGCGAAAGCCAGCGCGGTTCCCAGATTGAACAGGCCATCCGAGCTGCCGAACGTGTATGGCACCATAGCGCCGGTAAGCACGATCGTCTTGTGCCCGAACCTGGGCCCCAATACTGCCGCGGTCCGCTCCATGGTGTCGGTGCCATGCGTGATCACGATGCGATCTTCTTCGGCCTCCTGGCAGCGCATAGCGATCAACTCCCGGTCGCGATCGCTCATCTCGAGACTGTCGACCATCATCAGGCTCTCGATCGCCACATCCAGATGGCAGCGCCCCAGCCGCAGCATGTCGGCCAGGTGCGTCCGCTGAAAGAGAAGCTGGCCGGTGAGTTCGTCGTACTCTTTGTCGAAGGTGCCGCCGGTGGCGAACACGCGGATGCGGCTGTTATCGGACATGGGCGAACCCGCTCGATGACGTTGGCGGTTTAGTGGATGGAGCGGGGTACGGGATTCGAACCCGTGTAAATCAGCTTGGAAGGCTGACGCCCAACCACTAGGCCAACCCCGCAACCGCGACGCGTCAAGCAAGCGGCAATATCCAATCTAACACAGTCAAACGCGCCCTCGGTTTCACCCAGGCGCATCGCGCGCGCGACATGAAAACGCCAGGGTTTTGGATGCTGCAGAGGGTCGCCGGCATCCGCGCCCAGCGGCAAGAAAAGCCGAGAGGACTCTCGGCTCAGCCACCTTTTGAGGAACTGCCTTCAAGTTGTTGATAATGCGTGGCTTAAATAGGTTGCTCGCGCAAGAAGTTTGCCGACTCGGAGCCCGCAGTTCCTCGTCCGTATGGCCCGGCGGCCACGCGGGCACTACGCTTGACAGCCTGCGCCTTAAGCTTCTACATTTCCGCCGTGTGGGGGACATGATTAGGTGTGTATCAGGGCACGGCTTCCAGCCGTGCCGCGGGAACACAGTAAGGAATCGGGCTTCAGCCCCTGGTCATGGCGAACCTGTGACAGCTTGCGGTTGTCGGCTCGTGGGCACTTCGAGCCGCACAATTGGCCAGGCGAGGCGTCGCCGAACGCTCAGGAAATGGAGAAACTCCAGAAGCCTGGCTTGACAGCCCGCGCCACGGCTTATGCTGCGCGAACTTACAGGTCGATTCCCGCGCTGGCCAGCGTATTGGTGATGATCGACATCGGGTCCGTCGATTGGCTGAGACCCGCGGCGGTGGACTGGTAGCTGGCAATCAGTTGGCTCATCAGGTCGCTCGTCGCGCTGCTCGCCGAACTGTCCGTCGAGTTGCTGGAAGATGGGTCGGTCGGATCGGTGCCGCCGGAGCCGCCGTGACAGTGGTGGCCGTGGTGGCCATGGCTTTGCGCCGCCTGCGCCAAATCCTGGATATTCGGAAGCGTGTTGTTTTGCGAGGCGTTGGTGAAATCCGTGGCCAGTTGGTTCAGCGTGGTGGCGGCCGTGGTGTTGCCGTTGGCCGTCGCCGTATTGGCGGCGGTCGTGAGATTGGTGGCGATTTGCTGCGTAACTTGCTGGTACTGGGTCGGGTTCGACTGCTGAAGCTGCTGCAAAGTGCTCAGCATCTCCGCAAAGGGTGAAAGTTGGTTGATGTCCGCCGTCTGGGAGACGGACGAGGCGCTGCTACTGGTGGTGTTGCCGGTCGACTGATTGGCCAGAATGTTGCCAACCAGCGACTGGACATAACCACTGGCGATGTTGGAAAGCGAACCGATGCTCATGCCGACTGTCTTTGCAGCTTGGATACCGCTCGCGAAGTTGCGCGAAATCAATACAGTAGCTTCGGCCGCCCGGGCCAAAGTTTTGCCGCGGCCCAGGCGCGCGGCAAGATTTGGTCAATCTGCTTTCGATGCGTCGCCGAGCGCGTCCGCACCGTCCGTCTCCCGGCGCCTTTGCATCACGACGGCAGCCACCAACCCCACCAGCGTGAATGCGAAGCCGAAGTAGACCGAAAACGGGCGGTAGCGCATCGCGACCGTGTGCTTGCCCGCATTCACCACCACGCCGCGGATCACCGTGTTGACCTTCCAGATTTCGGCCGGCCGGCCGTCCACCTCGGCGCGCCAGCCGGGGTACCAGTTGTCGCTGACGATGAGCAGCCCCTTGCATGCCATCTCGACATTGACCCACACCTGGGAGGGCTTCTCGCCGATCCATAGGACCTTGTCGGCGCCGCCGCACGTATCGAGCGCCGGCTTGGAACGTACCGTCAGCGCCGTGGCGCGCAGATCGAAGGGCCAGTTGTTCATCATGTCGGCGCCGCTCGACTCATTGGGCGCCACCACGATCTGGTGCACCGTCCAGGCGCGCGGGAAAGCATCGGGATTGTACCAGAGCTTGATCCCGGTTTTGCCGGTGATCATCTCTTGCAGTCCGCCACGGGTCGGCGTGCGGCTGGCCACGTAGTTCAAGCCGTACATGCGGCCGATGCGGTCGCCCCACCAGCCGCCCAGCTCGGAAGTCGCGGTCAGCATACTGGCGCCATAGGTGTGGTCCACATCCATGCGGTACCAGTCCCCGAAGTTGAAGGCGATATCCTTCTCGTTGACCTCGACGCGGTTGCGGTCGCGTCGGGTGCGGAGCCAGGTTGCGAGATCCTGCGTGTCGGCCAAGGCATTCACCATCGCCATGCGGCCCGAATCGTGGGAATCGTGTACGTGCGCGAAGCTCCAACCCACTTCGTTTCCTTGTTCGACGATCAGTAACAGTCCCAGCAGCGCCAGCGCCCACTGGCGGGAGAGATATCCGCGGCTCCATGCCTGGTAAAGCCCAGCCAGAAGCAGCGCGATGAGCGCGATCATGCCGGGCCGCGGGTCGCCATCCAGAATTGCGCTGTTGATCGCCGGCTTCAGGTAGGTCAACAGCATAAACAGGCCGAACGTGCCGCCGCCAAACCACACCAGGGCCTTCGCGATCTTGAGCTCGCGCCGCGGCTCGGGACTGGCGAACAGCGTCTCCGCGCCCAATGCCGCCAGGGCAGCCACCGCAAATTGGAACAAGAACAGAGCCACCATTGGTTCGCGAGTCTTCTCTACCAGCGGAACAAACACGTAGAGCAGCCCGTATGGGGCGCAGAACCGTGCCATGGCATAGAGGAGGCCGAAAATGGCGATCAGCACAAACATCCGCACTTCGCGCCGGCGAAATGCGCCGAGAATGGCGATGGCGGCCAGGCTCAGCCCCACCGTTCCCACGAAGGGATCGGAGAACATGCCGTTGCCGCCCGGCATCACGAGGTGAAGCAACTCGTTGGGTTTTACACTGAACTGCTCGTGCTCCGGAAAAGGGACCCGCTCCTTCCAGGTAAGCGCCGTGGTGGCGGTCCACCGCTTCGACAGCTTGCCGTACTCGATCGCCGGCAACACCTGGACGGCACTCACCAATACCATGACTCCGAATAAGACCGCCATGCGCAACAGGGTTTGCCGGCGATGGGCGCGCGAGAGAAGCGATGGCAGCGCGACGCCCGCCACCGCCAGGCTCAGGATCACCGGCGGTTCGTGGTGGCCGCAGAGCCAGGAGACGCCCAGCAGCGCACCCGCCCAGGCGGCGCTTTTCAGCGGCGTGCGCCCGCGCAGCGCTCGCAGCAGAAACAGGAATACGAGTGGAGCGAAGATGGCGGGAGTCAGGTGATGCGGCCACTCCGTATTGCCATAGAAACCCATGGTGGCGAATAGGATTGCGCCCACCACGGAAGGCCCGGGCGAACAGCGCAGGTCGCGAAAGAGCCAGTACGCGAACAGCGCGGCCAGGCAGTGGATCGAGACGTACCAGAGATGCACATAAAAGAATTGGATTTGGCCTTGGTGCAGTGGGGCCAGTGCCAGCAAAAACGTGAACGGGCTGACGGCGCTCGGCTCGACCTGGCCGACCGGAGGCTGCCCAAACCACTCATACGGATTCCATAGCAGCACCGACCAATGTCGAATGGCGAAAACCTCGGCTTCGAGCCTGGGCACCACCATGTTCGCCAGATCCATGCTCGCCAGAAAAGTGTACTGCTTGGTGAGGACGAGTTTCCAGAAAACCGCCACCACGCCAGCCACCGCCAACAGGGGCGGCCAAAGGCGGGGCCACGTGCGCCTGGCCCACTTACCCGCTTCAGCCACACGTTCGGAAGTTGGGGTCGTCATCTCCAAGTACTCCAGCTTAGTCTCGCTTGGCCGCCACTTCAACCGAGGCGGCTGTGGCCGTGGGGGTAAGGCCGCCTGATTAGCGGCCATGCGGCCAGCGCGCACAACAGAAGCGCGGCCGCCAGCGAGATAGCGAGCGATAGGGGCAGAATCGCCGGTTGAAACCGCATCGCGACTTCGTGAGCGCCGGCCGGGACCACCAGGCCGCGGAACGCAATGTCGGTTCGAACAATCTCGACGGGAGCGCCGTCAACCCAGGCGCGCCATCCCGGATAGAAGCTCTCCGCCAGCACCAGAAACGCCGCTTGTGGAGTCCGAACCGAAAGGCGGAGCGAGTCCGCCTGGTAATCGATTACCTGGACTACCCCGGCGTCTCCGCCGGCAGCCGCACTTAGGCCAGTTACCGGCTGGCTGGTCACGGCAGTATCGCGGAAACTTACCAACTGGCGCCCCACTAACTCCCTGACTTCCAGGTCCGATGTTACGCGCTGGACCTTGTTCACCAGGAAGAACCGTGGCATCACCGACAGGTTCTCAAACAGCTCCAGGCCCAGCGGCAGGCTTTCCACGCTGCGGAACCGGGGCAGCGTGCGCAGGCGCTCGGCAGCTTTTTGACTGGCGATCAGATACTTCACATTCATCGGATCGAGCGCCGGCGAATCGAGGTTTTCGATTGGATAATACCAGCCCCAGCGGTCACCCGGATGGAGAAACAGGCGCAACTGGATGATGTGCTCCAATGCCATGGGGCTCGAGCCGTTAGCGGTCGGCACCTCGATCACAGGCCCGCTGGTGGCCCAGTCGGCGCCGCCATCCACGGCATCGATTCGTGTCGGCGGATAGTCGCGATTGGCATAGCGCCGAACCTCGTTGAGCAGTTCGGGGCTGCCTTCGAAGGCCGTGCTCGTCACGCCCGGTTCATCCTTGACCGAAGCGCAGTTCATGGGGCGCCCCGATCCAACCAGAAACAGGTCGACGGCAATCACGGCTCCAATCGCCAGGCGGGCGGCGTTGGCGACCCGAAGCGAATCCAGGCCAATCGCCGCTAACCCGGCGAGGCCCAGACTTACAATGCCGTATGTGTATTCCGGGTGGATGCCGAGTCTGACTTTCTCGGGCAGGATAGGATAAATCAATCTCCAGATGGCAGTGTGTTCTCCCAACATAAAGAGGATGCCGAACAGAACTATCAATCCGAGCGACATTGCGTATCGATTGCGCCATTGAGTCAGACCGTAGATAGCCAGCGCTAACCCGGCAAGACTGACATAAAGATAGAGGAAAGTCGGGTCGCCTGGGCCGTGAAATCGGCTCATCTCGAAGATATGATAATGATCGGGTGAGACCAACGAAACCAGGCTTTCCCAATGCAGGCCGCCGCCTTTTCCGAGCCAGTCCGCCCGGTACCTGGCGACGCTATGTTCGGTAAGTTGCGCGGCGGGCAGGAATTCGACCGCAGCTAGTGCAAGGCCCAGCAAGCAGCCGCACGCCGCGCCGATCAATAGCCGGGGCCGCGCCAACCGCATCAGGATGAGAACCGCAGCCAGCGCTGCCGTGGATGCGAAGACGGCAAACGTAGCCGCAGGGGCGCCCCCCAGGACGGACATACCCAGCGCGGCCGCCAGTGCCGCCAGCCACGCCGGCCGGAATTCCTGGCGCAGCTTGACAACGGCCAGCCAGGCGAGCGGCATCCACGCCACCGCCATCATAGTTCCGATGTGTTCGGCGCGCGAAGCGAAATATCCGCCGGTTTGAAACATGACGGCGCCGGTCCAGGCGGGGATCTTGCCGGCGCCGAAGTTCCGGAAGAGGTGGTACGCAACAATGCCCGCCGCCCACACCTGCAAGACTACGGCCCATTCGAGGAGCATGGGCAGGCTGTCAGCCGAGGTGCGGCTGGCGATGAATGCGGCGGCGAGAATCAGTGGCTGGAAGAAGCATGCCTCGATGTTGGCGAAGACAGGGTAGCCGCAATAGCTGAACGGGTTCCAAAGCGGGAAGTGGCCCTGATGGAGTTGGTCCATCAGGAACGTGAGCATGGGCAGTTGGACGCCGCGGAAGTCCCAGGGAAAAAGATAGGCGGCGCTGAACAGAGGCTTATGGAAGAAGAGGGCCACGTCCGCCAGAAGCGACGCATAGACGAGCGCGGCAATGCGCTTCGCGCGCGGTTGCGGAGGGTGGGATTCGGCGGCCACAAAGCTATTCTCGCTCGCCGCGCCGGAGTTTGCTCGGGAGGCGGCGCGCCGCGGCAGCCAGGTGTACCGATTTCGGGAGGGTGTGCGACATGGAAGCCTAGAGCAGGCGGCCGCCGGGTCCATAGAGCCAGAAACTCACTTGAGCGGCTGCAAGTGGAATCAACAGCTTGCAGGTGAGTTTCTGGAGAGTTGGAACTCGGCGGCTGGCTTTGTATCAGGGCACCGGCTTCAGCCGTGCCGCAACACATCGGTAGCCAAAGGCTTTAGCCTCTGAGGGTTTTCTGCGGGCGCAGGGGCTGAAGCCCAAACCTTTCTCGCGATCCTTCGGCACGGCTGAAGCCGTGCCCTGATACAAGGCCTCCTGAAAGAGAGAAGCCGTGCGTACCCCTACGTTCGGATTCGTGCGAACTCACCAGGAATCGAGAGTTTCGCCATTTCTGTGTCGCACACCCATTTCGGGATCCTCATTGGAGAATGCCGCGTCACGGCCTTATAATTTGGGAGTGGCGCGTCTGAAACTGCCCGCGATGATCCTGTTTCTGGTGTGCTGTGTGGCTTACTATGTCAAAGTGAATGTCGGGGATCTACTGCCCGGGATCACCGACTCGCCCAGCGATCTTAGCCACTACTATCGGGCTGCGTTCTGCGTCCTCCAGGCCCAGAGCCCCTATACGGACGTGGACTTCGACTACCCGCCAGCCGTAGCGTTCCTGGTCACGCCGCTGGCGTTTACCGATTACGTGACTGCGCGGCGAATCTGGTTCTGGTGTTCCCAAGGGTTCCTGTTGCTGGCGGCGTTCCTGACCTGGCGCGCGCTCGGCCGCGACCGGGCGGCGGCGTGCTGCGTGGCTTCGGTCTGGGCGCTGGGCGGCGCGGCCTGGGAGGGCTTGGCTCTGGGACAACTGGGACCGCTGCTGGTGCTTTTACTCGTTTTGGCATACTGGCGAGAGGCCGCGGCGCAGGGCGCGGCGGTGGCGGCGGGGTTCTCTCTGAAGTTCATTCCCGGCGTAGTCTCGATTGTGCCGCTGCTGCGCCGCGATTGGCGCGCCCTTGCCGTGCTGGCCGCGCTCGGGATCTCGGGCGTTGTTGTTCCGTTCGCCGTGATCTCACATTGGAAGTCCGGACCGGCTTTTCCCGTCCGCGCCGACTATTGGATGGGTACGCCGGCGGTGCTGAACTGGTCGCTCCCCGCGGTTGCGCTACGCATTGCCGATCCGCCCGTGTTGGGGGCCAAGCTGCCCCGCAACTGGGAGTTTGGCAACGGACCGGAGGGTCTTCATCTGCCGCGCGGCCAACGATGGTTGTCGGCCGGCATTGCCGCAGGAGTCTTGCTGGCGGGACTGGCCGCGCTGGTGACGGTGTGCCGCGGGAGACTCAACGGGGCTCAGGCGCCATGGGCCGCAGCGGCGCTGATCTCGCTCAGCGTGGCGGCGTCGCCGATTTCGTGGAACCACTACCAGATCCTGCAATACCCGGGACTGGCCCTGCTGTTGTGCAGTGCGGTGAGGCGGCGCAGATGGCTGCTCGGCGCCTGCACGGTGGTGTTGGGCGCGCTTCTCTATCAGATTCCGAGGGAGGTTCTGCGCGCTTACTACGTGCAGCACTCGGGCTGGTCGGCGGCCTCGCCTGCCACGCTCTATATCTGGACTTCGGTGACACCCGTGGCGGCGCTGCTGCTGTTCGGCCTGCTGCTGCGCCAACTCACCGCCGAAGCTGCGACGCCGCACCGGCCCCGGTGACCGGGAGCGCAGCGTGCTTGTCTTAGAAACGATTCCCGATTTCGATATCATTGCCCGAACCGGCTGCGCCGCTGTCTTATAATCTTGGAGTGGCGCGTCTGAAACGGTCCGCGATGCTGCTGTGCCTGGCCTACTGTGCGGTCTCCTATGTCAAATTGAATGTCGCGGATCTACTGCCCAGCATCACGGATTCGCCCTGTGATTTCTCGCACTACTATCTGGTCGCGCAGCGCGTTCTCGCGGCGCAGAGTCCCTATACGGACCCGGAACATAACTACCCTCCGGCGGTGGCGTTCCTGCTTACTCCGCTGGCGTTGACCGATTACATGACGGCTCGGTGGCTCTGGTTCTGGAGCTCGCAAGTGTTGCTGCTGCTGGGGGCGTTCCTGACGTGGCGCGCGCTTGGCCGCGACTGGGTGTCGGCGTGCTCGGTAGCTTGCGTCTGGGCGATGGCTGGCGCGGCCGCGGAGAGCTTCGTCCTCGGACAATTGGGACCGCTGCTGGTGCTTTTGCTGGTTCTGGCGTACTGGCGCGCCGGGGCGACGCAGGGCGCGGCAGTGGCGGCAGGCCTCTCTCTCAAGTTGCTTCCCGGCATCCTCGCAATTGTGCTGCTTCTGCGCCGTGATTGGCGGGCCGTCGCGGTGCTGATCACGGTGACGATCATACTTGTGCTGGTTCCTGCCGCCGTGATCGTGCACTGGAAGTCGGGGCCGGCTTCTCCTGTCCGCTCGGGCTATTTGATGGGTTCACCCGCGCTGACAAATTGGTCGCTCCCGGCGATTGCGCTGCGCGTGGCCGATCCGCCAGTCTCGCCGGGCAGGGTGCCCCGCAACTGGGAATTCGGCAACTTCACCGAACGTCTGGATCTGCCGCGTGGCCAACGCTGGTTGTCGGCTGGGATTGGCGCGGGAGTGCTGCTGGCGGGACTGGCCGCGCTGGTGACGGTGTGCCGCGGGAGACTCAACGGGGCTCAAGTGCCTTGGGCCTCGGCGGCGTTGATCTCGCTCACCGTGGCGGCAATTCCGGTTTCGTGGAGCCACTACCAGATCCTGCAATACCCGGGACTGGCCCTGCTGTTGTGCCATGCGGTGAAGCAGCGCAGGTGGCTGCTCGGAGCCTGCACGGTGGTGTTGGGTGCGCTGCTCTATCGGATTCCGGCGGAAGTCCTGTTCGATTACCACGCGCGGTACGCGGGCTGGTCGGCCGCCTCGCCTGCCACGCTCTACATCTGGACCTCGGTGACTCCTATTGCGGCGCTGCTGCTATTCGGCATGCTTTTGCGCCAACTCACCGCCGAAGCTGCGCCGCCGCGCCGGCCACGGTGATCGGGAGCGCGATCGCGCTCATCCGCGCCGCGGCCGCAGTTGCCCGGCGCCACGCGCTCCGCCTACAGTAAGAAAGGCGCGTATGACCGAATCCGGTTTTCTGAATGCCATCCTCTACACGGCGCTCGGCGTGGCGGCCTTCGTGGTGGCCTTCGCTATCGTGATCAAGCTGGCGCCCTTCCATCTGTGGAAGGAGGTTGTCGAGCAGCGCAACATCGCCGCCGCGATTCTGGCCGGCGCCGTGGCGCTAGGCCTGTGCTGGATTATCGCCGCCACCATGCATTGAGACGGTGCCAGCAGACTGCGCGCGGCTCGGCTTCTCGGCTAATTCAGCAGGCCGGGTGACGTTGTTGGCGGAATGTCGTAGAAATACAACGAGTGACCCACGAGAGCAACCGGCTGGATGCGGTCTGCTTCTGCTACAACCCTATTATGATACGCCACTGCTGGATCATCGCCGCTTCGCCGTAGAAAGTCGCAGGGGCTCAACGAACCGCCGCCGGGTGAGAACGGGCACAGGTTTTCAGTGGTCCGATCACGACCGATCAGAGACCACTAACGGGCTGTTATTCCAATCAGGCGTTCGCTAGACTGTCCCGTGCCCCGCCTGACGCTGCTCTTCTTCGGCGTGACCGAGGATGTTCCGGAAGCAGCAAAAATGGTCACCGCCGGGACAGCCTACCTGCTATTGCGAACTGTTTCAAACTTGCATGCCAACGGCCAAACGCCGCCTTGCCGTCACGCCATGCTACGACCTCTGAAAAGGTGCACGATCAAAGCAATCACCGCGATGATCAGCAGAAGGTGAATGAACCCACCGGCAATATGGAACGCGAAAAATCCCATCAGCCACAATACGAGCAAAACAAAAAACACCGCTAGAAACATGGAAATCTCCTTCGTACGTTCAGGGCACCCGCCCGTCACGGTTCTCGCTGAGGTGACAGGCACTTTGATTGCCGTTCCGCAGGGGGTTGGCGCGCCTGAAACAAAAGACCCCGGCGCGGCCATTGGCCTGGCCCACGGCGTGATATAGCGGGAATGTAGCGACGAAGAGTGCAGAAGCTGCACACGGAAGTGCGGTACTTGCTTTTGCCCCAAGGCTTCTCATTCCCGCTCCGCGTGGGGCTTTGCCCCTGGCGGAGTCGCGGGTTAGCGGGGATACGTTCAGTGGCCGCCCTTGCGCACTTGGTACGTCTCGTGCTCTATATCCAAGAACGGTCTTCACACTATGCCCAACTTGCTTGCCGAACAAATCGATACTCTGGCGGCTTTCACTCCCACCACACTGCCGGTAATCAGCCTGTATCTGAACACACAATCCGACGACCATGGCCGGGACCACTTTGCCTCCTTCATAAAAAAGGAGCTTCACACCAGAGCCAAGACGTTTGCACCGCAGTCGGCGGCACATGCCAGTTTCGTTCAAGATGTCGAACGGATCGAGAAGTACCTGGCGACGGAGTTGCGGCCCTCCACGCACGGTCTCGCGCTGTTTGCCTGCGCCGGCGCTGACAACTTTTTCGAGACGGTGCAGTTGAACGCTCCGCTCGAACGCCACGAGATCTACGTCGATCACGTGCCGCATCTTTACACCTTGGCCCTCGTCAACAAACAGTTCCCGCGCTACGCGGCCGTCGTCACGGACACGAATTCCGCTCGGCTGTTCGTCTTCGGTCTGAGCGGCCCTATCTCCGAAGAACATGTAGATAGCGCCAAGATGAGCCGCACACAGATGGGCGGCTGGGCGCAGGCGCGCTATCAGCGGCATATGGAGAACTATCACCAGCACCACGCCAAAGAGGTCCTGGAAGTTCTCGACCGGGTGGTGCGCAAGGAAGAGATTCAGTACATTGTGTTTGCCGGCGACCAGGTGGTGATTCCACTCCTCGAGAAGCAGCTTTCGCCTTTTCTCGCGGCCAAGGTGATCGATGTAGTGCGGCTGGATATCCGAGCGCCCGAGCGCGAAGTGCTGGAAAAAACTTTGGCGGCAATCGACCGTCAAGACGCCAAAGACGATTCCGAAAAGGTAGAGCACCTGATCGGAGACTACCGCTCGGGCGGCCTGGCGGTGGTGGGCGTTCCCGATGTGCTCGCCGCGCTCGCCAAAGGTCAAGTGGAGGAAGTACTCCTGAGCGAGGCATTCCAGCATCTCCGGGGAGACGAAGAAGAAAAGCCTGGCCCATGGGTTGAGGGCGCGGCCTACTCCGGTGAGGGTGACACCACGTCGGAAGCCATCATGGCGCAGGCCAGCCAGACCGGGGCGCGGTGCAGACTCATCGCGGATGCAACCCTACTAGCCAATGTTGGCGGGGTCGGCGCCAGCCTGCGATATCGGGACTGAGGGGAAAAGGCAGGCAAGCGTTTCGGCGTTTCCCGAACAATCTGGCGCACGCACTCCCGCGTGCAACGTCGGCATTCGTGCCGATGTTTCTTTAGCGGCGAAGAAACGTCGAGAAGAATCCCGGCGCGGCATGCACGAATGCGTGCGTCACGGTTATTTCGCGCTGCTCAAGCGCTGAGGGAGGCCCCGCCGGCGGCCGACAGGCGGCTGCGGATCAGGGTCATCAAATCCGACGCCAGGAACGGCTTGCGGAGGACGGGGAAATTGTGTTCCTCACACAGCGCCTCTTCTTCCTGCGGCAGAATGGTGCCGGTCATGACGATGGCGAGCATGTGCGGGACCGCGCGCAGAAACTCGACGCCCAGTTCCACGCCGTTTCCATCCGGGAGCATGTAGTCGAGCAATACGGCGTCGGGCCTATGCTCATCGAAGGCGCGCTTGGCTTCGGCGGCGCTTTCGGCGGTGACCAGGTTCCAGCCCGCGTCGGCCATCAACCGCTCGAGGAAGCGCAGCAGGTCGCGGTTGTCGTCGACCAGAAGAACGGTGGGCTGCGTGGCCGGAACCGCCACGCCGGCGGCGCGCAGGACGGAGATATCCAGCGCCTCGCGGCTTTCGGCAACCCCAGCCAGCACGCGCGCCCGGGGCGGGACCTGGTTAGTGGCGACCAGGGTGGCCAGCGGCTGCGTGAGATATCGATGAATGGTTCGTTTCAGTTCGCGCGCGCCGTACTCCGCGCTGGTGCCTCTTTCGAGCAGAAACTGGCGGGTTTCGAGCGGTACCTCGAGCGCGAACGAGCGTTCCCCCAGCCGCGTGTTGACGTGGTTCTGCAGGTCCGCGATTTGTTGATCGAGGATCGCCGAGAGCGCCTCCAGCGAGAGCGGCTGATAAGTGATGATGCAATCCACGCGGTTGATGAATTCGGGCGAAAAGCGCTTGCGGACGGCTACCATTCCGATGCTGCGCAGCTTGCCGGTGAGATCGGGCCGGGGGCCGGCGCCGGCCGACTGGAAGCCGAAATCGGGGTGGATCTCGCGCAGCATTTCGCGCGAGCCAAGGTTACTGGTGAGGAAGAGCAGGCTTTTTTCGAAATTGACCGAAGTATTGTCGCCCAGCCTGAGAACACCTTTATCGAGCACGCCCAGCAGCAGGCGCGTAAGCGACGGGGCGGCCTTTTCGATTTCGTCGAATAAGACCAGCGAAAGCTCGCACTGCTCACTGGTGCTGGCGTTGAGCCGTTGCTGGGTGAGCATGGGTTGCGTCTCGCGATGTCCCAGGTAGCCGGGCGGCGCGCCGATCAGCTTGGCGACTTCATGCTCGAGTTGGAACTCGCCGCAGTCGATCTTGAGCATGTTTTTTTCCGAGCCGTGCAGCGTGTCGGCCAACGCTTCGACGGTTTTGGTCTTGCCCGTGCCAGTAGGGCCGAGCAACAGGAAAACGCCCACCGGACGCCCTTCCGGCGCCAATCCGGCCTGGAACATCTGCACGTAGGGAACGATCAGCCTGGTGGCGTCGGGTTGGCCAACCACCTTGCGGGACAGCACGGCGGCGAGGTCTCCGGCCACCTCGGCAGCCTGCTTGCGGGAACGGGCTTGCGCGCCTTTTGGCTTGTCCACGGCACCCTCCGCCTTGATTGTAGCGGCGGCGGATCTAGCTACCCGGTTCCGCCGGCGTTCTCCAGACTCGTTCGGATCTTTCATTCTGGTCCATTGAGCTGCTGATCTAGTGAGTTACCGGCCCCTCCCAACTCACGAAAGAATTATCCCAAGGCAGTGATCGAAAGGATACCACTCGACTTTTACCACGCCTCATCGTGCGCTGTATGTACCGTTTTGCACGGAAAGCAGTTTTTCGTAGGAACGGGTGGGGGGATGGCCAATAGAATTTAGCGGTGACGGAATGTGATCCGTCCCTTAGTCAGGTCGTAGGGGGACAACTCCAGAGTGACCTTGTCGCCGGCCAGGACGCGGATGCGATTCCGCCGCAGCCTGCCGGCCAGGTGCGCCAGTACAACGCGTTGATGCTCGAGTTGGACGCTGAACAGCCCGCTTGGGAACTTTTCCAATACCGTGCCGGTGACCTCGATACAGTCTTCCTTGCTCATAAACCTCCAGGCTTGGGATCGGAGACGGAACCGGCCGCTGCGGGGCGGCCGGTTGGCCCGCTTCCGTTAGGTCAAAGCGACGTTGGTCGCCTGCAGCCCCTTCGGGCCCTTGGTTACTTCAAACTCCACTTTCGCGCCTTCATCCAGCGAGCGATACCCTTGCGACTGGATGGCGGAGAAGTGTACGAACACATCCTCTCCGTTCTCCCTCTGGATAAAGCCGTAGCCCTTGGCTGCGTTGAACCACTTCACTGTGCCTTTTTCTTTCATCGTGCCTTTTCCTTCTTTAACTTCAACTCAAATTCCATCTGGCCGCCGACGGCCCCCCTACAACAAAAAAAGGGGCATGCGGATGGACTCACGCAACCCCTTCTTGTGTCTCAGAGCGGAAATCAAGAGCCAAATGCCCTACCATTATACAACAGGCGGACCTTCCGCAGCGGTTTCAATTGCGTGAATACATTCGAGTTCTACCGGCTTCGATCGAGCTTCCAGGCACTCGGCACACTGCATTTTCCGGCGGGCGAAAGCGGCAACGTAGTGCGCGGCGCGTTCGGCCTGCTGCTGCGGCAGACGGCCTCGAGCGATGTATATGCGCGCCTCTTCGAACCGGGGCGCGCCAGCGGCCCTTCGCCGAGCGGCTTCAAAGACTGGCCGCGCCCGTTTGTCTTCCGCACGGCCGCGGTGGACGGCCGGGAGATCGCGCCTGGCGACGGTTTCCACATCGACATGCACGTGTTCGATTGCCGGCCGGAGTTGATGGGAGCGATCCTTGCAACCTTCGAGCAACTGGGCGAAACCGGCCTGGGGCCCGGCCGGGGCCGCGCCGCGCTGACCCGCGTCGAGCAGATCGGCGTGGATGAATCGGCATGTGAGATGGCGTTGCGGCCCGGCCCGCCATCAGTGATCAGCCTCGATCCCGAGCCAGCCGAACGGGCGGTGCGCCAGGTGTGTTTGCGCTTCCTGACGCCCACCGAGTTGAAGGGTGGCCCGGACGTCGGTCCGAACGCCGGGCCGCAGTTCGGCGTGCTCTTTGCCCGGCTGCGGGATCGCATCTCGACGCTACGGGCGCTTTACGGCGCTGGGCCGCTCGCCATCGATTTCCGCGGCCTCGGCGAACGCGCGCGCGCCGTGAAGCTGGTTTCGAGCGACATCGAGTGGATCGGCGCCCGCCGCCGTTCGAGCCGCACCGGCCAATCGCACCCGCTGGGAGGCTTCACCGGCGTTGTCGAATACGCAGGCGAACTGGGCGAGTTCCTGCCCTGGCTGCGCGCCGCCCGCTGGACCGGCGTTGGCCGCCAGACGGTATGGGGCAAAGGCGACCTGCGCGTGATCTGACGTGGCGCACGCACTCATGCGTGCCGCGTCGACACTCCTGTCGACGCAAGGCGGGTGAGAAACCTCGCCACTCAGGTCCACTACCGCTCCGTATGATCTCCGTTCGACGCCTGCCACACATCTATCCCCAGAATCGCTGGCTATTCCTTACCTGGGGTCTTCACGGCGTCGTTCAGCCGCGACAATTCCGGCCACCGCACAAAGTGTCAGCCGGTCAGGCTTTCGCCTGGCTGGACCGCCAGTTGGAAACGGCTCGCGATGGCCCGATGTTCCTTCGCCAGGACGCCATCGCGAGCCTGGTGGTCGAGTCGTTGCATCGTGGTGCGGAACTCGGGCATTATGAACTGGCCTCGTTCGTGGTGATGGCGAACCATGTTCATGTGTTGCTGCTGCCGAAGGTTCCGCCCAGCCGGTTGCTGAAAGCCCTGAAAGGTTGCACCGCTCATGAAGCGAATCGTCTGTTGGGCAGATGCGGCGAGCCATTTTGGCAGCGAGAATCGTACGACCATTGGGTCAGGGATGAGCGGGAGTGGGGTCGAATTGAGTTCTACATCGAGAACAATCCAGTGAAAGCGGGGTTGGTTGCACGCGCCGAAGACTACCGGTGGTCGTCACGGTGGAAGCCGCCGGGCGTCGGCACGAATGCCGACACGGCTCGCATGAGTGCGTGCGCCACGGTGCCAGGCGCGGACGCGTAAGCCAGCGTTTCCAATCCACCCTCCGCCCCTGCTATCCTGATGGCCAATGTACTTGAAGATTCTGGGCCATCCGGTTTTTCCCAATCTGAACTTCCACATGCCGATGCTGGTGGACCTTGCGGCCCCGCTGATCGTCCTCAAAGGCGAAAACGGGTCCGGCAAATCGACCCTGCTGCAGTCGATTGCCATCGCCATGCGCGGCGAAAAGGCGGAGGGGTACATCTACCGTTGGGAACCGCAGGCGCCGGAGCCGGCCAACGTGGTGCTGTTCGACGCCGAACAGCATAACCCGCGCACGCAACTCGAGTTCTTCCGCGACCAGCCGGAGATGCTGGAGTTCCTGCGAATGGCGAGCCACGGCCAGGTCATGCTGTCGCTATTCAAGGACAGCTTCCCCAAGCTGCCGGACGGCTCCGTGCTGCTCTTGGACGAGCCGGAAATGGCTCTTTCCGTATCCAACCAGCGGCGCATTTTGAAAATGCTGCTGGAACTGGTGGAGCGGAAGAAATTCCGCGTGGTCTGCGCCACCCATTCGCCGGTGCTGATCGAGGCGCCGGAGACCTACGTGATCGACCTCGACCGCCACATCAACCGCAACGTGGTGGCGTCGGATCTGGGCGTGGAAGGCGCCAGCACGATTCAGTAGCGGCGCGATGACCTGCTGCCCTGAATTCGAACGGCTGATGGAGCGCGGACTGGCCGAGCACGCGCAGCCGCACCAACTCAGCGGCGGCACCATCATCACCGAGATCGACACCGAGTATTTCCTGGTCTTCGGCGAGGAGCCGCGCCGTTTCGCCGGCGTCAATTACTGCCCGTTCTGCGGCCGCGTGTTATCGCGCGAACTCTGGAACCGGGAAAAAAAGAAATAGCGGCCGTGGGCCGGACGCCCTCGTCCGCGCTGGACCCCCTGGTCCGGCTCTCTGCGGATCATATTCGAATGCCGAAAGCAAGGCCGGCGAGGGCGTTCGCTCCAGTCCAGGGCGTCGGCTCACCCCCCCCAGTTCACCCTTGTGAACTCCAAAATTGTTGTAGATTTTTACGACAAACAGGTCTTATAATATGGCTTAAGGCACCTAATTCCAAATCCTAAAACCCCGCAGGAGGGAAAGTTGTCCAGTACACCCGCCAACCGGCCAAAAGTACTCGTCGACGGCAACGAAGCCGCCGCATACGTTGCTCATAAAGTCAGCGAAGTCATAGCTATATACCCTATCACCCCCTCGTCGAATATGGGCGAATGGGCGGACCAGTGGTCGAGCGAAAACCGGCCGAATATCTGGGGAACCGTGCCCACGGTGATCGAAATGCAAAGCGAGGGCGGCGCCGCCGGGGCACTGCATGGGGCGTTGCAGGCTGGGTCACTAGCCACAACCTTTACCGCCTCGCAAGGTCTGCTGCTGATGATCCCGAACATGTACAAGATTTCGGGTGAGCTGACTTCCACCGTGTTTCACATCGCGGCGCGGGCGCTGGCGGCGCAGGCGCTTTCGATTTTCGGCGATCACAGCGACGTGATGGCGGCGCGGTCGGCCGGGTTTGCCATGCTGAGTTCCAATTCGGTGCAGGAAGTAATGGATATGGCGTTGATCGCGCACGCGGCCACGCTCGAATCCCGCGTGCCGTTCCTGCACTTTTTCGACGGCTTCCGCACCTCGCACGAGGTCGCCAAGATCGAACAGTTGACCGACGACGATCTGCGCGCCATGATCGACGACAACCTGGTGCACGCCCATCGCGCACGGGCGCTTTCGCCCGACCGCCCGGTGCTCCGCGGCACGGCGCAGAACCCGGACGTCTACTTCCAGGCGCGGGAAGCCATCAACCCCTTCTATCTCGCCACCCCAACCATCGTGCAGAATACGATGGACAAGTTCGCGGCGCTGGTGGGCCGGCAGTATCACCTGTTCGATTACGTCGGCGCGCCCGATGCCGAGCGCGTGCTGGTAATCATGGGATCGGGCGCCGAAGTGGCGCAGGAATGCGTGGAAGCGCTGACCGCCAAGGGCGAAAAGGTCGGCCTCTTGAAAGTGCGGCTGTTCCGGCCGTTCGCGATCGAGAAGTTCATCGCAGCGCTGCCGGCTTCCGTCCAGTCGATCGCCGTGCTCGACCGCACCAAAGAGCCCGGCGCAACCGGCGAGCCGCTGTACACCGAAGTGCTCACCGCGTTAGTCGAAATGGATGTAAAGAAGAAGGTGATCGGCGGGCGCTACGGACTTGCATCGAAAGAGTTTACGCCGGCGATGGTGAAGGGTGTTTTCGACCAGCTCGCGCAGCCGAACGTAAAGAATCACTTTACAATTGGCATTAACGACGACGTCACTCATACTAGCCTGGATTACGATCCCGAGTTTTCGACCGAAGTCCCCAGCACGGTGCGCGCGCTCTTCTTCGGACTGGGCGCGGATGGAACCGTCGGCGCCAACAAGAATTCGATCAAGATCATTGGCGAGGAAACCGACAACTACGCGCAAGGCTATTTCGTTTACGATTCGAAAAAATCCGGCGCCATTACCGTTTCCCACCTGCGCTTCGGGCCCACTCCGCTGCGCTCCAGCTACCTGATCGCCAAGGCCAGCTTCGTGGCCTGCCACCAGTTCTCGTTCCTGGAGCGGATCGACATGCTGAAGGCGGCCGCGCCGGGCGCCACCTTCCTACTCAACAGCATCTACGGGCCGGACGAAGTCTGGGACCACCTGCCGCGCACCGTGCAGCGGCAGATCATCGATAAGAAGCTCAAGTTTTACGTGATCGACGGTTACCGGGTGGGCAACGATACCGGCATGGGTGGGCGCATCAACACCATCATGCAGACCTGCTTCTTCGCGATTAGCGGTGTGCTGCCGCCCGACGAAGCCATCGCCGCCATCAAGCATACCATCGAGAAGACTTACGGCAAGCGCGGCGAAAGCGTGGTGAAGAAGAACTTCGCAGCAGTGGACGAAGCTCTGGCTCACCTGCATCAGGTGAAAGTTCCGGACGCAGTGACGGCTCAGTTCGACATCCGGCCGGCCGTCCCCGCCGCCGCGCCCGAATTCGTGCAGAAGGTACTCGGGCGGATCATTGCCGGCGAAGGCGACGATCTGCCGGTCAGCGCCATGCCCATCGACGGCACTTTCCCCACCGCGACGTCGCAGTGGGAAAAGCGCAACATCGCTCTCGAGATTCCGGAATGGGATCAGAAGTTGTGCATCCAGTGCGGCAAATGCGTGCTGGTCTGCCCGCATGGGGTGATCCGCGCCAAGGTGTACGACGAGAAGCACCTGGCAGGCGCGCCGGCCACCTTCAAAGCGGCTCCGGCGGCCTGGAAAGACATGAGGGACCGGAAGTACACGCTGCAAGTGGCGCCGGAGGATTGCACCGGCTGCACGCTGTGCGTCGAGTTCTGCCCGGTGAAGGACAAGAGCCAGGTGAAGCGCCGCGCCATCAATATGGTGCCGCAACCGCCCATCCGCGAAACCGAGGCCGCCAATTGGGACTTCTTCCTGGGCATCCCCGAGACCGATCGTGCCGCGCTCTCCGTGAAGCAGGTGAAGGACGTGCAGCTTCTGCGCCCGCTCTTCGAATTCTCCGGCGCCTGCTCCGGTTGCGGCGAAACACCGTACATCAAGCTGATGACGCAACTGTTCGGCGACCGTATGTACATCGGCAACGCTACCGGATGTTCCTCGATTTACGGCGGCAACCTGCCCACCACGCCGTACTGCATCAACGCGGAGGGCCGCGGTCCCACGTGGTCGAATTCGCTGTTCGAAGATAATGCCGAATTCGGCTTGGGCATGCGGCTGGCCGTCGACGCGCAGAACCAATACGCCCGCGAGCTGGTGACGCGCCTCGGTGGAACGCTGGGCGACGAGCTGGTCGCGAGCCTCTTGAACGCCGATCAGACCACCGAGCCCGGTATCTTCGCGCAACGCGACCGGGTGAAGATTCTGCGCGAGAAACTGGCCGGCACCGGCAGCCGCGAAGCCAGCGATCTGCTGGCCGTGGCCGACGCGCTGGTCAAGAAAAGCGTGTGGATCCTGGGCGGCGACGGTTGGGCTTATGACATCGGTTACGGTGGCCTGGACCACGTGCTGGCCAGTGGCCGCAACGTGAACGTTCTGGTTCTCGATACCGAAGTCTATTCGAACACCGGCGGCCAGTCATCCAAAGCCACGCCGCGCGGCGCGGTGGCCAAATTCGCCGCTGGCGGCAAGCCGGTCCGTAAGAAGGACCTGGCCATGATGGCGGTGAGCTACGGCAGCGTCTACGTGGCGAAGGTCGCCATGGGCGCCGGCGACATGCACACCGTCAAGGCGTTCCTGGAGGCGGAAGCCTACCACGGGCCGTCCATCATCATCGCCTACAGCCAGTGCATCGCCCACGGCTATGACCTGGCGCACGGCATGGACCAGCAGAAGCTGGCCGTCAACACCGGTTACTGGCCGCTGTTCCGCTACAACCCCGACCTGGTGGCGCAGGGCAAGAATCCGTTCCAGCTCGATTCCAAGGCGCCCGCCGCCGCACTCAAGGATTTCATTTACAACGAAACGCGCTACACCATGCTGGTGAAGAGCAATCCCGAAGAAGCCAAGAAGCTGCTGACCCTGGCGCAACAGGATGTCAACGAGCAATGGAAGCTGTACGACTATATGGCGCACGAACCGGCCACCGCGGAGGTGACGAAATGATCGACCTGAGCAAGACCATCGACCTATCGACAACCTATCTTGGGTTGAAGCTGAAGAATCCGCTGGTGGCCTCTTCCTCGCCGATGTGCGAGGACGTGGGCAACATCCGCCGCATGGAGGACGCGGGCGCGGCGGCCGTGGTGCTGCACTCGCTGTTCGAGGAGCAGATCGAAATCGAAAGCGACGAGCTCGACCGCTTCATCACCGAAACTTCGTCCATATCGTCGGAAGCCCAAACCAACTTTCCCGAGCTGACCAAGCCGGTGCGCAGCACCGAGGGCTACCTGGAGCACGTTGCCAAGTGCAAACAGGCGGTCAGGATTCCGGTGATCGCCAGCCTCAACGGCACCACCAAGGGCGGCTGGCTGCGCTATGCCAAGCAGATCCAGCAGGCCGGCGCGGATGCGCTCGAGCTGAACATCTACTACATCCCCACCGACGCCAACGTTACCGGCGAGCAGGTGGAGCAGCAGTACATCGAGCTGGTCGAGGCCATCCGGGCCGAAGTGCGCATTCCGCTCGCCGTCAAGCTGGGACCGTATTTCAGCTCGATGGCGAACATGGGCCGCAAGTTGGACGCGGCGGGCGCCGACGGGCTGGTGCTGTTCAATCGCTTTTACCAACCGGATTACGATCTCGAGGCGCTCGAGGTGGTGCCGAACCTGATCCTCAGCAACTCGCATGAGCTGCTGCTCCGGCTACACTGGATCGCGGTGTTGTACGGCAGTATCAAAGCCGACATGGCGCTCACCGGCGGCGTACACAGCGCCACCGACGTGATCAAGGCGATGATGGCCGGCGCCAAAGTGGCGATGATGACTTCCGCGCTGCTGAAGCGCGGCATCAGCTATTTGGACACCCTGTCCACCGAACTGCTGGTCTGGATGGGCGAGCACGAATACGATTCCATCAAGCAGATGCAGGGCAGCATGAGCCGCAATGCCGTCCCGCAACCCAAAGCCTTCGAGCGCGCCAACTACGTCAAGGTGCTCAGCTCATATGCGATGAAATAGTGCAAAGTGAGGCAGGTCACCGACGTGCCAACTGCTTCAAGTGAAGCACCAGCTCGTACGCGATGAAATAGTGGGGCAGGTCCCCGACCACACCTGTCCAAGACGATT
>PLOR01000041.1 GCA_003142185.1 Bryobacterales bacterium
GCCCAGCCGCGGATGCTCGATCCGTCCATTCCAAAGCCGTCCACGAAGCTGCTCTCGTCCAGCTCGCTGAGGGGGTAGGAAACATGATGCTGCAAGCTCGGAATATCGGTGAACCGCAGATCCAGTTGCTTGGCATCGTTCTTCTTGGCAAATTCCAGAACTTCTTTCGGAGTCATTCATCCTCCCGGATAAAATTATGGGAATTGTGACGTTCGTAGATGGCTCAGAATAACCGATTGCAGCCGTCCGGTCAAGTTTGGGTGACAGTTTGGCCGGCGCCTCGAAAATGCCGCTACGGCGCGGGCGAGACGGCAGTTAGCGCCAAGGCTCTTGACATCAGTTGTGGCGCAGACTGTCCAGTCTGCTGAGCCGAGAGTCGTCCCGGCTTTTCTTCTCAGGACCCACCTTCCCGGAAGAACGGCTGCACCGCGAGCAGCGAATCGGTTGCTCGGACGTTGCTAATCTGAATACATGGGATTCCGGCTGGCGGTGAACTACCAACCGCGCGGAGATCAGGAGAACGCCATCGCCGAGCTCACGCGCGGTGTGCGCGAAGGCGAACAGCATCAGGTCCTGCTGGGCGTAACCGGCTCGGGCAAGACCTTCACCATGGCCAAAGTGATTGAGGCCATCGGCAAGCCCGCCCTGATCCTGGCGCACAACAAGACACTGGCCGCGCAGCTCTATCACGAATTCAAGAGCTTCTTCCCCTCGAACGCCGTCGAATACTTCGTCAGCTATTACGACTACTACCAGCCCGAGGCCTACATTCCGTCGAGTGACGTCTACATCGAAAAAGAAGCCACCGTCAACGACGAGCTCGACAAGCTGCGCCTTTCCGCCACCAAGAGCCTGTTCGAGCGCCGCGACTGCGTGATTGTCGCCAGCGTGAGCTGCATCTATGGCCTGGGCTCGCCCGAAGCCTACTACGGCATGTTGCTGATGCTCGAAAAAGGGCAGAAGATTTCGCGCAACCAGATCCTCTCCAAGCTGGTCGAGATTCTTTACGAGCGCAATGACACGGATTTCCGCCGCGGCACGTTCCGCGTGCGCGGCGACGTGATCGAAGTCTACCCCACCTATGACGATTGCGCCTATCGCATCGAGCTCTGGGGCGACGAAGTGGAAAGCCTCTCACAGATCGATCCGCTGCTGGGGCAAGTCAAACAGACTTACACGCGCCTCCCCATCTATCCCAAGACGCATTACGTGATGAGCGAGGAGACCAGGCTCGGCGCCATGGAAAGCATCCGCGCGGAGCTCGACTGGTGGCGCCCGGAATTGGAAAAGCAGGGCAAGATCATCGAGGCGCAGCGGCTCTACCAGCGCACTATGTTCGACCTGGAGATGATGAAGGAGATCGGCTACTGCCACGGCATCGAGAATTATTCGCGCCACTTCTCCGGCCGCCTGCCGGGCGAGGCCCCGCCGACCTTGCTCGATTACCTGCCGCACGACGCGCTCATGTTCCTCGACGAAAGCCACCAGACGGTTCCGCAGCTTCACGGCATGTACCACGGCGACCGCTCGCGCAAAGAGGTGCTGGTGGGGCACGGTTTCCGCCTGCCCAGCGCGCTCGATAACCGTCCGCTCACTTTCGAGGAATTCGAGCACCGCGTCAACCAACTGGTCTATGTGTCCGCCACGCCCGGCCCGTATGAGCTGACAAAATCGGCGGGCGTGGTGGTGGAACAGATCATCCGGCCCACCGGCCTGATCGACCCGAGCGTGGAAATCCGGCCGGTGAAGGGGCAAGTGGACGACCTGCTGGGCGAAATCCGCAAGCGGGCCGACAACAACCAGCGCGTGCTGGTCACCACGCTTACCAAGCGCATGTCCGAAGACCTCGCCGAATATTATTCCGAGGTCGGCGTGCGCTGCCGCTATCTGCACTCCGAGGTGAGCACGCTTGACCGCATCAGGATCCTACGCGACTTGCGCCGCGGCGAGTTCGACGCCCTGATCGGCATCAACCTGCTGCGCGAGGGCCTGGACTTGCCCGAGGTTTCGCTGGTGGCGATTTTGGATGCGGATAAAGAAGGCTTCCTGCGGTCTTCCGGGGCGCTGATCCAGACCATCGGCCGCGCCGCGCGCCACGTCGAAGGTCACGCCATCCTCTACGCCGACGTGATGACCGACAGCATGCGCAAAGCGCTGGACGAAACCGGGCGCCGCCGGCAGACGCAAGTGGAGTATAACGAGCGCAATAACATCGTTCCGCAATCCATCGTCAAGCCCATCGATATGAGCCTGGTCGCGGTGGCGGAAGGCGATTACGTTACGGTGCCCCTTGAGGTGGACCAGGAAGTCGACAACCTGACGCCCGAGGAGTTGAGGAAGTTCATCGCCGATCTGGAAGAGAACATGCGCGAAGCGGCGCGCAAGTTCGAATTCGAAAGAGCCGCCCAACTGCGCGACCGCGTGAAGGCCCTGAAGCTGAGCGCGGCGTGATCGCGTCTTTACTGGCCGGCGACGTAGATCTGGAAGCCTGGGCTTTGCACCCCAGCGCCGGTTCCAGCCCCTACGGTCACAACAATCGAGCCCGCGTAGTTTACGACCTGGAAGTTGATCTGGCTGGCCCCGGCAACCAAGTACGGCGCGGGACCCGCGTATTCCATCTCGAATGGCGTGTAGAAGTCAATCTTCAATCCCACCACCTGCGCCCCGACTTGAACTGGCAGCACATTGTTGGGCAGGGGTAGCCCCACCAGCGTTCCATCGGCCTGCGACGGAGTGATCGGACCCAGCCCGGTTGCCCAAACCGATACAATAGAGCCCACCGCCGCGGGATTGCTGGCCGAGTTGATGGTTCCGTCCTGATTCACCGCCGCCGCGTGAACGCCATCCACCGTAAACACCGCCGGAGCCGTCTGCTCCACCCCCCAGGTGAGGCAGTTGGTCATCACGCTGTTGTAAGAGGCGCAGATCTGCGTGTTCTGGCCCGGCGTCAGCGACCACGGCGCTACGGCGTTGATCTGGCCGTCCTGCACCCACAGCAGCGGCGCTGGCGTTCCGTCGAAAGTCACCTCAACGCCTGCCGCCTCGATTGGATAGGGGCTCTCCAGCGTAGCCTGAGGCGCGACCCCCTGCTGAGGTCCGAGCCCGTTTCCCATCAAGGTGACAATCTCTCCCGGTGCTATCGGCCCTGTACCGTAGCTCGCGGCGTTGCCGACACAGGCCAGTGGGAGGGGCTGCATGTTGGCACTGGGTGAGAGGTGCCACAGGAAGCTCGTCCCGATCTGTCCGGCCGGGAATGGACCGGTTTGGGTGGGCGCGAAGGTTCCATCGGCTAAAGCTGCCAAAAAGACGGTCGAATTCGGACCCGTGGCGATGAATGGGGCGCCGCCCGCTGCGCCGGGAATGTAGGTGGCCTGCATGAGGGAGCCATCCGGCGCATACACACTTAGTAAGGCCGATCCGCACTGCACAAGACTGTTTCTGACCGGGTACAAGTAGGACGCGATTGACCCCGTGACGTAGGCGTTGCCGATCGAGTCCAGCGCAAGCGCACCGCCGGCCAGGGTGGTCTTCGAGAAGGTCATGGCGCCTGTGGAATCGAAGCGCTGCAACGCTCCGCCGCCGTAAACCGCAGCGGCCCCATTTGGATCCACAGCAACTGCCACCTGCGACGTTCCTATAGACGTTGCCGATTGGAATCCGGCGGAGCCGTCCGGCGCCAGCCTCACGAGGAAACCGCCTGCCACTCCCACCGTCAGACCGGCAGCGAACGCGGCACCGGTGCCATCGACGGCGATGGCAAACGGCACGCCCTCTATCTGTGCGGTGTAATCGACCGCACTGCCGATCGCGTTCAGCCGGACTATGCCGCCCTCCCAGGTGTTCAAGCTAATAAAACCGGCCACATACGCGCGGCCTTGGGAGTCCGCTGCAAGAGCCGTCGGCAGCATGGCAACCGGTGTGTTCCACGCGAGGCCTGTCCCGCCGGAGTTTAGCTTCGCCACATAATACGATGTATCGCCAACCTGCCACTCGGGTATCACGTACACGCCGCCCTTGGGGTCCACCGCCATTCCCGGCAGGTTTGATGCAGAATCGACCAAGAACCCAAGATTGTTCTGCCACAGGATTGTCTTCCCGTCCGCTGACAGTTTCGTCACACAGGAAGAGAAGGGGGCGACGGTCGCGCACTGCGACAGAACGTAGAGGGCCCCGGAACCATCGGTCGCAATCTGCGTGACGTCAGGAGTAAGCCATTCGCTGTAATCCACGCCCAGCAGGAAGCCGGACGACGCGGCCAGCGCGCCGGTTGCGCTCACCAGCGCAAGACAGAGTAACGCTCTCGCACGCATGACAAGCATATGGGCACTT
The DNA here is from genome assembly GCA_003142185.1 of Bryobacterales bacterium. GTDB lineage: Bacteria > Acidobacteriota > Terriglobia > Bryobacterales > Bryobacteraceae > Bog-375. The sequence goes on from PLOR01000041.1 coordinate 4,330, forward strand.
GGAGTGCCGAGAAACTTGCTTTGAAATCAATAACTCTCCCGGAGCCAATGTGTCGCTTTGACCCAGCGGAGGGCCGCGGGAGGGCAGGCTGCGCGTTGCGAAAGCGTCCTTCGACAGACCGGGACCGAGCGCCAAGATTTCGGAGAATCGCGACTGACTGCGATCACTTCTATTACAACGCTAGAGCTGTCGTTCCTCTGAGGCAGGTCGATCCAGTGGCCGCGGACCTGGCGGAGCAGGCGGGCGCAGGCCCCCTTCTCCGCCCGGCCACTGCAGTCCGGCGTCTCGATCCATCCGGCCGGCCCGGCCGGCCACGGCGGCTGGCTTTGCCATGCGAGATCCCCTGCTAGGACCGGTGGCCGCGATTGCCGCCGGGATTCTGGCTGCCCGCTTCGTGCCTTTCCGCACGCACGAGTTGATGCTCATCATCGCCGCCTTTCTGGCGCTCGGCATCGTCGCCATTACGCGACGCGCCCGCGTGCTGGCCGGCATCTGCTGCTTGCTGGGCCTGGTCGCGGCGGGCGCGCTGACGGCTGAAGCGCATCGGCCCGGCCCGGCGCCCGAACTAGACTCGACTGGCCGCGAAGTCGTAATCCTCAGCGGCTGCGTGGTCGAACCTCCCGCTCTTTCCGGCGAGCGCGAACGATTCCTGCTCGAACTAGAGCGGCACGCGCGCGTCCAGGTCACGCTTTACGCCAAGCCGGACGAGGCGCTGCCGGCCCTTGCCTACGGCCGCAACATCGAGCTCGATGCGCGCGTGCGTTCGCCGCGCAACTACGAAAACCCAGGCGCGTTCGACTACCGGCACTACCTGGCGCGCCACGACATTTATTGGACGGCATCGGGCGCAGCCCGCACGGTTCGCGTGCTGCCAGGCCGCTGCGGCTCGCCGTTTCAAAAAGCCGTGATGGATTTGCGCTCCGCCGTCATGGCGCGCATCGATAGGCTCTACGGGCGCGATCCCTACCAGGCCGCCATGATGCAGGCGGTGCTGCTGGGGCAGCAGTTTCAAATGCAAAAAGTGTGGACTGGCGATTACCGCTCCACCGGCACGTTTCACACGCTGGTCATCTCCGGAACTCATGTGGCCATCGTGGCGGCTTTCGTCTTTTTCGTATTGCGGGTGTGCTTCGTTCCGGCCAGCCTGGCCGGGGCTCTGACCGCGGCGGTGGCGTGGCTCTACGCGCTGGTCACCGGGTTCAACGCGCCGTGCGTGCGGTCGGCCGCGGCTCTGACGCTGGTGATCGCCGCCGGCTATTTCTTTCGCGAGCGGCGTCCCTTGAACCTGCTGGCCGCCGTGGCGCTTGGTTTTCTGCTCTTCGATCCGGATCAGTTGTTCGATGCCAGTTTCCAGTTGAGCTTCCTGGCGGTGGCGTTTCTGGGCGCGTTTTCGACGCCGCTGATCCGCGCCACTTCGGGTCCGCTCGCGCGCGGTCTGGCCGATCTCACCAATCGCGACCGCGACATCAACCTGGAACCCCGCGTGGCGCAATTCCGCATCGAGATGCGCCTGCTCGCCGAAACCGCGCACGGCGCGATCAAACTCCCATTGGATGCGGCTCGCCGGGGCGTGGTGGTGGTCGCGCGGGTGCTGTTCTTCCTTTATCAAATCACAGCCGTCTCGGCTGTCATTCAGGCGGGGCTGGCCCTCCCCATGATCGTGTACTTTCACCGCGTCGGCCTGTCCGGCCTCACCGCCAACGCGCTGGTGGTTCCGTTGATGGGGCTGGCGATTCCGGTCGGCTTTGTCGCCGTGTTCACCGGCTGGGCGTGGGTGGCTCGGATCGGCGGCGTGCTGCTGGCGGTATCGCGCGCGATTGTGCACTGGCACGCTTCGCTCGATCCCGATTGGCGCATTCCCACGCCGCCGCTGTGGCTCGGCATCGCGTTTTCCCTCGCGCTGATCGCCGCAGCCGTGGCGCGCGGCCGGTGGTGGCGCCTGGCGAGCGGCGCAGCGGTGGCCGCGCTGCTGACATTGCTGCTGTGGCAGCCGTTCCCGCCGGACGTTCATCCGGGCGAACTGGAGCTGGCCGTGATCGACGTCGGACAAGGCGATGGGCTGCTGGTGATCTTTCCCGACGGCAAGCGCATGATCCTCGATGGCGGCGGCATCCCCTCGTTCGGCAACCGGGCCAAATCGCAGCTCGATGTGGGTGAGGACGTGGTGGCGCCGTACCTGTGGGACCGCAACATCCGTGACGTGGATGTGGTGGCACTATCGCACGCGCACGACGACCATATCGGCGGCCTGCCGGCGCTGGTTTCCGATTTTCGCCCGCGCGAATTGTGGACCGGCGCAACGCCCGACAGCCCCGCCTGGCGCGTCCTGCGCGATCGCGCACAACGTCTGGGCGTCAAAATCATGCCGCTGCTGGCGCCGCAGCGCTTCGCCTGGGGAGGCGCGCAGATCGAGATCCTGGCGCCATTCGCCGATTACGTTCCAGCCGGCGAGCCCACCAATGACGATTCGCTGGTGATGCGCGTGCGCTACGGCAAGCACTCGTTTCTTCTTTGCGGCGACGCGGAACGGCCTATCGAATACCGCATGTTGTCGGAAAACGAGCTGCAACCGGCCGACGTGCTCAAGGTGGGCCACCACGGCAGCCACACTTCCAGCACACAGGCGTTCCTGGATGCCGTACGGCCGGTCTTCGCCATCGTCTCGGTCGGCCAGGACAACAGCTACGGCCATCCGCACGCCGACGTGATCGACCGCCTCCTCGATCACAATGCGGTGGTCTATCGCACCGATCTCGATGGCCTGGTCAGCATTCGCACCGATGGCCGCCGGTTTCACGTCCAAAGTTGGCGCGACCTTGTGCCCGCGCTGGCTCCCATGCCGGGTTACGGAGAGTAAGGAATCGACAAGCAAGAACTGCGCCCGCAAGCGGGCGTTGGCAAGCTAAAGCATTCCCCACCAAGTGTCCTACAATGGGGCCTATGCGAATCACTCTGTTCGTGCTTTCGACGCTCCTGCTGCGCGCGCAAGCGCAGGCTCCGGCGCAGGATGCTCCGCCGCCGCGCGTGCGCATGCTCGATCAACTGTCGAGAATGGTCAACGACTATGGCAACACGGCGCGCTATGCGGCCGAGGATGCGAAAGTGGTTCCGCCGGCGGCGGACGAGGATCGCGTGGTATTCATGGGCGATTCCATTACCGACTTCTGGGGCCGTGGCACCGATCCCACCGGACATTCGCTCGGCGTTTTCTTTCCCGGCAAACCGTACATCAACCGCGGCATCAGCGGTCAGGTGACGCCGCAAATGCTGCTGCGGTTCTATCAGGACGTGATCGCGCTCAAGCCCAAAGTCGTTATCATACTGGCGGGCACCAACGACATCGCCGGCAACGTCGGCCCGATGACCATGGAAGCCACCGAAAACTACTTCCTGTCGATGGCCGATATGGCCCGCGCCAATAACATCAGGATCGTGCTCTCCTCACTGACGCCGGTTTGCGACTACATCAAACTGCAGACGGCGCAGAGGCCACCCGAAAAGATTCTGGCACTCAACCGCTGGCTCCAGGACTACGCCGAGAGGAACAACTTCGTCTACCTGGATTATTTCAGCGCCACGGTGGATGACAAAGGCATGTTCCGCAAGGAACTGACTTACGACGGCCTGCACCCCAACGCCGCGGGTTATGAGGTGATGGGGCCGCTGGCGGAAAGAGCCATCGCCAAAGCACTGGCGAAGTAAGGGCGTGAAAGAATCGTGGCCACGGATGAACACAGATAAACACGGATAAGAGAACAAGAGTATTATCAGTGTTCATCTGTGTTTATCCGTGGCTCGATATGAATTCTTCACGGCTTTCGCCGGAGCGGTTGGTCGGCTTTTGCGCAACCAGGTAAGGCCGGAAAGGCAGGAGATTATGAGCACCAATCCGAGACGCGATTTCATGCGTGGCGCACTGGCGGCGGCCGGCATCGGCGCCGCGGCATCGCCTTCTGCCCAGGCGCAAGCCGGAAACGCGGCTGCGCCACTGCTGCCCGCCTATGCGCGGGCGCAGCATTACCGGTCGCTCAAACAATCGAGCTACGACCGCACCGGCGGCAACCGCGACTCCTGGGACATTCCCGCCGGCGGTACCAAGGAGGTTTTCCTCGCCGAAGGCGCCGGCGCGATCAGCCACATCTGGTTCACCATCGCCGCCCGCAGCGACCATCATCTGAAGGAACTGGTGCTGCGCGCCTATTGGGATGGCAACGCCAAGCCCAGCGTGGAAACACCGATTGGCGATTTCTTCGGTTTGAACCTCGACGATTATCGGATTTACGAATCACGCTACCTCGCCTGCTCGCCCGGCAAATCGCTCAACTGCTATTTCGCCATGCCCTACCGCCGCGGCGCCCGGCTCACCGTAACCAACGAGGGCAAACAGGGAGTAGGCTCGTTCTATTCGAACATCGACTATATGGCCGTGCCGTCGCTGCCTGAAGATGCGCTCTACTTTCACGCGCAATACCGGCAGGCGGCGCCGTCGACGCCGGTCACGGGAGAAGCCGCGAAACTGAACCCGCTCGGCGGCTCCAACTATGTATTTGTCGAAACGCGCGGCCGCGGCCACCTGATGGGCGTCACGCTGGGCGTGCTCGAAAACGCCGACGGCTGGTGGGGCGAAGGCGACGACATGATTTTCGTCGACGATGAAACCAAGCCGCTGATCAACGGCACCGGCTCCGAGGACTACTTTCTGGGAAGCTGGGATTTCGGCGGCCGCGATGGCGCGCAGCCTTTCGGCCACCAGATGTACGGTGCGCCGCTGATCTCGAACGCCGAGCGCACCGGCGGACGCTACTGCTGCTACCGCTGGCACGGCGACAACCCGGTCACCTTCGAGCGCTATTTGAAGCACACGATTGAACACGGCCATGCCAACGACCGCGGCGACAATTTCTTCTCGGTGGCCTATTGGTATCAGTCCGCGCCGTATACCGATTTCCCGGTACTGCCCGCGCTCGATACCCGTATACCGCAAGTGCGCACGGCTTGACCGGGGGCGCGCCAGGACAGTCCGCGCGGGCACGGTAGTGAAGTTGTCAGCGGAGCGGCAGATATCGTAGTTGGCCCTCCCATTCGCCGGGAAGGCTGCATTCCGTCAAAAGGACGATGTCGTCAACTACCGCGCGGATCGAGACGGTGCGGCTGACCTCGAATACGCCCGGCATCGGCTCACCCTTCATCACACGGCGGTAGGCGTGCGCGGTCATGGTGGAGACGTCATGCGTAAGCAGAACCCGTTGTTGTGCCGCAGCCAGGCAAGAAGCGCTTCATCGTCGACTCCCGTCAGGCCGGCGTCCTGCGCACGAACCACATCGACGTCAGGGCTCCTCCGCAGCAACGCGCGGAGAATGTCGTTATTGAAATTCTCGTCGGCCAGCCAGCGCAAGGCTACCTCGGGTCCCGTCATGCTTCTGTCCCCTAATGAATTAAACGGGAACGGGAACTCATATCGGGCGCCGGGCAAGCAAACGGTCCCGGATGCCCTCTGGCGGCCAGTGAGATTCATTCGTACGTCTGGCCTCACGCACATCGTCCAGTCGCCGCGAGAGATAGGGCTCCAGGTCGGTCGCATGCCGCAGGTAATATCCGATCACCTGGTATACGTCGGCCAATGAAGCGGAAGGATACTGCTGCGCGATTTCTTCCGCCGTCGCACCCTCGGCAAAGGCTGCCACCACCGTGTCGAGTGTGATACGCGTTCCGCGCACGCGGACGACGCCGTCAGCCCCGGTCACAATTGGTATGGACTCTGTCGTCAGCGCTTCCGCCATATATTCCAGCCTAACGCCCGCCGGGCCTTTCAGGCAACATCGGAGGTCGGGCGCGGTAACCGCCGGCCGTTATCGCCGCCCCAGTTGCAGGCGGCGGCCTAGAATCATCTTCACCAGCAGGTGATCGGTGCTGGCGGTCATGCCCACGCCGACGGCGAAATTGAATTCCCAGTTCGGCCCCAGGTTCAAATCCACCGCCGGCATAATTGCCTGCACCTGGTCGCGCAGGGGATCAAAGCCGGTAATCGAGCCGGTCGAGCCGTAATATTCCAAGCCCCCGGCGATCCGCTTCGTAATGTCGTAGCTCACTTTGACGTTGGGCGCGAAGGTCAGGCCCTTGTGTACTTCCAAACCATGGAAGGAACGATCGGCCGTCGGGTTGAATGCCAGATACCAGCCGCCGATCTGCTTATCGACGATCGGGCGGATTTCCCACGTCCACGTGTCGGTTGAGAAGCTGCGGCGTTGATAGCCGATCTCGTTCGACAGGCTTACATTCACCGGCCAGTGCCAACTCTCCGGAATTCGAAAGCGCGGCCGGATATGATCGCCCACCCACTGGTAGCCTTCATCCGCGCGATAGCTCATGAAGATGTAGAAACCGGTTTCAAACCACGGAGTGATGCCCTCTGTGATCTCGATGGTTTCGTGCAGTGCGTGCTCGTCAGGCAGCACGCCATCGGTGACGGTCTTCGAGCCTTCGAAGGTGAAGTTGGAATGCAGCTCGACCATGGTGTGCCCGGGCGGAACCAGGTCCGCTCCATACACCTGGATCTCATAGTTGTCCTGCGCGCAGGCCAAGCCGGCGCCGAGAGTCCCTAGCAGCAGGGCGGGCACAACGGACGCGGATCGCATCGTCAGGTACTTCTCAGAATGCCGGAAAAGGTACGAGGATGCAAGAATGTCCTCGCCTTCGTTCGGTTTAATCGGCCTTGCGAGGTTTGAGGCCGAATTCCATGTGCAGGCGGATGGAGGGAATCCAGACCGGGCCGCGGTCGTGGTTGAAGGCCAGGTTGGTATCGTGTTGCAGATCGAAAGTCGCGTAGAGCCCGGGGCACACGCGGGCGCTGTAGTACGATTCCCAGACATACTCGGGAGCGTAGTTCAGGCGGCCATCGCCGATCAGGAAGTCCAGCCCGCCGCGCGACAGGTAGAGCGCGTGCACGCCGGAAATGCCGCTGGCAGTGAACGAGCTGGCCACTACATCGTTCTTCCGCTTCCAGCGCGTGCCTTTGACCGATACGCCGCCGGTCGCCAGCCGGTCGATGGCGGTGAAGGCGAAGCTTTCGGTCTTGCCGTCGTTCCAGCCGAGCCGCATGAAGACGCCCACGTCGTGCGTGAGTTCCTGCTCGAGGTTCACTCCCAATCCGTATTTCAGCGTTCCCGGGCGGCGCGTTGCAATTACATCAGGCGTCGAGCCCGTTTGCGCGGCCAGGCGCAGAGCAGTTGCATAGGTGCCGGCGTCGGCGCGGTTCGCGAATCCCATTACGCGCAGCGTACCGGCGTGATCGCCCAGCGAGTAGCGGCGCTCCGCTTCGCCCGTATGGCCGTGATCGCGGAACAGACGGCGGTCGAATTGCGAGCCGTTGGCCACCCGCGGCTCCGCCGCGATGCCATAGCGGAACGCCCAGTTCTGCGTGTGCAGCTCCTGCACCAGGCCCCAGGTGTAGCCGCGGGTATCGGCCGGATAATCCCAAGCGCCGTTGTACATCACGCCCCACGCCATGAACTGCTCGCGCGGATCGTGGGTGTACTCATTGTTATCGAAGTAGTCGGTGAGCGAGAAGCGGCCGGCGTAGATGGAGTAACGAGTCATCGGGCGCTCGCCCGCGAGCTGGTTGGCGTCGCTTTCCACGTGCTCTTGCTCTGCGCCGAGAGCAAAATCGTGGGCCACGAAAAGGCGGGCCAGGTACGGCTTGGGAGTCGCGGTGGCAACACGCGGGAGCTCGCCGTTGGGCGGATTGGCGATTCCGCTCACACCGCTGAATCCTTTGCCTCCGGCGATCTCCGGATTGAAAACGAGTTGGGTGTTTGTGGCGAGCAGCGCCGTGAAAAACAGCGTCGACGTCAGCGAAACATCATGTTCGGGATAGTCCTGAAGGCTCAGTGGGCCTGTGTACGGCGCGTAAAACGTGCCGTGCTCGTCGCCGATGGCGGTCGCCTGGAAATACAGGTTCCAGCGCTCGGGCACAACGGGACTGGCGTCGCTTGCCGCGGCGCTTGGCTGGTCGCCGGTCTGTTGAGCGCTCGCCGCGGCTGGCGATACTAACACCAGAGCGGCCGCGATCAGCGCTTTCCACAGATTCATCACGATTCCAACTTACGCAACTTCGGATCGACACAGTCCGGGCCGAGTGTAACGATTCTGAAACATTGTATGCCGCGTGCTTAAGAATGGCCGCGCGAAAATGATTCACGCGAAGCGGCATCCCAGGAGCGCCACTTCAGGATAGCATCGAAGAGAAGGAGCGCGCTGCGCGCGGCTCCTTCTCTTCGGACGGGCAAGCTAAAGCATACCCTACCAGTACTTACTCGACTTCGAGCGTCACCGTCGCTACCGACATCGCCGGAAGCATGATCCGCAGCCGGTCCGCTTCCACCGCGACCTCGTGCGATTGAATCGTCACGCGGTCCGGATGGTCGAAGCTGTTGTAGGCGTTGAGATCGGAATCGTGCAGGATCTGCGCCCGGCCCTGTTTGGCCTTGACGCCGCGCAGTGCACACTCTACTTCCCAACCTTGGTCGGCCCGTGGGTTCACCAGGCTTACGACCAGCTCGGAGCCTTTTCGCGAAGCGGAGATGGAGGGTACGGGCTGCACCTCGGAGTCTAGAATGTTGGGCCCGTCGTAGTTCACTGTGCCGCCTTCCACCCGCACGGCGGTCTTGCCGCGATGCGCTTTGAACAGCATGAAGGCGTAATAAGTGGTGGTGCGCACGCAGTTCTTGCCCTCGGGCCCATCGGTCAGCAGAACCGATTGCAGCACGTTGACCATCTGCGCGATGTTGCACATGTACAGCTTGTCGGCCTGGCGATTGAAGATGTTCAAGCCGAGGCCGGCCGCCACCGCGCTGCGCATGGTGGATTGCTGCCACAAAGCGCCGTTGCGATCCTGGTCCGCTTTGGGGATGCGNNTAGCCATCGAGCAACGCTCGCTGTTCGATGATGGCTTGTTCCACGTGCGGGAAGACTCCCAGTTGTCTCATGGCGGCCTCCGGCGTGTATTCGAGAGGAGCGTGGTCGCCGTTTACGTAATAGTGAATCGAGTAGCCATCGGGCAGGCGGCTGCCGGCCACCGCGTCCATGAATCCGCGCGTCCATTTGGCGTCGTTGCCGCCGGGGCCGCAGCCAATCAGGTATGGCTTAGTGCCGCCGAACGCGCGCGCGTAACTGGCGTAGCGGCGGAACTCGGCGCCGGCGCCATCCGGCCGGTAATTGCCGCCGCAGCCCCATGCCTCGTTGCCCACGCCCCAATACTTCACGTGGAATGGCTCGGGCGAGCCGTTGGCGGAGCGCTCGTCGGCAAGCGCGCTGCCGGAGGGGAAGTTGCAATACTCGATCCAGTCGCGCATCTCGCGCGGCGATCCCGATCCGACGTTGGCGGCGAAATACGGTTCGGCGCCGATCAGCCGGCAGAACCGGATGAACTCATGCGTGCCGAAGCTATTGTCTTCGACATAGTTGCCCCACCAAATGTTCACGCGCTTGGGCCGCTTGGCCGCGGGACCGATGCCTTCGCGCCAATGATAATCGTCCGCGTAGCAGCCGCCGGGCCAGCGCAGTACGGGCACGCCCAGTTCCTTGAGGTAATCCACGGCCGCCTTGCGGAAGCCCTCCACGTTTTCGATGGGCGACTTCGGGCCAACCCAAATGCCGCCGTACACGCAGGAGCCCAGATGCTCCGCGAAGTGCGAATGAAACTCCGGGCGCACCAGGCCGATTTCGTCATCGGCGCGAATGACGGCTGTGCGATTGGCGGCGGGCGCGCCGAACATTCGTTGCGGCAGGACAGCGGCCAAGCCCGCCGCGGCGCCGGCGCGGGCGAATTGCCGCCGTGTAAAGCCAATAGTCATGGGCGATCGGTCTCCTCGGGTCCCGCGGGCGGCAAGCGCGTCCGGCCTCAAATCCACCGCATATGATAGCGCAGGGGAGCGAAACAAGATTAACTTGATTTGTTTGGATTCGTTTTGGCGCAGTATGGCCGAGAGAAGTGGATGGAAAGAGATAAGAGTGCGTTGCGGGTGGCCGGGC
>PLOR01000100.1:0-33363 GCA_003142185.1 Bryobacterales bacterium
GCGTTGCGGCACGTCTGAAGCCGTGCCCTGATACAAAGCCAGCCGTGGAGTTGGAGGCACCCAATGACTTTCTGGCACCATGGACCCGGCCGCCGTCTGGTCTGGGCTTCCGTGTCGCACACCCGGCACCGGCCGGCTGACGCGGCTGAGGCAGGTCGGGGACGTCGGGGACCTGCCCCACAAGCGCATTGCGCTACATTGAAATCGATGGCGCGTTTGCTCACCTTGTTGCTGCTGGTCTGGGCCGCGATGGCGGCGGACCGCGAGACCATCATTTTCGACACCGATTCCGGCCTGTTCGGCGACGATGGCGCGTCGCTGGTGATGCTGATGCGCAGCCCGCAGCGCGTCAATATCGCGGGCATCACGGTGGTCCCGGGCAACGTCTGGCCGGAGCAGGGAAGCGAGTATATGTTCCACATCCTCGACCTGCTGAAGCGCCCGCAACCGCCGCTCTATGCCGGGGCCCAGACGCCGCTGATCCACAGCGCCGCCATGGCGCACGAGTACGGGCGCCGCTGGGGCGCGCTCGAATTCGCCGGAGCCTTCGATGACGATCCGTCGGTGGTGAAGCCAGCGCCGGGAGCCAGACTCACCGGCCGCAAGCCGCTACATGAAAACGCGGTCGATTTCATCATCTCCACCATCGAGCGACAGCCGGGTGAGGTGACTTTCCTCGAGCTCGGTCCGATGACCAACCTGGCGCTGGCGTTGCGCATGCGGCCGGACATCGAAACCAAAATCAAACGGCTGGTCTTCATGGGCGGCAATGTGCACGTGCCCGGCAACGCGTCGTCCATGGCGGAATTCAATTTCTGGTTCGATCCCGAAGCCGCGCAGATCGTGCTGCGCTCGCGCATTCCGCAAAAGGTGATGTTCGGGCTGGATATCTGCAACACGGCGCCCATCAAGAAGACCCAGTTCGACCGCATCGCCAACACACACACGCCCATCACCGACCTGTACCGGGAAGATCTCGGCAACCGCTATCCGGGCTTTTTTCAACACCCCTCGGCTACGGCCTACATGTGGGATTCGCTGGCTGCGGCTTGGCTGCTCGATCCCGGCTTCGTCACCAAATCGGAGGTCGGCTACCTGGACGTGGTCACTTCGTGGAGCAAGTTCTACGGCTCGACGGTTGCGCTGGACCGGCGCGTGGCGCCGAATGCGACGCCGGTGAACGAGATGCTGGCGCTCGATTTCGATCGCGTATTCGCGCTGTACCAGGATCTGCTGACGCGCAAAGAGTAACGCGGGAACTGACTCCATGACAAGCGCTCCGCCGCGGCGCACGCACTCATGCGTGCCGCGTCGGCACTCGTGCCGACGCCCGGCTTTTGGTGCCAGCAGGTGTCGAGAAGAGTCTCGACAGGGCATGCAGGAGTGCGCGCGCCAGGTCGTTCGCCGGAGTCGGGCGTGGTGATTTTGTGACAGGCCCTCAGCGGGCAAAATCTGCGATCAGTTTCGCCAGCACATCCGGTGACGCGCTGAGCGTCGCGGTAACATCGCTGCCGGACCGTTGGATCTGAGCGGCGCCGAGCAACCGGGCCAAGTCGGGCCGATGGACTTCGGCTTCGCCCGCCAGCGAGAGGAAGCCGCGCAGGCGCTCTTCCAACCGCTCGGCCGATTGCGCGGTCCGCCCGCGCGCGGCGAATCGCAACGTGGCCGCGCCGCCCAGGTCCAGCGCCGCACCGGCAAAATCGGCGTCTTCGAGAAGCACGTTCAGATTCGCCAGATTGCCGCTGAGGGGCAGCGCCGTTCCGCCGCGAACCGCAAGCCAGATGGCGCTATGGGCGCCGATTTCGGAACCATAGGCGATCAAACCGGGAGCGCCGGTCGATCCCGTGCGATGTTGCGCCATTGCAGACGAAATGCGGCCTGGCGAGCCGGTCACGGCCAGACCCGGCTCGATCGCGGTCACGCCCGGCGGCGGCGTCTTAAAGAGTCCACGCTCGACGATCAGCAGCTCACGCGAGTTCCAGGCGACCAATAGCTTCGAAGCGTTACTGTACTGGGCCAGCAGATCATGTGCGGAGTCACCCATGCCGGCGACGAAAGGTGAAGCGCGCAAGCGATCGAGGTCGGCGCCGGCGAGCGCCACCGTGTCGCCGGTGACGCAGGACGCCATGCCGGAATCGACCACCGGGGGCGTGCTCTGCTTGCAAGCAACGCCGGCGGCGAAGGCGAGCAGTGCGAGCGATAGCAGCAGACGTGGCGCACGCACTCGTGCGTGCAGCGTCGGCATTCGTGCCGACGCCTCTTGCCTTAGGTCGAAGAAAAGCCGAGATGACTCTCGGCTCAGCAGGCTCGACAGCCCCGGATGGTGCACGGGCGAGCTGCGCCACGGCGCTCTTGCGGGACGCGCCACGCTAGCCCGCGCCGGCGAGCTTGTTGAGGCCGTCCACGTAGGCTTTGGCGCTGGCCTCGATCACGTCGGTCGAAGCGCCGCGGCCCACGGTCCGCTTTCCCGCCATCTCCAGTTGCACGGTGACTTCGCCGATGGCTTCGGTGCCGCTGGTCACCGCGCGGATGTCGTAGCGCAGCAGCTTCACTTTCGTATTCGTGACGGCGGTGATCGATTTGTAGACCGCGTCCACCGGGCCATCGCCGATGGCAGCGCCTTCCCGCGTTTCCTCGCCGATTCGCAGCCGCACGGTGGCGGTGGGGATGGCCGACGTGCCGCTGTAAACGTGCATGTACTCGAGCTGATAAGTCTCCGCGACCGGATGCAGTTCGTCGTGCAGGATGGCGATCAGGTCCTCATCGAAAACTTCCTGCTTCTTGTCGGCCACCGCCAGAAAGCGCTGGTAGGTCTGGTCCAGCTCTTCCTTCGAAAGCTCGTATCCCAGTTTGGCCAGCCGGTCGCTCAGACCGTGCCGGCCGGTGCGCGCGGTCAGCACCACGCGGCTTTCGTCGAAGCCCACGTCCTCGGGCCGCATGATTTCGTAAGTCTCGCGGTCCTTGAGGAAGCCATCCACATGAATTCCGGAGCTGTGCGAAAACGCGTTGGCGCCGATCACGGCCTTGTTGGCGGGGACGGCCATTCCGAGCGAATCGGCCACCAGGCGGCTGGTGCGGTGGAACTCGCGGGCATCAATGTTGGTGCGTACGCCGAAGTAATCGGCGCGGGTGCGCAGGGCCATCACCACTTCCTCGATGGCGGCGTTGCCGGCGCGTTCGCCGACACCGTTGATGGTGCCTTCCACCTGGCGCGCGCCGTTGCGGATGCCCGCCAGCGCGTTCGCCACCGCGAGGCCGAGGTCGTCATGGCAGTGCACGCTGATAACGGCTTTGGCGATGTTGGGCACGTTCTCGCGGATGCCCCGAATCAGATTTCCGAATTGCTCGGGCACCGCGTAGCCGGTGGTATCCGGTATGTTGACCACCGTGGCGCCGGCATCGATCACAGCCTCGAGCATGACGAAGAGGTAGGCTGTATCGGCGCGGCCCGCGTCTTCGGCGTAAAACTGGACGTCGTTCGTGTAGCGCTTGGCCAGCTTGACCGCGTCCACGCCCAGTTGCAGAATGCGCGCCCGCTTTTCCTCCAGCGTGCGTCCGTAGCGTTCGTCGCGGAACTTACCCATGATGTGGATGTCGGAGGCGCCGATTCCGGTATGGATACGCGGACGCGCGGCTTTGTCCAGCGCCGCACCGCAGGCCTCGATATCGCTCGGGACGGCGCGCGACAGGGCGCAGACGATGGGACCCTGAATCTCCCGCGAGATCTGCCGCACGGCTTCAAAATCGTCCGGCGACGAAGCGGGGTAGCCGGCCTCGATCACGTCGACATTCAGGCGGGCAAGTTGTCGGGCCACCGTCAGCTTGTCGCGGCTGCCCAGCCGCGTGCCAGCGGCCTGTTCGCCATCCCGCAACGTGGTATCGAATACCGCCACCAGATCGGACATCGGAAACTCCTCGACCATCAAAAGAGATTAGTACCTCCGATGTTAGCAAAAGGGGCTGTTATACACGCCTGCAAGGTAGGACAGGCCATCGCCTTATGTGGCCTGTCGCAGGTGCGCGGATGACAGACGACTAAAACCGATCGTCCGTCCTACCGCCGCGGCATTCTTCCCGGCCCACTTATCCCCGCATAAGCATTTCAAATGAGCGGCGCCCGGCGCGCTTGGTTACACTTGAGTTCGCGAGTTTACCAGTGGTGCGCCTCAGTTATGCGTGCGGGGCGGTTGTGCCCCTGCTTGAAAAAACGATTTCGCAGGCGCTGCACGATGCCGCCGCGAAGTTCCCCGATCGCGACGCGCTGGTTGTGTTGCACCAGAACATACGGCTGAAGTGGCGCGAACTGGATGCGGAGGCCACCCGCGTGGCACGCGGTCTCGCTGGGCTCGGCTTGCGGCCGGGCGATCGCGCCGGTATCTGGGCCAGCAACTGCGCCGAATGGGTGCTGTTGCAGCACGCCGCCGCGCGCTCCGGCGTGGTGCTGGTCAACGTCAACCCGGCGTATCGTTCTTACGAGCTGCGCTACGTGCTGCGCAAGTCCAGAATCCGCGCCCTGTTCCTGCACGAGAAGGATGCCCGCGCCAGCTACCGCGACATCCTGGAAGAATCGCGGACGGGCGAAACCCTGGAGCTCGAACACGTCGTCTGGCTGGGCACGGATTCGTGGGAAGCCATGCTCGCCGGGGGCGCCGACTTCTCCGAGCGCACCGCCCAACCGCACGACGTGGCCAACATTCAGTACACTTCCGGCACCACCGGCTCGCCCAAGGGCGTCATGTTGACGCACCACAACCTGCTCAACAACGGGATGGGAATGGCGATGGGTCTCAATGCCACCGAGCAGGACCGCATCTGCGCGCCGGTGCCGCTCTACCATTGTTTCGGATCGGTGATCGGGTCGATGGTCTCGCTTTCGAGTGGCGCGACACTGATTCTTCCTTCGCCGCAGTTCGACGCCCGCGCCACGCTGGAGGCCGTCCACAATGAGCGCGCCACCGCGCTCTACGGCGTCCCCACCATGTTCATCGCGCAATTGACGCACCCCGAGTTCGACCGCTTCGATCTCACCAGCCTGCGCACCGGCGTGATGGCCGGCGCGCCGTGCCCCATCGAAACCATGCGCCGCGTGGTGGAGCGCATGCACGTGCCGGAGCTGACCATCGTCTACGGGCAGACCGAAACCTCGCCGGGCCTGACCATGTCGGCCGCGGACGATCCGCTGGAGCTGCGCGTCACCACGGTGGGCAAGCCGCTGCCCAACACGGAGATTCAGATTGTCGATCCGCGCTCTGGCACGCACCTTCCGATTGGCGAATCGGGCGAGCTTTGCGCGCGCGGCTACATGGTCATGAAGGGCTACGACCAGGACCAGGCGGCGACCGAAGCGGTGATCGATTCCGAAGGCTGGCTGCACACCGGCGATTTGGCCGCCATGCGCCCCGACCATTACTTCAGCTTCAAGGGGCGGGCCAAGGACACCATCATTCGCGGCGGCGAAAACATTTACCCGCGCGAAGTGGAGGAATTCCTGCACACGCACCCCGCCATCGCCGACGTCTACGTGGTGGGCCTGCCCGATGCCAAGCTGGGCGAGACGGTTCTGGCGTGGATTCAGCTCGAACCGGCCGCCACGGCTACCGAAGAAGAGATCCGCAATTTCTGCCGCGGCAAAATCGCGTATTTCAAAATCCCCCAGTTCATCCGCTTCGTCGACAGCTTCCCCATGACGGTGACCAAGAAAGTGCAGAAGTTCCTCATGCGCGAGCAGGAGATCCGCGAGCGCGGTCTGGAAGATGTAGCCCGCGAAGCCACCGCTTAGGTAGGGCACGCTTTAGCTTGCCCAAAAAACGCCAAAACACACAGGCCACAGATAAACACAGATAAACACGAATTGAAAGGGATTGTCTTATCCGCGTTCATCTGTGTTTATCAGTGGCTCCAAAATGCTTCCTCGGACTTTTTCAGCGACCTGTTTAGCTTGCCCGCAAGAATCCTTGCTAACATACCAATCGGTGGAGCGCTGGGCAGCGCCGTACCGGCCTGGCACTCTCCAAGGAGAGCCTCAATGAGCGCTGATACTTCCCGCCGCCGATTCCTCAAAGGCGCAACCGCAGCCGGCAGTCTGCTGGCGGCCAAAACCGTTTTACTCGAATCCGAGACCGCGTTCGCCGCGCCGGGGCCCACGGCGGCCGGTGACCGCGTCCGCTTCGGCATGATCGGCATCGGCATGCAAGGTTCCAACTTGCTGCGCGATTCCATCTCGCTTCCCGGCGTCGAGTGTGTCGGCGCCGCCGATCTCTGGGACGGCCGCCACACGCTCGCCCGCGAGATCACCGACAACCCCGCTCTCCCCGTTACCCGGCGCTATCAGGAGCTGCTGGCGCGCGCGGACATCGATTGCATCGTCGCCGCTGTGCCCGACCATTGGCACAAGCGCGTGGTGGTGGATGCCTGCAATGCCGGCAAGGACATCTACTGCGAGAAGCCCATGACGCACACGGCCAGCGAGGGTTTCGAGATGGTGGAAGCGGCGCACAAGAACAATCGCATCGTCCAGATAGGCTCGCAGCGCGTCAGCTCCTTGCTGTGCGCCAAGGCGCGCGAGCTGTATCGGAACGGCGCCATCGGCGAGGTGGAGATGGTGGAGCTGACCTATGGGCGCAACAGTCCCAACGGCGCGTGGCAGTATCCGCCGCCGTCGGATTTCACGCCGCAGACGATGGATTGGGACACCTGGCTGAACGACGCGCCGAAAATACCGATCGACGCAACCCGCTTCGCGCGCTGGCGCTGCTGGCGCGAATACGGCACCGGCGTGGGCGGCGATTTGATGGTCCACCTGCTCAGCGGAATGCTGTTCACGCTGGGCTGGAACGAGCCGCCGCGGGCGGCCTCGGCGCTGGGCGGCATCTTCCGCTGGAAGGATGGCCGCAACATGCCGGACTTGCACACGGTGCTGTTCGATTACCATGGTACCCCGGTATATGTCCGCCTGGGTCTGGGCACGGATACGCCGGAGCAGGCCCGGTTCCTGGGGCCGAAAGGCGTCCTGCAGGCGACCGGCGGCGAGCTGCGCTTCGCGCCGCAGAGCGGTGTCGATAATTCGCCCAGCTATTACTCCGGCGGGTTCCCGGCTAAAATGCGCGCCGATTACGTGAAACAGTGGCATGCCGAGCACGATTCGCAATTGGGGAAGGAGTTGCCGTCGGAGACCACTTATCAAGGCCGCGACTGGGATGACATCAAGCCGCACCTGTGGAATTTCTTCCAGGCCGTGAAGTCGCGCCAACCTGTCACTGAGGATGCTGTCTTCGGCAACAATGCCGCTATCGCCTGCCACATGGCCAACGAAAGCTTTTTCCGCCAGAAGCCGGTGTCCTGGGACGTCGCGACGCACAGCATCAAGAGCTAGGGGCAACAACTCCTGGTGCGGGTTATTAAGCCTGATGGGCCGAGAGCGGTCTCGGCTTTTCTTGCCGCTATTTGAAGGAAAGGCAACGCGAGCACCGGCGCGAAGCCCCGGTTCTTGCGTCTATCTCATGATCAAGTTGCCCAGAGCCTCCGCAAGATCGGTCAGGACCCTCGGCGCGCCTCCAAAGAGAATTAGGAAGATCAACCCGCAAGAGTAACCTCCAAACCCCACAAACAGGGCAACGAGCTTGATAGTCCAGTGGAGCGGAACTGGCGAGAGAACACCGGATTTCAGGACCAGCAGCGCGGCGCCCAGTTCAGCGGCCAAGAAAAGCCCCGAAGCGACGTTGGCGGCGCGGTTTAGATCATCCGATCGTTGCTGTGCCTCCGGACCTTCATACGCTATGTCGCCGCGCTCGAAGCCAAAACTAAGAGCGGCGATGAGGAACCCAGAGGCTATTACGAACAGGGCAAGCGCGAGGGCCAGAAACAGCGCCCCTCGGCTGAGCTTCCCGGAAATCACGCCTTGTTCGCTCCTTCACAAGGTGTGACGGGCGCAGGCACGGAGTATTGCAAGAGCAGCGAATTCGCGCAAATCCACCGGTTGCAGCTCGATCAACCGTTGGCAGGCGAAAGCGCCTGCCCCACTCGCCTGCGACTCCTTCGACGGCGGAGTGGGGCAGGCGCTTTCGCCTGCCAACCCTCAGGCCGGCTCGATTGTTTCACAGCTTCCAGTCCCCGCTTTGCAGCGGTCCGCCGTACTCGACAATTGCCCTGCATCACGGCGTTTTCAAAATGCGCTGAGCCTGGAGACCTTTAGCGTTTCAACTGCGTCATTATTCTTATCGGAAGCTGTTGCCTGTTTCTAACGGCAGCCGACTGACGGAAGGGGTTTGAGCTGAAAAGGATTCTGTTCGCGACCATCGGGTCTCTGGGCGATCTGCATCCGTGCCTTGCCTTGGCGCTGGAGCTCCAGCGGCGCGGTCATCGGGTGACGGTCGCCTCCACCGGGTTTTACCGGTCGAAAGTGGAAGAGTTGGGGATCGGATTCCTCCCGCTGCGTCCCGATTGGGACCCGAACGACCGGGAACTGATCCGCCAATGCGAGGACCTGAAGAGTGGGCCGGAGGTGCTCTTCCGGAAGCTGGTCCTGCCGCATCTGAGAGACACCTACGACGATCTTCTCTCTGCCGCTGCCGGCGCGGACTTGATGATTGCCGGGGAGCTGGTTTTTGCCGCGCCACTGGTTGCGGAGAAGCTCGGGTTGCGACGGGGATCGGCGATTCTTTCGCCCGCTTCATTCCTTTCGGCGCATGATCCCACGGTGCTGGTGAATGTGCCGTGGCTCATCCACGTGCGCAAAGCGGGTTGGCCAGTCTACCGGGCCGCGCTGAACATTGGCCGAATGGGAATCAGGCATTGGTGGGATCCGGTGCGGCGCTTGCGCAGGGAGCAGGGACTGCGCGTGGATTGTGACCCGCTATTTCGAGACAAGTTCTCGCCGGATTTGGTATTGGCGCTCTTTTCGTCCTGCCTGGCCCAGCCGCAACCAGATTGGCCTTCCCATACCGTGCAGCCTGGTTTTGTTTATTTCGACCGGCAGGGTCCGCAGGCGGATTCTTCTTCTCCGGAGTTGACTGCTTTTCTCGCCTCTGGACCTGCGCCGATCGTTTTCAGCCTGGGTTCCACGGCAGTGCACAATCCGGGCGATTTTTATGAAGCGAGCGTAGAGGCAACCAAACGCCTGGGTGCCCGCGCGGTGCTGCTGCTGGGATCGAATGCGGCGCCGCAGGTAGGCTCGCCGGAGATTCTGGCGTTGCCGTATGCTCCGTTCTCCCAAGTCTTTCCTCATGCAGCCGTGATCGTGCATCAGGGCGGGTCGGGAACCATCGGCCAGGCGCTGCTGGCAGGGCGACCCATGCTCATCGTCCCTTACGGTTGGGACCAGCCTGACAACGCGGCCCGCGTGGAGCGGCTAGGTGTGGGGCTGCATGTGCCGCGGAGCAAATATTCGGCCGGGACCGCAGCAGCGGCGCTGGAGCGGCTGCTGGGAGATTCGCGTTTTGCTGCGCGGGCGGCGCAGGCTAGTGCGCAAATGCAAGCGGAAGATGGACTGACCGCGGCTTGCGATGCGATTGATGCGGTTCTCGCGCACCCGTAGGGGACGGGCACCGCCCGGCCCGCGCCCGCTTCACCCTTCAGTCACACGCTACTTTCCCCACTAACTCAGTCACTTACCCACCGAAACCCTTGACACGCCCTCCATACTTGAATTGGGACTGTGGCGCTAAGCTCCGCTGCTAGTTCTTACTTCGTGGCCACGAAGCGTTGCACTCAAGTGATACTGAACTTCCGGCGCCCCTGAAAGGCATGCGGGGTCCCCTACGGGCAGGACTCCCGACGGAAGACTTTGAAATTCTGGAATTTCATAACTGCCGGCGGAATACGGATAGCTATCATTGCCGCCCGCTCGGATAACAGAGAGTAAGGAACGAATCGACCCGACATTGTCCGCCATCCAGCGGGCTCACATCGACGAAGTTTCTGCTCAATTCATGGGGTGGCCGATACGCACGGCGCTAAGTCCGCGAAGCCCGGCCACCCGCAACGCACTTATTTCTTCCCTACCCGTTCTCCAAGCCCGTGGTGTACCCTGAGGGTCCTGGCATGGCCGCGCCTCACTCGTCTATTCGACGATCGCCTGCATCACGGCGTTTTCGAAATCGCGCTGCACTTGCGCCACCTGCGTCTGGATCATGATCACAGTGACCATTTTTTCCTTCGGGTTGACCCACACCTGCGTGCCGAATGCGCCGTCCCAACCGAAGCTGCCGTTGGAAACGCGAAGGCCCGCGGCCACGTTATCCTCCACCACTTGCACGATCAAGCCGAAGCCCATCCCATGAGCGGGCCGGCCCAGCTTGCCGTTGAACATATCGCCGACGTGATTGGAAGCCATCAGCTCCACCGTGCGCGGGCCAAGCAGGCGCTTGCCGTTTAGCTCGCCGCCGTTCAAGAGCATTTGCGCGAATTGCAGGTAGTCCGCGGCGGTTGACATCAGGCCGCCGCCGCCGCCGAAGTACGTCTTGTTCGAAAAACCATCCTGGTTCGCGTCTTTCTCCAAACCGTTGGGGCTCTTCCGGTACAGGGTGACGAGGCGCGGCCGGCGGTCGTCGGGCGGATAGAAGAAGGTGTCCTTCATGCCGAGCGGCTCGAAGATGCGGGTTCGCAGGAATTCGTCATAGGTCTGGCCGGAGACGATTTCCACGATGCGGGAAAGCACTTCAGGGCCGGCCGCGCCACTGTACGCCCACTGCGTTCCGGGCTGGAAATCGAGCGGGATAGTGGCCAGCTTCGGCACGTAGCTCGCCAAGGTGTCGCCAGGCCCGTGCGGCGCCATCGTCGCCGCCAGTTTTGCGCCAAAGCCGCCGCTCACCGTACTCACCAGGCCCGATGTGTGCGTGAGCAGGTCCTGGACGGTGATCTCGCGGTTCGCCGGAACCGTGTAGAAATCGAGTGCAGCCGCCGCGCCAGGCGCCGGCGCCGCGCCTGCGGCCCGCTCGCGCGGCATCGCCACTTTCATGTCGCGGAACTCCGGAAGAAACTTTGAAACCGGATCGTTCAAGCGAATCTTGCCCTCTTCCACCAGCATCAGCACGGCCACACCGGTGATCGGCTTGGTCATCGAAGCCAGCCGGAAGATGGTGTCCTTTTCCATCGGCTTCTTCGATTCGATGTCCATCAGTCCGTGCGCCTCGAAGTGGACCACCACCCCGCGGCGCGCCACCACGGTGACGGCCCCGCAGATTTCTCCCGCGTCGACGTGGCGCTGGATCGATTCGTGGATGCGCTTCAAGCGTTCGGTCGACATGCCGGCATCCTCCGGCTTCGCGGCCGGCTGCGCCGCCGCTACCAGCGGCCATGACGAGATGACGAGAGCAAGACTTCGGAGTGAGAACATATAGTGCACCTCGGTCCATATTATCCGCATGCGGGAGTGAATGGGAGCGCGACCTTCTCGGCTGCGGAAAACGCGCCCGTAAGCGGGAGTTGGCAAGCTGAAGCATGCCCTACCCGCTAGTTGTTAACATATCGGCTTCGTGATCCCATGAACACTGTGACCGCCCTATCGACCGGCGCAGCTCCGTTTCAGCCGGAAAGCGCGCCGGACTATCTGCCAGCCGCGATCCTGCGGGAGTTGCAGCTCGGCCGGCTGCGCAGCATCGTCGAGCGGGCTTGGTCGGCCGTGCCGCTGCACCGTTCGCGCATGAAGGAGCGCGGCATCGAGCCCGGCGATTTGCAGAGTCTCGAAGACATCGCCGCCTTGCCGTTTACCACCAAGGCCGATCTGCGCGACACGTATCCCTTCGGCCTGTTTGCCAGTCCGATGCAGGATATCGTGCGCCTGCATGCGTCGAGCGGCACCACCGGCAAGCCGATCGTGGTGGCGTACACGCGCGAGGATGTGGATGTCTGGACCTCGGTGATGGTGCGCAGTTTCGCCACCTGCGGGCTGCACGCCGGCGACATCGTGCAGAATGCGTATGGCTATGGCCTTTTCACCGGCGGCCTGGGCGCGCATTATGGAGCGGAAGGTCTGGGCGCCACGGTGATCCCCATTTCGGGCGGAAACACCGATCGCCAGATCATGGTGATGCGCGATTTCGGCGTCACCGCTATCTGCTCGACGCCCAGTTACTTTCTGCACTTGGTCGAGCGCGCCGGCCAGCTTGGAGTGGATATTCGCGCACTGCCCCTGCGCGCGGGCGTCTTCGGCGCCGAACCGTGGACTGCATCCATGCGCAAGCGCATCGAGAGCGCATCCGGCATCCAGGCGTTCGACATTTACGGGCTGTCGGAAATCATCGGGCCGGGCGTGGCAGTCGAGTGTCCGCACCAGGACGGGCTGCACATCTTCGAGGATCACTTCTACCCGGAAATCGTGGACCCGGAAACCGGCCGCGCGCTGCCGGAGGGCGAAGAGGGCGAGCTGGTGCTGACCACGCTCTCGAAGCTCGCCATGCCGATGATCCGCTATCGGACGCGCGACATCACCGCGCTGATGCCGGGCGTCTGTCCCTGCGGGCGATCGCTGCGGCGGATGCGGCGGATCGGGCGCCGCAGCGACGACATGCTGATTGTGCGCGGCGTCAACGTATTCCCGTCCCAGGTGGAAGCGGCGCTGCTCGAAGTGGAAGGCACGCTGCCGCATTACCAGATCATCCTCACCTGCGAGCAAGGCCTGGATCAGATCGAGGTCCAAGTCGAGGTGACGCCGGAGATGTTCAGCGACCAGATCGGGGTGCTGGAACGGCTGAACCAGCGGATTTCGGACTCGCTCGAACACGTGCTGGGAATCCGCGCGCAGGTGACGCTGGTCGAACCTCTCACCATTCAGCGCAGCGAAGGAAAGGCCCGGCGGGTGATCGACCGGCGTACGGTGCAGCCATGAAACTTCACCAGCTTTCCGTTTTTTCCGAGAACAAGCCAGGCCACGTCGTCGCGCCGTGCCGCCTGCTGGCCCAGGAAGGTATCGATATCCGCGCGCTGTCGCTGGCCGATACCGAGCGCTTCGGCATCCTGCGCATGATCGTTTCGGACTGGCGGCGGGCCAAGGATCTGCTCGAACAATCGGGCTCGGTGGTGAAGATTACCGAGGTGCTGGCCGTCGAAGTGCCGGACCATCCCGGCGGCCTGGCCGACGTTCTCGAAGCCTTTATTGGCACCCCGATCAATATCGAGTACATGTACGCGTTTCCCTTCGTGCGCGGCGAAAAAGCGGTGCTGATTTTCCGCTTCGATCAACCCGATGCCGCGATCGAGCGCCTGCAAGAGCGCGGTTTCCAGGTGCTCTCGATCGGTGCGCTGGAAGAGAGATAGCGCGTGGCGCGGCGGGCGCTTTTGCCGGCCGGCCGATTTCGGGTGTGCGACGTGGAAGTGGGAGCTCGGCGCCTGGCTTTGTATCAGGGCACCGGCTTCAGCCGTGCCATAGCACATCGGTAGCCAAAGGCTTTAGCCGCTGGGTTTTCCTGCGGGCGCAGGGGCTGAAGCCCAGGTTTCTTGCGATCCTTCGGCACGGCTGAAGCCGTGCCCTGATACGAAGCCTCCTGAAAGAGAAGCCTTGCATACCGCTACGCTCGGATTCGAGCGAATTCATTAGTAATGGATGGTTTCACCATTCCTCGGTCGCGCGCCTGCCGATTTCTTCCTCCCTGTGCCTCGTTCGCGATATCCTAAAACTGGGATGAACGGTGGAAGAATTGTGCGGAGTTCGGGGAATGTATTCGCCGACCTCGGCTTTGCGGACGCCGGTGAACGGCAGACGAAGGTCCGCCTGGCCATGGCGATCAACGAAGTCCTGCACCGCCGCGGGTTATCGCAGGGAAAGGCAGCGGAGTTGTTGGGCATCAACCAGCCGAAAGTCTCGGCTCTTTCGAAATATCGTTTGGAAGGCTTCTCCGTGGAGCGCTTGATGCGATTGCTCACGTCCCTCAACCAGGACGTTGAGATCGTCATCCGCAACAGACCACGGGCCCGGCGGCCGGGCAGGGTTTCTGTGACCGCGGCGTGACGGGCCCGTGCCGCGCGCCTGCAGGAGCGCGGTTTCCAGGTGCTCTCGAGCGGCGCGCTGGAAGAGAGATAGCGCTGGTTTGGCAGGCGAAAGCGCCTGCCCCACCTTCGGCGGCAAAGTGGGACAGGCGCTTCCGCCTGTCAACTTTCGGCACCTTGATCTTGGTCTTCCGATTCCAGGTCGTCTTCTAGTACCCTGCTGCATACCGCCAGGCACCCTTCGCAAATGAGCGCCTCTGGCGGATTGCCGGGAGCGGGGACCAACTTCTCCACGTCTGGCCCTCTATGGCAGAATGAGCATCCCGGTGCGTTGACGGGACGGTGCCCGGAGGGCGCCGGCAGTCCAGCCAAGGCGGTTGTGCATCGCGCGACACACTGATAACAGATGTAGGCCCTGGAGTAGTCTGCGGGCGAGGATATCAGCGTCTGAAGGGACCCCTCCTCCCCGCAGAACGAACATCGCAGCTCTTTCGAAGCGCGCCGGCCACCCACAACTGAATTCTACAGCGGATGGCGCGTCCGGCGAATGGACTTCAGCGCCGCGTACACCGCCCCGCCCATGATGACGATCACCAAGCCGGGCCACGTGGTCGCCGGCCGGTATGCGAAGAGGATCAGCAGCACCACCGATCCGCCTAGAATGTACGCCGCCGGCAGCACCGGATAGCCCCACACGCGGTAAGGGCGTTCCGCATTGGGCCGCGTCCGCCGCAAACGGAACACTGCTGCGATGGTCAGGATGTAGAACAGCAGCGCCGCTGAAATCACCCAGTCGAGTAAGTTGCTGTATAGGTTCCCGTAATGCTGCGTAACTGGGTTGTAAGTGCGCGGCAGCACCAGCACGGCGGCCCAGATGCCCTGCGCCGTGAGACCCCAGGCCGGCACGTGCGCGCGGTTCAGCACGCCGGCCGGCGCGAAGAACAAGCCGTCCTTGGCCATCGCGTAATATCCGCGCGCGCCCGCCAGCACCAGGCTGTTGACGCAACCGAAGGTGGCGACCATGATGGCGGCCGCCATCAGCACCGGGCCGTAACCGGGGAAGAGTTTTTCGAGCATGGCGGTGGCGACGCGGTCGGATGGAGCGTGCTGAATTTCGGGAAAAGAGAGCACAGCCATGTACGCCAGGTTGACCAGCAGATACAGCCCGACCACTGCCGAGCACCCCAGCGCCAGCGCCAGCGGAAGATTGCGCTTGGGATTGCGCACTTCGCCCGCCACCATGGTGATGTCGTGCCAGGCATCGGCCGCGAACAGCGATCCCGATTGCGCCACCGAAATCGCCACCACCAGGCCGAAGATGCTAGCCGCCGGCACGCCCAGCGCCGGATCGAAGGCGCCGAGGCGGAACGCGTGCGTGAAATTCGTATGCACCGCGGCGGCGTTCCATCCCAGTGCCAGGCCCACCACGACCAGCGCGCCCAGCGCTAGCGTCTTGGCCGAGGTGAAAATGGTCTGGACAATTTTGCCGTATTCGAGGCCGCGCGTGTTGGTCCAGGTGAGCAGTGCGATGACGCCGATGGCCACTGCCTGCGCCGTGGAAAGCGAAAACGCGTAACCCGTCGAGATGTGGATCGGCCGGACCAGGTAGTGGTCCTCCGCCACCACCGGAAGCACGATGGAAGAAAAACGTGCGAACGCCACTGCTACCGCCGCGATGGTCCCGGTCTGGATCACGGTGAAAAAGGTCCAGCCGTAAAGAAAACCCCACAGCGGCGAAAAGGCCTCGCGCAAGTAAATGTACATGCCGCCCGCCTGCGGCATCATGGCGGCCAACTCGCCATAGGAAAGCGCCGCCGCGACCGTCAGAGCGCCGGTGAGCACCCATGCCATCAGCATCCAACCGGGGCTGCCGATGAGGCGCGACATGTCGGCCGAAACGATGAAGATCCCCGAGCCGATCATCACCGAGATCACCACGAGCGTGGAATCGAACAGGCCCAGGCCTTGCACAAATTGCTGTTCCGGCTGCTTCGCGGCGATGGGTTGGCTCATTTTTTGATCTCTTGCCGGCGCGCGCTCATTGCGTATGCCCGAGCACGACGACATCCGCGCTGGGAGAAAACGAATTCGGCGGGAACTGGAAAATCCGCGCGCGGTAAAGGCCCCACCGCGCCGCAGCCAACTGAAGCGATGTGCCCAAAACGCCCAGCCCATACACCGCGCTGCGCCGGAAGTTGATGGAGGAGGCCTCGGCGAAATAGCGCGTGGGGCAGGAGATTTCGCCGATGCGCGCTCCGATCAGCACCGCCTGCGCCAGCATCTGGTTGTCGAAAACGAAATCGTCCGAATTGCCTTCGAGCGGCAGCGCCGCCAGCAACTGGCGGCTGAAAGCGCGGAACCCGGTGTGATACTCGGAGAGCTTGGCCCCTGTCAGCAGGTTCTGCGCCGCCGTGAGAAACCGGTTAGCCACGTACTTGTAGCGCGGCATCCCCCCGCGCAGCGCGCCGCCGCCCAGGATGCGCGACCCGAGCGCCAGATCGTATACGCCATAAGCGATCATGGTGGCGATGGGCGTCACCAGCAGCGGGTTGTACTGATAATCGGGGTGCAGCATCACCACCACGTCGGCGCCGCGGTCGAGCGCGATGCGGTAGCACGTCTTCTGATTGCCGCCATAACCGCGGTTCATGGGATGGACTTCGACTGTGAGGCCCAGGCGCCGCGCCACCTCGGCGGTGGAATCGCGTGAATGATCGTCCACCAGGATACGGTCGTCCACGATCTCCGGCAGTTCCCGCACGGTGGCTTCCAACGTCATCTCGGCGTTGTAGGCCGGCAATACGACGGCGATGCGTTTTCCGTTGATCAAGATCGCGCTCCCTAGCAGTGTACCCGGTTTCGCGCGTGCGGCGCTGAAAACACCAGAACATGACCGGCCACAGATAAACACAGATAAACACGGATTGAAGGAGGCTTAGCTTATCTGTGTTTATCTGTGTTTATCTGTGTTCATCTGTGTTTATCTGTGTTTATCTGTGGCCCAAATTTCTTTTTCGGAGTTTTTCGGAGTTGTGTTGAAGCATGCCCTGCCAAGGCGCAGCCGCTACGATCCCACCACGGCGCGCGCCCGCTGAATGGCCGGGTCGCGCTCGGCTTCCACTTCATCGCCTTTTTCCACGCCGAAGGCTTGGTTGAAGATTTCCGTCTTCAGGCGGTTGGTCACGAAATCGCGTTCTTGCGACCAGTCCGTCACGCCGGGCTCGATGTTGCGCGCGGCCAGAAACACCTGGAACTGGTCCATCAATGCCGGTGTGACGGCAAAGTCCTGGCTTACTTTGTGGTCGCGCAGATACTCGGTAGCGAAAGTGGTGAACGATCCCGTGGCTTCGAGCACCGCCCGCAACCGGTTCATCGCCGGAGGCGCTACAGCGATGTCCGGCCGGATGCCGCCGCCGCCGGTCACCACGCGGCCGCCATCGGTACGGAATTCTTTCGCCTGGTTGGGCTTCGCGGTGGTGGCGGCCAGCTCGAACTGGGCCGCATCGAGCGGCTTCTGGATCGACCGCCCGCTGGGCGTGTAATAGAGCGCCGTGGTCAGCGCGAGACCAGTGCCCTGGGTCAACGGATAGACGGTTTGCACCAGACCCTTGCCGAAGCTGGGCTCGCCCAGCACGGTAGCGCGGTCGTGGTCCTGCATGGCTCCGGTGACAATCTCCGATGCGCTGGCGGTTTTGCCGTTGATCAGAATCGCCAGCTTGAAACCGTATGGCTTGGCGCTGGCGGGCACGGCTTCCGCCTTTTCCGGCATGTGCCGGCCGCGCACCGTGAGGATGGTCTGGCCGGGCCGGAGGAACAGCGACGCGGTCTCGAGCGCCGCGGTCACCAGCCCGCCGGGATTGTTGCGAAAGTCCAGCACCAGGCCGGCCAGGCGATCGCCGCCGAGCTTCTCGATGGCTTCCTTGAGCCCCTGCACGGTGTGCTCGTCAAAGCTGGAGACGCGTATATATCCTACCCCCGCGCCCAGCAAGAAAGCGCGCTCCACACTCGGGGATTCCATGTCTGCCGGGATCAGCGTGAGGTCGAGGATGTGCTTCGATCCCGGCTTGCGAACTGCCAGCCGCGCCGGCCGCTGGCGCGATTCCGACAGGAGCTCTGCCAATTGGTCCAGATCGAGCCTGGCGATCACGTAGCCGTTCACCGCCAGAATCTCATCTCCCGGCGACAGCCCAGCCTTGGCCGACGGCGTGCCCGCCAGCGTCTGCAGCACAATCACCCGTCCGGGCAGTATCGACACCACGCTGCCGAACCCCTTTTGCGTGGATGCCTCCATCTTCTTGAGCTGGTCGAACTGGCCGGGATCGAAGAACACCGAATGTGGATCGAGCACGCGCAGCAGGCCGGGAATGGCGCCCTGGTAAAAAGCCTGTTCCGAAGCTACCGGGTCGGCGGCGTTGCTCTCCAGCGATGCATACACGGAAATGAGGGACTTGATTTGCGAGTCCAGGTCGTCGGCGGCGCTGAGCGTCAAGACGGCCGCGAAGAAAGCTGCGGTGAGACGAACCATCAAGCGGGCCAGGCTGGGGTGATGTCGACCGGAACGCTTGGGACGCGATCCGGCTGCAACAGGCCCTCGGCGAATGTCTCGGCGGTTTCCAGACGCAGCCATTCCTCGCGCATCGGTATCCGGCTTGTGGGAAGGCCTGCCATCGAACTCGCCCCTATTGGTATTCTATCGCGTGAAGCGCGTGGCCTTTCGCTGCCGCTGCCGGTCGAGCGCCAGATCGATCAGCCGGTCGAGCAGCGCCGGAAACGGCAAGCCGCTGTGCTCCCACATCTTGGGGTACATACTGATGGAAGTGAAGCCGGGAATCGTGTTGATCTCGTTGATGTACAGCTTGCCGGTGGAAGCCTCCAGCAGGAAATCCACTCGCGCCATCCCTTCGCACTCCACCGCGCGGTAGCATTCCACCGCCAGCCGCCGCAGTTCGGCCGTAGTCTGCGGCGGCAAATTGGCCGGCACCTGGGCCTCGGCCAGGTCCAGGGTGTATTTGTCGTCGTAATCGTAGAATTCGCGCGAGGGCAGGATCTCGCAGGGCAGGGAAGCGGCCGGCGCCTCATTACCGAGCACGGCGCATTCCAGCTCGCGGCCCACGATGCCGCGCTCGACGATCACCTTGCGGTCGTACTCCGCCGCCAGCGCGAACGCCGCCTCCAGTTCGCGCGCGTTGTGCGCCTTGGAAATCCCCACCGACGAACCCAGGTTGGCCGGTTTCACGAAAACCGGGAAGGGCAGGGCGGCGCAGGCTTCCACCACGTTGGCGGTCCCGCGCGGCAGCGCCACAAAATCGACAACTGGCAACATCCGTTCCATACAGACACGTTTGGTCATCTCCTTGTCCATCGAAACGGCGGAGCCCAGCACCCCTGCGCCCACGTATGCGAGTCCGGCCAGCTCCAGCAGTCCCTGCATGGTGCCATCCTCGCCGAAGGTTCCGTGCAGTACCGGGAACACTACGTCGATCTCCGGCTGCGCATCCGGCTCGGGTAGCATGGGACGCGGCGACCACTTGCCTTGCTTGTCGATAAAGTATTCCAAAACCTCGTACTTGTCCCGGTCGAGACCGTCTATGATGGCGCGCGCCGAGCGCACCGACACCTCATGTTCCCCGCTACGGCCGCCGTATACGACCGCTACTCGCAGCTTCATAGGATGCGTTTTCCCATTCCCGACATGATCAGCTCCACCGCCAGATCGGCCGTGCGGTTCGATTCGTCGATCACCGGATTCACTTCCACCACTTCCATCGAGACCATCTTCCCCGAATCACAGATCATTTCCATTGCCAAATGCGCTTCCCGGTAGGTGGCGCCGCCGCGCACCGGCGTGCCGACGCCCGGCGCGTCTTTGGGGTCGACGAAATCCATATCGAGCGAAAGGTGGAAACCGTCGGTGCCGTCGGAAGCCGCACGAATCGCTTCTTCCATCACGGTGCGCAGGCCGCGTTCGTCGATGTCGCGCATGGTGAAGGCCCGCACGCCGGAATCGCGCACGTTCGAGCGCTCCTGTTGATCCACGTCGCGCAGGCCGACGATCGCCGCGTGGGCGGGGCTGACCTTGGGATGAAAGCCGAACAGGTCCACCAGCTCCGCCGGGCCGCGGCCCAGAATCGCCGCCAACGGCATTCCGTGCACATTGCCGCTGGGGCTGGAGCCGGGGGTGTTCATGTCGGCGTGCGCGTCCAGCCAGATCAGCCCGATGCTGCGCCCCTGGCGGCGAAAGTGCTGCGCCACGCCGCTCATCGTGCCCACCGCTACCGAATGGTCGCCGCCCAGCACCAGCGGCAGCCGGCCGCGCTCCAGAGCTTCGATTACCTGCGTGCCCAGCCGCTCGCACGCGGCGGCGATCTGCGCCAGGTACTTGGCATGTGCGTCGCCTTCGGCGCAGCTTTCCGCCTGCTCCACCGGGATGTTGCCCAGGTCTTCGACCTCGTATCCGAGCCCCGTCACGCGCGAGTTCAGATTGGCCACCCGCAGCGCCGAAGGGCCCATATCCACGCCGCGCCGGCCTTGTCCTAAATCGAGCGGCGCACCGATCACCGCTATGTGCGAATGTCGCATAGGAAGAATGTGTCGCCGCGAAGCTCAGAGCCTGACAGGAAATAACCATGCCGGTTCGACGTGGCGCACGCACTCATGCGTGCCGCGTCGGCACTCGTGCCGACGCTTGGCTTCCCATGGGCGAGCAGGTGTCGAGAAGAGTCTCGACACGGCACGCACGAGTGCGTGCGCCACACCGCTCGCCAGGAATTGGCATGGTAATTTCGTGACAAAGCCCTACGCTTCCTCCAGCCGCTCGAAGACTCGCATGACGGTATCCATCGGGTGGGGGACCTCCGGCTTCTCTTTCAGTTCCAGCACCAGGGGAAACTGCCCGTCCGGTTCGCGGAGCAACTCCATCGTCTCCTTCCAGTCCACGGTTCCCCCTTCGCTTTCGAACGGGAACAGGTGCTGGTCCGTCTTGCCGTCATTGTCGTGAATATGCGTGGAGCGTATGCGCGGCTTCATCAACCGGAACGCCGTCGCCACGCCTTCGTTCATGTTGGCATGGCCGGTATCGAAAACGTAGTTCAGTCCGATGTGCGTCAATTCCTGGAAGAGCAGAAGACGCTCCGCGCTCGAAAGCTCGTTGGGAATGTTCTCGAGTAATATGTCCACGCCGCGCTGGCGCGCAAACATGTTCAACTCCTCCAGCGCCGCGAAGGCCGCATCGAACTTGCGCAGGTCGAACTCTTCGCCGCCCACGCCGATGTGCTGGATCAGATAGCGGAACGGGATCACCTCGGCAATCTCCAGCGCGCGCTTGATTTCATCCACCATGTCCAGCCGCTTGCCCTTTACCGGTTCGGTAATCGTGATCACCGCGTGCGGGCCCGACCGTCCCCAGATCTCGTCGGCGTACATGGGCGAATGCAGCGAGTGCAGTTTCAACGTAGAGTCGCGAAACCAGTGGCCGAGCTCGGCGATCTGCGCCTTGTCGCGGTAGTCCAGGTGCTGCCGTGCGCAAAATATCTCCACCGCCGGGACCCCGGCCTGCTCGATGCGCTGGAGCGTTGCGCCGGTCAACCGATGATTGACAAACAAGTGCGTCGAAAGTACATGGTCCATGGTAATCGTTCAGTCCTTTCGAGCCTGATATCCTCGCGCCGCGGCTTCGCCTGCGCCGCATCAAGTAAGATTCTAGCTCGTGGCGCGGCCTGTCAAGGCTGCTGAACCGAGAGTCATCGCGGCTTTTCTTGCTTGGTTGACCACGCACAGTCTTCAGACTCGCCACCAGAAAAGGAAAGCCGAGACGACTCTCGGCTCAGCAGGCCTGACGGCCCGCGCCACGCCGCTTCCATTCGAACAGCACAATGCCGGCTGCCACCGACACGTTGAGCGACGAAATCTTCCCCGCCAGCGGAATCCGCACCAGCGCGTCGCAGTGCTTCTTCACCTGCTCGTGCAGGCCCTTGCCTTCGCCGCCCAGGACGATGACGGTAGGCAGCGAATACGCAACCTGGTCGTACGATTCCGCGCCGCGCTCGTCGAGCCCGTAGATCCAGTAGCCGCGCTCTTTCAGATCCTCGAGGGTGCGATTGATGTTGGTGACGCGCGTCACCGGCAGGTGCTCGATGGCGCCCGCCGCGGCTTTTGCCGCCACGTCGGTCAGGCTGGCCGCGCGACGTTCGGGGATGATGATGCCGCCCGCGCCCGCCGCATGCGCGGTGCGGATCACCGCGCCGAGGTTGTGCGGATCCTCCACGCCATCGAGCACCACCAGCAATTCGGCCTGCGCCACTTGTTCGAGCTCGGCATACTGACGCGCCGCGCCCATCGCGATCACGCCCTGGTGCGCCGAACTACCCGCCAGGCGGTCGAGCGCCGGCCGCGGCTCGAAGCGCACCGGCACGCCCGCGCGCCGCGCCAAGTCGATCAGTTCCTGCAAACGCGGGCCGCCCGCGCCCTGCGCCACCAGCAGCCGCTCCAGCGGATGTTTGGCGCGCAGCGCTTCGGCCACCGGATGGATTCCGCTTAAGATCGGCATCACGCTCCCGGAAGCATCTGGAGGCCGTTGTTGAACCGGTTGGTGAAGTTGGCCATCGCCGCCACCAGCGTGATCTCGACAATCTGCTCCTGCGTGAAATGCGCGAACAGTTCTTCGCGCGAGTCCGGGGCCGTCGCCGTGCGCGTCAAATCGCGTGCATAAGCAATTGCGGCGCGCTCGGCCGCGTCGAACGGCTGCTCGTCGCCGGCCTGGAGCGCCCGCAATTCATCGTCGGTGATGCCGGCCTTGCGCGAGCTCGCTGCGTGCGCGGAAGTGCAGAAGGCGCAGTGGTTGGCGTAGGAGCAGGTCAGGTACACGAACTCTTTCACGCGCTGGCTTACCGGGCCCGGGCCCATAATCGCGCCGTACAGCGGTACAAAAGTCTTCAGCACCTCCGGCCGGTTCGCCATGGCTCGGAAGAACGCGTTGGGCTTCTTCGACTTGGCCTCGAGGCTGGCCAGAAATTCATTTTGCGCGGGGTCCACGCCTTGAATTGGAATTGGCATAGCAACCAGTATAGAAGAGATAGGACAGACGATCGGTTTTTGTCGTCTGTCAAGGCGCCGCGCTGTCATCAAGGCATGACAGACCACGAAGGACGATGGTCTGTCCTACCTGCTCAGCGCGTGTGCGGCCAGCACGATCAGGATTCCCGTGAACGCGCCTACCATCTTCATCGCGGTCCAGGAGCGGAGGGTCTGCGGCACCGTCATTCCGAAGTATTGATTCACCAACCAGAAACCGGAGTCGTTGACGTGCGATGGACCCGAGCCGCCGCAGCACAGCGCCAGCACGATGATCTCCGGGCTGTAGCCGGGAATGCCCTTGACGATGGGCGCCACGATGCCGGCCGCGCTGATAATGCCGACCGTGGCCGAGCCCATCGCCACCCGCAGCACCATCGCGATCGCGAACACCACCAGCAGCGGCGACACCGACGATGTCACCAGCAGCCTTCCCGCCACCGCGCCCACGCCCGAATCCACAATCACCTGCTTGAACGCACCGCCGCCGCCCATGATGCAGAGCAGCGCGCCCATCGGCGCTAGCGATTCGGCCGCCATCTTCATCGCCCGCTCGCGCGAAACGCCGCGCCGCAGGCCGAACAGGTACAGCGACGCCAGCGCGGCAATTGTCAGCGCGGTGAACGGATGCCCCAGAAAAACCGCCACGCCGCGCATCGGCACGTTCACCATGGTGGCCAGCGCGGCGCCGAAGATCAGCCCCAGCGGCAGCAGCAGCAGCAGGATCACCATCCACACCGGCGGCGCGTTTCCCTTCTCGGTCTGGGGCGCGGCCGAGGCGATCTCCGGCACGCCCACGTTGATGCGCTTCGCGATCCATTGGCCATAGAAGATGCCCGAGACTATGGCTACCGGGATCGAGATGGCAATGCCGTAGAGAATCGTCCGGCCTATATCGGCTCCCAGCAGTTGCGCCGCGGCCGCCGGCGCCGGATGCGGTGGCACCATCGAGTGCGTGATGGTGAGCGCCGCGGCCATGGGCAGGCCATAGAAAAGCACCGACCGCTTGGTCTCGCGCGCCAGGTTCCACACCAGCGGCACCAGAATGATGAACCCGACTTCGAAGAAGATCGGCAGCCCGACCAGAAACGCGGCGACCAGCATGGCCCAGGCCGCGCGCTCGCGTCCAAATCGTTCGAGAAGCCAGTCGGCTAGCGCCACGCCGCCGCCCGAAGCCTCAAGAAAGCGGCCGATCATCGCGCCCAGCCCCACCACTACCGCGATGAACCCCAGCGAATCGCCGAAGCCCGTCTGGATGGATTTGAGCACTCTTTCCGGCGGCATACCCGTTGCGAGGCCAAGCGCCATGCTCGAAATCAGCAGCGCCAGAAACGCGTGCAGCTTGGCGCCCAGAATCAGGAACAGCAGCAGCGCGATGGAAGCCGCCGTGATCAGGACGAGGTAAGTGCCATTCGCCGGCATTGGCGCCCATTCTATCGCGAGCGGCGAGGGCCGCGCTCATACTAGAGCGCTCACGTACTTGCCGGCTCTTGAGCGCTCACGTATAATGCGAATATGGCAGTAACCGTTAAGAGAAAGAACCCCGCTGCTGTTGCGCTAGGACGGATCGGCGGCAAAAAGGGCGGTCCCGCCAGAGCCGCCAGACTCACTCCGGAACAGCGCAGCGAAAGTGCCCGGAAAGCGGTTCAGGCACGATGGTTGAGAGCCAAAGGAGGTCCTGCAGCAGCCACGTCCGGACTCGACACTTCCAAGAAGGCCCTTCACCTCTGCTTGCGGCGCATCAAGGAAGCCAAGAACGAATCCGAACTCCGTCGCTTGACCCAGGAGCTTCAGAGGATCGTGTTCCACCGACAGTACCGGAATGCCGAAAATTAGGAAGCCGCCGCCCTACTTCCTGAAACACCTCGTGGATCGCTTTCGGGAAGGCCGGATTTCGGTTGACGATTTCGATGCATTGCAGGATTGGTTGAACTCCGATCCCGAGGTACCACCTGAAAATGGTACAAGCGATTTCCAAAATTCACGCTAGTGGGTGAAGGCACAGTGCCCAAGACATTTCTCACTGCGGGCATGGTTCCCCATGGAACGGAAGTTCACTGACGAGAAATCATCGCAAACAGGGTCTGTTGCCGTCGACAACTGTTTTCGTCAGGACCTTGGCATGATGTCGTCGGTTTGGCAACCCCATCCAGGTTAGAATAGCGTCCTGTGACAGTGGTTCCCGCTCCGGTGCGCACGGCGTTGTCCCGCAAGGAATGGCGCATCCTCGCGCTGCTCGTCATTTCCGGCTTCCTGAATTACTTCGACCGCGCCAACCTTTCCGCCGGCGCCACCAACATTCAGCGCGACCTCGGCTTCACCAACTACCAGCTTGGCCTGCTGTTGTCGGCCTTTTTCTGGACTTACGCCGCGTGCCAGTTGCTGGGCCTTTCCGGCTGGCTGGTGGACCGGTTTAACGTCGGCTGGATTCTCGCCGGTGGCTTCCTTCTCTGGTCCGGAGCCACCGCCATCACCGGCGCCGCCCGCGCCTTCGCCGTCGTGTTCGCTCTGCGCCTGGTGCTCGGCGCCGGTGAATCCATCGCCTATCCATCTTACTCGCGCATTTTGGCCAACCATTATCCCGAGCATCATCGCGGCCTGGCGAACGCGTTGATCGATGCCGGCACCAAGTGCGGTCCCGCACTCGGCACTCTGCTCGGTGGCCTGCTGATCGCGCAGTACGGCTGGCGTGCGTTCTTTCTCGCTCTGGGTGGGGCCAGCCTGGTATGGTTGGCGCCCTGGTTGATTTGGATGCCGCGCGGCCGCGGCACCGCGGTTCCCGAAGAAATGCACGCTACGCGCGTGCCCACCGTCTTTTCCGTGATCCGCCGCCGGGCGGCGCTGTTCACCGCGCTCGGCCTCTTCTGCGCCAACTACTTCTGGTATTTCCTGCTCACCTGGCTGCCGCCGTATCTGGAAAAAGAGCGGCACTTTTCGAAAACCAAGATGGCGTATGTCGGCTCGCTGGCTTATCTGCTGATCGCCGTTTCCGCGGTCGTTTGCGGCCGTCTATCGGATGTCTGGATCGCGCGCGGCCACACGCCGAACCGCGTGCGCAAGACTTTCGCCGGCCTGGGCCTCACGCTTTCCACGCTGATTCTGCCAGTGGCCCTCATACACAATGAAACCGCCGCCATGGCGCTGCTCATGTTCACCTGCACGTGCTATGGCCTGTTCAGCTCCAATATCTACGCCATCACACAGACGCTGGCCGGCCCGCGCGCGGCGGGCAAGTGGACCAGCTTCCAAAACGGATTCGGCAATCTGTCCGGCGTCGCCGCGCCCTGGTTTACCGGCTGGATCGTCCAGCGAACCGGTGAGTTCTACCTGGCTTTTCTGGCAGCCTCGGCGATCGCCTTGTGCGGGGCCGCCTGCTACGTCTTCGGTGTCGGCCCCATTCGCCCGGTTGACTGGGACGCCGGCGGCAAGCGATGACTCGTTAGCTGCCGACCGCTCCCTTTGGTCGCGGCTCCGTTGCGCACTCGTGCGTGCCGCGTCGAGACTCTTCTCGACACCCGATCAAGTGTGAGACGCCCTGCGTCGGCAAGAATGCCGACGCGGCACGCACGAGTGCGTGCGCCACGTCATTTCGCGATTGCATCTTCCACCGACACCTGGTTCACTTCCAGCGTGCGGCCCAGTTCCTGGTCGAGCGCGATGCGGCCGTGCACGTAGGCGGCCGCGGCGGCCAGTTCGGCCGATTGCGCGTTGGCAAGGTCGCGGCGCGCCGACACCACCGTGGAGATGGCGGAAGTGCCGGCCACCCACTTCTTCTCCTCGCCTTGCAACAACCGCTCCAGCAGACCGCGGCTCTCCATCGCCGCTTTGTAGCGAGCGCGCGCCTGCTGGAGCGCCAGCACCTGGCTCGAGATGTTGACGGCCAGGTCGTGACGGGTGCGCTCCGCTGTCAGTTCGGCCTGCCGCTGGCTCAGCACGTCGATCGCGTGATCGGCCTGCGCCTGCGTGTTCCCAAGAGGCGCGGAGTAGGAGATTCCCGCGCTCTCATTGGGGAAATTGCGGCGAAAGGTCTGCGCCAGCGCGTTCCCCACTCCTCCCACGAAGTAGGGCGACGGAGTGGCGCCCGGGACGGCCTGCCCGGCCTGGCCGTAGTTGCTCGTGGAAGCGGAAACCCCCAGGCTCGGCAGAACGCCGTTGGCGGTGCCTTCGGCGGTGATTCCCGCCAGTTCCACCGAGAGATTCGCCAGCGCCACTTCCGGGCGCCGCCGTTCTGCGCTCGCGATCAGTTCGTGAAGACCGGGTAGGTCGTCGGTTTCCGGCACGTTCAACGGATCGATGGCGACGATTTGCGCGCCGGCAAGTTGATCGTCCGCCACCGCGCGGAAGCTCAGATAATCCTTCAGCGCATTCTGCCGCACTGCTACGCTGTTGCGGGCCACCACCAGCGCCTGTTCGGCTGCCGCGGCGGCGCTTTCGGCGTTAATCCGGTCCACCGCCGGCGCCGCGCCCACTGCGATCTGCCGCGCGGTGTCGGCCAGAAACTGCGCCGCCACGTCGCGGTTGCGCTGCTTGTACTGCAAATCGTTGGCGGCCAGCGACAGGTCCCAATAAGCGTTCAGGACGCCGCTCACCACCCCAATCAAACGCGCGCGGAAGGCTTCGTTCGCGCCGCCCACCCGCCGCCGGCTGACGCGGATGAAGCGCCCGTTCACCCGCTCGCCGAACCCGCGCAGCAGGTTTTGCGAAAGGGAAATTCCCAGGCTGGTAAACGAGGTCGGGTTGAGAACGTCGGTCGGCACCGCTTCGTTCAGATACGAGTCGCTATAACTCAAGCGCGCCGTTCCCCCCGTCAACAGGCCCTCCGACATTTGCCAGTTGTAAGAA
The DNA here is from genome assembly GCA_003142185.1 of Bryobacterales bacterium. Classification (GTDB taxonomy): domain Bacteria; phylum Acidobacteriota; class Terriglobia; order Bryobacterales; family Bryobacteraceae; genus Bog-375. The sequence goes on from PLOR01000100.1 coordinate 27,832, forward strand.
CGCGCGTTGTCCACCAGCGAATAGACTCCACTTTGGACCACCACGTATTGGGGCGAGGTCTGGTGCGAAAACGCGTCTGTGGTCGAAAGCACCGGGTCGAGCTGCGGCGTCACCGGGCCGATCTGTTGGATCAGTGCGGCGCCCGCCACTGTGGCCGACCCGGACGAGCCCGGCGATCCGCCGCCGCTCTGGCTGCCGGCCACGCCCTGCCCGCTTCCCAGAGTCACCGATTCCGAGTTGGCTCCGGTGACGCCGCGCAACGCGCCGCCCGATTCCGCGCGTTCCACCGCCCAATCCGCCATCACCAGGTTGTAGCGCGCGATCTCCAGGTCGAGGCTGCTCTCCAGCGCCAGCGCAATTGCGTCGCGCGCGGTCAGGTGAAGGTTGCCCGCTTGAATCATGTTGCGCAGCCGGCCGGTGCCCGTCAGCCGCAGTGCCGGCACGGTTACCGGCTTGTATGAGCGGACGAACGGCAGTCCCTGCGGCTTCGTTGGAGCAATCGGCAGCGGCGCCTGGGCGGCCAGCGCGCCCGCCAGAGCGAGCCATGCAACAGCCGCTCCAACCGCTCGCCAATTGTGGGGCGGACCCCCCGATCCGCGCGGGTCCCCCTGGACCCGCCTTTCGCTCAAATAATCAAGCCGTAGCGTTGCCGCGAAAGGCCGGCCTGGGGGCCGGCCGCGGACGGGGGCGTCCGCCCCGCTATTGTCGAGGCTCTGAACGCGCATCGGAGCCGGGCCCGGAAGGCACCCCGTCAGCGAGCGGTTGGCGGCGATTGAACAGGTCATGGACCTTCGTGAGATCGTTCGCATGGCGGCCCTATTTCTTCCCCGGCAGCGTGGCCGGCAAGATGGAACGCCGCTCCACCTGCCCGCTGGCCGCTTCCGCCATGCTGATATCGCTGCGCTCCAGCGTCATCCCGACCGCCTGGTCCAGCGCGATGCGCGCGTGCGTGTAATTCGCCATCGATTGCACTTGCTCGCTTTCCGCCGCCACCACGTCGCGTTGCGCCTGGATCACCAGCGCGTTAGTGGACTTGCCGAACTCGTATTTCTTTTTCTCGGCCTCCAGCGTTTCCCGCGCCAGCTTCAGCGTTTCCAGAGCGGTTTCATACCGCGAGTGCGCCTGCTCCACGCCGATCAGCGCGTTTCTCACGTCCACGCTCACCTGGGCCACGCTTTTTTCGAGCTGCAGCTCCTGCTGCCGCATCTGCAACTGGTCGGTCGCGAAATCGGCTTGCGCAGCGCGGTTGCGAAGCGGAACGGTCAGCGAAAAGCCGGCCGTGTAATTCGGGAAGTTGCGGCGGAAAATCTGCGCCAGTAAACTGCCATAGGCGCCGTAGTAGTAGGGGTCGGGCAGGTTGTCCGGGTTGCCCACATTGAGCGGGTTGGGCGCGCCCACCAGGGCGGCGTTGGTGAAGGAAGCGAACGCTTGCAGTGATGGCTTCAGCGCGCTTCGGTCTCCGCTCAGCACCAGGAGCTGGCTTTGGATGTTGATGCGATTCTGCTCCAGGTCCGGCCGCTCGTCGAGCGCCTGCTTCACCAGGTCTTTGAGCGGCGCCAGGCCTTCCTGCTCCGGCACCTGGATTGGATCGAGCGTCACGATGTGCGCATCCTCCAGCGCCGGATCTTCCATCCCGCGCCGGCTGAGCGCGTTCTTCAGCACGATTTCCTGCTGCAGCAGGTTGGTCTCGGCGATCAGCACGTCCTCCGAGCGCGCCGGAATCTCCGCCTGCGCGCGCGTCACTTCGATCGCCGCTATCGCGCCCGCCGCCAGTTCCTTCTTGTTGTCTTCGTAAAGCTGCCGCGCCGCATCGAGCGCCAGCCGCTTCAGGCGCGCGTCCTCGTTGAACGCCACCAGGTCCCAGTACAGGTTCAACACCGCCGAAACCGTGGTCGTCACCTGCTGCTTCAGTTGCAACTCGGAATAGCGCGAGTTGTTGCGCGCAATCCGTATGTAGCGGTTGTTCACCGACGCGCCGAACCCCTGCAGCAGGTTCTGCGAAATATTCAGGTTCAGGCTGCCCTGCGTCAAAGGATTCAGCAGAATTGTGGGAGTGTTGGCGGTGGCCCGCGTGCTGCCGTAGTTGAGGCTGAATGCGCCTCCACCCATGAATTGCTGGCTGTATCCGGCGTTGAAGCTTTGATAGTCCTCCACTACTGAATTGGATTGATACAGCACCAGGTTACTCTGCGGCGACGTGAGATGCCCGAAATTAGCCGAAACATTGACAATCGGGTCCGTCTGCGGGATCTGCGCGCCGATCTGTCCCGTGATGCCGCCGCCGGAGCCCACTCCTGCGCCGCTCGCCAGGCTGGTGCCGCTCACGTTGATGCCCGCCAGGCTCACCGATTGCGGTCCCGGCGCGATCGCCGTCGAAGGCGCCCGCAGCGCGCCGCCCACCCGCGCTCGCTCGATATCCTGGCGCGCCATCAGCGGGCCGTAACGCTGGATTTCAATATCGATGTTGTTCTCGAGCGCCAGCGCCACCACGTCGCGCGCGCTCAGGTACAGGCTGCCGGATCGAATCAGCCCGCTGAGGCGTCCCGAGTTGGTGAGATTCACCGCCGGCACCGCGCGCTGCTGGTATGGTCGCGTCAAGAAGCCCAACGGCCGCGGATGCGGCGGCAGAATCGCGATGTTGGACGGCTGTGCCGAAGCTGGCCACGCCCACCACGCCAGCAGCCAAGCCAGATAGCGGACGCGGAACGGACTGCGCGGAAAGAGAGTCATTCCTCATCCGTGGTGCAATCCTCGGGCCGATGGCGGAACGCGAGCACGCCAGGACTGGCGAGGGCGGTCACGCCGAGTTCTGGGTACGCCCTGGAAGTGGGGCAGGCGCTTCCGCCTGCCAACTGTTGCCGTAGCGCACTGCCGTTGGCAGGCGAAAGCGCCTGCCCCACTGTCCCGTTTCGCGACAAGGTGTTCGGTAGCGAACAGTGGATGCTGCACCGAGTGAAGCGCGGCTCGCGGTATCGTCTGGAGGACTTCCCGCCTATACTGAATGCATGTGCGGCTCAGAATGCCTCAGCCTGCCATCGATCTCAGCATTGATTGCTTTCATATCATCCGTATCGCCGCTCTTCGCGCAATCCGTGCCGCCTGTGTCGCCGTTGCCGAAGAATGCCTTCGTCGTCGAGCGCGCGGAGATACCGAACGCCGTTCACCCAGGTCGCGAGCTCGTGCTATGGATGATCTCGCCTTCGAAGCACGACCGCGGTCCGCTCTCCGAGGCTCGCCCGTATACGTGTCCGGAGATCACGCTAGGGAGTTACTATAGCGGGCCCACCAGATTGTCACTACTGGACACTGGTACGGGAAGCCGAATCAACACCGTAGAGCTGGCGAGTTCGATAGAAGGGAATGACTTTGACGTCCCTTACCGCATATTGAGCGGGGAGTTTTACCTAGTGCCCGGCCATCCGAAAGGCACCGAGGGCAAACCGGCATTGCTCGCGCTACGTGATCTGAACGGCGACGGCCTCGCGCTGGAGACGGCGTTTTCTGAGGCCCTGTCGTGTATGGGTCGGCCGACGACAATGGTCGGCTACAGCCCCAAACAGGACAAGGTCATCCAATATCGGGCCGAGCTTGAGGTAACGATGTTCGAGCCGAAAGAAGTCAGATTTACTTTCGAGCAAGCTGATCGCGTGGGCCGGCCGGAGGTTGAGACCTTCACCTGGGTCGACTATCTCCTCGTCGAGAATCCGATCGAACCTGGCCACTGGAAGTACCAGATTGACTATAGCGGACGCGGCGGCTGTCTCGACTCTTACGATATCCGGTACGATTCGCGTCAAGAGAAGTTTGTCGGTACACTATCGCACCTGTGCCAGCCCGCGAACCTGGGCCCGCCGGGCACTCTCACAGTACACGGATTTCGACAGCCGTGATTACTGCCTGTGGAACTGGTCGCCCGGCCGCCAGTCGGGCAGCTTGTCCTGGTTGGCGATATCGCTGCCGAGGATGAATCCGAACTCGGCCGCCTGGGCGTCCGAGGTGAAATCCCAGTTTTCGTGATATTCGTCGGAGGGGTGGTGATAGTGCAGCCGGTTGTACTCCTCCCACATTCGCATGCCGTAACCGGCAGGTTTGCCCTCAAACTCGGTTCCCAGGTCGATCGAAAAGGCGGGAATGCCGGCGCGCGCGAACGAGAAATGATCGGAGCGGAAGTAATGGCCTTGCCCGGGCTCCGCATCCGGCTGGATTCCGAGCTGCAGCCGCTTAGCGACGTTCTCGGCCAGCGGCAGCACGTCGGTGCGTTCCGCGCCGCCGATCGAGATCTGTTTGGCGCGGCCCCACGGCGGGACGGCGTCGAAGTTGAGATCGATGGCCGTCTTCGCGGCCGGAATTAGCGGGTGTTGCGCATAGTATTCCGAGCCTTTCAGGCCGCCTTCTTCCGCCGTCACGAAAAGAAATAGCGCCGAGCGCCGTGGCTTGGCTGGCAACGCCGCCCACGCCCGCGCCAGCTCCAGCACGATGCCGCAGCCGGTGGCGTTGTCGATGGCGCCGTTGTAAATCGAGTCGCCATTTACCGGCGTGCCGATCCCCAGGTGGTCCCAGTGCGCGCTGTAAATCACCGCTTCGTCCTTCAGCTTCGGATCGCTGCCGGCGACCAGCCCCACCACGTTGCGCGTGTTCAACTCGCGCAAGTGGGAAACCATCTTGCCGTGGATCTGTATTCCCAGGTCGATCGGCCGGAAGCTGGCCTTTTCGGATGCGGCCAACAGCTCGTCCACCGTCTTGCCCGCCAGGCCCAGCAGCCGTTCGCCGGCCTCGCGCGACAGCCAGCCGGCGCAGGAAAGCGCGCGCTCGCCGGCGGCCAGTTTCACGTAGGGCAGCTCGCGCGCCCAGGAACCGCGCACCACCTCCCAGCCGTAACCGGCGGTCGGCGTGGTGTGAATGATGAGGACGGCCCGCGCGCCGCGCCGCAGCCCTTCCTCGTATTTGTAGACCCAGCGGCCATAGTAAGTGAGCGCGGGGCCATCGAAGAATTTCGGATCGTCGGAAGTGGGTTCGTTGGTGAACAGCACCAGCACCTTGCCGGTCACGTCCACGCCTTTGAAATCGTCCCAGTTCCATTCCGGCGCCGTGATGCCGTGGCCCACGAAGACCGCGCCGGCGTCAAAGGCCGTGCTGTCGCGCTGGCTCATGTCGATGCCCACCAGGTCGTCGAGCAGCTTGAAATCGATCTTCTTGCCGCCGGCCGTCGCGGAGATCTCCGTCTCGGGTTGCGTGGCGACGCCCACCAGCGGCACCTTCTGGAAGTAGGTGCCGTCTTCGCCCGCCGGTTTGGCGCCGGCCGCCGCCAGTTGCCGCGCGATGTATTCCGTGGCCAGGTCGCCGCCCCTGGTTCCCACGCCGCGGCCTTCCAGCAAGTCGCTCGAAAGATACTTCACGTCTTCGCGAATATGTTGCGGGTTGATGGGCCCCGGCTGCGCCGCGAGCGCGCCGCCGAACCAAAACGGCAAGCTAAAGCATGCCCCACCAATCGCCAGGCCGATCGATTTCTTCATAGCTGTTATGCTATCGCAC